>CAZLCS010000015.1:0-105297 GCA_964557955.1 uncultured Syntrophobacteraceae bacterium
TATTTTAGGGTTGCTTTGGGCAATCCGGGCAGCCATTTGCGCCCGGCTGTACTAGGCTGACCCCGACAACGGTCAGGAAGATCGTCCGGTTTCGCTGAGCCACCACTGTTTCGTAGGCTCTCTCAACATCCATTCGGATGGCCATGGTGCCGAGTACTTTTCTCGAAGCGCCGTGACAGTGGTGACACTCCTGCTGGTTGAGAATCGGGAAGAAGTACAGGAAACGTTTTCTGCCGGAGACCTCGTCTTCAAACTGACTGTCGGAGGGCAATCCAGTCAGGAGAATCTCGTCCAGGGTTTTCAATGCGGCCGGGCTCTGAATGGAGTCCGACAACCTTGTCCTGAGCTTCTCCGAATGGGTGGAATAGATGATTTCCTGTTCGAAGTCGCAAATGAATACTTCGATGTCCTCCGTCGTGCTCCTGATGTCCCTCATCTGCTCCATGATAGCCTGGGCATCGCCCACAGCCATAGGATGCTTGATGCCGGCGTAAGTGGAGCCGGCCATCTCCTTTGCGGCGGCATGGATGAGCTCCACACGGTCCCGCGTGCCGAAATAGATGCGCACAACGACCTCGGTTCCCATGATCAGAAGAATCGTGGTCACCATGGCAACGAGAATCTTGTTCGCGACGCTTTTCCTGATGAAGCTGAACATGAGCCTTTCCCCCAGTCACGCGGGAACCGTCCCGTCAATGAGCACCGCCGCGAATCAGTGGCTTGTATCGAAAGGCCTTGACCCTCTCCGACGTGTGGCAGATTTCGCAGTCCTCCTGAGTCAACCGGCCTTTGATATCCTGCGGCTTCTGGGTCTCCACGTGGTCTCCCCCGGGACCGTGGCAGACTTCGCACCCCGCATTCTTCAAGTGGGGCGTCACCTCTTCGCTGACAAAGCCCCCGGGCTCACCGTAGCCGGTGGTATGGCAGGAATAACACCCTTTCACCTCTTCGGCCGTGAGCTCCTTTCTCAGCCGGACGATGCTCTGGAAGGAAGTGCTTTTCTTGGCATAGGTGCTGAAAGCTTTATACTGCTTCTCATGGCAGCTCTTGCACGCCAGCGAGCCCACGTACCCGGCAGTGCTTCCCTGCCGTGCATCGGCCTGCATCACATGCCCCCAGGCTGGAAGCAGAAAGACTCCCCCTAAAAGGACCAGACCAAAACGCCAGGTGCACTTTGCAGCTTGACTGCCCATACGCATCCTCCCCTCTGAGAACCCGTCGGAGATAAACGCCATGCCGGTTCAAGGGCCCCGGGACGGACCCTCGAAGTCCTGGAGCTGCGGACATGGGATCTGTTGAAGCTTGGTCGTTGAGCTTGATCTCCCTCTTGATGTCCCTGTTGTCATCAGCAAAGGAAAGTTCCGCCGTCACCCCGGCGCCTCGGGTTCTTGGTGGAGAGGCAGCAGTTCAGCAACAGGTGGAGCATGGAATCATCGAACGAGCGGTAAGAACCATTATAGCACATCGATCCTGCAGGTGCATTTCCTTCATGCCTGCGCGACAGGTTCGGAAGAACAGGGGACTTCAAGTCCAGTTTGTCGGCAACGTTCCCCAAAGGGAGTGGTGAAACGCCACAGCATGTGGTGTTTTGCATCGTAGCCAGAAATAAGAATAATATTGATTAGTTATCGTATTATGATCAAGAGGGGATGTGGTGTTTGCCCACAGGCCCGCTACGGGAGGGAGTCGGGCTCAAGAGCTGTTGAGTATGGAATATCTTAATATTTTAAGTAGTTAGAGTGTTAATGGCGTTATGGCACAGCATTTGCTCATCAGGTGGGGCAAGAACGAAAGGATGTGGAAAATTCCAGCAACTGGATGAACCTTTTAGGATGATGAGGAGGATGGTCATGGGTACGAAAGGCAAAGTGACAGGATTCAAGGCGGTTCCCGAGGGCGAAGACAAGTGCATCTGGATGGAGGCCGGGGTCATCGACTTCAAGCTCTGCAACAACTACTACAATTGCCACACCTGCGCCTTCGACAAGGCGATGAAGGAAACGGCGGACAAGAATGTCGTGGCCAGGCTGAAGGGTGCCGCGCCCGCCGGAAAGAAGGCGAACATCATCCCGTGGCAGGAGAAGATGAAGCATCGCCAGGGGCTGGATCGCAAGTGCCGCCACACGCTGACCGGGCGGGCGCCGTTCCGTCTCTGCCCCTACGACTTCGAGTGCCACAGCTGCCAGTTTGACCAGATGCTGGAAGACGGCCTTGAGCTGCAGATCCCCTACCACTTCGAGCGAATCCCGCAGGTGGACGGCTACAGGCTCCCCGAGGGACACTTCTTTCACCTGGGGCATGCTTGGGCTCGCGTGGAGCACGGCGGGCGGATCCGCATCGGTCTTGACGACTTCAGCATGAAGCTCTTCGGACCCGTGGACAAGATCGACCTTCCCCTGACGGGCGAAGAAATCAAGTTCAGTGAGATCGGACTGACCTTCAACCGCATGGGGAAGGAGGCCTCGGCCCTTTCACCCGCCTCCGGTGTGGTCACGGCGGTGAACTACCAGGCCACCAAGGAAACGAAGATGGTCAAGGAAGATCCCTACAGCCAGGGCTGGCTCATGGTGATCGACCCGACCGACATGAAGAAGAACCTCAAAGACCTGCTCTATGGCAAGGAAAGTGTTGACTGGATCCACGCGGAGCACCAGAGGCTGGTGGAGATGGTGAGCTCGGTCGGCATGACTTACGCCGACGGTGGTGTCATCGACGATGTGGTCGGCAAGGTCCCCGATCTGGCGTGGGAAGTCCTCACCGGTGAGTTCCTGCGCACCAAGTAGAACCGTTTGGACCAAGATATCGCATTGAATTGCAGTCTACCCGGCCGGGACTCCGAGATGGAGCCCGGCCGTCTTCATTTTCCAAACTGGCGGCCGGTCTTCATTCAGCGCAGAGCGCCCTCCCACTCGCCTTCCTTCCACGCCGACGCACCGGACAGGGAATAGAGCGTCTGGGCAGCCTTTTCATCCCGCAGGTCAAAGGCCTGGTCCCGCGTCTGGGTGTATTTCTCGACGCTCATGGCGCCGGATCGCGCGCCTTCCGTGACCTTCTTCTCAAGGATGCAGTAGGCCAGGTAAGATTCAAAATCGCTGACCGTGGACTCAACTTTACACCTTTCGAAAAACGATTTGAAATCCATGGGTCCCTCCTCGACGTCAACCGAATGGTCATGAATACCGTTAAGCCGCCCACGAGCAGAGAAGCCGGATGCATTCATTGGCCGCCGCCCTTTCGGATCAGCTCCACCCATCTGACGTTATTCAAGATGATGGTTTTCATCTGCGTACGACTGCATGGGACGTGCATAGTTTAGCAGACCTCCGGAGAAGTGGGAAAGGTTAATCCGTGGGAATCCCTGTCACGGAGAGTGTCCGCTCGATCCACAATGGACCTCGCCCGGACTCTTGCCGCTTGCATCCACCCCGGTGTGTCTTCTATAGTGGATGCAAGGAATGGTCACCGAACAGAGCGCCCGATTGCAGAAAGAGATCATCTTCGACACACAGCCGGTGGGCATCAGGATTTCCGACGGATGTGCCGGTCACGTATTCTGGAACCTGGGATCGAATGGAACGGGAAAGGAAAGGGACATGGCGGTAGCCAAAAAGATGCTCCAATTCATGGAGAAATCGTCGTGGATAAGGAAAATGTTCGAGGAGGGCACCCGGCTGAAGCAGATCTATGGCGCCGAAAACGTCTATGACTTCAGCCTGGGCAATCCCAATGTGCCGCCGCCCGATGCGGTGCAGAAGAAGCTGATGGAGATCGTGTGCCGATGCCAGCCGGGAATGCACGGATACATGCCCAATGCGGGGCTGGCCGAGGTGCGCTGCGCCGTGTCCGAGCAGCTGAGCCGCGAGCACTGCGTGTCGCTGTGCTCGGATAACATCATTGCCACCTGCGGTGCCGCCGGAGCGCTCAACATCATCTTCAAGGCGCTCCTGGACCCCGATGACGAGGTGCTGGTCCCCAGTCCCTACTTCGTCGAGTACAACTTTTACGTCGACAATCACGGCGGTGTGCTTCGGACGGTGCCTACCCGCGAGGACTTCACCCTGGACCTGGAACGGATGGAAGCAGCCATGGGGCCCCGGACCAAGGTGGTGCTCATCAATTCCCCCAACAACCCCACGGGTCAGATCTACTCCGAAGATTCCCTCCGGAGGCTCGGGCGCCTGCTGGAGCAAAGGAGCAAGCAATACGGACGCCCCATCTATCTCGTCTCGGACGAGCCGTACCGCAAGATCGTCTATGACAACCACGTGGTGCCCTGTCCCTTCGACTTTTACCCGAATACGCTCATCGCGACCTCTTACTCCAAGGAGCTTTCGCTTCCCGGGGAGCGCATCGGCTTTGTGGCGGTCCATCCCCAGGCGGCGGACCTCTCTGCGCTGCTTGGAGCGCTCTCCCTGGCGAACCGCATCCTGGGTTTTGTCAATGCTCCAGCCCTCATGCAATACCTTGTGGCAGAGCTCCAGGGACTCACGGTGGATGTTTCCATTTATCAGCGCAAGCGGGATCGGCTGGTGAGTGGACTGAGGGACGCGGGGTATGATCTCATTGTTCCGCCGGGCGCGTTCTACCTGTTTCCGCGAAGTCCGCTGGCGGACGACGTGGAATTCGTGAGGCTGCTGCAGGAAGAGAACATTCTGACGGTTCCCGGGAGCGGATTTGGGGGACCCGGCCACTTCCGAATCGCCTATTGCGTTGACGACGCCACCATCGAAGGGGCCATGCCCGGTTTCGGCCGGGCCATGAGCCGTGTTCGATCCGCAGCATAGGAGGGATGTGATGGCCAAGAAGATCTTTGTCACGAGAAACACTGAAAAAACAGGCAGACCACCTTATGTCAAATTCCTGCTGTGGGCCGCAGTTGCACTGGTGGTGCTCATCATTGTGGCTCCCCTTTTCCAGCAGAAGGGAAACAAGGGGATCCAAAAGAGTGCGGACAAGAACGGGAAGGTCGTTCGTGAGATTCCTCGAACGGGTCTCCCGTCCGGGGACGAAGCTCCCCAGCTTCCCGGACAGTCGCCGGATCTGGGAAGAACGGGCGAATCCAGGGTGATGCCTATTCCCCCTGAGATCAAAGGTTTCACCGATGCCCCCCCTAAAGGTCTTCCGCCGGAACCGACGACCACGGACAAGATAGCCTCGGGCGAAGGGGCTGTGAAGCCCGAAGGGGAGCAAGGCATGGCCCCGGTACTGCCGGGGTCTGCTCCACATAAGGAGGTGGCCGTTGTGCCGCCGGATGTCGGTGCTCCCAGGGCGAAACCGGAGTCCCCGCCGGGAAAGCCCGCCGACTCGCATGAGTCTGCACCACCAAAGGCAAAAGAGGTCTCGCCGGCGGCTCCGGGGAGCAGACCGGCCGCCGAAGAGCCGAAGGTGAAGGCCTCAGCCGACAAGACCCTGTACACCGTTCAGGTTGGATCGTTTCAGGAGAAGCGCTATGCAGACGAAATGCAGCAGAACCTCCAGAAGCGCGGTTACAAGACGGTGGTCAAAATCAAAAATCACCCCAAACTCGGTCAGGTCCATGTGGTTCAGCTGGAGCCTGTGGCCGGTATTGACAAGGCCAACACCCTGGTGGCTCAGATTCGAAGTGAGCAAAAGGTGAATCCTATCATCCATAAGGTGCAGCCAGGGGAATAGCCTTTCGGTGGTTTTGCTTTGAGGTTTTCCATGGTTTCCCGGCGCCTGCACGTGAACGGCGGGTGGATGAATTGGCGAGGAGCCCTGCCGATTTGCCCAGTCGCCGTTTTTTCTCACCCGGAGACGAGGAGAACAGAATGGCTGAAAAGCAAGATACTCAGGCACTGGAAACCTTCCGCATCGGGGTGAAACTGAAGGAGCTCCGCGAGAAGAGCGGTTTCACGCTGCATGACCTGGCCGCCAAAACGGGGTTTTCCAAAGACAGGCTGGCGGAAGTGGAAAGTCATGATTTCGCTCCTCCCATCGCCATGCTCCTGAAGTTGGCTCAGGCCCTGAACGTCAGCATGGCATATTTCTTTGAAGATAAGGCCGGCGCCGAGAAGATCGCCGTGACCCGGGCGGGGGAGCGGGTGCGGGTGACGCGGCGTCCCCACCACGGCGAGGGCGAGATGACCTATGTCTATGAGACCCTCGAAATGCACAAGGCGGGAAAGCACATGGAGCCGTTCATGGTGGAATTTCCGGCACTGGACACGAGCGACATGGTTTTTGTCAACCACGACGGGGAGGAATTCCTGCACCTTTTGAACGGACAGCTCGAATTCCGCACTCCCGACCGGGTGGAGGTGCTGCAGCCCGGCGACAGCATCTATTTTGAATCGGATGTGAGCCACAGCTTTCGGGGCCTGGGGGAACAGCCTGCCAAAGCCATTGTGGTCGTTTGGAACAGGGCCTGATGCTCTCTTGCATGTCGGGGCTGATGCCGGTTCGGCGCCGTCTTGCCTTAACGGCATTGGCTCCAAGGGGAGCGATCCATGCTTGAAATCCGTTTTCATGGGCGGGGAGGGCAGGGGACGGTCGTTGCGACCATCCTTATGGCAAAGGCTTTTTTCGACGCGGGGTATTGGGTCCAGAGCTTCCCACTGTTCGGTGTCGAGCGCCGCGGGGCGCCGGTAGAGGCCTATCTGCGGGTGGACTCCAGGCAGATTTGGAAACGCACGAACGTCTATAAGCCCGATCACATCGTGGTGCAGGATGAGACCCTGCTCCGGGGGGTCGATGTCACGCAGGGGCTCAAGCCTGGGGGCTGGGTCCTCGTCAACTCGTCTGCCGCACCTTCACCCCTTGAAACCTATGCGGGTTTCCAGCTGGCCTGGGTGGACGCCACGTCCATCGCCCTCAAAAACCGTCTTGGTACGCGAACGCACCCCATTGTCAACACGGCCATGATGGGCGCGCTCGCCCGGGTCCTCGGGATGCCGCCTATGGAGGCTGTGGCTGCGGCCATCCGGGAGGACCTCCCCGACCGGAGCGACCGAAACATCGAGGCTGCGAAGGAGGCCTACGAACGCGTGCAGGTCCTTGGACTCATCGGAGTGGAATCGGTGGTGGGCTGAGGCCGATCGGACCATTGGACTGACCATGAGGTCTTCCATTGAAGACGGGTGACTGTGGGTGCGGGTGTGGGATGACGGCGGTTATAATCTCAGAGGTGACGATGGGATGAGTATCGACTGTCACCTTGTGTTGAAATCGAGGTCCATTGGATCTGGCCTGAGCGATCAGCGAGATGTGTTATGACTCAAGACGAACACGATCACCCCCTTCCTCTGCTTCTCTCCCGTTCCTCCATGTCGTCCGAGGTGAACAAGACGGGCTCCTGGCGATTCCTGCGCCCGCGATACGATGAAAAGACGGCGCCCTGCAGCGCGGCCTGCCCGGCGGGCGAAGACATCGCCCGCATCGAGATGCTCACGGCACAGGGTCAGTTCAAGGATGCCTGGGAGCTCATCCTGCGGGAGAATCCGTTTCCGGGGGTCTGCGGCCGGGTCTGCTACCATCCCTGCGAGGTCGTTTGCAACCGCAGCGAATACGATGAGGCCGTGGGGATACACAACGTGGAGCGCTTCCTGGCGGACCAGTCCATCCAGTACGGCCTGACGGCTGAACTGGACCGAAACGAAGCACGCCGCCAGCGGGTGGCCGTAGTGGGGGCCGGGCCGGGCGGGCTTTCGGCGGCTTATTTCCTGGCCATGCTCGGGTACGCGGTGGACGTCTACGAGGCGGCCCCGGAGCCGGGCGGGCTGCTCCGATGGGGGATTCCGCGCTACCGACTGGCCCAGGCGGCTGTTTCGGTTGAAATCCAGCGCATCCAGGGCCTGGGGGTGCGGATTCATACGGGCAGGCGTATTTCGGGCGACTTCGTGCGAAGCGCGGCCGAGGATCACGATGCCCTCTTCCTTGCAACGGGCCACTGTGCAAGCCTGCGGCTCGGCATCCCGGGAGAAGATCTTCCCGGAGTGGAAGACGGCATGCGTTTCCTGCGCCGGATGGTGACGGACGGCCCTGAACCACTGGAAGGAGATGTAGCGGTCATCGGCGGGGGAAATTCGGCCATCGATGTGGCCCGTACCGTGGTTCGCCTCGGCGCCAGACCGGTCATTCTCTATCGCAGGCGTCGCCAGGACATGCCCGCCTTTCCTGAGGAGATCGAAATGGCCCTGGAAGAGGGGGCTCGACTTGTGGAGCTCCGGTCGCCCGTCCGCATCGACCCGGAGGGCAGCAGCATGGTGCTCACGCTTCAGGAGATGCTGGTCACGGGAGAGGACGACAAGGGGCGTGCAGTCATTGAGGCGCATCCGGAGCGCGTGGAGAGCATTCCTGTCAGGCGGGTGTTCGTGGCCGTCGGGCAGGAGGCCGAAGAGGCCTGGATGAATCCCCCGCATTCCGATGGTACACTCACGGTGTTCGAAAATTCGGTTCTGCTGATGGCGGAAGGCGCGTTTCCCGTGGTCCGCGGCGGTGACCTCACGAACGATGTCAAGAACATCACACGAGCCATCGCTTCGGGCAAAGAGGGAGCCATGGCCCTCGACGTGCTCTTTCGCAGCGGGCCTGGGAGCATCAAGCCCAGACTTGCCGAATGCAGGGTCGGCAACGGCAGAGCCCTGTCCATGGAGGTCTACCGGAGCGGGGCGCGGGCCGAGCGCAGCCGCCACGTGGTCCGGTACGAGGAGATCAACGCGGACTACTTCCGGTTCCTGCCGCGCATTGTTCAGCCGCGATTGCTCAAGACCGAGAGGATGCGGTCCTTTTCCGAGATCGACCTCAGGATTTCCGCAGGGCTTGCCATGCGGGAAGCCGACCGATGCTTCAACTGCGGCATCTGCAACCAGTGCGACAACTGTCGCATGTTCTGCCCAGATCTGGCCGTGGCTCGCGAGCCGAGCCCCCGGGGCCGGGCCATCAACTACGACTACTGCAAGGGCTGTGGGGTCTGCGTGGTGGAGTGCCCCAGGAACGCCATGTCGCTCACTCAGGAGAAGGATGCAGACTGATGAAACGGGTGATCGAAGGCAGTCAGGCGGTGGCGGAAGGGGTGCGGCTGGCCGAGGTCCAGGTGGTTTCGGCATATCCCATCACCCCCCAGACCCACATTGTGGAGCAGATTGCGGATTTTTGCGCCACGGGGGCCATGAAGGCCCAGTTCCTGCGCGTCGAGAGCGAGCACTCGGCCATGGCCGCCGTTATCGGCGCATCGACCATGGGTGTGCGCTGCTTCACGGCCACCTCGTCCCAGGGGCTTGCGCTCATGCACGAGCTGCTGCATTGGGCCTCGGGAGCCCGGCTTCCCATCGTCATGGCCGAGGTGAACCGCGCCCTGGCCCCGGGCTGGAACATCTGGACCGACCAGACCGACAGCCTGGCCCAGAGGGACACGGGCTGGATTCAGCTCTACTGTGAAACAGGGCAGGAGGTGCTGGACACGACGATCCAGGCCTTTCGGCTGGCGGAATCGGTGAATCTCCCGGTGATGATCATTCTCGACGCCTTCTTCCTCTCCCACACCTACGAACCGGTGGACATCCCCGAGCCGGCGGAGGTGGCCGCCTTCCTGCCGCCCTATGAGCCGCGATTTGCCATGAGCACGGAAACGCCCTGCGCCGTGGGCCAGCTGGCTCCCCCGGGGATCTACATGGAGCTTCGCTACAACATCCAGCAGGCCATGGAGGAGGCTTTGGGGCGGTTCGACGAAATCGAGCGCGAGTTCAGCAGCCACTTCGGCCGCCGCTACGGCCCGGTGGAGCCGGTCTGCTGCGAGGATGCCGAAACCATCCTGGTGACCTCGGGGACGATCACGAGCACGTCGAGGCAGGTCGTGGAAGATCTGCGGGCTGCCGGGGAAAGGGTCGGGCTGCTGAAGATCAAGCTCTTCAGACCCTTTGCGGTGGATTCGGTCCGACAGGTTCTCTGCGGGGCGCGGAAGGTGGCCGTCATCGATAGAAATTTCTCGTTTGGAGCGAGCGGGATCTTTGCCCAGGAAGTGAAGGCATGCCTCTATGGACAGCCGGGGGCTCCCGCCGTGTTCGGGTACGTGGCGGGTCTCGGCGGACGGGATGTCACCGAAGACGTCCTGACGGAAATTTACAGGCGCACCCGGGAGAGCGATGCCCCCGGGAGCGAGAGCATCTGGGTGGGGCTGCGGGAGGTGGCGGCGTGACGAGGAAGCTCGAGATACCTGAAGGGGATTTCATGCATTCGGGGCATGTGGGATGCCCGGGATGCGGCGCAGCCATTGCCATGCGGTTCGTGCTGAAGGGGCTGCGGGAGAAAACCGTCATGGTGCTGCCGGCCTGCTGCTGGTCCATTCTGGCGGGGCCCTATCCGCAGTCGACGCTCGATATCCCGGTGATCCACACGGCCTTCGAGACGGGAGGGGCCGTGGCGAGCGGAGTTCGGGCGGCCCTCGACGCCAAAGGGGACACGGAAACCACGGTGGTGACCTGGGCGGGGGACGGCGGCACCTTCGACATCGGCTTCCAGTCCTTCAGCGGGGCCGTGGAGCGGAACGAGGACTTCATCTACTTCTGCTACGACAACGAAGCGTACATGAACACGGGGGTGCAGCGCAGCTCGTCCACACCTTACGGCGCCTGGACGACCACCACGCCCCACCAGGACTGGAAACGGCGGCGCAAGAAGAACATCGTGGAGGCCATGGTGGCCCACCGCATTCCCTACGCCGCAACGGCCAGCATCGCCTATCCCGAGGACCTGCTCCGCAAGGTGGAGAAGGCGAAAGCCGTCAAGGGGTCGCGGTTTATTCACATTTTCGCGAGCTGTCCAACGGGCTGGCGGCTGCCTTCGGAAATGGCGGTGAAGATCGCCCGCATGGCCGTTCAGACCAACATCTTTCCCCTTTACGAGGTGGAAGACGGGACCCGTTACACCCTCAATGTCACGCCCAAGGGCTACATGGTGCGGGAGTATTTCCGGCTCCAGGGGCGCTTCAAGCACCTGACGGAGGCTGACCTCGAGGCCATTCAGCAGATGGTGGACGAAGACTGGCAGCTGCTCCGGCGCAAAGCGGGCCTCTCGGCAATGTGAGAGCGCATTTCTTCCTCGCGCAGAGATGCTGAGGCGCAGGGAGAATCCTTGACGGCCTTCGTTTGTTGGGAGCCATTCGCAAGGGTTGTGCGAATATCCGAAGGGCGGTTGCTCATCGGGCAGCGGCTTTGGAGCAGACACCCTCTTTCCTGCGCCGCTTGATTTCACTCCGGCACATTTCCCATATGAAGCACTGGGTTCGATGCTGGCAATAGAGCTCGGGGTCCGTGCAGGCGTCGCAGGATTCGACGCATTCCTCGCAGTAGGAGTATTCGTATTTATTGCAGCGTACCACGGCGGGACGGTCCGGGTGAAATCGACACCCGGTGAAATCCGGCTGCTCTCTGTTGGCTTGTTTTGCCCTTTCGGTCATCGGTAAATCCAGGACCCCTTTCAAAGCTCCCAGCTCTTCAGGGTATCGATGAGGGGATAGTCGGTCAGGTCATGGTGAATGGGCGTGACTGAGATGTAGTCTTCAGCCAGCGCGTAAGAGTCGGCCTCCACGTGGGGATCGCCCAGGATGGCTTTGTTGCGCAGCCAGTAGTAAACGTTGTTCCGGGGATCCGAGCGTCGGTCATAGGTCTCCACCGCACGCATCTTCCCCTGGTGTGTGATCTTCACCCCCCGCACCCGGGAATATGGGACATTCGGAACGTTCACATTCAGAGTCACCCCCGGCGGCAAGCCTTTGAGCTCCAAGGTACGAAGCAGGCGCGGGATGAATTCCGTGGCCGACGAAAAATCGGACGTGTCGAAAGAATCCATGGAGACGGCGACGGAAGGAACCCCCAGCACGGCTGCTTCAGTCGCCGCAGACACGGTTCCGGAATAGATCACGTTGACTCCCACGTTGGCCCCAAGGTTGATGCCAGAAACCACCATCTGGGGAGGCGGCTTCATGAGCTCGGTGATGGCGATCTTCACGCAGTCGGCGGGCGTGCCGTTCAGGGCATAACCGAAGAAATGGCCGTTTCGCCGTACCGGCTTGACCCTCAAAGGGTCCAGAAAGGTGATGGCATGGCCGACGGCGCTCTGTTCCGTCTCAGGAGCCACCACGGTCACTTCGTGATCCGCGACGAGGGCGAGGTAGATCGCTTCGATTCCTTTGGCATAAATGCCGTCATCATTCGTCAAGAGAATCCGCATCGATCAAGGTATCCGTTCGTTGAGCGAGGTGTTGTTCGGCAGCATGAGTCCCGGCCTCGAGGGCCTTTCGATTCAATTCTTCAGTGCCTGGTGGAACGCGTGCGAGGACGGCGGCCTCCAGGCTGGACGGCGACACGACACCCGTCAGGGCCACCAGGGCTCCCAGGGCGATGATGTTGGCCACGAACTCCTTGCCGAAGATCTCCCGCGCCATCTTCGTGAAAGGCAGGGGGACCGCCCGGGTCGTCGGGAGCTGTTTAACCAGGGTGGAGTCCACGATCAAGACCCCCGAAGGTTTCATGTCGAAAAGATAAGTGTCACAGGCTTTCTGGTTCATGGCCAGCAGCAGATCGGGTTTCACCGCTTTGGGATAGTCGATCTCGATGTCGCTGATGACCACTTCGGCCTTGCTGGCACCTCCGCGGGCCTCCGGTCCGTAGCTCTGAGTCTGGCACACGTACTTGCCATCATAGATCCCGGCGGCTTCAGCCAGGATGATGCCTGCCGTGATAATGCCCTGGCCGCCCGATCCGCTCAGCCTGATTTCGTATCGTTCCATCCAATGTCCTTGCGGCAGTTGAAGCGTCAGCCTGCTGGCTGCTGCGACACGCGGGCTGCCGCCGCAGCCGCTGCTTCGCGAATGCGCCGATACTCCTGGGTGTAAATGGGAAGGTCCCGGTCCACGAGCACCCCGATGGTGAAACGCCCTTGCATTTCCTCCTCGCTCAAGCCGGCGGCTTTTTCGACGCGCACCGCAGCTTCCTTCTGCCACTGGAGCATTTCCACGGCGCCTCCCGCCTTATTCCTCCGCCCATACTGGGTGTGACAGTGGCTGATCACCTCCACCACCGAAAAGCCGCGCTTGAGAATGGCCTTTTCGATCAGTTCGTCGAGCAGCGTAGCGTGGTACACCGTTCCGCGCGCCACCATGCCGGCTCCTGCCGTGACGGCCAGTTCAGCAATGGAGAAGGCCTGCTCGATATTGCCGTAAAGGGCCGTGGCTGCGAGAGCACCATAAGGCGTCGTCGGCGAATACTGGCCTCCGGTCATGCCGTAGATGCTGTTGTTGACGATGACGGCCGTGAGGTTCAAGTTCCTTCGGGCGGCATGGATGAAATGATTCCCGCCGATGGCTGTGGCGTCTCCATCTCCCATGATCACGATCACCTGAAGCCTGGGATTGGCCAGCTTGACGCCTGTAGCAAAAGTAAGTGCCCGACCGTGCGTGGTATGGAGCGTGTTGAAGTCCACGTACACCGGGAGGCGTCCGGCGCAGCCGATTCCGGAAACGAGGACGATTTCGTCCTTTTCGAACCCTGTCCGGTCAATGGCGCGAATGAGTGATCCCAGCAGGATGCCGTTGCCGCAGCCAGGGCACCAGACGTGCGGGAACTTCTTGTCGTGCCGCAGATACTTGTGAATGAGCTTGGTGACCTCTGCCATTCCAGCAGCCTTGTTTCGATTTTCGGGTTTCGGGTTGCGAGTTTCCAGCTTCTGGCTTCAAGCTTCAGCAATCTCCATTCGGTCCTCTCATTTCTGGCATCCGACCTCCCACTTCCGAGCTCCGTCCCTCTGCTTCTCCACGTCTTTGGAACGCGAGGACGGGGTTTTGAGCTCTAAAGCTTCAGAATCCTGGTCAGGATCTCGCCCGGAGTGATGAGATTCCCGTCCAGCCGATTGAGGGTTTCGACGCGGGTTGCGCCCTGGTTGACCCGTTTGACCTCGCGTGACATCTGGCCCATGTTCAGTTCGGGCACCAGGACCGCCCGGACGCGCCGAAGGAGCGGCTCCACCATCTGGCGCGGAAAAGGCCAAAGGGTGATGAGCTGCACCAGGCCGCATTTGACACCGCGCTGGCGCGCTTCGCGCACGGCCCTCCGTGCCGAGCGAGAAACCGACCCGTAAGCGATGACCAGTGTCTCGGCATCTTCGGTGAATTCCTCCTCCACCATCTGGATGTCGAAGAAATGCTGGTTGATCTTGCGGAAGAGGCGATTCATGAACGGCACGATCTCGTCGGCCCGCTGGGTAGGGAAACCGCGCAGGTCATGGACCAGTCCCGTCACGTGGTAGCGGTAGCCGTCCCCGAAGATGCCCATGGGAGGCACCCCGCGACTGTTGTCCTCGTAGGGGATGTACCAGTCGGGTGGCATGGTGGGCCGAATGCGGTCGATGACCTCGATCTCGTCCGGGTGAGGAAGCACGATCTTTTCCCGGGTGTGAGCCACCACCTCATCCGAGAGAATGATGACCGGCGTCCGGTACTTCTCGGACAGGTTGAAGGCCTTCAGCGTCACCCAGAAGCAGTCGAGGGTTGTGGAAACGGCCAGGACAATGATGGGGTGATCACCGTGGGTGCCCCAGCGGGCCTGCATCACGTCCCCCTGGCTGACGTTGGTGGGGAGTCCCGTGCTGGGTCCTCCGCGCATGACATTGACGATGACGCAGGGGACCTCCGCGATGCAAGCGAAACCCAGGTTCTCCTGCATCAGTGAAAACCCGGGCCCGCTGGTGGCGGTCATGGACTTGGCGCCTGCCAGCGAAGCGCCAATGACCGCCCCGAGGCTTGCGATTTCGTCTTCCATCTGTATGAAGGTGCCTTCCACGGCCGGGAGGCGGAAAGCCATGACTTCACTGATTTCCGTTGCCGGTGTGATGGGGTAGCCCGCAAAGAAACGACAGCCGGCGGCCAGGGCACCTTCCACCATGGCTTCGTTGCCCTGCAGCAGCAGGGGACGCCCGCGACTCTTTGTTGCCATCAAGAGATCATCTCCGGTTCAGGGAATATCAATCGGCTTCAGGGTTGGCTTCCGGCCTTTTCTGGCGAACACTGATGGCGAAATCGGGACAATGCAGCTCACACCATCCGCAACCCGTACACCGGTCGGCATTCTTCACATAAGGTACGCCTGCCTCGTCGTGATCAAGACACTCCCGCGGGCAGAAGGCGGCACAAATGCCGCAAGCCTTGCACCAGGCTTCAAATATATCGATCTCGTAAACCTTTTTCCCCCTGTCAGAAGCCGGTGTCTCTCCGGGCTTCTCAGGGGACTGCAGGTGTTCGTTTCCCGTCTTCTCTATCACGCTAGCCTTTCTTCAACGCACCCGAGCGGTTTCAATAATCCGGAGTCCGAATGTTAACACTTTTGGCGGGTCCGTCGGAAGAGAGAACCTCAACAAAAAACATTCTCGCGCAGAGGCGCAAAGAAATGACCGGGGAAATGGAGGTCGGAAGTCAGGGTAGAAAAATCAGAGTCCAAAGTCAAAAACCAGAGGCTCTAAGTACAAAGAACCAGCAACCAGAAACTAAAAGCTAAAAACCAAAAACTCGAAACTCAAAACTCAAAACTAGAAACCAGAAACTAGAAACTAGAAACTAGAAACTAGAAACTGGAAACCTTCCCCCCCGCCAGCCGCTCCGGATCGACTCCCATGAGGATCACCGCGAGGGCGGCGCAGAGCTCGTTCATGGGGTAGGGACTGCAGGGTGGTCCGAGGTCCAGGGGGCCGTTGTCCAGGGCGATCTTCATGCGCCCGGCCTCGAGCCATGCGCCGCGCTCCACGGGGCCGTTCAGAGAAGCGTAGAGTGTTTCTCCCCAGTGCTTTTCTGCGAGCCTGGCCACGAGGGGATCGTCCCGGTTGAGGATGAGGGTGTCGGCAGGCCCCTGGTTCATGAAGATGCGGCTTTTGATGCGAGCCGTCTCTACCAGGTCTCCGTGGCGGTCCAGGTGCTCTTCCCGGACGTTCAGAATCACGGCGACGCGCGGGCGGAAATGGACGATGGACTCCAGTTGAAAGCTGGACAGGGAAAGGGCTACCCACTCCGCCGGCGAATCGAGCAGGAGGGCCGAAAGGGGAAGGCCCTTGTTTCCTCCAACCGGTATGCGAAGCCCGCACCGGGCGGCCAGACGACCGATAGTCTCCACAGTGTCGCGCTTCCCGAAACTGCCCGTGACCGCCACCACCCTGGGATGCTCCAGTTGATAGGCCACCTCGACTTCGGACAAGATCGGGACTCCCCTTTCGCGGATGGAAAGGACCAGAGGCATATCTGAAGGGATTCCGGGTCCCTTGACCACCAGGTCCGCGTCCTCGAAGAACTCCAGCGTATGTCCTCCACACTGGTGCGGGAGGGAAGCGAGATCCGGCGGGAGCTCAAGGCCGGCCGCGTCGGAAATCCGCACCCTTGCCCCGTGTCGAAGAAGCATACGCGCAGCCGCTCTTCCGCTTTCACCGGCTCCAAGAATGACCACAGCAAGGTCCTGTACGTGGTCCAAGGGTGACGGACGCAGCTGCCAGCGGATCTCCTGAAGGACAGCCAGGCTCCGGCCGAGCGGCAGACCGTCCACGCTCGGCTCGCGAAGACCGCTGACCCCGTCCACGGCTCCCGCCTGGACCACCGAAATCACGGACAGTGCAAATTCTTCGGGCGTAGGGAGGAGATCCCGGCCGGATACGACCGAGAGTGCACCCACCAGACCATAAGCCCCCCAATTGGAAACCCCGGCCACGATGACATAGTCAGTAAGGACCGTAGATGCAATCCGTCTTCCGTGAGTGATGGACTTGGATACCCCCAGGAAAACCTTCCCCATGCCCACCTCGTTGCCTCCGTCACCGATGCCGATGGTGACGATGCCTCGTTCCTCGGCCTCCAGGAAGAGCTCGTCCAACGGCGCAACGAGTGGGGAGATATCCTCGCCGAGCATGTTGTAATACCGACCGTCTCGGGCCCTTCCGGGACGCTCCACGGCTACAAGGTGTGAAAAGGATTCCCGTGTCAGCAGATCGGGCGTCCACTCCAGGAGGGGAGAGGCCCCCAAGGCATTGAGCAGCGGTGTGTTGAGGCTGTCCGTCACATAGGCCACGGCGATGCCGAGCTTCTCCAGGGCGCAGCCCAGAGCGCAGGCTCCAGGCGGGCCGTCCGTCTCCCCGGCACCGGCTTTTTGGATGGGGAACCCGGTTACGATGAGAACCCGTTCGGCCTTGAGGAGGCTCAAGGCCGCCAGTCTCAGATGGTCGCGCTTGACGAGCGGCAGGATATTCCGGTGAGCCGGGTCCTGGCTGATGGTGTTTTCAATGGAAGCGATCCGTGTCCGCATGTGCCGTATGAATCATCCTTCTGAACTGTCTGCGTTGACGATCAAGCTGCCTGACCTGAAAGCCTGCGGCCATGAAGAACGGATTGTGAGCCCGCTCTTGCATTGTGAGCTGCAACTGTGGGAGCTCGCCGCTGAGCGTGGGGTTTTGGGGAGCAGGTTGCCCCGTCGTAGACCGCGACTGAATGCTGCTGCCCTACTATGCTCACCATTCTCCTTCCACAGGCCCTCACAGCCAGTTCAGCGCAGCTTGAGTGAAGGCCTGAAGATCTTCGAGATCATGGGCAATGATGTCGTAAACCTGCCCGAAGTCCAGATCCCAGTAGATGTGCACGAGACGGTTGCGGAAGCGGGCCATTGCCCCCAGCCTCTGGGCCAGGTCCGGCGAGAGTAGTCCATTCTGGCCGAGCAACAGAAAACATTGGGCGTATTCCTCCGGGACACGTTGGAGCTTCCTGGCGGTTACGTGGTAGCAGATGTTGAGCGCAGCCTCAATGGCCGTCAGCAGGCGGGAGCGGGCGATGTCCTGGCTGTCCTCGTCAGCCAGGAAGGCTTCACGCCCCATGGTCCGGAGGCGTCTGAGGCGGTTGAGAGACCGGGAGATATCGTCCAATTTTGAGCGGACACGTTCAGAGTCGACGGACATTGCCGAAGGCCTCCCTGGTGTGGTGCTCTAAAATGGGTTTCATGTCGAGATATCGGGCCACGACATAAGTGAGTCTTTCCAGGCGAGCCTCGGGATTGCGGTCTGTGAGCAGGCGCCCTCGAAAAACACGGTATTGAAAAGGTATGGGTGTGTCGTTCAACAGCTTCAAGTCCAGGGGAAAAGGGAGGTCCAGTTTGGTCACGAGCTCCTGAGTCAGCCGGTCCTCATAGTGAAAGCGTGACTGCGGCAGGTCAGCCGGATCCAGGTAGACCGCCACATCAAGGTCTCTGAACGACCCATTTTCCAGAAACGAGCCATGCGCGTACGCGAACAGGATCTCGGAGTGACTCTCGAGGCTTTCGGACAGCCTGTCAAGAAGAGGCGCTCGTTCCGCCAGGGGGATCGAGTAGGTCCGGATTTGCTCAGTCATTGACGTGCCCCTGCAAAGACTCCGACTCGGTTTGAGGAAAGAAGAGCCATTGAAAGCACCTTATCTGCTTTGACCCGGCATGACAATGAACTTTAACAGCCGCGGATGACTCAGTCGGCGCCATGCCTGAAGACCGACCCCGCGACGATTCGGCACGTCATGAGCTTGAGTTCCCGAGAAGGCAATCAAGTCCTCTTATGCAATCAGTGTTGATAGGGCCTAACTAATTGGAATCAGAATGACTTTTTCGGGTGACGCGTCCATTTCTGCAATCAACGGGAGGAGGTAAAAAGCCCCTGGATCCTTTGCTGGAGCGGGTTTAATCTCGTTCATTTTTGCAGTCATCCGGGCCGTGGCATTCCGATACCCCTGCAAGAGGGTGTTGCGCTGGCGACAGGAGGGATGGTCCTGCCTGTACTATCTGTACTGGATGGCGTTGGTGCCATTCACACTGGCAGTCACGCTGGTTGGCCTGATATTCGGGATCGGCTGCGAGCTTCTCTTTTTGCCACTTGCGCTTGCGGGTGCGCTGACAATCTTTGTCGCCACAATATCGTTGGTCCTTTACTCGGGGATTCGAGTCAAAGACACGCCTGCAGTGGGGGGCCGCACATTGAATCTTTCCGTCCATGGCCGTCCTCCTGTCGGAAGCAGACCATAGACCAAAGGCGGGCATAGCGGGCTGAGCATATTGGAAAATAGCAGAAACCAGAAGGAGGGAAGCAAAACCATTTTGCACGGGCAAAATGGAAGAAACAGAACCATTTCAGGAACCAAATCGGAACATTAGCCGGTCAAGTTCGGCACTTTCGCGTACAAACGGCTGGTAAGTAGTGTGCGGTTCGAAACCGTGCGACTGTGTACGCTGCATTAAGCTTTAGACCAATGAGAGCCAAGAAGGTTCGGGTTGATGTGCCGAACGCTTTTTTGGCTTTTGTTTTCTGGTCTCTGGGAGACTCAGGGTGCAAGAGGAAGAAGACGCATGTGCCAGCATCGAGAGAACCACTCGCATCACTCGCCCTCCGGCGAGGAGCACCACCCGGCGAACGATGCAAGCCAGCGTTCCGTCGGGGCATAGCTCACGGCGCTTTTGACCCGCGATTCGGGAACTCGTTGAGGAAAAACTCGACTTCTCGGCAGCGGCGATTGATCGTCTGCGGCGACAAGTCCCCTTCTTCGCGCATATATCCGGCAAACTCGCTTATGGACTGTGCAAAATGGTGGGATGGTGGGACACTCGTTTCAAGACGACCGAGTAAACAAAGCCATTGAGCGGCACGCCAAATATAGCGAGTTGTCGACTTTGGCAGGGGCACATCTTCCTTGCCGTGCAGGTCTGGCTGGCGCTGCGCCCATCGTTTAGCAGCGCGGTTATGTTTAGCTCGACATAAGCGCCACAGTTTTGCAACCCACTTCTTCGAAAAAGAAGTCCGATTGTGCTCTGGAGTGGGTTCATGCCATACTGGTGCGACTTTCCCTCGGTGAGGAGAGCCAAGCTATCGCTGGACTCAAGAGAATCATCCAGGTTTTCCATGAATACCCAACTTTTCAATTCCAACGAGCATGGCCTGCCGTGTATGGATCAAGGTGTTCTGGCTCGAGACTGGGATCTCATGATCCGGCCCTGGCGATCAACGCAGCACCAATAGCGCCGTTAAGCTGGCAGTATTCGGACACGTGGACATTCGTTATGAGCTCATCTTCCAACGCCTTGGCAATGCCCACATTCAGGCCGCCTCCGCCAGTCAACAGCACCTCCTCTTCCATGCGAGCCTTGCGGGCCATGGCGGCGATTCTTTTTGCAAGAGCCTGGTGGATGCCCGCGACGATATCCCGTGGTTTCTTCCTGCGGGCCACCAGTGAAATCACTTCGGATTCGGCGAACACGACGCAGGTGCTGTTGATGGCAGCCGGCGCTTCTGATTCGAGTGAAAGGGGCCCCAGGTCCTTGACCTCCAGTTCAAGCACCCGTGAAAGGGACTCCAGGAATCGGCCGGTTCCTGCTGCGCACTTGTCGTTCATCACGAAATTGGTGGCTTCCCCGTTTTTGTCGATCACAATAACCTTGCTGTCCTGCCCACCGATGTCGATCACGGTGTGAATTTCGGTCTCGGGAGGGGCGGACCACACGGCACCCGCCGAATGAGCCTTGATTTCGGTGACGGTGTCGTCGGCAATACGGATCGTTCGGCGGCTATATCCCGTGGCGATGATACGGCTCATGGAGGAACCGCTGGGTCTGAGGTCTGCTCTGAGGGTTTCGATGATTGCTGCCGATGCACCTGCTGCGTCGATTCCAGTGGGCCTGTGACCATGCCCCACAAGATTTCCGTCTTCATCCATGACAGCTACCTTGACGTATGTCGATCCCGCGTCTATCCCGGCAAAAAAGTTCATCCTCCAACCTCCCCGGCGGTCTTCCTCTTTCTTGACTTGAGCATTTCCAGAAATGCTTCAATTCGCGTGCGCAGTTGTTCCACATCCTCCGGGCTGTAGTCTGTCTCAACCCTCAGGAGGGGGATGCGGCGCTCCTTGAGTGCTTCCTCCACCCTGTTGACTTCGAAATCGTAAATAACGCAACCTTTGAGGACGTGGTACACGACGCCGTCCACGCCATACGAATCGATCATGCGTACGAGCTTGACCAGTCGGTCTGCATTTGGGGCAAAGGATGGGCATACGCAGGGCATCAAGTACCGGGAGGCGATGCCGGCCATCTGGTCACGCAGGGTTTTCTCGGGATTACCGACGGGGTCATAGAGGAACCGATCTCCGGCGCATGATTCATCACAGACCACGACGCCCGCCATTTCTTCCACCAATGCCGGGATCTTCCAGTTGGGAAATATGACGGGACTGCCGGCCAGGAGTATCCTGGGAGTCGCGGGATGACAGACGGAGAAACCGTCTCGGACGCGCAAGGACAGTTCGTCATTGATCCTGGTCAAGGTCTCCGTCCAGTCGTTGACGGACGTGTAGGCATAGGCATTGGCAATCAGCATCGCCTGCCGGCCCCAGACCGGAGCGGCATGCAGCATCCGAAGGCCCATCAGCCGACGCATCTCCACCTGTGCATTTGCCATCCTCCTTATTGCCATGTGCAATGCACCCGAGGTGATCGGTCTCTTCCTGAAACCATTTCCGGTGAACTCCTCCAGCTTCGCTTTCAGCGCATAGGTTTGTTCGAGCCACGCGCGGCGCGAGATTTCGGAATCCTTGATGTGGGGGACTTCCAGAACCCAGACCTCCTTGAACCGTGAGAGCTCCTCGGCCAGCTTGCGCTTGGAGTCGCAGGTGGTCGGAACGATCACCACATCGCACAGGTCGAAAGCAGCCATCCCGTTCTGCGTTGTGAGCCCCATGGACGATTTGGCCAGAGGGCAGCCGTCCCGGGGCACATGGTCTTCTCCCTTTCGGCAGGACTCGTAGCAGCCGCTGCACAGCCTGACGGGGATAGCTCCCGAGGCATAGATGAGCTCTTCCGGTACCATGACACAGTATGTGCCGATGAATATCTGTCGCTTGTTCGAGACGGGAAGAAAGCGACCGGGATCGTTTGCCGTGAAGATGGATTCCATGATGCTGAAAACCCAGTTCATGGCTTTCGGGGTTGAGTCCATATCCCTGAGGCCGGTCAGCTGCAGTCCGGCTTCTCGGGCCACTCGCTTCAACAACCGATTTCCTCCGCCGCCTCTGGGGCCCAAAGGAGACGTCTTGTTCGCAACGTTCATGATTCGGCATTCCCATGTGGGGCGGCAGACGGCTGTTGCTCCCGGTGATTCATGAGCCCACGCTCGGTCCCCGGGGCACACTCGGGCAACCGTTGCCTGCTGAAGAACCCGCGGGAGGTGGAGCGGTACAGGGTCTTGCCCAGGTATTCGGCTGTGAGAGCATCGTCTTCCGGACAATACTCGATGCATTTCAGGCAAAGTGAGCAGTCGGCAAACGTGACATCTGCTCTGCCGCGGGATCGAAACACATCCTCAATCTCCATGGGGCACACGTTGGAGCATATCTCGCAATGGGTGCAAGTGGCGTCGTTCTTCTTGAGCTTGAGGAGGCTGATCTTTCGGTACCAGGACATGAGCAGTCCCAGCGGGCAATAGGGACACCAGAATCGGCGCTTGAGCAAAGCCCCCATGATGACCGTCATGGAAAACAGGAGCCCCAGGGAAGACATGACGATCCGTGTGGGGGTTTCGAAATCGAAGACAACCCGACTGGCGTTACCCGTCAGAAGCGGCAGTATGTATTTCCCGGGACACAACTGGCAGAAAGGAATGCCCAGATCCAGCGCCACCCCGGGAAAAAGGACCGGAAACGCGACCCATACGGGGACGAGGACGGCAATGAGCAAGAAGATCCATTTGATTGAATTGAGGCTTTTCCGGACGGGTCCGGAGAAGCGCACATAGCCGATGCCGATCTTCTTTCGAATCCAGTCGAGGAGGTCCTGGAAAAAACCGAGTGGACAGATCCAGCCGCACCAGGCGCGTCCGATGGCGATCACCAGAAGGCTGAAATACAGAAACCTCTGCAGGAAGACCGCGAGCACTTCCCAAGTCAGCAGCCCCAGGGTCTGCTGCAGGGTGAGCAGAAAACAGGTGCCGCACCTCGTGGGAACGAAGCAGCAGGAGAACGTGGGAAGAAAGCTCCCCAGGTTGAGATTGAAATAGGCGCCGAAGAGCAGGAAGAACGATGAAACAACGAGTGCGACCCAGCGCAATGCCGATATCTTCAACGCCTAATTCCCCTTTACCCTGTAGTCCTCAAAACGGACCAACGCTTGTCGCTGCCGCCGGCGCCTGTGGCGGACTATCCCCGGTATCAGTATGGCACAACCAGTGCCTCCGACAACCGTCCAGAAACCGAAGCCGGCAGCCTGGCTGCGCCACTCGGGTCGGTTCCGGTAAACCACTATGGGCAGTGTGGCCACGTGGAAAGCCCGTTGTGCCCGATCGTGATGCGTGCTGACGAACAGGTACTTCTGCCAGTCCCTTTCTCCGGAGCGATCGTCAAAGGGCATGATACGGATCTTTCCGGCATGATCGGCTTCCAGTACCCTTTGCCAGCCCGAGTCCTCCACCACCACGCTCACCCTGGCCCCAGCCAGCGGCCTTCCCCCGTAGAGAACCAGCATTTCATAGAGGTTGTGAGGGGTCTGCGTGCCCCCGCCGTGCTTGGACTGTGCGGAGGAAACAGCAGGTGCGATTTCGAGGGGCATCTCTTTTCCGTCGCCGAACAGCACGTCGGGGTTGGTCCCCGTCCGTCCCTCACCCTTCACATGAACCACGAGGTGTTTGGGGTATGCATGAACCGTCTCCGTGCTTCCGTCACCGTCCGTGTCAAACTCTCCCAGGTTGAAATGTGCCCCCAGCAGATACCTGCCGTTCAGGAGGCCGTCGCTGGGAACGCTCACCTTAACGGCCTCCCCCGGGAGACTGCTTGACCGGCTCAACCCGCCGTCGGGATCTCGGACCAGGATGATTCCCGGCTCCGTTGAGCTCACCACGGATTTGCCCACCTCACCCGCAACCGTCTCCTTGAACAGCTCACGCCAACTGGTGAAACGAAGCTCCAGGAGCTTGGGCTCCTCGCTGGCCGTCCGGTACAAAACCCTTCGCTTCCTGATTTCAAACCAGTCGAGTTGGAGGATGCTGTAACGGTACCCATAATTGCGCCCATAGACGTATGAGTCCTCATCGACCAGTTGCCAGTAGCAGATTGGGAGGTCTTCCGCGGGTTGACCCCCCGAAGGCCACAGGAGCGCAGGGAGAAAAGCCGTCAACAACAGGAGTCGGGACATCTTCATGCTTCATTCCTTGGATTGAAGGTGCCTTAGGCAGGACACATGCCGTTGGATGCCGTTCATCCGTGACCGAGGCCCCGGCTTCCCTGCCGAGAGTGCCGGAGTAAGCCTGACGGGCCGTCGTGCAGGTCGTCAGAAGGAGCACTTGAGCTCGGTAAAGATGGTTCTTCTGGGGTAGGGGTGCCAGCCGTGATAGAGCTCATCCGTGAGATTGTCGACGCCGACAGCCGCCGAGAAGTGCTCCAGGAAACGGTAGGATACCTTGGCATTGAAGACGAGGAAATCGTCCACTCCGCCGTATCCCCCTGTCTTGTCGCTGTTGTCGAGGTAGTAGAATGGCCTGCTGGAATAGGTGCCGCCGAAGGACACAAACCAGCGATCGGTCGGAGCATAATCCAGGAGGAATTTCGCACGCCATTCCGGTACACGGGGAAAGGTCTTTCCCACACTTTTGGGTACATTGTCGTTCCTCAAGATCTCGGAATCGTTCCATGTCACATTGGCATGGACGCCCAGCCCTTCGACGAAAGCATTTCGTTTGCTCGCGGAGAGCTCGATCCCCCTGGTCCGCACTTCGTCGACATTCTGGTAGTTGGTCACATTCGTGTAGAAATTGGTCTGGCTGAGGATGGCATCATCCACATCGTCCTGAAAGAAGCTCAGGCGCACCTCTCCATCCTGACCGATGGAACGGGTTATGGTGAAATCCTTGGCGAAGATCTTCTCGGGTTTGAGATCGGGATTTGCGTTGTTGATGAATCCGCTGGAGGTGATCCCCCCGTAGTAGAGCTCCTCCACGGTGGGGAAACGGTTGGCCTGGCCCATGGAGAAGCGCAGGCTCCAGCCTTCGGCAGGTCTGTAAGTGGTGGCGAATTTGGGCGAAAAAACAGTCTTGCTCTTGTCGGCCATCTCCGTCGTGACGCGGCCGGAAGCAGTGTCGGTGGATTTCGACCCATCATACCCTTTCCACCATTCGCACCGGCCTCCAAGGTAAACGGTCCACTGGTCGACGATGTCCCAACTGTCTTCGAGGAATACGGCGTGAATGCCCGTCTTCCCTTGTTCACGCTTGCTCAGGGTTGTCCTCTCGTCGTGTTTCCAGTCGGATGCATTCCACACCTCGGAATCGACGTAGTAATTGTCGAAGTGGTAACCGGCCCCCAGGGTGTGCTTCCCGAACCAGCTGATATCGTAGGCCCCTTTGAGGTCGGCCGTGTACCAGCCCGTGTCACGGTCTGTAACCGTTCCTGCCCCGCCGTCGGCTGAAGCGGGGGCACTGGTGCTTGACAAGCGGGTCAGGTCCTTCAACGCTGAGAAAATACTTCCCGATGCCGTGAGCTTCAAACCTTCGGTGGGATTGAGGGAATAGGTGAGGCCGGACAGGATCTCCTGCTTTTGCGTCTCTTGATAGGTGAAGGTATTACCGGCCAAGTTGAAGACCCTGCCGTCGATGTTGACCCTGCCGGTGTAGACCGGGTTGCCGTCGGCATCTCGCAGGTAGCTTTCGGGGGAAACCCGATCGCGGCTGTTGTCCCAGAAAGCCAGCGAGAAGAGAAGCTGGGAGTCGGTGGTCAAGTCATAGGCCAGCTTGATTTTGGCGGTGTTCTCGATGTCTTCCTGTTCTCCCTGCGTTCCAAGAATGTAGCGCTTATTCCCCTGAGGATCTGTGTCGGAAACCCAGCCATAAACGGGAGTTCCCGCCGTTCCCGGCGTCCCGGCGGATGCAAGCCTCGACGGGTAGGTGATGGGCTGTTCATCGATCTCGAGACGGTCGTACCACAACATGAAGGAGAGAGGGCCTATTCGATCTCCATAGGAGATATGTGCGTTGTAACCGTGAAGGTCCAGGTCGGTTTTGAACTCACGGAAGTTCTGGTAGTTGTAGCTGACGTTTGTAACCACTTCCCTCTTCTGCGGCATATGCGTGGTGATGATGGCGGCTCCACCAAAGGAGTTACCGCTCTTGGCAGCCGAATAAGGGCCATAGATGACATCCACGACATCGATTTCCTCGGGGGCCACCGCGTACCACTTGGGGCCATAGCCGCCTCCCAGGTAATTGCTGATCAGGATGCCGTCCACCTCAACCAAAGTCCTGGTGGGCAGGGAGGTGGAGTTTCCCCGAATGACGAGCGTTCGGCTTCCTCCCTGGGTCAGCTTGTGAACAAAGACACCGGGGAGATATTTGAAAACATCCGACGTATCCACTACGTTCATGTGCTCAATATCTTCTGCCGTGACACGCTCCACCACCGCAGGAATATTGGCGATGGCTTCGTTTTCTCTTTCGCCCGTGACGGTCACTTTTCCAATGGGTATAGCAGTTTTTGGAGCGGATTCGTCTTCCACGGGATTGGAACTCGATTCAGCGTCCTTTTCGACGTTCTGGGCAAGAATCATCGTTTCGGGTGACGTTGCCGATTCTCGCAGCATCGTGGTTTGGGTGACCTCCCCGGATTCCACGCCTGCATGGAGGACATTCCGTTCTCCACCAGGGAAGGCGTCCGCCATCGCCAGGAACCCTCCCAACAGGACTCCCAAGCAGATCAAACAGGCACAAGCTCCCACCGTATTTGCAGCCATTTCCCCTCTCTTCACAGCTTCCTCCGTCGAGTAGACAACTCAGCTCCAGTCCATGTATCATCGCGTTGTGACTGACAATCCTCCAGGCCACCCACTTGTCTCAGTGCCAGTGACTGGCAATGATCAGGGCCACAAGTATCCCGCACCAGATCTAGTTCAATATCGAGGAAACACTCCGTGCTTCCATAGGCTTGCTCCCTTATATGCTACTGCTTTGGCCCCATGGGATTGGCAGGCCCCCTGTGGGGTGAGCTTCAAGTCAATCCACTCTTTCAGGAACGGACGCTCCGGGGAGAGATCGCCCTGCTCCGGCCGTCAGCCGAATCAGGGCGATCGTTTGCATGACGCGGTTGATGGATGGGCATCGAAACATAAACAAGGGATGCCCCCCATTCGCCCTTCGACACCCTGAAGCTATTCTCGACAAAACTGGAAAATAGTGTTCGTAGATAAAGACATATGCTATCCGTCCTGTCCCATGGAACTGGATGATGTCAGGTGAAAATCAGAGATTGTCCATCCGCCTACTTGATCTCGAAGGTGAGAGACGCCCCATACGAAAGCGTGTCACATTCGGCCGGGTTGGGAAACGGCAGCTCGTGCTTGACGAGAGCCAGCCAGAGTCCGGAATTCCAGCAGCGGATTTCCGTCTTGCCCTCCTTGTCGGTCCTTCCGGCAAATGCAAAAGAGCTGGTGTTCTTGCTGAAACCGCTGAAGGTGGCCAGGATCTGGGCACCGGCCAGCGGTTTTCCTTCGTAGAGAACCTGGACGGGCAGATCTCCGCCGGGTCGGACATCGGCAGGGTTCTTGAGAGTTACGATCTCGAGGACATGGGCCACTGGAGTGGAAACAGCATCCTTTGCCTTGCCGACGTTTACCACGGCCTTCACATACTTGGCCGACCGGGTGCAGCTCACGGCATCGGGCACCTGACTCCTCGGGAGGTCCTTTCGACCTTCGGGCGTTTTCGTGTACCAGCTTTCCTTTCGGCCGCCAGCCACGACGTAGGAACCCTCCGACACGGGTGTGACCGTGAAGAAATCCTGCTTTTCACCCAGCTTGACGTCTAAGCGTCCTTTGGGTCCCATCACGAAGGCAGGAGCCATGTTGTCCTTGTCAAGGCTTTCGGTCTCAGGGAAGGCATGGCCCCACCCCACCAGAGCGTGGAGCGGTTTGCCGACCGTCGGTTGCTCCACAGTGATCCACATGTCGTGGGCATGGCAGGGGGCGTCGAAAACAAGCATTAGAGCCGCAAGGAAACATGCGGTGAGCACGGCGCTTTTGGATACTCCACTCGTAGAGCGAGTCTTCATGGTGCTTCCTTTCCTGTTTGCAGGTGATGGTAAGAGTGATCTGAGCTCACGGAAAAACATCGGACACGCGGGTTTCGACTCTGCTGCCCGCTTCCTCCAATGCTGCGTTCATACTCGAACCCTCAGCAGGAAGGTTCTGTGTGTACAACTTTTTTGGGGATTGATGGATGACGGTGGGAAAGCTGCGTATTATAGTAAAAATGTTGGGAGCTGACAGCTCTCACCACCAGGCGGGGGCGACCGTACCGACCGGCCAGGGAAGAACGGTCGCCGCCGCCGCTCTGAATCAACGAGCAAGAACTTGATTATACTTTTCTATCTTGTCGTCACCACCTCCTCTCACTCAAACCGCCACCACCACACTCCTTCAAGTCAACTCGAAGGCTATGGTGATTTCCATGGCCAGCCCTTTGGCCCCCAGGGCCGGCGGCGGCGGCGGATAGGGGGCTGCACGCTTCACCGCATCCAGGGCCGCATTGTCCAGTTCCTGGTTCCGTGACGACCTGACCACGTGCACATCCCTGAGCTCTCCCCGGGGGGAAATGCTGAAATGGAGCACCACATGGCCCTGTTCCTGCCGCTTGCGGGCCTGGAGCGGGTATTGCTTTGCCCGCTCGATCCGCTGCCGGACGAGTTCCTGGTAGACAGAGGGCGGCTGCGCATCGAGACCGACCTGAGGAGAGAGCTTGGGGGGCGCCGAAAACCCGCCGGCGGGCAGGGGGATGGGGTCGCCCGCCGCATAGCTCTCACCAATGGAGCGGGAGGGATCGACCCGGGTCGGCTCCACTTCCCTCGGCAGGGAAACGGGCGGGGCGGGCCGGGGGATTTCCAGGGGCTTGATCTGCCCCGTCTTCACCGGCTCAGGCGGCTTGGGCCGTGGCCGCGGCAGCATCCGGGGAGGTGTCTTGTTTTCGAAGAGCGAAACCTTGATCTTCTCGACCTGATCGGCCCGGATGAGTCCGCTCACGTGAAGCAGCAGGACCACGTGAAGCACGGCGGACACCAGGATGAACCCTCTCAGTATCCAGTTGGGACCATACATACCTTGAGCCCGTGTCATCTCACAGATCCTTTTCCGTCGCGAGATAGAGCTCGGCTGCACCTGCAGCTTTGGTGAGGTCCATGACCTTGACTGCCTGGTTGAGAATGACGCGCCGATCGGCCTTGATGACCACCTGCGCATCCTTACGGCCTCCTATGAGGTCCCGCATGCGTGCAAAGAGCGCCTCCATTTCGATTTCTTCCTGCCCCAGCAGAATACGCCCGTCCTGCGCCACGTAGATGATGATCTGCTGCTGGAGTTGGGGAGCGCTGGACCTTGCCTGGGGAAGCTTCAGGTCGATGGCTTCGTCCACCATGAAGTTGGTGGTCAGCAGGAAGTAAATCAGGAGCAGGAACACGATATCGATGAGCGAGGTCATCGGAAGAGCAACGGTCGGGCGCGGGCGGGGTTTGAAATGAGCGAGCATTATTTCCCCTTGTTTGGATCAGGTCCGGCAGCGATGTGGGCTGGTTCGATGTCGGACGTTCATGAATGCTGCCTTTACCGCTCGATCGACAGGGCCTTGATGAAGTTCACCGTCCTCGTCTGCAGAATGCTGTGGATGCGATCCACCCGCATGGACAGGTAGCTGTGGGCCAGGATGGTCGGCACAGCCACGATGAGGCCGAAGGCCGTCGTCAGCATGGCCTCCCAGATCCCTCCGGCCAGGACGGCGGCGTTGACCTTGCCTCCCGTCTCCTGAATGACCATGAAGGCCTTGATCATCCCCGTCACCGTCCCCAGGAGCCCCAGGAGCGGCGCCAAGTTCCCAATGGCAGCCAGGGTTGCCAGGTAGCGATCGAGCTCACCCACCACCCCCTGCTGAGCATCGATGATGACCGTCTCCAGCGTCTCCCGATCCTCCAGCTTGACGTCGGAGGCCGCTGCCAGTACAGGGCCGAGCACTCCCTGGTCAGACTCGATGGCCGCCAGGGCATCGTCCCTGCGGTTGGCGACCAGGGCACCGGCCACGCGCTCGGGCAGCTCTTCGCTGCCGATGCGGACCCGGGTGTATCGCCAGAGCCGCTCGGCCACGATGGCCAACATCAGGATAGACAGGAACAGGATGGGCCACATGACGGGTCCCCCCTTTTCAAAGAAACTCCAAATGCTTGTAAAATTCATGACCTCACTTCTCCTCCATCCGTCTTGTCATACTCGATCACATCCGGCTGCCCGTCGTGATCCAGGTCGCGGCACCGCTTGGTCAGAGCTTCGCTCTCGTCGTACTCCTCCCAGAGGTCGGGTCGTCCGTCCTTGTTGGTATCTTCCTCCACCCTGGAGACCATTCCCTTGCAGTAGATGTAGCAAACATCCACACCCCCTCCCGTTCGGTCCTCCTCGGCCTTGAGAACCTCACCTTCGGGCGTGAAATGGAACACAAAATTCATGCGGCCGGCCCCCCCACGGTCTTCCTCGCTCTTGATGAGCCGGCCCTGATCGTCGTAGTGCTCCCGAATATTGATGGATCCGGTCCCGCCTTCATCCCATTCCTGCACGTTCAGCCGGTCCTGCCGATAGAAGGCACGCCGCACGAGTCGTCCCTCGTGGTCGTGGACCTCCATCACGGAGCTCCAGCCGGGCTGGTCGAACAGTTGCCGGGTCTCGAAATGACCGTCGTGATCCTGGTCCAGCTCAATGAGAGTCTGGCGCTCGGCCTGGTAGTGAATCCTGGTATCCACCTTGCCGGTTTCGGAGGCTGCCTTCTCCAGACGGACCAGGCTTCCGCCCTGATAGTACTGCCAGGTATCGATGATCCCGTTCTTCCTGGACGACGCCTGTACCTCACACGGACGTCCCTGCTCATCCAGCAGCATGATGGAGGTCGGACGTCCGATCCCCTTCTCATCCACTTCCTGTCGCCACGGCTTCCCATTCCGGTAGTGGGTGGTCTGCTCGAAGCGGCCGTCACCGTCTCTATCCAACCGATCCGTCTCGGGCCTGCCGCCCTTGAACGTGACGATGCGGTCCGGCCTGCCCCGGTTTCGGCTGTCCGACTGCACCTCCACAGGGCGCCCCAGCTCATCGTAGCGGGTCCACCGATCCATCTTCCCGTCCTTGTTGGTGTCCTCCTCGCGGGACACAGGGCGTGCCCCTTTATAGGTCGTTACAGCCACCACCATCTGCCCGTCGGATGTTCGGCGTGTCTCTTTCGTGATCACTCCGTCCTGGTATTCCCGAACTGTCTCCAGGATACCGTCGGCATCCAAGTCGTGGCGGCTTTCTCGAGGCTGCCCCGAAGCCTCGTATTCTATCTCCTGGTCTACACGACCGTCGCACTTGGAAGCCGTGCGACGCAGGCACGCCTTTCCATTGCGGTAGGTCACCCAGAGATCTGGCCTGCCGTCCCGATTGTTGTCCTGGGTCATGGAAATGGGCTCTCCATCCTTGTACTGTGTGACCTGATCGAAGTGCCCCGAGCCTCGCGTGTCCCTGCGAACCTCCGACGGCCGGTCTTTTTCGTCGAAGAGGATGAGGGTATCCACCCTTCCCGTGGAACGCCCCGCTTTCTCCTGTTTCACGTGCCGGCCGCCCTGCCAGGTATCCCAGGTGTCCATGGAGCCGTCACGGTTTGTATCCCTCTCCAGGCGCACGATCTGTCCCCCCTGGTAATGCTGGACCTGGTCAATTCGGCCGTCGTGGTCCGTATCCGCCTCAACGCGAACCACGACTTTGCCCTCCGCATGAAGCCACCGGTCGGGACGACCGTCGCTGTTGGTGTCCTGAGCTTCCACCTCCGCAAGGACGCAACCGGTACCTTCCGTCAGAAATAAGATTGTGAAAAGCGCGCACACTGAAACAATACGAGCCATTGGAGCCTCCCCCAAAAGAACAAAAAAAAGACCGCTCAGGCGTTATCGCCTTCAGCGGCCTCCGGGACGCAATTATATGAAATGTGACACGTTCTATGGGCGGATGGCTACGCTATGTCGAACTCGGTCAGCTGCGCTGCGCTCTGCGTCATCTACATGAGACGCGTAATGAATGGGAACCCATCCGCCATTGGTCCAGCATGTATTAATTTAATCTAGCAGAGATTTCAGGTCTGTCAACCGAAGAATACGGAGTCCAATGCTGACGCACGATGCTGGAGAGATGGACCGTGCACCGAACCAGGAGGAAGCCAAGAAATAATTCGCTGCAAAATAGGGGTAAGCAAGCAAATGACACTGGAATCGGAGAACTGATCTCGTTTGTTCGCCAAAACACAGCCGGCCCATGGCTGGATCGTGCCTGGATCAGCGAGCGTTTCGCCGATTCATTCCAGCTCCGATTGGTCTAGCGCGACAACCAAGTAGTTGGCCAAGGCAGGGGCCCCTCGACAGGGAGCAAGGGGGAGCCCATGCCCTGCCCGAAAGGAATACTCGGGCTACCAAGGCTCAGGCGGACGGAGGATATCCAATTCTGCCGGCGGGCCATCCGCGATCCAGCCTCACCGCCCCCGAAACAGCTGAAAAATGATGCCTGCATTTTGCATTCGTGATTCATGCGTTAGCACTGATGAGCTCCTAACGATGTTGCCCGATCCGGTCCCGTTGTGCCATATTGTGGCTGCGGCTTGCGGCTGATGCGGTCTCAAATCGGGTCTGAAGGGGATGCGGGAATGAACGAGTATTGCGATCGACACAATGATGTCAAGGCTTTGGGAACGTGCCATTCGTGCGGGAAGCCTTTCTGCACGGATTGCCTTACAGAGGGACTCGAGAATCGCTACTGCTCCAGTGCGGAGTGTCAAGCTCGGATGGCTGGCGATGATGCGCTCATCACCGAGATGAACATCCGCGTTGAAGCGCGGATCGAGGAGGCGACAAGGGTTTGGGATGCAAAAGAGCATTGGGGTCTTGGGGCTCTCTGGGTCATTCTTGCGCCCGCCTTTGCATACCTGGGCTCCGACGGCTGGACCTCCAACGTCGGGGTCGCTGCGGCCATGGGGCCCCTGGGAGCACTGGTTCTCTGCATGCAGTTGCGAGCGGTGACCGGCATTTACAAGCGAAAATTCCTGGCAAGAATCAGGAAGGAATTCATCAATGAATGGCGGCCGGAGGAAGCCGGGGCGGAATCCACTTGAGGAGGCAGCGATTCAAAAATGGGCTGCCCTGCACTTCAGTCAGTTGCCTGATGATACCAGGAGAAGCTCTCTCGAGAGTGCCCCAGCGTGCCGAGAAGCTCGAGTGTCTTTTCGAACATGCTCTCGGCCGCCTCGTCGCTGCGCTCATGATCGTAGTCCAGCAGGTGCAGAATGCCGTGGACCAGCAGGAGGTCCAGTACCGTTGACAGGGGGCATCCCTGTTCTTCGGCCATGGCCGCCGCCGTGGGGGCCGAGATCACCACGTCGCCCAGAAGCTCAGGCGCCACATCTCCGAATTCACCCTCGTGCATGGGAAAAGAAAGAACATCCGTCGTGGCATCCACCCCGCGGTATTCACGATTGATGCGCCTCATCTCCTCATCGTCCACTACCAGGATGGACAGCTCGCTTTCAGTGTATCCCAAGGCGTTTAAGATCTTTTCGGCTGCCCTCTCGATTCGAGCTCTGTCCATTTCGATCTGGTTTTGATTCACGGTGATTGGAATCAGCGGCATCCGGCTTTCCTTTGGCCTCGGAGCTCCCTGCACTCGGGTACTCGATGCGTTTGTGGTGGACTGTCGCGAGAATCTGGTTGAAATGCTTCGCGATGGAGTGGAGGTCTTTCAAGGTGAGCTCACACTCATCCAGTTGCCCGTCGATGAAGATGTTGTTGATGAGACGGTTGACCATACCCTGGATCCTGGCGGGAGTCGGGTCCGTCAAGGACCTGCACGCCGCCTCGACCACATCGGCCAGCATGACGAGCCCCGCCTCCTTGGTCTGGGGCTTGGGGCCGGGGTACCGGTAATCGTCCATGTTGATGGAAGGAAGATCGGCTCCCTTGGCGGACTGAGCTTTTTCCCTGGCCTCCACGGCCTTGTTGTAAAAAAAAGATATAAAGCTCTTCCCGTGGTGCTGGCTGATGATGTCGGTGATCCGCCGCCCCAGCCGGTTCTGCCGGGCCAGCTCAATCCCCTCCTTGACGTGAGAAATGAGGATCAGGCTGCTCATGGAAGGGGCGAGCTTTTCGTGGCGGTTTTCGCACTCGAACTGGTTTTCGATGAAATAGAGCGGCTTCTTGGTCTTTCCGATGTCGTGGTAGTAGGCCGCCACTTTGGCCAGAAGGGCATTGGCGCCGATGGACTTGGCCGCCGCCTCCACCATGTTCCCCACGATGATGCTGTGATGGTAGGTGCCCGGCGCCTGGACCATGAGCTCCTGAAGCAGAGGCTGGTCCATTGTGGCCAACTCCAGGAGCTTGGTGTCCGTCGTGTAGGAGAAGGCCATTTCGATAAGGGGAATCAGCCCGATAACGAGCACCCCGGCAAAGAGACCGCCGCCAAAGCCAAAGAAGGCGTTCAGGATGACCCTGAACAGAACCGGCTGGTCATTCAGCGTGGCACTCAAAAAAATGAGCACGACGTTGGTGCAGCCCACGAGGAAGCCCGCCCGAATGGGAATCATCCGGTTGCGGCAGGGGTTCACCGCGTGTGCGGCCACCAGGGAGCCGATGAGGAAGTAATAGAAAATGACAAAGTCCCTCCCGAACAGAATCCCCGCGAAGGTCGTCGCCAGGAGGGAAAAGATGAGAGATTGTGTGACCCCGAAGAAAATGCTCACCAGCATGGCGCCGGCTGTCAACGGCACGGCATAGATCAGGCATTTCCCAGTGACGGCTGCCGTGTTATCTCCCACGACATCCGCCATCCACAGGCCTGAACGGGCGATCGTTGTGAGAAATACGAGCAGGATAGCCAGGAACAGCATATCCTGGATATCCATGCGATAGGAGGGCAGATGGTCGCGCGAAACCCGCACAATGACCCACGTGGAGGTGCCACAGAAAAAGAACATGGTCAAAAACACCAGGAACATGCGCCGATGGGCACGGCCTTCACTGTTGGCCTTCAGCTTAAGCAGCTCCTCGCGGTCAATCCTCTGACCTTCCCTTACCAGCATCTCGTTTTTGAGTACCTGAATCCTGACGGGCTTGACCGATGCACGGGCTTCTTCACGGAGGCGCTCGCTCTCGTCGAGCGAGAAAACCAGGTTGGGTTGAAGCAGCTGGGAGCTGAGGAAGGCCAGGACCCTGACTTCCCTGGTGTCGGATCCTATCTCGAAGGCCTTGGCAACGGCGTATTTTCTGGCTTCTTCGATGTCGAGATAGGAGGATTCGGAATCCTGCGAGGTCTGCATGACCTCTGGATCTGACTGGGGTCTCCGGATCAAGATGTTCTGACGGCGGTCGTCTCCGATTTGGGGATGCCGACCCGGAACCACCCCGCGCTCAAAGATCGGGCGGAGCAGATTGACGACCTTGTCCTGGATTTCAGTGCTAAATCCCCGCTCCGAAAGATCCGAGAGGACTTCTTCTGGCACCTGGATGCCCAGGGGCTGGGCAAAGGTTCTCCTTCGATCGAGCATCTGCTGAAGCACATCGGGGAGCTCCCGCTTGAACCCGTTATCGTCGCTCGTCTGACTCGTGGGATTGGCCATCGCCAGGGCTGTGGCGGATTCAGATGCTTCCTGAGACTGCAGGCGCTCACGCATGGAGGCAAAAGCCACCCCCAAACGCTCGATCACCTGATGGTGAACACGCTCGTCGAAGACGAAAACCAGCGGGGACCGTCGGACGGCTTCCTCCCGCAACCTCGCCGTCGCCTGTTCGTCCACGATCCTGAAATCTCGGTGAGCTTTGATATTGCGGTCCGCAACGTCTCCAAGCTCGAACGTCGGAAGACCCGTCGAAAATGAAGGGGTCAGCAGGAAGGAGAGGGCGAGGCTCAGAACCACCAGAATCGCCGCCTTTTCAGTCCTGATGAAATGAGGCATTCTCGCCAGGAGATGCTTGCCCTTGATGCTGCGCGACTTAGGGCGCGGTTTTTCAGCCTCGGTTTTGTCTTTTTCCATGGCAGGTCATCACAGATCTCGAGTGAGTCACTTTTTCGGGCGTTCGGCCTGTTCGTAGGCCAGGATGATTTCCTGGACCAGCCGATGCCGCACAACATCCTTGTTGCTGAAATACACGAAACGAATTCCTTCGATCCCCTCCAGCAACCGAATGGCTTCAATCAGCCCCGAAGTCTTGTTCTCCGGCAGGTCGATCTGAGTGATATCCCCGGTGATTACGGCTTTGGAGCCCAGCCCCAGGCGCGTCAGGAACATTTTCATCTGTTCCGTGGTGGTGTTCTGAGCCTCGTCGAGGATCACAAAAGCATCATTGAGGGTTCGACCTCTCATGAATGCCAGAGGCGCCACTTCAATGGCACCACGTTGAAGCAAATTGGATGCCTTTTCATAATCCATCATATCATGCAGGGCATCGTAGAGCGGTCGCAGGTATGGGTTCACCTTCTCAGCCAGATCTCCCGGCAGAAATCCGAGCTTCTCCCCGGCCTCGACTGCAGGGCGCACCAGAACGATGCGACGCACCTGCTCCTTGGCCATGGCGGCAACGGCCATAGCCATGGCGAGATAGGTCTTGCCCGTTCCCGCCGGCCCGATGCCGAAGACGATGTCGTAGCGGCGAATCGCGTCGATGTACTCCTTCTGCCTGACGCTCTTGGGCGTGATGATGCGCTTGTTCGAAGCGATATAGACTTCGTCCAGGAAGATGTCTTTCAAGTTCTTGTGGATATTGTGGCTGAGAATACCGATGGCGAACAGGATGTCACTCTGATACAGCGGATAGCCCCGTGCGATAAGCTCCGCCAGTTGTCTGAGAAGAGTCTCGGCCAGTTCGGCGTGAGGCCTTTCACCGTTGATGGTGAACTGGTTGCCCCTCAGGTGGATGCGGACGCCAAGCTGTCTTTCAACCAGCTTGATATGGCTGTTCTGCTCCCCTGCAAGCTGCTGAATGAGGGCATAATCCTCAAAAGAAATTTGAAGGGAAGCCATCTGACCCGTCTCTGAAGCGGCGGCACGACGCAATATGTTCAGGCCCTCTTTGATGGCGTGCTCATCGAGCTCACATCAGGACCGTTGACTCCAAGTGTCTCCGTCTCGACGCGAAACAGACTCCAGTTCCGGCGTCTGAACGGAAAGCCACCCCCTCGGCCTGACCCCTGAAACCCGCAGCGGCATCCAACCATGCCAGGTTGCCAACAGCCGTGAATTGCTGCTGCCCCGATCACTGCAAATGCTTTGCAGCCACAAGCAAACAACCTCATATCACGCCTCCACTGGGCTGACAACTCATACTTTTACGAAGGAACAGCCCCGGACTGCGTGATGCCAGCCGATTGAATATTTTACGAAATCGAGACGAGAATCTTGCCTTCTCTGTTGGAAGAATGATATGCGAAGAAGGCGAAGAAACTTGAGGCGGTTTTCGTGTGGAAGCAGAAATTGCCATCGAGTAACTGTGGATCGGGAAGAGATCAGTTCAGGGTTGCTTCCCTGTCTGCTTGGTCGGTGAGGGACTACTTTCGCAGCATCGATATGTTGGACCTCTGACACATTCCGCATGGCCGATTCCCGCCGAAGGCCCGGGGCCAGCTGAGAAGGTTTCGTGGCGAATGTCGGGGAACTTGAGGCGGAACAGATCGGGAAGGTGCCGGATTCTGGGAGTTGTCTTATGGAAATAGACGCAAAGAAGGTCTATTCAGTCTGTGGAATGTGCACGGTGCGTTGTCCCATTGAGGTTCATGTGCAAAACGGAGTGTGCACCTTCCTGCAGGGAAATCCACACGCCGCCGGAATCGAAGGGTCCATCTGCGCACGGGGTGCGGCGGGGTTGGCTCTCATCAACGACGATGAGCGTCCCCAGTACCCCATGATCCGTGCAGGAGAGCGCGGTGAAGGAAAATGGCAGCGCGTCTCCTGGGATGATGCGCTCGATCACGTGGCCGAGCGCTTGAGAAAGGTGATGACGTCCTACGGTGAGCGCAGCGTGCTCTTCTCGGATCGGGGGGGGCCGTTCAGGGACCTTCACCAGGCCTTCATGCGGGGAATCGGATCCCCCAACTACTGCAATCACGATGCTTCGTGTGCCCGGAATGTTCAGCATGCAGCCCTTTCCGTCTTCGGTTTCGGCCGCAAGGATGTGATCTACGATCTGAGGAACGCCCGGCATGTGGTCCTCCAGACCCGAAACATTTTCGAGTCCATCAATGTCAAGGAAGTGAACGACCTCGTTCACGCCCTGGGAAACGGATGCAAGCTCACGGTCATCGACATTCGTTCGACATTATCGGCGGCCAAAGCCGACCGTTTCTTCATGGTCCGACCCGGCACCGACTATGCCTTCAACCTGGCCGTGATCCACCTGCTGCTCGGCGAAAGACTTTACAATGCCGAATTCGCCAATCTCTGGATCAAGGACCTGGCTGCACTCCAGGATTTCATTCGACCTTACACGCCCCAGTGGGCCGAAGCCGAAACAGGCGTGCCGGCCGATGCACTCGTCAACTTCGTGAGGGAGCTTGCTCGGAGTCAGCCTTCTGTGATCTGGCATCCCGGGTGGATGACAGCCCGTTACCGCGACTCGTTCCACGTTTGTCGATCCATTTACCTGATCAACGCGCTTCTGGGGTCCATCGGCGCCAAGGGAGGTCTGCCTCTCTCCAGCACGCCCAAAGATGTTGGCCGAAAGGGCCTCAGGAAACTGGCGGATCTTTTCCCCAAGCCCTCCGAGAAGAGAGCCGACGGAGTGGGTTGGCGCTATCCGCATTTCGACACGGGACCGGGCCTCCTGCAACTGGCCTTCAAGGCCATAGCAACGGAAGATCCCTATCCTGTGAAGGCCTACATGGCCTACCGCCATGATCCGCTCATGGGATTTCCCGAACCGGAGGCACTGAAACGGATTCTTGCAAAACTGGATTTCCTCGCGTCCGTGACGTTCAGCTGGTCCGACACAGCCTGGTATTCGGACGTGGTGCTCCCCCTTTCACCCTACCTCGAACGAGAAAGTATCATCGCTTCAAAGAATGGGCTGAAGCCTCAGTTTTTCGTGCGACAGAGGGCGCTGGAGCCGCGCTTCGACACACGAGCTGACTGGGAGATTCTTTGCGGACTCGCCAAAAGGCTCGGCCTGACCCCCTTGAGCTTCGAATCCGTCGAAGACATCTGGAAATACCAACTGGAGGATACAGGGGTTTCCATCGATGATTTTGCGCCCAAGGGCATGGTGTCGCTGGCGGATAAGCCGAGATATCTGGATGTGAAGGATCTCAAGTTCAAGACAGCTTCGGGCAGGATCGAGGTTCTGGCTGATAAACTCGAAAGCCAGGGGTTGAAGTCCCTCAAACCTTACGAATCACCCAAATCTCCGCAGGAAGGGCAGTTCAGAATCACGTTCGGCCGTTGCCCGGTCCACACTCAGGGGCATACCGTAAATAATCCCATGCTTGCTGAACAGATGCCGGAGAACGTCCTGTGGATCAACAAGGGGGCGGCCGACAAACTGAGGATCGCAGACGGGGAAATGGTGCAGGTCTCGAGCGACGGCCATTCGGGGCTCATCAGGGCGAAGGTCACGGAATTCATACATGCCGAAGCGGTGTTCATGGTGCATGGGTTCGGCCATACGCTGCCCGTTGAGAGCCGCGCCCTGGGCAAAGGTGTTGCTGACAACGCCATGATGCCCGGAGGGCTCGAGGTTTGGGACCAGGCGGGCGGTGCCATGGCGATGCAGGAACATTTTGTTACAGTGAAGAAGATTCAGTGATATGGGCGATCGGACGCACAAGGGGTGGACTCATCACATACACCGTTCAGATCATTTTTGCCGGAAAACTTTCCTCGCCGTAGCGGACAGAGGCAGGAGGCCGGGATAAACCGCGCCCCTTTCGAAACCGTTCGCTGACGAAGCAGGGGCGGGGTTTATCCCGGACAGAAGAGGCCATTCTCGCATAGCCCATCTAGGATTGACTTTCGGGTTTGGCAAGAGCGCGCTCGATCTCCTCCTTCTTGAAGCCCACAATGATCTCCTCACCGACGACGAGTGTGGGGAAGGTCACCTCGGGGTTGATGCGACGGAGCTCCCGGAGGGTATCGCTTCTTTCATCCCCTGTGAGCAGATCGATGTAAACGGTCTCGAACGGGATATTCCGGTCTGTGAGGAGCTCCCGCAATTCCTTGCAGTGCGCGCAAGACATGAGGCCGTAAAGGGTGACGTTCCGGGGCATGGGATTGCTGCTCCATTGATGGGTGTTCAGGGTTGCCGGAGCCCCGATCGGTGAGCTCGATTACCAGTTGAAGACCTGGTCCAGGTCCTCGTCGGCGATATCAAACAGAGCATCGTGGGGTGCCAGCCGTTCCGTCTTGAAGAACCTGGGCAAACGGTCCTGCTGGGCCGTGAAGCCGGCACGGGCGTTAAAGTCCCGCTCCGTCTTGAGGATCGTCTTCCCGAGCTCGGTGACGTCGTCCCCAGTCAGATTCAGGCCGTAGAACGAGTTGAGGAGATCAAGCAGCGCCTGGAAGGTCTCGGGCTGATCCAGTACGGCGAACGCGATGAACAGACACATCCCCGTCGAGTCCACGGCAGCCGTCGCGATCTGGAGATTCCGGGAGAGCTCGATCTGGCCTTCGGGCTTCAGGGGGTCCACGTCGCCCCCAACCTTGAGGATGTTGGTGGCTACGGCATATCCCGCCGTGTGATCGGCTCCCATGGTGCTCGTGGCGTAGGTCACGCCGATGCCCTTGACGGCCCGCGGGTCGTAGGCCGGAAGCCCCTGCCCCTTGACGACGGGCACTCGCTCGACTCCGAAAACCTTTCCGGTGACGGCCGCGCCATTTCCAAGAATACGTCCCAAAGGTGTACCCTGACCGACTTCCTTGATGAGCCGTATGGCGCCTTCGGCATCCCCAAATTTCAGAAGGCCGGCCTCCATGGCCACTCCCAGGGTGACACCCATCTCAATGGTGTCAAGGCCATAGTTGTCATCGAGAAAGTCCAACATGGCGATGGCGTCCAGGTCGCAGATGCCACAGTTGCCGCCGTGAGCCCATACCGTCTCGTATTCGGGCTGCTTGCTCAGGAAATGGCCGTCCTTGTCGTTGTATATGCCCGAGCACCGGATGACGCAGCCGCGATGGCAGCCATGAGTGGCAAGGCCGCCGCGGGCCGTCTCCGTTTCGGCCTGGGTTTCGCCGCTGATCTTGTGAGCGTCAACGTAGCGGCCTTCCTTGAAATTGTAAGTGGGATAGCCGCCGGCTTCGCTGAGGATGTTCGTGAGGACGTTGGTCCCATAGGCCGGCAGGGCCTGTCCGGTGACCGGGTGCTGGCGAAGGCCTGCCACAAAGCGCTTGTTGGCTTCCCTGAATTTCTCCGGGTCCCTGGGCGGACGCATCTTCATGCCGGTGTCGTCCAGGATGATGACTTTGACCCCCTTGGATCCCATGACTGCACCGACCCCGCCGCGTCCGGCATGTCGGGTGGGCCGAAGCTCCATGTCTGTACAGGCGATGGACGCCGCCGACATCTTCATCTCGCCCGCAGGTCCGATGGAAATGCAGGCGATCGTGTCCCCGTACTGCTTTTTCATCTCCTCAATGAGATCGTAATTGGGAAGCATCCTGAGGGAGTTGTCCACTTCGATGCGAGCCCCATCCTTGTTGATGACTACCTTGTAGAGATCCTCCGTGGCGGGCTTTCCCTCGAGAACGATGGCCGCGTAGCCGAGACGGGCCAAAACCTGCGAGGGTTGACCGCCCGCGTTGGCCTCCTTGATTCCGCCCGTAAGGGGACTCTTGCAGCCCACGGACAGGCGCCCCGACATAGCGCTGGTTGTTCCACTGAGTAGCCCGGGAGCGATCACCAGCTTGTTTTCCGCTCCCAGTGGATGACAGAGCGGCGGAACCTCCCCGGCCACCAGTGCAGAGGTCAAGGCCCGCCCTCCGATGCCTGCATACTCGCCAAGGGGAGCCTCCGTGAGTCGGGGCCCTCCCTTGGCGCCCATATCGATCCGCAAGATTTTATCCATTTGATTCACCTCATGAGCATTCCCCGGCGGATCGGATTGTCCGCCGGAGAGATGCGCGATTTCACATGGCCCAGCGGTAGATCTGGATGACGTCCTCCAGGGTCGGACACCTGGGATTGGTCAGGCCGCAGGCGTCTTTCTGGGCGTTTTCAGCCATGGTCTTGAGATCTTTGTCCTTGACGCCCAGTTCCTTCAAGCCACTGGGGATGCCCACATCGGCGGAAAGCGTCTTGATGGCTTCCAGGGCCTTTTCTGCAGCGGCGCGCTGGGAAAGTCCGTCCACGGGCTCGCCCATGGCTTTGGCGATGTCGACGAAGCGGTCCACCTTGGCAATGAGATTGAAGCGCTCGACTGCGGGCAACAGGATGGCGTTGCAGACGCCGTGGGGAAGATCGTAGAAGCCGCCCAGCTGATGGGCCATGGCATGCACATGTCCCAGGCTCGCATTGTTGAAAGCCATGCCCGCCAGGTACTCGGCGTAGGCCATTGCATCTCTGGCCGCCATATCGGCACCGTTGGCCACGGCAGCCCGCAGGTTCTTGGAGACGAGCGTTATGGCCTGGAGGGCGCATGCATCGGTCACAGGGGTCGCTATGGTGGAAACATAGGCCTCCACAGCGTGGGTGAGAGCGTCCATACCGGTGGCAGCGGTCAGCGCCGGAGGCATTCCAGCCATGAGGAGGGGATCGTTGATGGCGATGTTGGGGGTGACGCGCCAGTCGACGATGGCCATCTTCACCTTGCGGCTGGTGTCGGTGATGATGCAGAACCGGGTCATTTCGCTCGCCGTCCCCGCCGTCGTGTTCACGGCGATGAAAGGAGGCATGGCTTTGGTCGATTTGTCGATGCCTTCGTAATCGTGAATCTTTCCGCCGTTGGTGGCCAGAATCCCGACGCCCTTGCCGCAGTCATGGGAACTGCCGCCGCCGAGGGAGATGATGAGGTCGCACTTGTTGTCCTGGTAGACCTTGAGCCCGTCGTGGACGTTCTTGTCCGTGGGGTTGGGGATCGTGTCGTCGAAGATGACGCAGTCCAGGCCGGCGTCTTTCTTGATGATTTTGGCGATCTGGTCGGCGATTCCCGCCCTGGTGATGCCCTTGTCCGTGCAGATGAAAGGTTTGGTTCCGCCCAGCACCTTGACGCGGGTGCCGATTTCCTTGTGGGCTCCGATGCCCATCAGCGTAACCGTGGGAATGAAGAATCCGAACACTTGTTCCTGTACTGCCATGGCTGCCTCCTAGATGATGGTGATTGGTTCTGCCCTCTTGCCTTCGATGCCCACCCTATGTAGGCAAAGGCGGGGCCAAGTAAAATTAGTTAATGATAACAGCTTGATAAGAGACATTTAGACCCGTGAGGATGTGTCACTCTGACCGATCGAGTAACTGCACAGAGGTCCGGGAAGCGGACGGCGCCATCGAACAGGAGGAATTGAGCATTTAAAACAAAAGGTTACGGCCTGTGCGTCAAAATGACCCGCTGTATCCAATCTTCCGGGTCAATGGGAAACGGTATGCCATTCCCTGCGTGACGCTCCGGCACAGAGGGGAGGGAGGGAGCTTGTGGAGGACCCGTTTCCCAAATATTTTGAATACCATGTTTGCAGAAAAACTAATGCCTCACAGGGTTCAGTCAAGGCAGTATTCTTTGAGTTTTCGGTAGAGCGTCTTGCGGCTGATTCCCAAGACTTGGGCGGCGTGAGTTCGGTTTCCTTCGAGGTGGTTGAGGATGGTGCGGATGTGACGCTTTTCCATTTCCACGAGTGTGAGGAACGGGGCTTCCCCCGTGGAAAGATCCATCTCCCGGGTCAACTCCCTCGGCAGGGCGTTGAGCCCGATCATGCCGTTTTCCGAGAGAATGATGCCCCGCTCGATGACATTGCGAAGCTCACGGATGTTGCCCGGCCAATGGTAGTCCAGGAGGCACTGCAGGACGTTTCTGGGAACACGGCAGGGGGAACGCCCGGCGCTGAACAGAGCCAGGAAGTATTCGACCAGAAGCGGGATGTCCTCTCTTCTTTCGCGAAGGGCGGGCAAAGCGATCTGAAATACATTGATCCGGTGATAGAGGGCTTCGTGGAAGCGCCCGCGTTCCACCTCTTCCGGGAGGTTGCGATTGGTGGCGAAAAGAAAGCGCAAGTCCACCTGCCGTTCCACCTTGTCCCCGACTCTTCGGTATGTCTGGCTTTCGAGGACTCGAAGCAGAGATGCCTGGACTTCGAGGGGAAGCTCCCCAATCTCGTCCAGAAACAGAGTACCGCGATCCGCCAGGGATATGAGCCCTTCCCGGGATTCATCAGCCCCCGTGAAGGCGCCCCGGGTGTGCCCGAAAAGCTCGCTCCTGGAGAGATCCCTCTGGAGGGTTCCGCAGTTCTTGATAATGAGAGGCTGTGCGGCCCGTTCGCTGCGCATGTGGATGGAGTGAGCCACCACGTCCTTTCCGGTGCCGCTTTCCCCGATGATCAGCACCGGCACGAGCGTCGGGGCCACCCGATCGATCAGATACTTGACGTGTTGCATGGCCTCAGAACGCCCCACGAGGCGCGGGTGGGGCCTCTGATCCTGCGTTTGGCGCAGCCGCCGGTTCTCCCGCTGGAGACAGACCCGTTGATAGGCCTTGTCGATGACCAGTTCGAGTCGGTCCAGCATGAAGGGCTTGGTGATGTAATCGTAGGCTCCGGTCTTCATGGCTTCAACGGCCGTGTCCACGTCTCCGTGCCCGGTGATGAGAATGACCTCCACGTCCGGGATCGTTTCGCGGAAATGGGACAGAAGATCCATGCCGTCGCCATCGGGAAGGCGAATGTCGAGAACGATGACGTCGAATGGCTGAGCATGTGCCAGATCTTTGGCTTCCCGGGCGGTCCCGACTGTGCTGACCGCTCTGCCGAGGTTGCCGATCTCCTTTGCAATCAGTCGGCGAATGGACACCTCATCATCCACGACGAGGATCTTGATCGGATTGAATGGAGCCATGGCTTCAAGGATTCCTGGGTAGTCTGACCTGAAACGTGGAACCTTGCCCCGGGGTGCTTCGCACCAGGATCTCCCCTCCATGCATCTGCACGATATTGTAGCAGGTGGACAAGCCGATGCCGATCCCCTGGCCCACCGGTTTAGTGGTGAAGAAGGGCTCAAAGAGCTTGTCCAGATGCTCAGGCGGTATACCGCAGCCTGTGTCCTCCACCTCGAGGACCACCGTATGGTCGCCCTCGGCGAAGGTGCGCAGCGTGATGGATCCCTGGGTCCGCACGGCATCCAGGGCGTTCATGAGCAGGTTCAGGATCACCTGCTTGATCTGGGATGCATCCCCGAATAGACTCGGAAGGAATGGGTCGACCTCCACGCGCATCGTGTCCTGCGGGTGCTGCTTCAAATGATGGCGCACGAGCTTCACCGTGTCCTCCGCGAGGCCGTTGAGATCCATGGGGGCAAAATCGGCACACGCTCCGCGGCTGAAGGTGAGAAGCGTCCGCACAATGTCCTGGCAGCGCCGGCATTCCTTGAGAATCGTATCCACGTATTCCTGGAAGTCGCTGTAGAGCTCTTCATCAACGGAGTCGGCCAGCCTGGGCAGACGGCGCCGGAGCCCTTCGGCGAATCCCGAAATTGCCGTGAGGGGGTTGTTGATTTCATGGGCTACTCCCGCAGCCAGCACTCCCACCGTGGCCATCCTCTCGGCCTGGTAGAACTTGGCCTGGTACTCCATCTCACGGGTGACGTCGCGCTTGAGAACGAGCATGTGGCACAGTCTGCCTTCGGCGCTGCGCAAGGGGGAGGCGGTGACCTCGAAATGGCGGTTGTGGCCGTCCACGGGATAGATGTGCAGCTGGCGGCAGAGGCGATTCTCCTCGCGAGCCGTCCGGGCAGGGCAGGGGGAGCAGGGCCGGTCGCTTCCGCGAAACACCTTGTAGCAATGCTGGCCCTTGGGGTTCTGGTTTCCAAAGTTTTCGTTGAACACCCTGTTGACCGATACGATGCGATAGTCTTCGGAGAGCACCACCATCAGGTCGGTGATGCCGTTGAGAATGGCCTGAATCGTATTCTTCTTGCGCGCCAGGTCCTGATTGGATGCCTTCAATTCGGCGATCTTCTCCTGGACCTCACGGAAAAAGCCAAGCTTAGCGTGCTCAATCCCCATGAGATCCTCGAGTGTAGGCTCTTGTTTCATCACCATGCCCTCTCACAGATCTGAAGCAGGTCTTCCCACGTTGCCGGTCGCGGATTGGTCAGCAGGCAGACGTCTTGGACTGCCATCCGGCAGAGATCGGGCAGCTTTTCCCGCTCGGGAAGGATATCATGAAGCTTCGTGGGAACACCCAGGGATTGGCAGTAATCTTCGAGCTTGTCGATGCCCGCTGCAGCCGTGGATTTGGAGGAGCGACGTCTCCTTCCGAGAAAGATCTCGCCGATGGCGGCCATTTTCTCGGTGCAGGCCGGCAGGTTGAAGCGCATGACTGCCGGCAGAAGCACCGGGTGGACCAGGCCATGCAAAACATCGAACATACCGCCCAAGGAATGGGCCAGGGCGTGCTCGGCCCCCAGGCTTGCATTGCTGAATGCCATGGCCGCCGCCGTGCTGGCGATGCTCAACTGCTCCAAATCATCAAGAGACCTGTCCGGCAGGGCCCGATGCAGATGCCGCACGATCAATTGAATGGCCCTCAGCGACTGGATTTCCGTGAAGGGCGAAGCGATGGGCGAGACGTAGGACTCCACGGCGTGACAGAGAGCATCGATGGCCGAGGCCACAATGAGCTCCTCGCCCTTGGTCTTCAGAACGAGTGGATCGATGATGGAGATATTGGGGACGAGGGTCCTGCTGATAATGGACATCTTCACGGAGCGGCGGGTGTCGTTGATGATGGCAAATTGCGAGATATCCGACCCGCTTCCGGCGGTGGAGGGGAGGAAGACCATGGGGGGAAGCGGCCGGTGTATCCGGTTGGCGCCCTCGTAATCGTGGATGCGTCCCCCGTTGCTGGCCACGAGGGCGATTCCCTTCGCTGCGTCCATGGGACTCCCTCCACCGAGACCGATGACGACGTCCGCCTTTTCCTTCAGGTAAACGGCAGCCCCCTCTTCGATCTGATGATCCCTCGGATTGGATACAACGTTTGTATAGTGCACCCAGCGAAGATTTTCGTTCTCCAGGATTTCAGTCACCCGGGAGACCCAACCCGCCCGCTCCAGTCCGGAATCGCTCACCAGAAAGGCCTTCTCAGCCCCAAGCCTCCGCGCACACAATCCGACATACTGCAGGCTTCCCCGTCCGAAGATGATTTCCGGTATGGCGAATTTTTTGATTTCCATGTTCATCTGCCTTTGGTGCGTCCTGGAGCAGCAGTATATCTTCTTGCCGCTCAGGGACTCGAACTGTCAGACACATGCGGCGGGCCCCGTTCCGGATCGACGCCCCCAAAACACTTTCAGCCACGGGGAACGTAGCCGCCATGACTGTACCCGGTCCATCCATCTGGCGGGTCAAAGCAGGCGGATCATTGTCAAAGTTCGTCTGCACGTTCATCAATTAACTTGGACGGGCCTTCCTTTTCAACTGTCTTGAAGAGACATGCTGTCAGGGAATGTGCCCAGCCAAGCCCGGAGAACGAGTGTCGTATGGCTGAGCCCAATGCCTCGCTCGAAATTATTTCAAGGCCGTGATGCAATATCCGCTGGCTCGAGGGAAGTGAAAGTCCTATCTTGCTCAGATGAGACCCTGTGATACCCTCATCCATCTGCCATCGTACGTGGGCCCGGAAGAGCGGCAACGACCGAACCCCGGGCAGATGCCATGGAGGAGATGCGGCAACGGGAATCATTCAACGGGAACCATTCAACGCAGACCACGAGGAGAGTCCTATGAAGGCAAAGCTGTTGTGGCGGGGTGTAATAATAACTTTACTGCTTCTTGCTCCAACTCTCGGACTGTCGGAGGGACCGGGGGGAACAGTCTCCTACAAGATCGACGGGAAGGCCTTCAGCTTCAAGGATGCCACACTGGAATACTCTGCAACAGACGGCTACCTGACCATCACTCGCGAAGGGATGGAGGAGGTTGCGGATCCTTCCGATCCCAAGCAGAAGACTGAAGTCAATGTCGGCGTGTCCATCGAAGTGGCCGTCGAGGAGAAAGCACTGGTGGGCGTCCATGAGGCAAATTCTGCGGATACCATGCCCGTCTATTTTTCCTGGTATGATATCGTGGAGGATAAGGAGACCAAAGGCAAAGTTCTCAAGGATTACCTGGCCAGTCTGGACAACGGGGATGAGAAGAAACAGAGCATGCGGATAAAGATCGACAACTGGGGTCCTCCCGGAACCGTCATCAAGGGGTCATTCAGCGGGAAGCTTTTTGATGAGGACGGCGCTCTGCGTGAGGTCAAGGACGGTACTTTCGCCATTCCGAGGTCCGACATCAAGGAATAGTCCATTCAATCCGGAAGTGCCCGGCCCAGCAGGTTTCCGCCGGTTAGAAGCGATGTGGTTGACTCCCCCCTGTATCCACCAGGGCCGTGGCATCTTCCAGAATCTCAGCTCCCGGGTGGACATCTTTTGAGCTGCTCTGATTTGTGGAGCGTGATCACCATTTCAGAAAATGGAAACCCCAAGGGCCGAGATCCACATAGAGGCCCGGGTTGCAAAGCTCATCACCGTTCCATCGATACAGCGTGGACGTGAAGACATCTTTGAGCCACCAGAGCCTTCCTTTGAGATCGTTCCAGGGGATTCTTATCAGACCCTGTGAAGGCGTGTCGGACAGGTTCACCACGATGACACAGCGAGATGTGCCCTTATCCCAACACCATCCCACCAGGTTCAGATGAGATGCGTTGTCCGACCAGCCGGTTCGCTCGCAGAGCCTCCACACCCCCTTGAGAAAACCGCCCCGCTTCAAAACCTCGAGCAACTGAACATAGAAGGCGCTTAAGTCTGCGTCGGGCTCCTCATCAGGACGCCTGGCCAGAAAAACCGGCAGGCGCACCTTTCGCCCGTCCATCTGGCCCTCATGGATCAGGCGGGCTCCGGGCAGGGTGAGGGCCGTTAATGCTGCCGCTCGATGCTTTTCCGGGGAGAAGACTGCAGCGGCTCGAGGTTCGTCGTGGTTTTCGATGAATCGGAGGAGCTTCTCCTGGTAAGGCAGGTCGGCGCAGAGGTGCAGCCGCACGGTCTCGGCCGATTCATGCTCCAGGCGGTCGTAGAGCCCTTTGTCATAGCAGTAATCGAATCCCTGCCGTTGCAGCTCCCACTCGAGATCCCAGTAGGCTTCGGCCATGAACCGGAATCCCTCGTATCTTTCTTTCACGGCAGGGATGATCCTGGGCCAGTAGTCCTCGTCAGGTCTGGGGCCGGCACGGCCTCCCCAGGTCTTCTCGAAAATGGAATTCATGACGAGCATGGCCATGTCACAGCGCACACCGTCGCACTGACCGGCAATGTCGAGAAGGGTATCGACCACCGCTGATCGCAGCCCCTCCTCATAAGAGTTCAGTTGAAGCACATCGGGCCAGGCGGGAAAATAGGGGTCCCGACCGCAGGCGTATACCGCACCGGCGAGATCCACGAAGGAGCGGGGATCCTGCTTTCGGTCCTGCTCGCTGCCCCTTATGAAGTATTCGGGGTGCTCCTTCACCCATGGGTGGTCGGGGGCTACATGGTTGGGCACGAAGTCGAGGATCAGGCGCAGGTCGCGTTCGGCGAGCCTCTTCCGCGCAACAGCCAGCCCTTTGGGGCCTCCCAGGTGAGCATCGACCCTGTAGCGGCGCACACAATAAGGCGAACCCACATTGTCGCGCTCCGTGAAGTCGGGGAGGGCACGCCGAAAGTCCTGGCAAAGCCCGTCGTCACCCATGGAGATCCGGATGCCCTCGGGACTGCGCTCCCAGACCCCCATGAGCCAGACGGCATCGAATCCGAGTGACGCCATGCGGTCCCATTCTTCATCGGGCACGGATTCAAGGGTCACAGACCTTGACGACTTCCGGCCGAGCTCCTCCAGCCAAACCCATGTGTTGATCTCGTAAATGAGCGGATGCTTTGGCCAAGGTGTCATGGCGACCTCCAGTTCTCCATCTCGGCACTGGGCAAGGACCTGGATCTATCAGCCGCTCTTTTCCTGAAAGCTCCTGACCGGCACAGGGAGAATTTCAGCGGCTTTCGCAAGAGCTTCACGCTCCACCAGCTCGAACCATTTGAGATAGCTCTCCGTCAGCTGGCGTCCAAATTCGGTGAGCTGACAACCTTCCCTTCGGTTGCTGTTCTGGGCAATCAATTTGATGCCGAGGACCTCTTCGCTCTTCCTGATCTTTCCCCAGGCTGCACGATAGGACATCCCCATGTCAACCGCCGCCTTCCTGAGGGAGCCGAACCGATCCACCTTTTTCAGGAGGAGTGCCCGGCCGAGCCCGAAGCCCAGCCCTTCTCCGGCCTCGAGCCAGAGATGGAGCCTGACGGTCGGTTTCTCGCCTGGATGGCTGTCTCGTTTCAGGCTCATCCTTGTACTATTCTACCCGCCAAAAGGGCATTTGGGAAACGTGCAGGTCTTGCAGCCGAGGCAGAATGCACCATGCCCCATCTGGGCCAAATCACGCCTTGAAATCCGAGTGCCGGCCAGTACACGCGGCAGCAGCAGATCGAAGCCGGTTCTCTTGAAATAGAGAGCGCAGGCCGGTACTCCCATCACTTGAGCACTCCCGATGCGGGCAAGGAGGATCATGGCTCCGGGAATGATAGGCGTGCCGTAGAGCACCTCAGTGGCTCCGGCGTCCAGAAGCGCCTGCCGGGTCACGTCATCGGGATCGACCGAGAGACCCGCCGTCGTGATCAGCAGGTCAGCCCCCGCAGCCAGGAGCTCCTGAACACCTCCGGAAATAGCTTCCCGTTCGTCCGGTGCGATGAAGGTCTTCACGACTTCGCAACCGAACTTCTCCACCTTGGCACGGATGATGGGGATGAATCGATCCTCAACCAAGCCCTGGAAGACTTCGCTTCCCGTAACCAGGATTCCGACGCGTGCCCGGCGCAGGGGGAGTACCCGAAATAGGGGAGATTCCCGCACCACTCCCATGGCCCTGTCGAAGTCCTGCCTGGGCAGCAGGAGCGGAATGGCCCGGGTGGCCGCGACGTCCCGCCCCCGGGTTGCCAGGGTGCAGGTCTTGCGACTGGCGCACATGACTCCGGGAACCATGTTGAAGGTCTCAAGCCGTTCGACGTCCACTACCAGCAGTCCGTCACGATCGGCCTTGAGGTTGATCTTGCCTTCCCGCGGCGGCTCCTCGAAGGTTATGCCTTCTCCGGCCATAGCCTTGGCAAAGGCGACGGCAGCCACGTCCTCGTGGACCCAGCCCGGGGGAATCTCGTTCATCTCCTGCACGTAGACCGTGTGCCTTCCCATCTGCTGCAGCCGGCAGACATCTCCCGCTGTGATCTTCTGGCCCCGTTTGAATGCGGGGCCCTTGGCGGTGCCTGGCTCTATGAGTGTCATGTCATGAAGCACCGTGTGTCCGACCGCCTCCTCTGCGGCCAAAGTTCGGAGTCCTGCATCGGGTTTCTCGAGGTTTATGTCCGAGGGCTGAATCACATATGGAGCTTCTCCCTGGCAGCCCCTGCAAACGGGTCCATCACGCTGAGGATAGGGTTCTCCGCACAGGACGCAGCAGGCGATCTTTCCCTTGCTTCTCTTCTTCAATAAATGGGGTTGCAGCCTGACCGCCTGAACACCATACAGACCCCTTCCCGCCTCCCTGATCTGAGCCAGGAGCAGCTGGCTGTCCTGCTCTTTCTTTGGCTTGAGCTTGAAAAGCCACGTCTTGATCTCGGACCACGATTCGAGCTGATGAGGGTCCACGTAAATGCGAATCCCTTCTCCTCCATATTTTTCATAGAGGGCGAGTGCAAACCGACCCAGGTTGATGACTTTCAGCCATCCGTTTCCAACGGTGCATGGAGTGAGGAGCTGAATGGCATCGGGCAGACACTGGGTCGTCTCGCTGACGGCATCGAGCAGGATATCCCGGCCCATTTTGCTCAGGGCCAAATCCACCATGAAGCCGCCGAGAATCAGGCCGGGTGCGGCATACCCATGAAAAGACTTCACAATGTCCAAAAACTCATCGAAAGGATAATCGCCTATTCGCTCCATTCAGATCGCCTCAGATCTCTCTTTTGATGAAATGCCACGGGCGAAGACACCTGAAGGTCGTCCCTCCCGGCCGCACACAACTGTGACGTGAATTCAAACCTGACCCTCAAATGTGTGTCTACAGCCTCTTCTTCTCCAACTCTTTGATTATGTCACTTCTACCATAAACCTGGGAGTTGCTCCAGAGCAGGCGGCCAGATTCTGAAGCGAGTCATTCGGCGCACCTTCGGACCCCCGGAGGATGAAACAATTAGGTCTCGTCCAGGATCCAATGGGGTGGATAATGCGTATTGGGAAATATCTGCCTGGCTTCCTGGAGCATTTCACTCCATTCCTGCCTCTGGTAACGTTTGGAGAGATGAAACAACACCAGTTTTCCCGCATTGGCCCGTTGGGCAAGGGTTGCAGACTGCACCGTGGTCATGTGGAAGGTCTTGCGGGCCAAATCCCGATGCGCATGCCGATACTGCCCTTCGCAGATGATGATTCCACAGCCTTGAAGAATGTCCGAGAGCCGATCAAGGGCGCGTTCGTCCAGAATGAAATCCGTCAGGTAGGCCAGGGATTCCCCCGGTGACTCGATGATCAGGTGGCTCCTGAGCTCTTCGACGGGGTAGGTGGTTCCGTCGATGATCAGGGTGTCCGCACCACCGCTGGAAAGGTCCTTCAGTTGTCTCAACCATGGTCCTGGACGGAGGCACAGAGAAGCGAGCCGCGACGTGTCGATGTTTCGCCGAGTCTTTTCGCGTACCACATAGGCCAGCGTCGGCGTCCGGTGCTCCATGGCAATGGCTTCCAGGCTGAATGCCGCCCCCTCGAGGACGGTCTTTTCGTACGAGCTGGTGAGTTCTTCATGCGCAACGGAGAACGCTTCATGAAGCTCGAATCGGGTGGTTTGGACCCTATTCGGGTGGATGTCCGAAACGAGCCAGGTTGCCCTCATGCCCTCATGGAGGTTCCACAGAAACCCTTGGAACCGGTGGCCCATGATGCGTGCCGTCTCGGGGGGGCCCCAGATACGATTCGGTTTCATGGCGCGGTTGAAATTGACACGGAAAAAAGCATCGAATCCCCCCACATGATCCATGTGAAGGTGTGAGAAAAAAAGATGGTCCACAGTCTGGATTTCTGCAACGGAAAGCTTCGCCAGGCAGCCTTCGCCGCAGTCAAACAGGAGCCGTTCCAGGGTTTGACCGCTGTCGATCCAGACCAGCAGCGCATTGTCACTGCCGGGGGCCCCCAGGATACGGAAGCCGATGCTCATGCCATGTGCTGCCTTTCATGCAGATGAAGACCTTCCGGCTGGCTCGTGCAATGTGCGAAACCCCGGAATGCCGGCCGGTCCGGGTCCCGCTCAGACTGCCACGGCACGCACTCCCAATGGACCGGTCTGATTCGGCATTTTGACAGTTTCATCTCATTTTCTTGTACAATGAGCTCGGGCCAGCAGCGGGCTCCTCCCCAGCCTAAAGCTCCAAAGGGCGCATTCCACAGAAGGACAGTTCTGTACTTCCGCGCGGGATCCCGTGACACAATCGAGGCATTTCTTCCTTATGACAGAATAAAGATCGTCGTTCCTGGCGCCGGCTTCCCCGAATCGAAAGCGGAACAATGGACACCGCTCGGAAGTGCACACGACGACTTCCTGCTTGCGGTCTTCGCAGCACCACAGGCAATGCTCACGAATTGCCCGCTGCGGCAGCCAGGTAAGCTGTCTTGGTGATCTCGCCTTCATGCCCTTTTCTTTGCTGTATCCAATCTTTCAATGCGCCTTTTCCAGATCAGCCCGTTGATCAGCAGCGGCCTGGCGCGCTACCGGCCATGCCTCCCGGATGACAATGCAGGGATCTTTGTCTCCAGGGTCTACGGGAAGGACCGAAAACTCTCGACCGTGAAAATATCACAGATCAATGGTGATGTAATTCACTGAAATGTCTTTTCATCCATGACATCCTGCGTCCATCGTTGAGGACGAGCTCAATTCAGGATCTACAACCGTAGCGATCCGTTCCCTCGGGATCCATCCCGACAATTCGATGGCGACCATTCTGGACATATATTTGCGCACATTCAGCGGTGAATGGCCTCTGCGCACGCTCAGCGGAGCGTGAAATCAAGATGAAAGGAGGTTCAGGTTTCCATGCACCGGAGACGCAGCGGTCGGCCAGCATCCGCAGGATGACCGTGCCGGTCGCAGCGGCCCGCCTGGCGGTGAGTCCCAGAGCAGTAGGTGACCGGTTTGGACCAACAGCCGGGATGGGACGGTGAGAAGACATCGGTCAGGCTGAGGATGGAATCGAATCGCATTTTTGAATGAAAAGGAGTCTGAAGATGACAACAGCAAGGAAAGCCAGGGCCGGTTTTATTCCCCCCTTTGTATTGGAATCCCTCGCTTTGTCCGACGTAGAAGAGGCGCGGCTGAGTATTCATGACAGTCTGCAAAGCAGGGGGAAGAGAGGCGAAAAAGAAATCAGTATGAGCGTGTTCGCCGTACCGACGCCGGTGCCGGCAGGTGCAGCGGCGCGTCAGGTGTACGACTGCCAGAATAAATGGCAGCTTCGGGTTAAGCTGGTGCGCGGGGAGGGGGACCCCGCCCATGCAGATGCTGTCGTCAACAAGGTTTATGAATATGCCGGTCTGGTGAAGGAGTATTTCAAGAATCCCCCATTTCAGCGCAACTCCATCGATAATCTGGGCATGAACCTGATTCTCAATGTCCACTATGGCCTCAAGTACATGAACGCCTTCTGGGACGGCGACGAAATGACCTTTGGTGATGGCGACGGGGTGATCTTCTCCAGTTTTGCAGATTCGCTCGATGTCGTGGCGCATGAGCTGGCTCACGGCGTCACGCAATTCACTGCAAACCTGGAGTATTACAGTCAATCCGGGGCCTTGAACGAACATTTCTCGGACGTGTTCGGCACAGCGATCACCCAGGCGGCGATGAAACAGGATGCCGGCTCAGCCGACTGGTTGATTGGGGATGAAATCATGGGTCCCCAGCTCTACGGAGAGGCATTGCGCTCCATGAGGGAGCCGGGCACCGCTTACGACAATGCGCTGTTGGGTAAAGACCCTCAACCCGCCCACATGAAAGAATACTATACGGGGACGGGTGACAACCAGGGGGTTCACATCAACAGCGGCATTCCCAACAAGGCCTTTTATCTCACTGCCATGGAAATCGGAACGGATAGCGCCGCTCTCATCTGGTATACTGCTCTCGGAAAGCTTTGGCCGACCGCAAAGTTCAACGATGCGGTGAAGGTCATCGTCGACTCGACGAGGATCTTGGTGAGAGACAAAAAGGTCCCGTTGGGAGCGACTCAAAGAGTCAGGGCTGCATTCAAGGCGGTGGGACTTCCCACTTGATGCAGAGACACCGATTGTCCGTTTGGCACATGGACCCCCAGCCAGAGCGAGGGGTGATCTCGAAAATGGGCAGACCGTGACTACAGGTCAATATGAAAGTCTGTATGACCCCCACCAGTTGTGGTGCGAGCATCGCGGTGCCCGCGCCACAACTGAAATGCAATGAGGCGATACAGCTGTTCATTGAAAGAGCCGCCGGCTCCGGACAACGGTTCCACCGTCACCGGGGTTTCACAGCTTTGGAGGTCATGGGGGTGAATGATGCGCATACAATTTGAGTGGTCTGGTGGATATGCCAATCTGAATATCCAGTTGCACGTGGATTCTGACGAGCTCCCCCCGGACCTGTCCGAGAGACTGGTCCAGACGATCAGGGAATCCAGGTTCTTTGAACTGCAACCGAAGGAAGTGCAAGCCAGGGGCTTCGGTCCACCTGATGTGTTCACCTACCGGATTTCGTTGACCGATGCGGGTTTGACGAACACTCTGGTCTGCAATGACGTCACCGCGCCGGAATCCCTTCAACCGCTTCTTGCGTTGTTGCGTGACCTTGCTCTGCAGCAGAGACAGGACTGAAGGCCCACGGCCCGTGCGACAGCCACACCCTGGAGTTGATAGGGGGAGGGGATCACGTCCGCTCAAACCGAGCCTGGAAGAAACGCAGATATTTGGGCTCATAGACCATTCGAAGACCGGTGGCTTGATCGCGCTTCCACCAGACCTCTTCGATGGCCTCGGCGGTCACGTCCATGTGAGCCTGTGTGTAAACCCGCCGAGGAATGGCGACCCGCACGAGCTCCAGTCTGGGGTAGCGATGCTGCCCGGTTTCGGGGTCACGGCCTGCCGAAACGACTCCTCTCTCCATGGTTCTGACGCCGGCCTCGATATAGATGTCCGCCGCCAGCGCCTGGGCGGGAAACTCATCCTGGGGAATGTGCGGATAGAAGCTTCTGGCATCGATGAAGACGGCATGTCCCCCAATGGGAAGCACGAGGGGGATCCCCCAGTCCGCCAGCTTGTGCCCCAGATACTCCACCTGCCCCACTCGGGCGCGGATATGGTCGTCATCCACCGATTCCTCGATACCGACTGCCATCGCCTCCATGTCCCGGCCTGCCAGTCCACCGTAGGTGTGGAGACCTTCAAAGACGACCACCAGGTTTCGAGCTTCGTCGAATTTCTCCTGATCGTTGACGGCCAGCCATCCTCCGATATTGACCAGGGTGTCTTTCTTGGCGCTCATCCAGCAGCCGTCGGTGTACGAGCAGAATTCCAGAAGGATCTCGGCGACGGATTTGTGTCCGAAGCCTTCCTCACGCTGCTGGATGAAATACGCGTTCTCGATGGCCCGTGTGGCGTCAAGCAGGAGACGAATTCCATGGCGGTCACAAAGGCTCCGAAGCTCCCTGGCGTTCTGCATCGAAACCGGCTGCCCTCCAGCCATGTTCACCGTAGCTCCCAGGCTCACGTAGGGAATGCGGTCGCTCCCCACTTTGCGGATCAGGTCTTCGAGCTTCTGCAAATCCACGTTCCCTTTGAAAGGGTGCTGACTCGAAGGATCATGGGCCTCATCCACAATCACGTCCACGAAGGTGCCGCCTGCCATCTCCTGATGAAGGCGGGTGGTCGTGAAGTACATGTTTCCAGGGACGAAGTCGCCTGGCCTGATATACATTCTGGCGATGAGATGCTCGGCGCCCCGGCCCTGGTGTGTGGGAACCACATATCGGTACCCGTAATGCTTCTGAACGTTGGCTTCGAGATGGTAGAAATTGCGGCTCCCCGCATAGGCCTCATCTCCGAGCATGAGCCCGGCCCACTGACGGTCGCTCATGGCCGAGGTGCCCGAATCCGTCAGAAGGTCGATGTAGACATCCTCCGAGCGAAGGAGAAACGTATTGTAGCCGGCCTCCCTCATGCACCTTTCACGGTACTCCCGGGTTGTCCATTTTGTCGGCTCGACCATTTTCACCTTCCACGGTTCGGCCCAGGATCTCTTCGTTGCGTCCCGCATCCGGACGCGCCCCAGCTCAGTCATGGTACGGCTCCTCCCGCGTCTCATCTTTCAAGGCTCGTTCCCTTCATGCGCCGGCCCACTCCTGGGAGTCCGGGACTTCCGGGGGCGGGCAGGCCATTCCCCTCAGTGGCCGTCACGGCGGCTTCCGTGAGTCCATCCGACGAGGCCTGTTGCTCATACTTCTTATTCTAAGCAGCAGATCGGACTCCGAAACCCGCAAAGGGAATAAAACCACCGGCCTGCGCCAATGGAGCGTGGTTACGCAGCGGCTCGGGACTTCGAAGGTGAATCTCGGGACTTCGAAGGTGAATCGCCGGACGTCGCCATGAGAGATCTCTGCAGAATGATGACAATTGATCATCGGGCATGGGCGATCATACTACCCTGGCAAATACTCCATTTCCCACATTGTGCGCTCCGGTTGCGGATTTATCGTATAGGCAACTGAGTACTCGATGTCTCGAATCCAAGTTAAATTACGCATCACATGGCTGGGGAGAGCGGTGCACAACCATTCAGGTTCGTTCCAGTGAAAACAAGAAAATACACAGGATTTGTGACGCTTTCTCCCTTTGAACTATATTACGTCTTAAGCAGTAGTTAGTTTGGGATGAGTGGACGAACCAGCCAACGGACGAAAGACGAAAGATGAACATCAGGGGGATCATCATGAAGAAAATACTGACCATCAGTTCTGTATATGCGCTTTTGATGTTGGGGCTTGCAGCAGGCGCTTTTGCCCAGGCAGTTGGCCCTTCAGGCCCGGACGGTTTGCCCCTGTGGCTGCGAGACGCCAGAGGCATCCAATTGGGAATATGCGACGAAGGGGGTGGAGTGGCGGAAGCTCCGCCTTGTCCGAGCTTTACACCTGCAACAGGCACTACCGGCTTTGAGGCTGCGTATTATGCATTCAATGCGGGTATGGGTGACCCTGTGGAATTCCCGGGCGAGCCGGCCACGCCCAACGGCGAGCTCTTTCTGGGAATCTTTTTTATCGAAGCGGCGGGCGTGGACCCGACCCTTCCGGCAGATCCAGTGGAGAATGTGCCTCTCGTGAGCAACGGGGGCCGCATCAGGCTTCGCAACCTGGCGGTTGCCGGTACCTACACTGTTCAGACACCGGTTGGCAACTTCGTCTTCACTGCTGCAGCAGATAATCAGGGCAGGGTTGGGGATATTGACGAGCTTCTCCCGACTACTGTCGACGCGGCGGCTCCTTTTACAGGCGCTTTGGGGCCTGCAACTCCCATTCAGCGGTTCCGGGGCAACGGCACCGGTGACATTGCATTGGATCCGGTACCCGCCGCACCACCTGATCCTGCCGTACCCGGTTTTATCCCCCCTACCGCCGGTCCCGGCTTCATCGGGAATGGAGTCACTCTGGCGCCGCTCTCCGGAGGTGGAGTTTTCAGGGTGATCGGGCCTGCGGGCAGTGGGATCGATGTTTCAACCAGCAATTTCTCGGTGGAAGGCAAAATATTCACCACGCCCGAAGCGTTGGCGGGTGGTCTCGTGGTTGAGCGGGGAACCATGATCGGAGGGGCAAGGGCAAACGGCGTCTTGTTTGCTCAGACCAATGTTTTGGGCGGCACCATGGAGATCACCTCCATTGCGGGAGTCACTCAGCCCACGTCCATTCCCATGACCGCCGATCCGGCCATCCCGGGGCGCTTCTTCGCTCCGTTTGCCATGGGAAATCTCACCGGTGAGCCGACGGTCGGCATGTCCGTCACCGTGCGCGATGCAGCGGGAGCGGTGGCGCCAGGTCTCGAAGAGCTGCCCATCGTTCTGCAGGACACAGTGGCCGTCAGGAGCGCGACATTCAATGCGGGGAGAGCGGGGCAGCCCGGAAGACTGACGGTCAGTGCATCGTCGAGCGTGCCGGGCTCAGCAACAGCGCGCGGGGCTGTGTTGTCAGTGCAAAGTGTTGATGCTCTCGGAAATGTCCTGGCGGAGCTTGGCACCATTACAGGGCGCAGCTTCGCTGTGCCCGTTGCATCTCCGCCCGCCCTTGTCAGAGTGAATTCTTCGCTGGGGGGCAGCATGACGGTTCCTGTGAGGGTTCGTGGGGTTCCGGCCGCAGAGGTCATCACGGTCAGAGGCGCGACCTTCAACAGGGGAAGAGGAGCATTGGCGATCACTGCGAGCTCGAGTGTCAGGGGCAACCCGCTGACGGTGCAGGGTGTTGACCATGCGGGAAACCCGGTGGGGCCCCCCCTCGGCCAGATCGTCGGCAGGGGATTGCGAGCGGCAAATGTCGTCGTTCCGCCGGCGTTTGTGAGAGTCAGCTCCACTGGCGCCAGCACGACCATTCCGGTCACGATCAGATAAACGTGTCTGTGCAGGTGATACGATGTCGGTGGGGGAAGACCGGTCTTCCCTCACCGAGCCAAAAGTCGTCCAGGCATTCTCAGGATGCAGGCGAGATGCTTCAATAGAGATCAGCCAGAAGGGTTGCAGGGCAGGCTTCCTGATATCGCTTGCCGTGTCGTCTACGGAAGATGAATAGAACTGATCAATCTCATATGACAACAATTGCTTATGCATATAGGTACCAATACCACCCTAACGAAACGCAGCATACTTATTCATTTCAGTACAGAAGCAAGAATTTCAGTTCCAGGAAACAAGGCAGAGCCGTACCTTTTCCACATGCGATCATTGATCATTAATGATCACTAACGATCAGTCCTGCGGCGTGCTCCCCTATGTCAACAGCGGAAGGACTGACTAAAAGTGCTGAATTGCGGGGATGCCGGTCTCCCCTTTCAGAAATATATTGTGGGAAAAACCTCTATTTAAGGAGTTTCGAGCATGATTCGGTCGGAACTCTGGAGCTGTGGGCCAGGGGTCGGGAGTGTCCTCGGAGACTACGGTTACCTCTTGGCAAGGCAATAACCGGATGGAAAGGCAGCATTGGGAGATGGTCATGAAGAAAACACTGACAGTTTCGTTTGTATTCGTGTTTCTGGCAATGGGGCTTGCGGTTCAAGCGCAGGCTCAGCTGGTGGGACCCTTGAACCCGGACACGGGGTTTCCGCTGTGGGTCCGGGATGTAGCCAACACGCAGGTGGGGTTGTGTACCGCGGGTGGGGGAAATGAAGCCCCTCCATGCCCGGGCTTCGAGCCTGATCCGCTCACCGGCGCTATTTTGGAGGCGATGTACTACGGCGCCGAGGCCATCGTGGACATGGGGGATGCTGCGGGAACGAGCGTCCTGGCGATCTTTGGCGTGGAAGCAGCAGGGGCCGATCCGGTGGCGGGTGATCCCGCACTCGTCTCGAACTTCATCCTGCTCCGGATCCGGACCGATAATCCTCCGGCTGCTGACAGGGCCTTCTCCGTCGCTCACCCGTGGGGCGCCCCCATCACCGGGACCATTCCCGCCAATGAGAATGATCATCGTGTTGAGATCGCAGTGGATCTGGAGGCCCCCTTCCCACCGGATGGGCTTGTACCGCTGGCGGGCCCCATCACGCACTTCATCGGCAACGGAACGGCCGGGGCTTGCTTCGGCGTTAATTTCCTCGGAGACGGCGTGACCCTTGCCAACCTCATCGCCCCAGTGCCCGGCGGCAGCGGACTCACCAACATCTCGGTGACTGTGGACGGTACTACGGTGGAATCGGGGCTTGCCGTGCAGGGCATGCTCTTTGTCCCACCGGGAGCCGAGAACGTGGTCTTCGATCGGAGCACCGTGGATCTCCGGGGTACACGGGGAACCGGTACTTTGATTGGGTCCACCATCTTTGCGGGTGCGACCATGAATGTCACCGCGGTGAACGGAGCGCCCACGGGGCCGATCCCGCTCGCATCGGATCCCGCCACCGGTCGTTTCTTTGCGAGATTCCCTGTGGCCGGCGCCACGGCACCCGTTACCGTGACGGTCAATGTCACCAGTGCGGACCCGCTGCTTCCGGGCGGCACGATCGATATCCCCGTCGTGATGCAGGATACGGTAGCCGTCCGAAACGCGACATTCTCCATAAACAGGAGAACCGGAGTCGGTGGACTGTCGCTCAGCCCGACTTCGAGCATTTCCGCTCCCAGACCGACATTCACGGTCGAGAGCACGGACAAGCTCGGCAATCCGGTTGCCGGGGGATTCAGCCAGGCTTTTCCGCCAACGGGACGGCGAGGAGCCTTGCGGGTTGAAAATCTGACATCGCCGCCCGGTTTCGTGAAAATCACCAGCAGCTTCGGCGGGCAGATCATCCTGCCGGTCACCATTCGCTAGTCCTGCCGGGCGCAAGTCCTGAATTGGTCGCTGGTTCCCAAGCTCGAGCTTGGGAACCAGCTGAAAGCTTGTCATTCCTGCGAAAGCGGGAATCCAGGATGAGTGAGGATTACGGACCCCCGCCTTCGCGGGGATGACAGTACAGAGAGCATTTCTCAGACGCCCGCTGAATCGCCCGAAGGTTGGCGTGGAGAGCAACGTGAACTTGCTTCCAAATCCGACCACTAGCACAATACGTGTCGATGAGAGCCCGGTATCTCCGGAAACCGGGCTCTTTTCCGTGGCCCGGTTCGAGCATCGATCGCGTCACCGGACATCGGTGGAAAAAGTCATTCCGTGCTGAGCATCTTCGCATCGGCACCCATTCCAAACCTGTTCCTGCAGGCCGTGATAATAGCTGGCCATCGCCTCATCGAGTCATCGGCATGTGGATTTTGGGTTGTGGCAAAGCCCTGCGGCTCCTATTTTAGGTCTTGGGGAGAAAGGCAAGGGCTTGCCCCGATCCGATCCCCGTTGGAATCGACGAGAACGACTTACTGGAGGTTCCTGCATGCCGTCGAAGAACACACGAGCCGAGCTCGAAAAGACCTATCGCGAACGTGCCCTCAAGCTGTTCCCCTGGATCTGCGCCCGCTGCGGGCGGGAGTTTTCGGGAAAGAGGCTTCGTGAGCTGACCGTTCATCACAAGGACCATAATCACCAGAACAACCCGCCGGACGGCAGCAACTGGGAGCTTTTGTGCCTATACTGCCACGACAATGAACACTCGAAGTACGGTGACGCCGACTGGTACGATGAGCCGACACCCGGGGAGGAGCGGGGGCCGGTTTCGACGTACCGGCCTTTCGAAGCCCTGAGTGCCCTTCTGAAAGAGAAGAAATAGCTCGTCTCCATGCGGATGGATCCATGAATATCCTGGAAGCGACTCACCTGACCAAGACATACACCATCGGCGACCGTGAGATCGACGTTTTGCATGATGTGTCCCTTTCCGTCCCCCAGGGGCAATTCCTGGTGGTTCAGGGGAACAGCGGCAGCGGCAAGACGACTCTGCTCAGCGTTCTTTCCGGGCTCGACAAGCCCACTGAAGGCCGGGTCCTCATCGAGGGACGGGACATCACGGATCTCAGGGAGGATGAGCTGGCACCTCTCCGAAACGAAGTCATCGGCTTCGTTTTCCAGTCGTTTCACCTGGTGCCGTCGCTCAACGTCCTGGAGAATGTCATGTTCCCTGCGGAGCTGCGGCGGGACCCGCTCGCCGGAGTCAAAGCCGGATCGCTGTTGGAGCGGGTCGGCATGCAGGATCGATTGCTGAGCTTCCCCCACCAGCTGTCGGGAGGCGAGAAGCAGAGGGTGGCCATCTGCCGGGCCCTGGTCAACAACCCGAGAATCATCTTCGCCGACGAACCCACCGGAAACCTGGATTCGTCCAACGGCAAAGCCATCTTGGAGCTGCTTCTGAAGCTCAGGGAGGAATTCGGTACAACCCTGATCCTCGTGACGCACAGCGCCCAGATCGCCCGCATGGCGGACCGCACGATTCTCCTGCGCGACGGGACGATCAACGGGGAGTCTCCCCATGCTCCATAGGTCCTTCATCCGAAGGCAGATCACCCGCTCCGGCCGGCAGGCCCTGGTCTTCGTGATGTGTGTGACGCTCTCCATCGTCACGCTCATCGCCCTGAACGGCTTCGGATCGAGCGTTAACGATGCCGTCCTCAGGGATGCCAAATCGCTGCACGGGGGAGACATCATCATTCACTCCCACCAGCCTCTTTCGCCGGGCCTGTCAAGCGCGGTCGAAACCTGGGAGGGGCAGGGCGCTCTCCAGAGCGTGAAGACCTATGGATTCTACTCAGTTGTGAGGGCTGTGGGAGCGGATCGCTCGCTCCTGGCGGGTCTCAAGGTGGTCGAGCCCGGATATCCGCTCTACGGGACCGTGGAGCTGATGTCGGGCCGCCGGTTCGGGGAAGTCCTGGCGCAGGGGAGCATCATTGTTGAGTCGTCGCTGCTGGAGAGGCTCTCGATTCAGGTGGGCGATGCGGTTCACATCGGGAGGTCGACGCTTACCATCAGGGATGTCGTGACCCGCGAGCCCGACCGTCCCGTGAACCTGTTCTCCTTCGGTCCCCGAGTTTTCATATCTTCGGAGGATCTTGAGGCGCTGGATCTGATTCAGAAGGGGAGCCGCATCCAGTATGACACTCTGCTGAGAGTCGTGGATTCAGAGAATCTGGAGAAGATCGCCCGGGACCTTCGCGATCATGCCCTCCAGGGACAGGAGAGGGTGGAGACTTACCGGACCGCCCGGTCCCGAATCAAGCGGTTCTTTGACAATTTTCTCTTTTTCCTGACCCTCATCTCGATCTTCACGCTCCTTCTGGCGGGGATCGGCATTCAGAGTGTACTGGCGGCGTTTCTGAAAGAGAAAGAGAGGACCGTCGCCATCATGAAGAGCCTGGGGGCGACGAGCCGTTTTGTGACCATTCAATTCGTCACGGTGCTCGGTGTAATGGGCCTGTTGGGCACTCTGGCGGGACTGGCGCTGGGCTCCCTGCTCCAGCTCTGGCTTCCCGAGCTGTTCAGGGGGCTCATCCCTACGAGCATCCAGCCCACGCTGTCGTGGCGGATGGTGATCGATGGATTCATTCTCGGGACCCTGGTGGTTGTGCTCTTCAGTATTCTGCCGCTGCAGGACCTGAAGCAGCTGAAACCGGGCGCGATCTTCCGGAGAGAGAGCCCTCCGGGCCGCAAGGCGCTGCCTGCTGCGCTCACGGTGCTGGCCGTCATGCTCGCATTTCTGGGTCTGATCCTGAGGCAGTCCCTGCATGATCTCAGGATCGGCATGTGGTTCGTGACAGGTGTGGCTGCTTTCATCCTGACAGCCGCCCTGATGTCCCGAGCGGTTCTTTCTGCGCTCAAACGAGCTCGGATCCAGTCTCTCACCTTCAGGCAGGCTCTGCGGGGATTGTTTCGGCCGAGAAACGCCACCCGCGCCATCATGGTCACCCTCACCGCCTCGCTCTCCATCATTTTTTCCATCACCCTCGTCGAGAAGAACATCGATGCCACATTTGTGCAGTCCTTCCCTCCTGATTCGCCAAATGCCTTCTTTCTGGATATCCAGCCCTATCAACTGCAGGAGTTCCAGGAGGCTCTCGGAATGCAGGCGGAGTATCATCCCGTGGTCCGAGGCAGGATCGTGGGCATCGCCGGTGAAGAGGTCGATGTCGAAGCGGAGCGGCAGAAGAGGGGGGACAATCTGGCGCGCGAGTTCAACCTCACGTACCGGGACCATCTGCTCGGCGACGAGCGTCTTGTTGAGGGTGCCGGCCTGTTCCGCAGTGATTGGGAAGGTTTGCAGGTTTCCATCCTCGATACGGTGCTCGACATGAGGCCAGTCGAAGTGGGCGACCTGATCGCTTTCAAGATCCAGGGCGTTCCCCTGGAGGCGAGGGTGTCCAGCATCCGCTCCCGCAGTGGAGAGCTCCTTCAGCCATTCTTCTATTTCGTCTTTCAGGAATTCGCCCTTCGGGATGCCCCCCAGACGATTTTCACCGCCGTGAGGGTGGGCAGCCAGGAGATATCCGCTCTCCAGAACCGGATCGTAAGACAGTTTCCTAATGTGAGCGTGATCGACGTTACCCAGGCCGTGTCCACTCTGACGGAGGTCATGGTCAAGCTTTCTGGCATCACGCGATTCTTCACGCTGTTCAGTGTCCTGGCCGGCATCCTGATCATCGTCAGCTCAGTCCTGGCCACGCGCTACGCAAGGATCCAGGAGGCCGTGTATTTCAAGATTCTTGGAGCCCAAAACGGTTTCGTGCTGAGGGTCTTCATGCTGGAAAGCTGTCTGATGGGACTGGTGAGTGCGCTTCTTGCCCTCGCATTCTCTCAGACGGCCGGCTGGGTCGTCAGCAACCGACTGCTCGAAATCCCTTATCGGCCGTTTCTGCTGACCTGCCTCGGGATGCTGGTGGCGGCGGTGTGGCTGGTCACCACGGTGGGGCTCCTGGCCTCTTGGTCGGTTCTGAGACAGAAGCCGGTCGTCTTTTTGAGAGAGCAAACGGAGGAATGACCTATGCTTGGGGCACCATCCCCCTGGCCATCGACAGCAGCGTGGGTCTCGAGTGTGCTTGTCGGGCTCTGGCTCCTTGGGGTTGTTCATCCCGCAAAGACACCTGCGGGAAATCACCTCAAAACAGCGTCAAGCAGCCCCGCTCACGAGGGGATCATCGTGGCCTTCGGAGACAGTCTGACTCAGGGGTTCGTGCTTCCCGAGGCGGAAGCTTATCCCGCCCAGCTCGAGCGAAGGCTGAGGGCCGAAGGGTTCGACTACCGGGTGATCAATGCCGGGATCAACGGCGAGACAAGCAGCGGAGCGCTTTCCAGGGTGAATTGGATCCTGAGGATGGAACCTGACATCGTCATTTTGGAGACCGGCGCCAACGATGGTTTTCGGGGTATCAAACCTGAGCATATCGAGAAGAACATTTCGGAGATTATCCGCATTCTCAAGGAGAACGGCGTCACGGTGGTGCTGGCCGGAATGCGGATGCTCTCGAACCTGGGGGCGGAATACACGGCGGCTTTCAGGGATATCTATCCGAGAGTCGCCCGGGAGCACGGTGTGATCCTCATCCCATTTTTCCTGGAAGGGGTAGCCGGTGAGCCATCCATGAACCTCCCGGACGGCATACATCCGACAGCTGAGGGACACGGTATCCTGGTGAAGAACGTGTGGCCCTACGTTTTGGAAGCCATCGGCAAGAACAAAGGGGCGGGGGAATAGCAGGACGTAAATCGAAATGGCATGAGCTCCCCAAATGGGGCCGGGAGGCCAATACCGAACCTCCCGGGATTTTGGGGTAATGGCTGCCGCCGCCTTGCGAACAGCAGACGGCAGCCACACGCTCTGTCGGAAAGATCAGTTTACTGGGGTTGGGTTCCCGGCTGCTGCTGGTCTTGCTGATCCTGCGGACGCCGTCTGTCTCGTGGCTGCTGCCGCTCCTGCTGTTGTTGCTGCCTCTGCAACTGCTGTTGTTGCTGTCGCTGCTGCATTTCCTGCTGCCGCTGCAATTGCTGCTGTTGGCGTTCCTGTTGCTGCTGCTGCCTTTGCAATTGTTGCTGCTGCTCACGCTCCTGCTGCTGTCGCTGCTGGCGCTGCTGCATTTCCTGCTGCCGCTGCAATTGCTGCTGTTGGCGTTCCTGTTGCTGCTGCTGCCTCTGCAATTGTTGCTGCTGCTGCTCACGCTCCTGCTGCTGTCGCTGCTGTCGCTCCTGCAATTGCTGCTGTTGGCGTTCCTGTTGCTGCTGCCTCTGCAGCTGTTGCTGCTGCTCACGCTCCTGCTGCTGTCGCTGCTGGCGCTCCTGCAATTGCTGCTGCCGCTGCTCGGCATCGGGACGTTCGGGTCGGGTCTGCTGCCTATCCTCGCGCGGCTGCCTGCGCTCCTCGAGCTGCTGCTGCCTCTCCTGCTGCCTCAGCTGCTGTTGTTCCTCACGCTGCTGGCGCCGTTGATCCATGTCCTCGCGGCTGGGTCTTTCAGGCCTGACGCGCTCCCTTCCCTCGCGCCTTTCCTGCAGCTCCTGCTGTCGAAGTTCCCGTTGCTGCTGCTGGTCCTCACGGCGCTGGAGCCGTTCATCGCGCTGTTGTTGCTGTCGTTCCTCGCGTTGCTGAAGCCGATCTTGCTGCTGCTGGCGTTGCAGGACCCTCTGATCCACGGCCCTCTGCTGGCGTTCCTGCCTTTTCAGCTCCCGCTGCTCAAACCTGACCTCGGAAGCGGGCTTGTTGACATTGTCCCTCGACACCAGTCGATTGGTCACCCGCGGACGCTCGACCTTCACACTCCGATCCAGGCTTCCCTGGCGCACATTCCGGGTATTTCGCAAGAGCGCCTGTGCCTCGAGTCTCTCCTGGCGAGCGGCCAACCGCTGGTTTCGATCGATCCTCTCCACCACGGTCCGGTGCGGTTTGAAGTTCACCTCCCGGTTGACAAAGTTGAAACGATCGCGTCTCGAGTCAATGTCCCGGATCACCCTCCGGTCCACGACAGGCGAACCATAATAGTTGTTGATGATGGTGGTCCTGTTGATGTTTCGCACGCCGTATCGGTGGTAGTTGTCGACCCCCCAGAAGTCATGACGTCTCACGAAATAGGCGTGATCCAGGTTATGAAGAGTGGCCAGGTTCACCACGGCGGTGGCGAGGTTCAGACTGGCGACGACCACGGAGGTCGGGCCCCAGTAACGAGTCGCATAATAGGGTTCGTAGGGGGCCAGCGGTACCCATCCCACGTTGTCGGCGCCGTAGATCCAGGATACACGGCCCGGGTACCAGCCATATCCGACGGTCCAGGGACGGGCCACCACAATGGGGGTCACCACTGGCGGGGCCCAGTACCAGCATCGACAGCTGTCGATGAAGACCCAGCTGCCATAGTGATGGGTAGTGTAGCCGAAGGGCTCACTGGGCACCCAGCACTGATCACCGTAATAGGTGGTCCATCTCCCGTTGGTGTAAGGTGCCCACTCGGGACCGACCCTGGTGGGTCGCCAAAGCTGCCGGTATTCGCCTTCGTACTGGACGCGTTCCCAGCGCCCGTTTTCCTCGAGCTCATAGGCGTCGTCATGAAGCTGAGGTGGCAGGTAACGGGTGGAATCCCCCTTGATTTCCAGCCTTTTGGCCCACAGGCTGTCGCGCTGCGCGTTCCAGTCATCGAAACCGGCGTCCACCAGCCCCTGTCCCGCTCCCACCGTTCGATCATCGACGATCAGGGAGGATGAGCCCGACTGCACCTCGTAGCGGGATTCGTTGCGGGAATGCACGAAGTCCACGGTCCCTTTCAGTGCGATCACTTCCGCCGATTCGTCACCGACATAGAGGTCGAACATGGTCCCGGCTGGGGCCAGCACATATCCGAATGGAGTGGTCGCCTGGATGACGCCCTGGGTCCCGCGGTTGTAGAAGCGCGCAATACCTGAAGCTACATCGATTTCCGTAACGTCGTCGTCCAGGGTGATGGCCTGGACCTGGGTGTTGCCGCCGATCCGGATCCAGGTGCCGTTGGGAAAGATAATCTCCGCCTTGGCATCCTGGTCGGAGTAAAGGGTGTCTTCAAGGCCGAAGGGAACATCCTGGAGGATGGGCACCCAGTCCTTTTCCTCGTAGACATACCTCAGGATCTCTCCTTCGATGTGGGAAACACGCCCCACGATAACGGGTCCTTCCTTCTGTGGGGCAGCTCCTGAGCCGGATGGAAATGCGGCCATCACGGTCATCAGGATTACCACTGCCAGTCCGGTGATGCGTTTGAATGGCTTCATGGTTTCTCCTCGAACTTCCTGGTTGAGTTCTCTCATTCTGAATCGACTCCCGAGGGTGTCTTGTGATCTCCACTCAGGCCTTTAAGCGATTTGCATGCCACTTTGGCGTTCACAAATTGGCAGAGCGGAAAGTCTGATTCTGTAAGGTTATGCGGGATTGAGCCTCTGTCTCAAGACCCCAAGACTGTTATCGATCGTCATTCGGGCGAAAGCCGGTATCCAGGTTTTATGCGGTTAACTGGACCCCGGCTTTCGCCGGGGTGACGGTATCGGAGGATTTGAGATAGTCTCTAATGGCCGTTTCGTCCGACTGTTTGAACCGTCCGGATGGTCATCAGACCTGGTGGAACAGCTTTCAGGCGAGGGTTATTCCGTATTCATTCTGAACGCCGGCTGAGCACTGAAAGGAGGGGACCGCACCGATATGGGCCCCCGTCATCGCCGTTGGGAGGGATGGCGGGCAGGGGGCCGATCCACGACCGCTCCTTCAGGCGCACCACGTATCGGGTACAGGGAAAGAATCGAACTGATATCTTCACGCCCGCTGCCAGACTCAGGCAAATCCAGGGGATTCCCCCGATTACGAAATTTGCTCGGAGCAGGTTACGATTATTGCACACAGGGCACCCTCAGAGGTCTGCCCGTTGTTCTTCCGCCATCCCTTGAAGCTCCAGAAATTCCCGAGCACCACCGCAACGCGCCGATCAGCCGTCACAAAGCACGAAAGTGGGGTATTCTCGACGTTTCGCCGGTTGGTCGTGATGCTTCATTCGGCAACGAGGCGACATTCGGCGTTGGCTTTCTTCATTTCCACGTAGTGCGCCGAAGCCAGGGCCGCCACGCAGCCGTCCGCAGCGGCGATCACGATCTGGTTGGCGTACTTCTGCCTGAGGTCGCCAACGGCGAAAATGCCCGGGATGCTCGTTTCGCATTTCTGGTCCGTCACAACGTATCCGTTGGAGTCGGTCCTGATGCCGGCCGGCACGAGCTGGTTGTTGGGAGAGAAGCCCACAAAGATGAAGACGCCATCCAGGGGGATTTCTCTTTCTTCGCCCGTTTTAGTGTCTTTCAGTTTCGCCCCGACCACTCCGTGGGCGTCGGATTTGATCTCCGTCATGATCGTGTTGAAAAGGATCTCGATCTTGGGTTCGCTCATCACACGCTGCTGAAGAATACGACTGCCACGGAACTCGTCCCGCCGGTGCGCCAGGTAGACGTGGCGGGTGATCTTGGAGAGATAGAGCGCATCCTCCAGGGCCGTATCGCCGCCTCCCACGACCATGACCGTCTTGTCTCGGAAGAAGAAACCGTCACACGTTGCGCAATAGGAGACACCCTTTCCGAAATTGTCGTCTTCGCCCGGAACATTGAGCTTCCTGGCCTTACCACCGGCGGCAAGAATCACTGCATGGGTCATGAGAACCGTTCCATCTGCGAGCCGGACGGTATGATATTGCAGGCCGGGATCGACCGCCACAACCTCCTGCTGGACGATTTCCAGGTCGTAGGATTTGGCATGCTGGAGGAACTTCTCACACAAATCGAATCCGCTGATTTCAGTATAGCCGGGATAGTTCTCAACGCCTTTGGTCAAGGCAATCTGGCCGCCGGGAATGCCTTTTTCGATGAGCACCGTATCCAGGGCTGCACGCTTGGCGTAGATGCCCGCACTGAGTCCCCCGGGCCCGCCGCCCACAATGATCAGATCGTAAAAACTGCTCTTTGCCACTCTCATCCTCCTTCACCTTCTGGTCTTTGTCGAATACGCGCAAAACATATATACTGCATTTCGGCGGAGCAATGGGCAAGGAACTGATTCTTCCACCGAGGAATCGTGCCGGGGCCGGGAGTCAGCCTGTAGCTGGAAACTTGAGCCCTGGGACTTTTTCCCGGAGCGGTTGGAACGTTGAACGAGGTCATGGATCATGGCGCTGAATACCCTTGACTGGATCATCGTGGTCTTCGCGGTCCTTTGCCTCATTCGGGGTGTGATGCGCGGAGCCGTCTCGCAGGTTTTCGGAATCGCCGGACTGCTTGCCGGGTTTCTCCTGGCTTCAAACTACTACGAAGCGGTGGCCCTGAAGCTTTCACAGGCCTTCCCTCAGCTTCCCGCGGCCCAGGCCGTCAGCTTCGGGACCCTGTTCTTCCTTTGCTGGCTTTGCATTGCCATCGTGGGGTTCTGGGTTTCACGGCTGGTGCAGCTCAGCGGCTTGGCGTTCTGGGATCGAGCCTGGGGAGGGATTCTGGGATCGGGCAAGGCTTTTCTGTTTGCCGTCGTTCTCGTCTCATTTCTTGCCGTGATGCTCCCCGCCCGTAATCCGTTCCTGAAGGAATCGGTGTTTGCCCCTTATGTTCTGGGATCGGCGCAGTGGCTGATGGAGCTCGCCCCTGAAAACCTTCAGTCGCTGCTGGAAAAGAAGGGGGCGGAGATCAGGCGGTATCGACTGGACGACAGCTCCAGGGGGAAAGAGCAGGATAGGCCCAAGAAGAAGGAGGGGAATTCCGTCTGATGAACGAAAAGGTGGATGCTCGATGGGATGGTGTTCGCAAGATTTGGGAGATCATCGACCGACTGCGCGGCGAGCCGGGCTGCCCCTGGGACAGGAAGCAAACGCCGGCCAGCGTCCAGACCTACCTGGTCGAGGAAGCTCACGAGGCTGCAGCGGCCGTCCGGGCCGGGGACCTGCAGGAGACCGCGGAAGAGCTGGGCGATGTCCTCTTCATGGTCCTCTTCCTCATTCACCTGTACGAGGAGGAGTCACGGTTCCGCCTCGAGGATGTCTGCGAGCTCATCAACACCAAGATGATCCGGAGGCATCCCCATGTTTTCGGCGACACTTCGGTGGAGTCGGCCCAGCAGGTTCGCGACAACTGGGAAAAGATCAAGGCCGCTGAGAAACTGGCTGCTGACAAGAAGACCGGTGAAGGCAATGCCACCGATTCCATTCCCGCATCGCTTCCGGCCCTCATCCGAGCCTATCGCATCCAGTCGCGGCTTGCTCAGCAGAATGGCGAAGCCTGGAGTTACAACGAATCTCAGGTCAAGGATTTTCTCAGAGCTTCCCAAGACCTGGCTCAAGACTTGCTCAGGGGCGCATCACCTGCAGCCGGGAGGTTCGGCGAGCTTCTCTTCCAGCTGGTCAACCTGGCCCGTATCCAGGGGTTACGATCTGAAGACTGTCTGCACGACTACCTGAACGATCCCAATCGGCAGGGCAGCCCCTCCGGATGAACCGTGGTGCGCCTGTTCCGGAGTGAATGGGCTCCATCATCCGGGGGGCTGCAGGAGTGGCAAGTGATGATTCATATCTCCACTCAGCTGTCCGGGTTTACCTTAAGCCAGGAGCACGGCCAGCACACCCGTGAGGAAGATCCCGTCGAAGGTTCCCGCGCCCCCGATGGAAGCCACGGGGGCCCGCAGCTCCTTCAGCTTGTCCAGGTGAAGGATGTCGGCACCGATGAGGGTACCCAGAGTTCCCGCCACGTAGGCCGTCGAGGAGGCCCATTCGTAATTGAAAATCATCCCGGCCAGGGCCGCCGCGATGGGAGGGATGAACATGGGAGTGGCGATGCCCATTCCGGGAATGGGGCGGGCCATGCGGTAGACCACAAAGGTTACCACGCCGAGGGCCAGGAGCATCCGAATCGGGTTCTGGGCGTGGGTCAGCAGGTAAAGCGAGAGACACGTCGGGATGACTGCCCCTCCGACGTTCACCGCCAGGACCATCTCATGGGCATGGGGGCGCCGCGGGGGGCGGAAACGAACGCCGAAAAACGAGACGACCTCCCACTCTTCAGGTTCGGACTCGATGCGGATTCGTCGAATGGGGATGTTGATCATGCTCCCCACGATGCAAAGAAACAGCAACGAGAAGAGATATTCGGGCGGGATCCCCAGCTTGCTGAATGCCCAGGTGAAGATCCCGAACTGGATCAGCCCGAAGACGAAAAACAGGAGGAACGCAAACAGGAACAAGAAGAAATAGAGAAAAGGAGGAAAAAACATTCTGCCCCCTTGAGCATCGGCTCCGCAGTTTACATGATGCAGCGGAGCGCCGGATCGACGTTGGATTCGAACTTGCTGAAGTTCTTGCGGAAACGGTCACGCAATTCCTCAGCCTTCAGCCGGTAACCATCCCGGTCCGACCAGGTGTAGACGGGATCGAGCAGCTCCGGTGGCACTCCGGGGACACTCTTGGGGATCATCAATCCGAAGTGGGGCTCCTGCACGAATTCACCTTTCTCCAGCCCGCCTTCCAGGGCTGCTGCCACCATCTTCCGGGTATACTCGATCCGGATGCGATGACCCGCGCCGTAGCCGCCCCCGGTCCATCCCGTGTTGATAAGCCAGCAGACGCTTCGGTGCTGGTTGATGCGCTCCCCCAGAAGCTCTGCGTAGACCGTCGGCGGAAGGGCCATGAAAGGAGCGCCGAAGCAGGTGCTGAAAGTGGCCTGGGGCTCCACGACGCCCGCTTCGGTGCCGGCCACTTTGGCGGTGTAACCCGAGAGGAAGTGGTACATGGCCTGCTCAGTGGTCAGCTTGGAGATGGGGGGCAGAACACCGAACGCATCGCAGGTCAGCATGATGATGTCCTTGGGGTGCGGCGCCAAACCGTCCCGTGATGCGTTTTCGATGTGAGAAATGGGGTAGGCCGCCCGGGTGTTTTCCGTCATGGAAGCGTCGTCCAGGTCGATACGGCGGCTTTGAGCATCGATGGCCACGTTTTCCAAAACCGTCCCGAAGCGCCGGGTGCACTCGTAGATCTGCGGCTCCGCTTCGCGGGAAAGCCGGATGACCTTGGCGTAGCAGCCTCCCTCGAAGTTGAAGACCCCGTTGTCGCTCCAGCCGTGCTCGTCGTCGCCGATGAGCGTCCGGGTCGGGTCGGCCGAAAGGGAGGTTTTCCCGGTTCCTGAAAGCCCGAAAAAGACGGCGGAGGCGCCGTTTTTCCCGATATTGGCGGAGCAGTGCATGGATAGAACGCGTCTTTGAGGCAGCCGATAGTTCATGACCGTAAAGATGGATTTTTTGATCTCTCCACCGTAGCCTGTGCCGCCTATGAGCACCACCCTCTTGCCGTAATGGATCAGAATGAACGCCTCGGAATTGGTGTGATCCAGCTGCGGCGATGCGCTGAAATGGGGAGCCGCGATCACGACGTATCTCGGCTCAAATTCGGCCAGGACCTTGGGGTCCAGGATCCGAATGAACATGTTTCTGGCAAAAAGGCTTTGCCACGCCCGTTCGGTGATGATCCGAATGTTCAGCCGGTATTCGGGGTCTGCTCCGACATGGCAGTCCTGAACGTAGATCTCCTTGCCCTGCAGATAGGCCAGCATCCGATGGTGGATGCGCTCGAAATCCTGGGCATCGAACGGTCGATTCACCTCACCCCACCAAATGTGATTCTCGCTTGAAGGCTCCCTCACGACAAACTTGTCGTTGGGGGCCCTTCCGGTGAAATGGCCTGTTCGCACCACCAATGGACCGAGATGCGCCAGGAGAGCCTCCTGCCTTCGAATGGCCTGCTCGTAAAGCTCGGGAGTGGGCGGGTTGTAGAGCACCCGTGTATAGTTGAGTATCCCGTGATCTTCAACAGAGACCCTGGGTTGAGTCGAAGAGCTCCGGCACACGGTCATGGGCTTCTCCTTGGCTTTTCCGGTTCAGTCTTGCCCAGTCTGAATGAAAGACGGCTGAAAAAAAGGAATACTCCTCCGGGTACGATCTATCCTTGGGGAGGTCCCTCGTTTGCGGGGTCTATCCTACACCATGGAGGACGACCCGACAAAGAGCGATTCGACTTCCTGGAGGCTTTTGATCCGCATTGGCGGGTCGGAGATTCCGAAGTCGGACCATGCCGGCTCGCCCAATGGACTGCGCTCCAGAAGGACCGGTTTTGATCCTGCGGCAACGGCCGCCTGAATGTCCGTGATTCGATCCCCGACGAAGACGGTGGACTCCGGCGGGACCTGAAAGAGCTGCGTTGCTGCCAGCAGGAGAGATGGCGAGGGCTTTCTGCATCCGCAGGATTCATCGGGCCGGTGAGGACAATAGAAAGCAGCCAGCAGATCACCTCCCGCTTCGCGAATGACCCGCACCATCTGCTGATGCATGAACCAGAAATCGGGCCATCGAATGAGGCCGCGATTGAGGCCGGACTGATTGCTGATGATCACCACCGGGAGTTGCAGCCGACGAAAACGGCGCAGTGCTTTCAGCACGTCGGAATAGAGCACGAATTCGCCCCAGCTCTTAACATAATTGGGGCTGTCTACATTGAGAACCCCGTCGCGGTCCAGAAAGAGTATCTGAGATACGAGTTTCAGGGGAGAGCCTATCCAGGCAAGCATCTGATCCTTCCTCATGCCACCGCTGTCATGAAGCGGTCATGGGTGAGAAAACGAATGAACGGCATGGACGGGGCCAGCAGTCCGAGTCCGTGCTTGACAACCCGGCACAACAGAAGAAAAAATGGTAAATACCTTCAAGGTGGGGGCAGAGTAAAAATCGCATGAGGTCAAGGCGATGGGTCCTGAGTGAGCTTCGCGGAGGGCATCAAAGCTTGGGGCTCTCGGCGGGATCAGAATGAGGCGAGGGCGTAAATCCAGCCCATGCCGAGACTCCCTTTCACCGTCAACAAAAACAGGTTAACAGAAAGGCATGGAACAGGCAAGAAGCCTAGAAGAACTTCAGGAGCGCCTGGAATACCGGTTCAAAGACAAGCATCTCCTGCTTCAGGCACTCGTGCATCGATCCTACGTTCACGAGGGTCTGAACGAGGGAATGGAGGACAATGAGATCCTCGAATTCCTTGGGGATTCGGTGCTGAATCTCGCCATCAGCCATCTGCTGATCAGGATCTTTCCCGATTATCGAGAGGGGGATCTGTCACGTCTCAGGTCTGCTATCGTCAATGAGAGGGAATTGGCTCACCTGGCTCTGAGCATCAGACTGGGAGACTACCTCGTTCTGGGAAAGGGGGAGGAGTTGACCGGGGGCAGGCAGAAGCCTTCACTTCTGGCAGATGCCGTCGAGGCTCTGCTGGCTTCCGTCTATCTGGACGGTGGGCTCGATGCTGCCCTGGGGGTGGTGCAGCACCTGTTCAGGGAATACCTCGATCCGGCTGCTTTCGACCACCCGTTGCGCGTCCTCGACAAGGATTTCAAGACCCAGCTCCAGGAGCTTTGCCAGGCCCGTTTCAAGACGGTCCCCACCTACGTCCTTGAAGGTGAGGAGGGGCCTGACCACGACAAGACCTTCCACGCATGCGTCGTCCTGGGTGACCGTGAACTGGCCAGAGGTTCAGGAAAGAGCAAGAAAGAGGCCCAGCAGGAGGCGGCTCGTGCTGCCATTGACGCCCTCCAGGCCGACGGTGATGCAACCACATGATCTTCCACCGAACGGAGTTCACATGCCAGGATTGTTTTGACAACCTCTCTCTTTGGCTGTAGGCTCACCTTGTCAAGTGACACTCAAGTGGAATGCTGCCTAAGTTTTACAAATCTATAAATTCATAGATCAAGTTAGCGCCTCTTCGTTGTGCTCCAACTGGAAAACCTGCTCGGCATCGGTCATGCGGCTTGAGCAGCAACCATTTCATTTTCTTTTGGATTTCTGCGTGGGTCCTCTCGACTGCACGCCCACGCACTGTGAATACAGGGCCTTGGGCGCGCCCGGCCGGTAGGTCCCCATCCATCCCCACATCTTGCAGCGACTTCTTGAAAGGAGGGTTCATGAGACGTACGATTCTGCTTTTGCTGGTGGCGGCCATGTTGTTGGGGGGCGGAAGCCTCCTGTGTGCGCCGGTCCTTGCCGGAGCCAATGATCCGCTTTTCATCAACATGACGACCGAAGGCTCCCACCGATCGATGATGGCGCTGACCTTCGGGGCCAATCAGATGGAGCGCGGACACCCGTTGACCATCTTTTTGAACGACGAAGGGGTGAAGGTAGGCTCCAAAAAGAGGGCCAAGAAGTATGCCGAGCACCAAAGGAAGCTTGCGGAGATGATGGCAAAGGGCGCTGTCGTCATTTCTTGTCCCATGTGCATGAGGCATTACGAGGTCAAGGAGGCCGATCTCTTGCCCGGCGTCCAGCTTGGAAACCCGGAGTTGACCGGTGGAGCCCTGTTCAAGGACAACACCCGGACTCTGACCTGGTAAGCGGAGATTTTCCTTTTCCGCGAAGCTGCCCCTGAAGCCTCCGGGTCGGCTAGATCTCTGGCGCACTGTAGTGGGGAGGAGACGCCCCTCCCCACGAAGTGCCGGTCACTGGATTTCATTCAAGCCCGTTAGACCGGGTGCCATGGGCTGAGCGTAGCTTGCCCATATGACGAATACCGGCTGACCGAGGGCAAGCTTCGCCTGGCCCGTGCCACCCCCTTGATTCGAAAACATCGGCTCTCCGCCGGGTCCAGAAATCAGCAAGGGATCTGGATTCCGGCTTTTCCTCGAATGAGTGCGCCTGAAAGTCGCTTCGGCATACTGTTTTGACATGCGCCGGGGTTGCCCCCGGCGGCCTCGCATCCGCTCCCATCAGCTTTTCACGCCGGTTCCGGCCCCGTCTTTCCAATCTCGGATCGATCCGGTTCGCACCCTCCCGTATGCTCGGAACGTTACGAGTTTTGGGGTTCGAGTTTATGGTTGAAAACCAGCCCGCAATGAACCTTTTCATAGTTCAGGATGCCCCGGAAGGCATGAGGAACTGCTTTGAATCCCGTGTTTGGTTGACATTCGAAGACATTGCCGTCGGAGGCACGGCATGCTGGGGGGGGAGCATTTAACATTTGACATAGTACCTAGTATGTAATATGTAGCAGCTATGGCGCGTGGAAAAAACAACAAAAGAGAGATTCAGGCCAAAGAAACCCGGAACAGAATCCTTCGGGCTGCGGTGAAGCTCTTCGCCAGGCAGGGGTATCACAAGACCACCATCGCCGACCTGGCTCAGGCTATCCAGCTCACCTCCGGTGCGGTCTTCCATCATTTCGCATCCAAGGAGCAGCTCCTCGATGCCGTGGTGGACTGGCTCGCCCGAGGCATACGCGTCTACTCGGACATCGTGGAGGCGGCGGACCATGGGTCGTACGACCTGGTGCTTCAGACCATCAGGGTCATGTGTGACCATTTTCGCCGCAATCCGGAGGCGACCATCTGCCTGGCGGCCCTGGCCACCGAGCTGGCCGGGAGCAACCATCCCACGGAGAAGCGGCTCAAGGAGGTGTATGAGCTGTTCGTGGAATCCTTCTCCAGGGCGCTGGCCAACCATCCGCGGGTGAAGGATCCCAGGGCTGCCGCCATCGCCTTTGTCGGGGCCGTCCAGGGCATTGCCATTCAAGGTTTGCTGAGGGAAGGGGAGGAGACCATCGACGAGCTCGCCGGGGCCTTCATGACGCTCATGCTGGAATGGTGAGATGATGAGGAATCAAGGCAATGATTAAGGAGGAAGCCATGGAAATCAAGAGAGTCTGCGTGTTGGGAGCCGGCATCATGGGAGCCGGTATTGCTCAGGTTGCGGCCGAGGCCGGCTTCGATGTGAGCATGCGGGACATCGAGGACCGTTTTGTCGAAAAAGGGCTCAAGACCATCAGGGGAAACCTGGACCGGGCGGTCTCCAAGGGCAAGATGGAAGCGGCAAAGGCTGACGCTGTCTATGGCCGAATTCAGGGGACCACGGACCTTCGCCAGGCTGCGGCCGGTGCGGACCTGGTCATCGAAGCCGTCATCGAGATCATGAGCCTGAAACGCGAGGTTTACCAGGAGCTCGACAGCATCTGTCCTCCTCACACGATCTTCGCGTCCAACACCTCGGGCCTTTCCATCACGGAGATGGCCGCTGTCACCAAACGCCCCCATCAGTTCATCGGCATGCACTTCTTCAATCCGGTCCCCGTCATGAAGCTGGTTGAGCTGATCCGAGGCTTCCTGACTTCGGACGAAACATTCAATACCTGCAAGATGTACGTGGAAAAGATCGGAAAGGTGCCCATCGAGGTGAAGGAAGCTCCCGGATTTGCCGTGAACCGGATCCTCTGCCCCATGATCAACGAGGCCATTTTCGTCTACGCCGAGGGGATCGCTTCTGCGGAAGACGTGGATCGCGCCATGGTCCTCGGCGCCAACCATCCTATCGGACCTTTGGCCCTGGCCGACATGGTCGGGCTGGACACCCTGCTCCATGTCCTGGACGGGCTGCACCGGGAGCTCGGTGAAGACAAGTACCGTCCGGCGCCTCTCTTGAGGAAGATGGTGCGGGCCGGCTTCTTCGGGCGCAAGAGCGGAAAAGGCTTTTACGACTACACGGCGTCCTGAGCAATGAAAAGGCCCACGGGGGCTGCTTTTCAACCACAACCAGCAACCAGCAACCACAACCAGCAACCAGCAACCAGAAACCAGAAACCAGAAACCAGAAACCAGAAACTAGATTTGTCACACAGAGGAGCCCCACACATGCAATACGACCTGACCGAAGAGCAAATCCTTCTGCAGAACATGGTACGGAGACTGGCCAGGGACAAAGTCGCTCCGGGAGCCGGGAAACGTGATGAAGAGGGCAAGTTCGACTGGGAGATGGTAGATCTCATGAGGGAGAACGGCCTATACGGCATCGACTTTCCGGAGGAGTATGGCGGATCCCATGCCGGTATGCTTGCCCTGGCCATTGTGGTCGAGGAGCTGTGCAAAGTGGACGCCTCCTGCGGCCTGCTCATCGCCGATCACGAACTGGGTTCTCTTCCCATCCTCCTGGCAGCCAACGAGGCGCAGCGGGAGAAGTATCTGCCCAAGCTGGCATCCGGTGAGCACCTGGCGGCTTTTGGACTCACCGAGCCGGCGGCGGGCTCCGACGTGGCCCGGTTGCGCTGTCGCGCCAAGAAGGATGGCGACTCCTATGTTTTGAACGGCACCAAGACCTTCATCACCAACGGGGGTGTCGCTGAAGTGGTGACCGTCTACGCTGTGACCGATCCCGAGGCTCCGGCCCACAAGAACGCCGGTGTCTTCGTCGTGGAGAAAGGGACCCCCGGCTTCTCGGTGGGCAAGAAGGAAAACAAGATGGGCATTCGCTGGTCCGAGACGGTGGAGCTCATCTTCGAGGACTGCCGCGTGCCGGCTGAGAACCTCCTGGGGAAGGAAGGCGACGGCTTTCACATCATGATGAAGACCCTCGATTTTTCGAGGGCCGGTGTTGCGGCCCAGGCCCTGGGCATCGCGGCCGGCGCCCTGGAGTATGCCACGGCCTACGCCAAGGAGCGCGTGGCTTTCGGGAAGCCCATCATCGAGCACCAGGGAATCGGATTCAAGCTGGCGGACATGGCCATGAGGACGGAGGCCGCCCGGCAGCTGCTTTATAAGACCTGCGCCCTTCTCCAGGAACAGCCCAAGGATATGAGCCGGCTGAGCCCCGAGCTCATTCGCATGAGCTCCATGTCCAAGTGCTTTTGCGGAGACGTGGCGATGTGGGTGACGACGGAAGCGGTCCAGGTGCTGGGTGGCTACGGGTATATCAAGGAATATCCGGTGGAGCGCATGATGCGCGATGCCAAGATTACCCAGATCTACGAAGGCAGCAATGAAATCCAGCGCATGGTGATCTCCAAGACGCTCTAAGAATAAGGAGTCCGCAAGGTGATTCACGATAACGATGTAGTCATTGTTTCTGCGGTGCGAACGGCCATCGGGAAGTTCGGGGGGGCGCTGAAGGAGGTGAAGGCTTCGAGACTGGGAGCCCACGTCATGAAAGAGGCCCTGCGCCGCGCCAACAACCTGGATCCCATGCTTCTGGACGACATCATTCTGGGAGACTGCGTCCAGTGCTTCGACGAGGCCAACACGGCGCGCACCGCAGCGCTCATGGCGGGACTTCCTTTCCAGATTCCAGCCTTCACGGTACAGCGGCAGTGCTCGTCCTCCATGCAGGCGCTGGCCTCCGGGGTGCAGCAAATCCGGGCTGGAGATTCGGAAATCGTGCTGGTGGGCGGGGTCGAATCCATGAGCTCCGGGCCTTACTATCTGCCCAACGCCCGCTGGGGAATGCGGCTCCAGAACCATGAGGTCGTTGACTCGGTATGGGAGATGCTTCACTCGGGGAGCCGCATCCTTGGGGAGCCCATGATCATGGGGATCACTTCCGAGAACCTGGCCGCCAAATACAACATCTCGCGCGAGGCACAGGACCAGCTGGCCCTGGAAAGCCATTCCAAGGCGGAGGCGGCCATCAAGGCCGGGCGTTTCAAGGATGAGATCGTTCCTTTCGAGCTCCCCGGCAAGAAGGGAGAAAAGCAGATCTTCGACCAGGACGAACACCCCCGGTTCGGGCTCAAGATGGAGGATCTCGCCCGGCTGAAGCCTGTTTTCAGGCCCGACGGCACGGTCACGGCGGGCAATTCGTCGGGTTTGAACGACGGGGGCTCAGCGGCCATCATCATGACGCGCAGTCGAGCCAGAGAACTGGGCTTGACCCCAATGGCGCGCATCGTGGTCCAGGCGGCGGCGGGAGTCGAGCCGCACCTCATGGGGTATGGTCCCGTGCCATCCACCGAGAAAGCCTTGAAAAAAGCCGGGATGAGTCTGAAGGACATCCAGCTGATCGAGGTGAATGAGGCCTTTGCCGCCCAGTACATCGCCTGTGAGATGGGGCTGGGGCTGGATCGTTCCATCGTGAACGTCAACGGCAGCGGAGTCGGCCTGGGACATCCGGTGGGATGTACAGGGCTCCGCATCGTCATTTCGCTCATCTACGAGATGGCGCGCCGGAACCTGGAAGTGGGCCTGGCGACTCTGTGCGTGGGTGGCGGCATGGGAATGACGACCATCGTGGTGCGGGATTGATGAGGAGGTGGCTTGATGTTGAGTGCGGCAATGGAAGAGATATTCTCCAAGGGAGAGGCTCTCAAGGGGATCCGGATCCTGGACATCACCCGGATCATTCTGGGACCCTGGGCATCGACGCTCCTGGCGGAGCTGGGAGCCGAAGTCGTCCATGTGGAAATACCGGGGGCGGGGGATCTCCTCATCCGGGCCGTCGGGCCTCAGGGGCAATTCCCGCGTAACCTTTCACCGGGGATGATGTGCGCCAGCGCCAACAAGTATTACATCGCGCTGGACATGCATAAGCCCGAAGGCATTGAGCTCATCAAGAAGCTTGCAGCGTCCTCGGACATCATCATGGAAAACTTCAAGCCGGGCACCTTCGACAAGTGGGGGATCGGCTACCGGCAGATGAAAGAGATCAAGCCGGACGTTATCTACCTGAGCATGCAGGGATTTGGGAACTGGGGATCCCTTTCGGCGCGGCCGAGCTACGATGCGTATGCCCAGGGCATTTCAGGTCTGGCCGAGATCACGGGCTTTCCCGATGCCATGGGAGTCAAGTCCTCGGCCTGGATCGGCGATTTCCTGAGCGGCACCCTGGCTGCCTACTACACCCTGGCGGCTCTCTATCACAAAAAGAAGACCGGTGTCGGGCAGTTCATCGATCTATCCCAGGCCGAGGTCCTCATGCGGTGCATGGACTGGACCTGGCTCTATGGATACCTCAAGGGAAAGAAGCGGGAGCGATTCGGGAACTGGGATATGGCGGTGGTTCCGTCCTGCATCGTCAGGACCACCGATGGGTTTGTGGCCCTTGGCGCATTTTCCGAGCCCGAGTTCGAGGGACTTTGCCGCTCCATGGGAAGAGAGGACCTTCTCGAATTCAAGGCCATCGAGACGCGGCTCGTCGAGGCGGAGAGAATTTACAGAGCCATCGATGCCTGGGCAGCGGGAAGAAATTCCTCCGACATCCTGGATGCCGGGGAGCGGAACGGGTATTCCGTGGCTCGAGTCATGAACGTCGAAGCCATCTATCGCTCGGAGCATTTCAATGAGCGGCAGACGGTCTGGAAGTTTGACGATCCGCTCTGGGGGGACCTCTGTTATCCCATGGCCCTCCATCTGGAAGACACGCCGGGACGAATTCGATGGTCCATGCGACCCGTTGGCTTCGACAACGAATACGTCCTGAGGAAGCTCCTCGGTTACTCCGCTCAGGAGATCCAGTCGCTCTACGATGAGCAGGTGATCGGCCGCTGGAATCCGCAGATGGTGTTCGCAGGTCCTCCTCCGGAGTGGGACGGCCAGCAGGGACTTCTTTTCAAGGAATGATGGAGGGGTACGATGGATTGGGTCGCATGGGCAAGGGGGAATACGGATCCGGATGAGGCCGGCTGGAAGGCAGAGGCCTTGAAGGACGTCCTGGTACTGGATTTGAGCTACGGAAGTTTTGCGGGCCTTTTTGCCGGGTCACTGTTTTCGGAGATGGGCGCGCGGGTGATCAAAATCGAACCCCCCGACGGGGACATCGCCCGAAAGATGACTCCTTTCGGTGAATTCATCCAGGGGACGGGTCTGCCTTATATTATAGAAGGACGGAACAAGGAGCACGTGACCCTCGACATCACCACCAGTGCAGGAAAAGAAATTCTGCTGCGGCTGGTGCGAAAAGCGGATGTCCTCATCGAGACATTTGCACCCTCCACCATGGAGAGCATGGGGTTGGGTTACGCGGCGCTCAAGGCAATCAACCCCAGGCTCATTTACGTCGCGATCAACAGTTATGGCCGGAAGGGAGATCTATCGGACAAGGCCCGCAAGGCTGGCTGGAAGTGCTACGATATCATTGCACAGGCACTGTCGGGTTTCGTTTCCACTACCGGCATTCCTGAGACCATGACGGATTTTCCCGAGCACACCCGCGTGCCGACGCGCATGGGGAACTGGATGGGCTGGTATGCGGGAGGTGCCTACGCCGGTTTGGCTGTCATGGCTGCCCTCTATTTTCGCGAGATCGGCGGAGTAGGGCAGTTCATTGATATGAGCCCCGCCGATGCCCTCATGTGCCTGAACAATTATGCCCTGCATTTCTATCACCTCACTGGGAAAGTGATCGAGCGACCTGCCAATATAGAACCGGCGGCCCATCCGTACTGCTACGTTCGCTGCAAGGACGGCATGATCTTCCTGGCAGGTTACGCCGACCCGAACTGGAAGGCTCTCTGCACGATCATCGATCGCATGGACCTCGTGGAAACGTATGCCTCGGTGAGAGACCGTACGGATCCCTCTAAAGCCGTTGAAATTATCAGAGAAATTGAGAAATTTACGATGGATCATACCCGTGAGGAGCTGGTGGCCATGTGGCTCGCCTACAAGGGACCCGGGGTCACGGTTGCCGGTGAAATATTGAAGCCGGACGAGACCATCAAGCTGGAGCACTGGTATGAAAGGCGTTCGCTGCTCAAGCTCCATGAAGAGCCCTGGGGCGACCTCCTCCTGCAGGGGGCGCCGGTGAAGATGACAGAGACTCCCCCCAGGGTCAAATGGGTCTGCAGGGAGATCGGAGCGGACAACGAATTTGTTTATCTGGATCTCCTCGGGATGCCCCAATCGAGATTGGACCAGTTGAAGGGTGAAGGTATTCTTTAGGCACGGACTGAGCTCATTGTCGAGGAGATCGGCCAGGGCAGAGGGTCTTTGAATCCGCTGGTCCCCGGTCATGAACCGCCATATTCCCCTGCTCCGCTCATTGCAGCGGGACGGGGGTTTTTCTTTACATCGAATAGGTCTTGTCTTCCGGCGAAAAAGATGATTTCTTCGCACGGGTTCGATCCACAGCGGAGGATGAGAGCGCTGGAAAGGCGGTCGCGAAGGGCGGGAAAGGGATTCTGGGCAGGGGCGACGATCAGGTGAGGTTCTTAGTGTCGGTTGAGACCGGTCGGTTGGGAGCGATTTCAAGCGCTATGCCGTGGACAGGTGTTTGGGCACTTCTGATCTCCCTCGTGGGTGCCTATCTGGCTCTCGGGGTGGTGCTGTTCTTGTTTCAGGGGCGCCTGGTTTATTTCCCTGAAAAGAAGATGGTGGGGACCCCCCACGATATCCAGCTGTCATATGATGCCATCTATTTCAAGACAGAAGATCAAGTGGAGCTCTTCGGCTGGTATGTTCCCGCTCCCAACGCCAGGGGAACGATTCTATTCTGCCACGGCAATGCCGGCAATATTTCCAATCGCCTGGATTATCTGGAGATTTTTCATCGTCTCGGGCTGAGCACGTTCATCTTCGATTATCGTGGATATGGTCTGAGCTCCGGCACGCCCAGCGAGAGGGGGACCTATCTGGACTCCGAAGCAGCGTGGGATTATTTGGTCAGCAAGCGCGGGATTCCTCCGAACCATATCATCGTGTACGGCGAATCCCTCGGCGGAGCAGTTGCCGCGAGGCTGGCGGCCAGGTATGAGCCCGGCGCCCTGATATTGGCATCGACCTTCACGTCGCTCCCCGATCTCGGAGCGGAGCTCTACCCGTTGTTTCCCGTCAGACTGCTGTCTCGATTCAAATACAATACGCTGGAATCTATACGGCAGGTGAAGTGCCCAACGCTGGTCATTCACAGTCCCGATGATGAAATCATCCCGTACAGGCAGGGAAGTGAGATCTTCAATGCCCTCCTCACCACCACCGGAGAAATGCTGACCATCAAGGGCGACCACAATAGTGGCTTCGTTGTCTCAGGCGAGGTTTACACTCAAGGCATCGAACGGTTTGTTTCCAGGCTCCCGCTTCCCCCAATCTCCTCCAGGCATACCGGAACATAACGCTCCGGGGCTCGCTCCCGTTTGCTCTCGATAGAGTGGTCCATTCCCCACGAATGGGCAGAAACGGGTTTTTGACACTTTGGCATCTGTCCTGATGAGATAGTCCCGAAGTGCCATCTTTGTTTCATCCTGAGGACTGCTGAAAGTGGTTGACCGTGTGAACTGAGTCGGTGTAGGTAATGACCATGGCTCATCGATATCCGTTTCTCCAGCCACAGTTCAAGCTCCAGCTCATCCTGTTGCTGACGGGATTATTCCACCAGGAAACCTCACACGAATCCATTGCATCCCCGTGAACACGCATCCTCAACGGTTCCAGTAACTGCAGAAGGGGGGTGATCAGGTTCAAAGGTTGAGGCGTGGTTTCAGGCTTTCCATCTGTCAGACTCATTCCAGGATTTGAAAGGAGCGCACCATGAAGAGAGCTTCAGTTCTTTTGCTTGCCATTTTTGCCGTTGTTTGTTTTGCCACTCTCGGGCATGCAGCTGCCGACAAGGATGCCATTAAGAAGCAAGTGGACGAAATTGTGGTGGCCATGGACGGCGGGAAAACGGCTGCTGATTTCAAGGATGCTGCCAAGCGAGAACCTTACTATGTGTTCATCATGCAAGAGGATGGAAAGCTGCTGGTGCACCCCGCCCTTGAAGGGCAGAATCTGAAGGAAAAGGCTGCCCCCGTCTTTGAAGCGGTCGTCAAGGGAACCCCGGAGGGAGTCTGGGTGGATTACGAATGGCAGGGCAAGATGAAACACACGTATGTAAGAAAGACCAAGGGCGCTCTCATTGTGGGGAGCGGCTACTCCGACTAGTGCGGCACGGCGCGAATGCCTGGACGGTTGCTTTGAATTCCATCGAGGGGGGCAGGGGTGTGTGTGTCCTTTCCCTTGAAACAAGCATCTCCCCCTCGCCTCCCTCTACGAGGGGCTCACAACGCTGAGCTCCCGGTGCCGTAATCAATCGTTTTCTCCAGGGCGTCCCGCAGGGCCTGGAAGTCATACGGTTTCTGGATAAACCCTGCCAGACCCTTGCCCACTAATCGTTGTGTGACTTCCTGTTCATTGTAGCCGCTCGACATGATCACGGGGACACTCGACCGGATCTGCCGCAGGTGGCGGAGTGTTTCCTCTCCGCCCATGCGGGGCATGGTGAGATCGAGTATCACGCAGGCAATGCCCTGACTCCGAAGGCGAAAGATCTGGATGGCCTCGACGCCGTCCCTGGCGGTCAACACACGAAATCCAAGTTTTTCCAGCATTTGACTACCCACGGTGCGCACGGTCTCCTCGTCGTCGACGAGAAGGACCGTTCCGGCACCCCGCCATGGTCTTCCATCGGTCAAAGCATCTCCTTTGGTCGCGCCCTGCTGAGCGATGGCGGGGAAGAGCACTCTGAACGTTGTGCCCTTGCCCGGTTGGGAATGAACCTTGATCGTGCCCTGATGGCCCCGGACGATGCCCAGGACAGCGGCCAGCCCCAGACCGCGCCCGGTGAACTTGGTCGTGAAGAAGGGATCGAACATTTTGAGCCGCGTCGCTTCGTCCATCCCGCACCCCGTATCGGCTACTTCCAGGTAGACATAGAGTCCTTCGGGGAGTGATTCGTCGATATAGGCATCCCGAAAGTCGGAGCGACTGCATTCCATGGCCCCAGTGGAGATCGTGATGACTCCGCTTTGGTCCCCGATGGCCTCGGAAGCGTTGATGATGAGGTTCATGATGATCTGCCGCATCTGGGTGACATCTGCCTCGATGCGGGGAAGATCCGTCGCAAATTGATAGTGGAGTGCAGCATTCTTGGTCACCGAGACCTGGAGGAGGTTCGTCATTTCCTTCACCACTTCCGAGAGGTTGACATGATCGAGGACAAACCTCCCTTTGCCGGAGTACGCCAGCATCTGGCGGCACAGGTCTGCGGCCCGGCTGGATGCCTTCTGAATCTCATCCAAATTGCGTCGAATGGGAGAAATGGAAGGGAGCTCCATCATCGCCAGGTCTGCATTTCCCATGATCCCCATCAGCAGATTGTTGAAGTCGTGGGCGATCCCACCAGCGAGGACACCGAGGCTTTCAAGTTTCTGAACATGACGCAACTGGGCCTCGAGCCGCTGACGTTCCTGGTCTGCCCTTCTTCGGTCTGTGATGTCCTGCGCTGATCCGACAATCTGCCTGACCCTGCCTTCTGACGTTCGCGTGAAGACCGTATCGCGACTCGTGAACCAATGCCATTGGTCGGCCTTGTCCCTCAAGCGATACTCAACCTCCAGGATTTCGCCCTCCCGGCTCCGGCTGAGTCTCTGCAAATGCTCCTCGGCCCGGGAGAGGTCTTCGGGATGCATGATGCTCATGAACCAGCGGGCGGCGATCCGGCGAACTTCCCGCGGGCTGTAGCCCAGCAGTTCCTCGACCTGCCGGTTCGTGAAAATCGTTTTATTCTCGAAGAGGTCGTGGACATAAATGATACTGGGACTGGTATCAATGATGCGTTGTGCGAAGTCCCGCTGCCGCCGCACCTCTTCCTCGGCCTTTTTCTGTTCAGTGACGTCGCGAGCCACGGCGTAGATCAGACCCTCGTCCAGCGAAGCCAGGGAATGCCAGCTCAGCCACCGGTAGTCACCGTTCCTGGTCTCGTAACGATTCTCATATGATTGGACACGATGACCGTCGGCGGGCTCCGTGCGGTCCGCATCCGTAGAACGGCGGTCGTCGGGATGGACGAAATCCGCGAAGGGTCGAGCCTTCAGCTCCTCCAGGGACCAGCCGAGCGTTTGCACCCAGGATGGGCTGAGCAGTTTGAAGTACCCGTCGAGCCCGGCAATGCAGAGCAGGTCGGCGGACAGCTGAAAGAAACGCTCCTGCTCTTCCTTGACGCGCTTCAGCTCGGTGATGTCCGTATGGGTTCCCACCATCCGGATGGGCAGCCCGTCCTCTCCCCACTCCACGACCTTTCCGCGACTCAGGATCCAGAGCCATGCGCCGTGTTTGGTGTGCATGCGGAATTCCAGTCCGAACGCGCCTTCCGGCTGCTGCAGGGCATGGGAGACGCTCGCTTCGGCCGTCGCCAGATCATCCGGGTGAAGGAGGCAGCGCCAGGTTTCATAGCTTGCCGGGAGCTCGTCCGGTTCATAACCGAGCATCGTGTAATATCTCGGACCGAAATAGGCCTTGCCGGATGGAATGTGCCAGTCCCAGAGTCCGTCGTTGGCCGCCTGAAGAGCCAGACGAAGCCGTTCCTCGCTCTTGATCCGCTGCTGTTCCATGAGCTTGCGCTCGCTGATATCGAGCATGGAGGCGATGACAAACCGAACGGTGCCGTCCGGATTTCGAAAACAGGAACTGGTCAAACGAACGTGGACGATGTGGCCGTCCTTATGGAAGAAACGCTTGTCCATTTCATAATTCTGAATCTCCCCTTCCATCATCCGCTGGAAGAGAAACAGATTTTCAGGCAGATCGTCCGGATGGGTCATCTCTGCCCAGGTGCGCTGTCGGAGCTCATCTTCCGTATATCCGAGCATCTGGCAGAGTTTACCGTTGACTCGAAGGTACCCCTTTTCCGGAGAGGTGATGGCGATTCCGATATTCCCCAGATCGAACTGTGAGCGAAAGAGAAACTCACTTTCCTTCAGGGTCCCTTCGGCTTGCTTCCGCCCGGTGATGTCGTGGACCGTTGCCAGGATGCCTATGATCTTGCCCGCTGCATTCTTCAATGGCATGAACTGACCCTGTGCCCAGCCGGCTTCTCCGGCTCCCTGCAGGCGGCAACGAAAATCTGGAGTTGAAACCACATCCCCAGCCAAGGCCCTCTCCAACAGCTCCGACATCGGTTGCTCCCCCAGGAATGGGAACACTTCCCGGGGAGGGCGCCCCAGAACGTCATCGGCCTTGACCCCGGTGATTTCCTCCATGGCCGGGTTCCAGGCTGCGAAACGCATATCGCGGCCGCACACGAGGATCCCATCTTTTAAACAGGAGATGACCTGCTGGTTGAGTTCTGCCAGATCTTTAAGTGATTCCCGGTACTTTTGCCGATCAGCACGAGCGCGGATCGCCTGGATACCGAATGCCAGGTCCTCTGCGAGCTCTCCCAGGAGTCTTGATTCCTCCTCGTTGAAGGCTGCGGGTTCTCCGGAATAGATCCTCAGAACGCCCACCACGTGCTTTTCGACCATGAGGGGCAAGGAGATGGTCGAGGCATATCCCCGTTTCCGGGCGGCTTCAATCCACGGGGTGAACTGGGGATGGCCGGCGAGGTCCTGGATCACGACGGCCCGGCCCGACCGGATGGCGGTCCCCGTTGGGCCCCGCCCGTGCTCCGTGTCCAACCATGTGATTTCAAGCCCTTCGAGGTACCCGTCCTCAAAACCTGCCTGGGCAACGGGGCGAACGGTCTTCCTCTCATCATGCTCCGCATACCCGACCCAGGTCATGCGGTAACCGCCCGTTTCCACAATGGAGTGACAAACCTGTTCCAGGAGCTCCTTCTCCGTATTGGAACGCGCCAGAGCACGGTGGCATTCGCTCCGCATGCGGAGGGCCCGGTTGGACTTGCGCAGGGCCTCCTCTGCTCGTTCGCGGTCCTTCACCTCGCTCTTCAAGACAGTGGTTTGACGGGTGAGTTGTTCATTCAGCAATGAATTGTGCAGAGCGAAAGCCGTATAGCCGGCCAGAGCCTCCAGAAGCGAGGACTGGGTCCGGAAGTCCCTCTCACTGAGGGAGGCGACCGTGATGACTCCGAAAAGTTTCCCTCGCTCCTCCAGTGGGACGCTGGCAAGGGATTTGATGCCGGCCTTCATACATTCATCCCGGGTGCGAGAGGGGGCGGACGAAAGATCCAGCGTGTAATGAGGCGCTCTGGAGCTGGCCGTTTTGCCGCAAAGGCACTGCCCGACAGGGAAGGACCGGGTATCCGGGGACGTCTCGATGCCCGGCCTGCGCCAGCTGCTTATCAGTCGAAGGGAGTCTTCCTCCTTCAGGAAGAAGAAGACGTGGTCAGGATGCAGGATCTTTCCCACGTGTATGACGCTGTTGGCGATCACATCTTTTGGGGAAAGGCTGGAAGTGACATGACGCGTGAAGGACAGGATGGACTGCAGCTCATCCATATGGTCTTCCCTTTCCTGAGGGCGCAGGCTCCGTCAATGCTGTTTGTCTGAAAAGGGACTCCACTTTTCAGACAAACAGCATGGGCAGGTTCCGTGGTGGAACCGGACATGGAGCATGATCTGCCGGCACCCGTTAACTGCGATCCAAACCGGAGGGCAAAGAAGATTCTATGTGCCTCGATGGCAATGTCAAGGAAAGGAAAGCGGTTCGCCCGGAAGGTCCGTGCGAAGCGCTTCATTTCTCCTGTTTCCTCCACTATACTGACCGGGGGTAAGATCCCCGACCCTGATGCAATCTCTCCATTTGCGTGGTGCGGTGCCAACGGCAACAGGCCCTGATCAAGTGACTGAGTTCAGTGAGGATCCCCGGTTGATGATGGAACGGACAAAACGAAGAGCCGCTCGATGCCTGCTCGTGGTCCTGATTGCCTGTCTATTTTGCGATGCAACGGTCTGTGCCGGTGTGGAATCCGCCCAATCCCGCTTCTTCCTGACCGGCGATGGAAGGCTCCACATCAAGAACGCGAAGACCGGCAAGGAAGCCAATGTCACCGTTCTGAATTCCGACGGTTCACTCAACGAAGAGGGACTTGCCAGGATCGACGAGGTCTTTGAGCTCAAACCAAGAAGAGGCCTCGAGCACATATCCCTTCGACTGCTGCTCATCCTCGACCACTTCTCGGACCGGGTGGCTCCCGGGAAAGTCATCAACCTGACGTCGGGTTATCGGAGCCCGGAATACAATTCCAGACTCCGGAATACGGGAGGAAACGTGGCCATGACCAGTCTGCACATGGACGGCATGGCCCTCGACTTCAACATTGATGGGGTCAAGGGCAGGGAGCTCTGGAGGATTATCAAGGAGGCGAACTGCTGTGGCGTAGGGCATTACGGGGGGGCCAACATTCACCTCGACTCCGCAAGACCCAGATTCTGGGAAGCGGCGACTTCCAAGACGCGAACGAAAGAGAGCGAGCATAACCGGCGCATCTATCTCTCCACGGACTTCGATCGCTACAGGATGGGAGACCGGGTGAAGCTCTCCCTGGTCTCCGTGAGTGATTTCGGTTTTGGAGTTGGAACGGCGGCAGCTCTCGTGCGAGACAAGGAAGGTCGGGATGTGGTCGGGAGGATCCATTTGAGTCCTCTCGATAATGCCGAGTGCATCATGGTCCACGACCGGGATGGTGCACGCTCAATCTCATGTACTCTGCCGGATGCAGCGGCAACGGGCCGATACAGGATTCGCCTGGATTTCTGCCTCCGCCCCTTCGATGAAATGCCGGCGAGTGTCGTGTCCAACGAGCTGGAAATCACGGGGCCCCCGAAGCGATGACCCGACAACGCCTCGATACGGGACATGATGTTTGGCGAGAACCTCCTGAAGAATGGTGTCGGCTCACCCCATCGGGGGTAACGAAGCACCAGGAATCAGGACAGCCGGCCCAACAGCTGGAATCCATCCCGAAGGAGCAGACACGCGAAAATCAGCAGAAGCAGTCCCAGAACGCGGAGAAGAATTCTGTGTGCTCTTCCTGTGAGGCGCTGTCTGTACTTGCCGGAAAGGACGGCCAAAAGGACTTTAGACCCTACAAGGCAGACATAGAATCCCGCGAGAAAAGCTGCCGATGCCAGGGGACTCTGGAGCCACGCCTTGAGCATCATGGGTGCCCCCACCGACAGCCAGAAGAGATAGGGATGGGGGCTGAGGAAGTTGACCAAAACACCTCTTCCCAGTGATTGAGGAGGTCTGTCCGGCATCTCCTGGTGCAGAGGCTCCGCCCGGAAGCTGTCGAAAGCCAGGTAAAACACGAAGGCGCCTCCAACCAATGAGACGCCCCCCAGGGCAATTTGTGAGTGAACGAATCGACTCAGAAGGAAAAAGCAGATCAGAACGATAGGCAGGTCCGTGATGAGGGGTGCAAGGGCAACCTTGACGCCTTCCCTCATGCCATGCCTCAGAGTCTGGGAAATAACGAGAGCCAGTAGCGGCCCCGGTGAGAAGCCCGCAGAGAGACCCAGCAGGATGCCTGCGCCAAGAAATGTCGGCAGAGGACTCATGGCCATCTCGGGAGAGTCACTGTTCGGAACCCACTGAAAGGAACGTGCACACCTTGAATTGAGTCCCGCCCGAAGACGGGACGCACCCCAAGCCTGCAGTCCGCGTTTCAGTGGGTATTCCTGTCGAAAACCATGTGATCACCACTGCAATTCGGCGTCGATCAGTTCTCATGCGACTCATGTACCCTAGTACCTGTTTCGAAAAGCTGGCTTTTTTGCCTTCTTTCCTCCGGGATTGGCCTGGTTGACCTTAATGTTCATGCCGTCGATAAGCTTTCCATTGAGCGCTTTAATAGCCTTGTCAGCCTCTGAGTTGTTGGGCATTTCTACAAACCCATAACCTTTGGATCGCCCACTGTGTCTATCCATAATGACCTTGGAACTGTCAACCTGGCCATATTCAACGAACAATTCTTTAAGGCTTTCATCAGTTACAGTATAGGGCAGATTACCGACATAAATATTCATTTAGTTACCTTTCAATCATTTTGTGCTATTCAGCGATAATCATCAGTAACTCAATTAATAGCACATAAATCGAGAACCGATGTCCGTCACCCCAGCCTGGATCAGGCAGCGTCATCCGCAAAAGGGCTGTTTGTCCATGACTTCTCGAAGGCACTCAGGCGCGGGCTGAAGCCCAGAGTGCGGGCAAGAGGTCCTTCACAAAGCTCCCTTGGACTAGCATGCTGCTTCCTATTAACATGATCCGGTTCAGACTGCCACAGCTCTTATGGAAATTCGACATGCGGCGAGCAAACCGGTCAATGGTGGATGCACGTGCGGAAGGCCAGGGTGCCATGGCTTCGGCAGTCGCTCCGGAGGTCACGAGGGTGGTTCGAATCAAGACAGCTCTCTTTCGATCGTCAATTCTCTGTCGTGCCAGGCGGAAAGAGTGATTTGGGCGAGCATCGATCCGATGAAGGCCAGGAACATATCCCACTGAGTGTCCCAGACGTCACCCTGGGTTCCCAGGAATGCGTCCGCCCCCTGACCGAAGATGAGAGCCGCCCACCATTCGATGAATTCGTAGAACGCGCTGATCGCCAGGCACACGCAGGTGACCAGGAAGAACAGCCATTTCCCGGGTTTCAATGGAGACGTGCGGATGAGAATTTCCCGGGCCAGGATCGCCGGGATGAACCCCTGGGCCAGATGTCCCAGGCGGTCGTAATGATTGCGCTGCAGATCGAACAGATCCTGCACCCAGAAACCGAGGGGCACTTGCGCATAGGTGTAGTGTGCGCCAAGCATGAGAATCAATGCATGAATGAAAACGAGTCTGTAAGCCAGCGGCGTGAAAGTGAATCGGGTGTAGGTGAGCATGAGAATGGGTACACCGATGAAGATTGGGAATACCTCCAGGAGCCAGGTGGTCGCGTCGTGGGGGGATATGGCCGAAAGGCCGAGGGCCAGAGCACCCAGCCCCAACAGCACAATGGGTTCGGAGCTCTTGCTGCGCACGGGAGATTTCATAAAAACCTCTCCTCCAGGGATCTATGCCATGAGAGTTCTTCCCATCTCTTTTGCACGGTCCAGCACATCGATCTGCTGCAAAACGTCGTCCTTCTCCCTCGTTCCCGAAGCCACAAGAGTACCTGTCACGCGGAAATGTAAGAAAGCCAACATTTTCTCCAGGTAATCGAAGTAGGGCTTGAAGGCCTGGGGGTCGGGATTCCCTTGAGTGAAACCCAGGAGCAACCGTTTTTCTCCCTGCAGCCGAGTGGAGAAGTCAGGCTTGATGAATGGCACCAGTCGATCGAGAAACATCTTGGTCTGGGCCGATACCTGCCACATGTACACCGGCGATCCGACAACGATGGCATCGGCGGCCTGGATCCCCGCATAGATTCGGGTCATGTCATCCTTGATGACGCAATCCCCCGTTTCCCTGCAGCCGATGCAGCCCAGGCAAGGGGGATATCTTCATGTCCGCCAACTTGCAGAACTTCGCTTCGTGCCCGTCGTCGATGGCCCCCTGGAGGATGGCCCTGACGAGCTTTTCGGTGTTCCCGTTCTTTCTCGGACTGCCTTCGATACCGATAATCTTCATCAAGTCTTCTCCTCTATGAAAGCAGTATGGCGCGAACCGGCGAGGCTTCTCCACCCCGGATCTTAAGGGGAAGGGCGATAAGGGTGTACTTCCCCGGCGGCACCAGCGCCAGATCGATCCCCTCCAGGATCAGGATTCCCGCTCTCGACAGCCTCTCGTGAACCGGATAGTGTTCGTCCCCATACCTGTCGACGGAAACGGAGTCAAGGCCCACCAGATGGACCCGCTTTTCCACGCACAGGTCGGCAGCCTCCCGGGACAGATAGACGAACTCCTCAGAAAAGACCCCGCTTCTGCGTTGAGCGCCCGAAGAGTTGCACGTTTTGAACAACAGCGCTTCGCCCGGCCTGATTTCAGATTCGAGCAGTGCTGAGCCGCGAACAGCTTCAGGATCGTCGATCCGGATCACATGCGCGGGCAGGATGAATTCCCTTACCTCATACTGATCAATGGTTCTGCCTCCGGAAACGAAATGAGCCGGGGCATCCAGATGGGTCCCGGAGTGGGCACTCATCTCCAGCCGCGCCAGATCGTACCTTGCACCTCCCCCGATGGTGCAGACCATGGTGCGGGCATAGGGCGTGTCACCGGGATAGTCGATGTTTTCAGACCCCAATAGCGTCGTGATGTCGTAAAGGCGGCCGATGTTCATTTTGGCGAACCTCCCGTCCAAATCAGTGATGATGCCGGGACCACCAGGGCTTGCATGCAATGATGAAGGCGTTTCCGTCCTCACGGAGCCGATGCGCCCTCAATTGCGTGGGTCGGCAAAAGGGGTGCCTTCAATGTCACCTTCGTGAACTGCCCCGGCCGGGATTCGATGGTGACCTCGCCTCCCATGTGCCTCAGTCGCTCCCTGATGCTGAACAGTCCAAATCCCTCCTTACCGGGGCCGGAACGGATGCTCGAACCCGGGCCAAACCCGACTCCGTCGTCTTCCACCCACAGGAGAATGTACTCCTCCTCCCGCCGCGTCCCCATGATGATGTAACGGGCCCCTGCATGCTTGACGACATTGTGCAGCAGTTCATTGGCAGCCCTGAACAGGAACGCCCTGAGGTCATGGTCGAGTGGCTTGGGGATCCGGTCATCCGAATATCGGAGATTTATCCCATGCATCTTCTGAAAATTCTCCGCAAGGTACTCCAGCGCCGCTTCGAGCCCGAGCTCGTAAAGAATGGGCGGACTGATCTGAAAGGTCAAGGAGCGGGTCTCCGAAATGGCCTGATCGACATATCCTCTGATCTGCTCGATGAGCTTCGGCCATTCCGATTGTGGGTAAACCCGGCACAGCATTCCCAGTTTGATCTTGGATATTCCGAGGAGCTGTCCCAAACGGTCGTGCAGGTCCTCAGCGAGAAGACGCCGCTCCCTTTCCTCGACTTTAGACAGCTCGAATGCCAAAGACCGAAGCTGGCTTTCGTACTCCTGCACTTGTCTGGCATGGTCTTCAAGCGATTCCGCCATGGTATCCAGGGCCTGAGCCAGCACGCCAAGCTCGCCGCTCTCGTAGGACGATCCCGTGCGTGCATCCATCTTTCTCTGCGATATCTTGGCAGACATGGCCACCATGGCCGTGACGGGCTTGATGACCAGTGCACTGCCACCGAGCCAGACTGCGGCAAGCGCCAGCACCGTGATCACCCAGAGTCCAGCCGATTGATAGAGCAGCATCCGGTTGGCGTTGCGGTACAAGCTTTCCGTAGGTGTCCCAACCACAACAAAAAGGCCTATATCCACCTGGCTCGAAAGTGGAGTGATAGCGTAGAGTCTATTGATCCTGTTCGAATCCTTTACTTCCACGATCCCTCTGCCCTCCTCGCGTAAGGCCCTGAGGATTGCGGGTTGCAGCATGGGCTCGGCATGACAGTCCTCCCGGCTGGAATAGCAGCTGACCGTGTTCCCTTTTCGGTCGACCATCATCAGCTCGACCTGCCCGGCTGGCCGGAGGTTGGCCAAGGGGCGGTTGAAATGGCTCAATGCGACGACAGCAAAGACCAATCCCTTAACATCCCCCGATGGATCAAACACGGGACAGCTGATGGCGATACCGGCTTCTGCCTCCGACTCCATTTGATAAGTCGCCATGGCGAAATCGCGCCCACGGATGGAATGCCTGAACCAGGGCTCCCGCGCGAAAACCGCCGGTGGTCGGATTGGAAGAGCACTGCAGACGAGGTGCCCCTCCGCGTCCAGGACACCCAGATTCCGGTAGCGCGAATACTCCACGATCAAGGATCCCAGAAACCGCGAACATGCACTTTCATCCATTGCCTGCAGCTCGACGGCCCTGGAGAGAGCAAGCAGGAATTGCCTCGAACGCCCGATGAGCTCCTCCATATCCCGGGCCATGAGAGCGACAAGCTGAATGAAATCCTCACTCAAATGCGATAAGATGGCTCGTCGTTCCATGATGTAGTTGCAGAGCATCAACCCGGACGCCAATGCCATCGTCATGAGAATGAGCGCCGCCAGCCTGACCCGAAGACTTTTGAATGAGAGAAGCTTCATCAATTCTTAACCCTTCAGGAAGGTCCCCGCTGGGCTAACCTGCAAGGACATCGGATATTCCACACGTCCGCCGGGATGGGACATGACATAGCCCTTGATAAGGAACGACGAAAACATGAGAAATGCGACCATCGCTCCCTTTATCATAGCTTTGTTCGGGCTGCTCCTCTACTCCACCGGTGCAAGTGGTGAGACAGCAAAGGATATCAAGGAGTTTCCCACCTGCCAGTACTGCAACATGGACAGGCAGACCTATGCTCACAGCAGGATGTTGATCCACTATTCGGATGGTAGCGCCTTCGGCGCCTGCAGCATCCACTGTATGGCTCTGAACCTGATCATCCATATCCATAATACACCGGAGTCCATCTGGGTGGCGGATTACTTTTCCGGTGAGCTCACGGATGCGGAAACGGCCTATTGGGTTCTGGGGGGTGACAAGCCAGGGGTCATGACCAGGAGGGCCAAGTGGGCTTTTGGCAGGAAGACGGATGCAGAGGAGTTCGTCTCCAAGAATGGCGGTGAAATCGCGTCGTTTGATGAGGCGTTGAAGGCGAGTTATGAAGATATGTACAATGATAGCAAAATGATACGTGTCAAGAAGAAGATCGGAAAGATGAGTCCCTATTAGTCCACTAAATTAGAACAATCGTATACGTACTGAGGATTATACATATTAACCTTGTTCGGCCGATGTCAGTCCTTCACGGATTGCATACTTGATCAGATCCGCCATATTGGATAGGCTCAGCCTGGTCATGATATGCTGCCGATGTTTCTCAACCGTTTTCGTACTGATGTTGAGGTGAGAGGCTATTTGTCTGACAGAATAGCCTTCTGCAATGAGTTGGAGGACTTCTCGTTCGCGTGGAGTCAGGATGGAGTAAGCTGAGGTGGGGTCTGTCGGGCTATGCTCCAAAAAATCCCTGATCATCGATTCGGCAATGGGAGGGCTGATGTAACTCTGGCCGGCCATCACCACCCGGATCGCTCGCGCCAGCTCCTCAAAGGCACAGTCTTTCAACAGGTATCCCACAGCGCCTGCCCGGAACATCTCGCTTACGTAACGCTTGTCCGAGTGCATTGAGAGCGCCACGACCTTCATATCGGGAGCGATGGAGAGGATCTCCCGAGTGGCCTCAATGCCATTGAGGTCCGGCATTCCGACATCCATGATCACCAGGTCTGCCGGCACCTGCCGGACCATGCGCACCATGAGTCGACCGTTTTCAGCCTCTCCCGCCACCTCTATTCCCGGAAGCGTGTCGAGCAGTGCCCGCAGGCCATCCCGCATGATTTTATGATCATCCGCCAAAAGAATCCTTGCTTTCATGGATATCCAGTCCCGCCATGGTCTGTTGTGGGCGTTTTCCCCAAAGTGAGCGGTTTTCAAACCTCGTCATGGCTCGCGAGGGAGCGTTCATTCGTTCGCGGCATGCTGACAGCTATATCTTATATCCTGCTTGTCCTCACCTCAAGTTAAGGCAATAGGTGATCCCCGACTTTGCGGGGGAAACCGCATTTGGAGTTGGAGCGACCGCAAGGCCATGGATCAATGGCAGTGATCACTAGTAATCAGGCGGATCTTCTCCAATGTTCGGTGCTGCTTGAGACATGGGGGAATGCAAAATCAGGGGTCTCCCCATAGGACTTCAATTACGTTCCTGGTAATTTCGTCAAGGTGAACATCCGCCATGGGAAGTGGGATCGTTCTTACCGGTGGTGCGCTTGATGGTCTTCAACGAGCCGAGGAGTGAGCGATGAAGAAGAGTCTTTGGGGTACAGCTCTATTACTGATGTGCTTTGGTGTGGCCGCGGTTGCTTGGGCTCAAAAGGCTCAGGATATCCAGAAATACCCGACCTGTGCCTATTGTGGAATGGATCGGGAGCAGTTCGCTTTCAGCAGATTCCTCATCGAATATGATGATGGGAGCAGCTTTGGAGCCTGCAGCATTCATTGTGCCGCCGTCGATCTCGCCATGAACATGGACAAGACTCCCAAATCCCTGAAGGTCGGGGACTTGGCGACCAAGGAGCTCATTGATGCCGAAACAGCGGTCTGGGTCCTCGGGGGGAACAAGCCGGGGGTGATGAGCAAAAGGGCCAAATGGGCTTTTGCCAAGAAGGAGGATGCCGAAAGATTCGTGAAAGAAAACGGTGGGGAGGTCTGCACTTTTGATCGGGCCATGCAGGCCACTTATGAAGACATGTATGCAGATACCAAGATGATACGTGAAAAGAGGAAGATGAAAAGGATGAAGGGGCGGACCGAAGACCCCCACCAGCACGGGCAGCATGAGCAAGGGCACCAGCATGAGCACCCGCCCAAGCAGTGACGAGACCTGGACCTTTCCAAACTCAGCGCTTCACGACCGGCTTGTGAAGATGACGCCTGCTCTGACGCATTTGACGAGGAAGGGGATCGAATATGGACAGACTCCGAATCCTGGTGGCTCTGATCGCCACGATTGGGTTCCTGGAATCCAGTGCTCTGAGCCAGGAAAGCCCGCTGGATGGTAAGCCAGCTGAGACGTTCGTCTTCGAGGAAATGATCATCACGACCAGCCCCGAGATGCCCCAGACGGAGCCCATCTCCAAGGAAGTCTTGGACTGGACCCGGCACCTCAACCTCGGGGATGTCATCGATGACACGCCTGGCGTCAGCGCGGTCCGACGCGGGGCCAATGCTACGGAGCCGGTCATCCGGGGGCTCGGCTGGGAGCGTGTGCCGACACAGATCGGGCCCATTCCTGTTCACGGCGGTTGTCCCGCGCGGATGGATCCCCCCATCACTTATCTTCAGCCCGACAAGGTTCAGAGCGTTCTGGTGGTCAAGGGGCTGCCCTCCGTCACCCTGGGACCCGGAGGCACCGGGGGGCGCATCGTCGTGTCCACGGATTATGAACGGAGTCCCGACGCCCCCGATGAGTTTCATGCATGGGGCAGCGGTAAATACGACGGCGGGCGCAACGGAGTGTGGGGAGGTGCCGGAGTGCTGGGGGGCAATCGGTGGGTGGATTACTACCTGGCGTTGGATGCCCTCAACTTCGGGGACTACGACTCCGCCAACGGAACCACCGTCCCTGCCGACAAGAAGGAAGAGGGAGGCGCAGTGTCCCTTGGACTCAGACCCTTCGGCAACCACCGGTGGTGGAACGGCCTCAATTACATTCGGGATGAGGGCTTCGAGTCACCCTCGCTTCCCATGGACAGCGACGGAACGAAGACCTGGATCTACAACACAGGCTACCGAATCGAACGTCCCGGGTGCACCCTGGAGCAGATCCAGGTCGACGGCGGCTTCTCCATCGTCGATCACACCATGAGCAACCTCAACAGGCCTGACAGGTTTCGGGTGCAGGCGAAAACGACCACGGATTCCGATTCTTATGCGGCGCGTATCAAACAGGAGTGGAGGCTGAACTCCCGTATGCTCCTCACCACGGGGGCCGACTACTACAGCATCGCCCGAGATGCCGTGAGAACACGGTTTATCTTGGCGCAGAATCGAACACTGTTCGACCACATCTGGCCGGACGTCTCTCAATGGAACGCCGGTGCGTTTGGGGAAGGCAATGTGGACCTTGCTCCGGGCTGGCGCCTGAGGGTGGGCGGGAGGTTCGATTATGCGCGAAGTGAGGCTGATGGCGTCGATGATGTCGGCATCGGGGATGTGCCCATTCGGCAGCAGTTCGTCAGGTTTTTCGGCCCCGAGGCAGCCGATGTGGATGATGTAGAATACCTGGGTTCAGGAAATCTGCTCATCAAGTGGGAGGTGATCGACAAACTCGTTCTGCATGCCGGGACCGGGGTGGTTTCGAGGCCTGCCAACGTCACCGAGAGATTCTATGCTTTTTCACCTGCTCCCGGCGGATTTCAGCTGGGGAATCCGACTCTGGCTCCCGAGGTCCGGTACGAAGTCGACATCGGGGCTGAATGGCGAAAGCCCTGGGGTGTCTTCTCTGCATCCCTCTTTCATTTCTGGGTGGATGACTTCATCCTCTCCACCCTTATCGCCAGGCAGGATGTGGACAACAATGGGACCGTCGACCTGGTCCGAGGCTTCAGAAACGTTGACGCACGCCTCTACGGGGGGGAACTGTCTGCAGTTCTGAAGCCCTTCGACCACTGGAGCTTTCCCATGAGCATCTCCTATGTCCGGGGCAAGGATGAGACCAACAGCGAGGATCTTCCGGAAATACCGCCTTTTGAGGCTCGTTTGGCGGTGCGCGCCGACTACGGAAAACGGATTCCCTGGTGGGTGGAGTTCGGCGGCCGACTGGTCGCAAGGCAGGACGATGTTTCGGAAGCGTTCCCGGAGGACGAGACGCCGGGGTTCGCTGTCTTTCATCTCTTCGGCGGCTGCGAGCCCATAAAGGGCCTGCGTATCTTGGCTGGAATCGAGAACTTGTTCGACAAAGAGTACAGTGAGCACCTCACCCGTGAAAATCTCTTTCCCACATCGGACCTCATCGTGGGTGACGAGATCCCCGCACCGGGACGAAGTTTCCATGCGATGGTGCGCTACGAGTTCTGAAGACGGCCATGCAGGTTGTGCGGGCCGGCCGGTGGCGGCGGACCGGCCATGCGACTCCAGGCGTCGTAATTTCATGAGCGGGTGTCCAGGGAGCCGCGCCAAGCCCTGATCCCGGCGCACGTTGGAGTCCGGAAATCGGCAAAAACCGGGGTTATGCCTTCAGCCGGGATTGCGCCAAGGGACTGTCAGGGTACTTCTTGGACGCACTTCAGGATACGCCCATGGTCAGCGAGTTGGTTGCTGTGTACAAGGTCGACGGTGATGAAGGTGCGGGAGAGGATCACGCTGTAGCGTTCCTTGCAGCCTGCCCGGCCGGTCCCCTTGAGCTCAGCTCGATTCTTTCTCCCAGGTCCGTGAGACGAGAGTTGCCGAGAGGGGTGACCGGTGCGCTTGGCATACATTTCCTGGCCATGTTGCTTCTATGGACGTGTCCCCTTCTTTCTCCAAAGGTCGATATCGGGAACACGGCCTTCGTGGTGCGTCTCGTTGACCTCGAACCCGGCGTTGCGGAGGAGAGCGGTGCGGCAGGGCAGGGGGTGGACGAACGGTACGATGGGCAACGGGGGATTGAGACAACCCCGAGATCCGAGGGAGATTCAGAGGCGAACCGGGTGAGCGAGCCATCCCCCCGGTCGGTTGAGTGGCTCCAGTCCGGGGGGCCTTTCCCCATGCCTCCCGAATCCGGGGGATCTGAAGGACGGGAGACAGTGGATGCCCCGACTGAACTGGCTGAATCCGAACGTGCGGAGTCTGTCGATCCCGGATTGCCTTTCATTCCGTCTCCACCTGAGGCTGTCCAGCGTCGGGATCTCAAGGAGCCGGAGAAGCTGAAGCCGGTTCAGGGCGAACGCAGAACGCCCCAAACGCTTCCAGGAGTGAGGCGGGGAAAGAAACAAAGGGAGGCATCCGCACCCAAGTCCGCAAGTCAAACAGCTTCCCATCGAGTAACCGGACTTAACATGGCGACTGAAGCTGCAACGGCCTCGATGGAGAGCCGGGAGGAAGGGGGCATGGGACTGGGGGTGTCATCGGCGGATGGCCCGTCGGGAGGGCGAGGAGGTGGGCCTGCGCATCAGGAATTCCAGCTGGCTCAGGTGGACACGCCTCCCACCATCGTGAGTCGTGTGGAGCCCGATTACCCTGCAATGGCTCGGCGTCAAAGGCTCTCGGGCAAGGTCGTTATCAAATTTCTTGTGGATCCACACGGTCGAGTACGAAACGCCTCTGTACTCCAGGCGGCCCCCCAGGGGGTTTTTGAGAGCTGTGTGCTCGATGCGGTGGCCAAATGGCGCTTCAAACCCGGCTTGTATCAGGGACACCCTGTTGCCACCTGGGTGATCCTTCCCATCCAGTTCAAGGTGTCGGGTTGATCGCGTGGCACCGGTTATGCCCGAAAGACGCCAAGCCGAATCCCCATGGCGCCCGTAGACCCCTGCTGTTGATTTAACACGGTGCCTTGAGCCGATGGTCATCTGATGGTGGACAAGGGATGGTGAGTCGTCAGGTGGGATAGTGTGCAGGGAATCACAACGGCCAGACCAGAAGGATCATCGGCACACCCACTGCGACGACCATGATTTCGAGCGGGAGACCCAGGCGCCAGTAATCGCCGAAGCGAAACCCCCCCGGCCCAAGGATCAGCGTGTTGTTCTGGTGCCCGATGGGTGTGAGGAAAGCGCACGAAGCCCCTACCGCCACCGCCATCAGAAAGGGGTCGGCACTGACCGCGAGTCTTTGTGCGGTGCTGATGGCAATGGGGCACATGACGGCGGCAGTGGCGGCATTGTTCATGAAATCCGAAAGTGTCATTGTGGCTGCCAGGATCAATGCCAGGGCAAAGACCGCCTGGCCCCGGGCAAGGCCTTCGACGAGGGCAGTCGCAATCAGGGCTGCCGTGCCGGTGCCGGCCACTGCGTGGGCGACGGGGATCAGGGCACCCAGCAGAACCACCACGGACCAGTCGACCGAATCGTAGACCCGGCGGGCAGGGACCAGTCGCAGCAGCACACATGCCAGGGCGGCTCCCGCAAAGGAGATCGCCGCCGGCACCAGGCCGAAAGCCGCCGTGCCAACGCCGACGGCCATCACGGTGGCTGCGAGGACGGATTCGCGCTTGCGCGGCAGTGTGAGGCTGCGCTCAGCCAGGGGAGCACAGCCAAACCGGACTGCAAACTCGCTCAGTGCTTCTTGTTCTCCTTGGAGCAGCAGGACGTCTCCAGCAGCCAGGCGCATCGAGCGCAGGCGGGCCAGGGTTCGTCTTCCCTGACGCGAAACCGCCAGCAGGTTGATGCCATAGCGCGTACGCAGCCGGATGTCGGACGCTGTTCGGCCAATGAGGCTTGAGTCTGAAAACAACACCATTTCGGCAAGCACCACGTCTTCGGACTGCACGGCCTTTTCCATCTTGGAACAACGAACCATAGCCTGCTCTGGCTCCTCGCTGCACTGGAGCTGCGTGTCCTCCTCCAGTTGCAGGCCGAGAATGGAGAGCGACTCCCTCAGTGCGGGCGGGTCTGCCTCGATGATCAGGATGTCGCCGGCGTGGATGTGACGTCGTGGATTGGGTGCCGGGATGTGGGCATCGCTGCGCACAATCCCGACGATCTGCGCATCGGCTTTTTCGAGAGCCGACTCGATTTCGTCGAGCATCATGCCCTCGGCCTTGGACTTTTGCAGAACTCGGGCCTCGGTGAGATAGGCGCCGATCTCAAAATCCTGAACGCTGACTCCCTTTCGCGCCGGCACAAGACGCCAGCCGAAGACGGAGATGAATACGATGCCGCTCAATGCCACCGCCAATCCCACCGGTGTGAAATCGAACATCGCGAAGGCTTCAGAACCGCTTTCAGCGCGGAATCCAGAGACGATGAGATTGGGCGGAGTCCCTATCAGGGTTGTCATCCCCCCGAGTAGCGAACCGAAAGCCAGCGGCATGAGCAGGCGACCGGGCGGCAAACCCCTGCGGGCGGAAAGCTGGATCGCCACCGGCATGAGAAGTGCCAGGGCGCCCACATTGTTCATAAAGGCGGACATGATTGCGGCGATGCTCACGAGTGCGGCGATGGTGAGACTCGGTCCGGCTGTGCTCGGTACGAGGGAACGCATCAGCGAATCGGCTGCACCCGAAGACTGCAGCACACCGCTCAGTATCAGCACGCTAGCCCTGCCCTTTACCCATGAGTTGCGCCGGGGCGGTGTCAGCCGCCTCGGA
>CAZLCS010000016.1:0-8936 GCA_964557955.1 uncultured Syntrophobacteraceae bacterium
GGCTGATTTCCTAACCGTTGATTTTGGCTGACTTCCTCATCGGTGGCAATAAATGCACAAAGAACCTGGATGCCGCGCAAAAGGCTGCCGGCATGAACGAGGTGAAAACGGACATATTCTTCTGTGAAACTGTACTGAGCGGGTCCTGCCCATGTGATGTTACCCGCCACGGGCAAGCTTCGCTTGGCCCGTGCCGCCCTTTACTTATACTTGTACACCATTTTGCGGGCAGATCCGCAGGGAGTTCAGGTCGTGCTGCAATTTCTCCGCACCGGGCTCGATCTGGTCGTCGAGTCGGGATTTCTTTATGTACCGCTGTTGTTCGACCCCGCAATGGCCGGGGAGGTCCGAGAAGATTGCGAGCCGGAGGGATCGGGTGGACGACCTTTGCGCGGGGCAACTCTGAAGGAAATGGACGGGAAGCCCTATATCAAGTCATTGAATCTGCAATCCGTCGTCGCGAACTACGACAGGCTCGACCGTGATCACTATGAGCTGGTGAAGCGGTCCGTTCTGGCTGAGCCGGCGAAACCCTCGGGCCTCCTCGCCATATCGCCCAATGGGAAGCTTCACACCATCGTGCTGAAGGTCATGCCTCATTTCGTCCGGAAGAGCAGGGGGCTTGAGAGGCGGTCATTCAGCGAGGAGGAGTTCCTGGATCTTCTTTCCGTTGCTCTGGATATCCCGGAAGGTTTCATGGAAGAAGCGGAGAGAGTGCTCGATTCCAGGGTGCTGCGGCGGCGGTTGGATGATTTGCGCAGACTGGAGCGGCCCCTGGAGCCCCTCCGGGACGGTCCGATGACGGGGGAGGGGCTTCATCGATGGCTTCGAAGGGCGTTGGAGGAGCAAGTTTTGAGGCGTGAAAGGGCCCGTCTCGAGGAGGAGCTGCTTGAGCGCGAACGGATGAGCGAGTCGAAGAGAAGACACATCGCAGCCATGCTGTATCTTGCCCAGAAAGGGTCCTTCGAACTGGACGGCTTTGGCTTCTTCAGGACGGGCTCGAGAGACGACTATGTTATCTACAAGCGCACCGGGGAATATGTTCTGAAAGACTACTACGGCCAGAGTTACCGGTTCCCCGATTGCAGGGTGGCTGTGTCAACCGTCGGTACATTGAGGCCGGTTGTTCTCGAGTCCTATAAACATCCATTCCTCCTGCATCACACCCCGAAGCAGGAGATCTGCCTCAGGGGTTACGACTGGCCCCGGGAGGTTACTGCAGAGAGCATCATCAGGCTCCTCGAGGATGGAATCAATGCCCTGCTGTATGGATATGATCCCAGGCGCCGTAACGGTTATCACAGTCTTGATAAGACTCTCTATTTTGTCAAGACTATTGAATTTGGAGATTATCGAATATAGTTGAATGTTACAGAGTATTGATCGTATTTATTCCAGATAAGCAAAGATGATCTTATCCCCATGGATTTGCGCAAGAACATTAAAGGTGATCGTGCTCGACAGCGAATAAAGCGGCATCGTGAAGACAAGGTCTTCAATACGGTTTGCACGATTGTAAAGAACTACGGGCTGAAAGAGGATTTCCTGACAGTGATCGACAACCTGAACCTGGATCCTGATCCGGGGCGGCATCCATTGGGGGGGCTCGAGATCAGGGCGAAGCAGCCCATCGAGATACCTCCCTATTGTATGGTCCCGGTTGAAGAATATGGGCTGGTCCTGGAGATCATCAACCGCCTTGATAATCCTTACCTGTCGTTTGCACGCTCTCCGGAGGAGATGGTCCTGTCGGTCCGGCTTCACAAATCCGACCCTTCGCTCGATGCGCGACACCTGCTGCGCCATGATTTCCGGACCCTTCTGCTCGGCCTGAATGCCGTGAATGAGCTTGCGGTCCTCGAGGGGCGGGCGGACAGTGAAGGTGGAAGCGAAGGTGGGGGATCAGGAACGGAAAGGGACGGAGGGAAAGAACCGGACCCGGTTTCCCGGCGGGAGCGAATCAAACAGCTGCGAGCCTTCCTTGCAAAGGTTGAGCAGACGGAGTCTCACGCGTCATGATGCATACTCACGATGGCTTATCCGACCGGAGCCGCCGGCGGATCAATGACAAGATGGAGCTGCTCAAAGAGGAGCAGACCCTTGAGGCCGTGCAGGAGATCATCGAGTTCGACAAGACTCCCGCACAGCTCAAGGCGGCCATGGACGCTTTCATCATCGGTCAGGAGAAGGGAAAGAAGATCATCTCGACGGCCATTGCCTTCCATTACAAGAGGCTCGGTGGGGCTTTGAAGCGGGCGCTGGCCGAGAACGAGGGGGATTTCGACCTGGCCCTGAAGAACACCCGGACGCCCCGGGCCAACGTCATGATGATCGGGCCCAGCGGCTGCGGCAAGACCTACACCAGTGAAGTGACTTCCCGACTGGCCGGGGTGGCGTTTGTTCATGAGGACATGACACGGTTCAGCGAGGTGGGCTACGTCGGGCAGGATGCCACGGACATCCTGGTCGATCTGCTCATGGCCGCCGGCGGAAACGCTCGGCTGGCACAGATGGGGATTGTCTACCTGGACGAGATCGACAAGATTGCCACGGAAGCCATTGCGTTCAAGGATGTATCCGGGAGAGGCGTGCAGAAAGGGCTGCTCCACCTGGTGGACGGCACGGACAATACCGTGACCGTTGGAAAGGAGAGGATCTCGCTCTCCACGAAGCATGTGTTTTTCATCGCCGGGGGCGCTTTCGAGGACCTCCGGGGTTTGGTGGACAGACGCATGGCCAGGCAGGGTTTTCAAGGGGATTGGCGGGACCATCTGCTGACCGACGACCTGGTGGCTTTCGGGATGGAGAGGCAGCTCATGGGGCGCTTCCCCGTGAAAGTCGTCTACGATCAGCTGACCACCCAGGATCTCAAGGACATCATGACCCGGAGCGCGGACAGCGTGCTGCTGGCGTACGCCAACGATCTCAAGGCATGGTCCATCGACCTGGAATTCACCGATGATGCACTGACCGAGGTCGCCCGGCGTGCGGAGCGCGAGGGAACGGGAGCGAGGGGGCTCATCAGCATCATTCACCGGGTCCTTCTGGAAGATATGTACCGGCTTCCCGGGAATCACACCGGGAGGTTCGTGGTCGAGGCCGGGGATGTGAAGGAGCGGCTGGGATGAGATTGAAAAGCCTGTCCGAGCTGAGGCGGCGGGAGCTCAGGGAGATTGTCCTGGCAACCTTGCCCCGGACCATACTCATGACACCGTATGCCCGTGAGAAGGCTTTCAAGATCGGCGAGCTGGTGCGGAGCGTTCACCGGGAAAGCCTGGAATGGTACGGGTTCACACTGGGGAGTGTCGACCGGCCCGATCTCGTCACCGACATCGGCCTGCCGGGCAACGACCTGAATCTGCAGGTCTACGCAGGCCTCAGCCCGGAGAGGATCGCAGAGTTCCAGGAATCGCTTCCGGCGAGTAGCGTCATCAATGGCTGGATTCATTCGCACGGGGCCTTGACGGTCAAGCATTTCTCCAGCACGGACGCCAGGAACCACGCCGTCGTCCTGGACTTTGTGGCGGCCAGCTTGAAGATCCCTGTGGCCAAGCGGGAGGTGGCCGTCAAGGACATGGTCCTCCTCCTCAAGGACCGTTTTGTCGACCAGGATCTGGCCAGGGGCAGCGTCTGCGTCATCACGGACGCTCCCATCACCGAGGCCACGATCTTGGAGACAGTATACGGGTCCTTCTGCTATGCCATTGTCGTGGGTGACGAAGGCTGGCATGAACAGGAGATACACACCAGGGAATACGGAGTCCTTTCGGGGCATGCCCGTTTCAGTCACCAGCCGGCGGACATCCTGATGCTGGATACGGGGAGGGCGTTGAGCGAGATGGAAATCGGCCGCCTGAGGGAGGAAGTGGAGGCGAAGATCAGGCCCAACAAAAATCCCCCGCTCGAGATCATGGAAAGAATGTAGGCGCTCATCCCCACGGTCGTCTCAGGCATGGCAGAGATTCCCGTTGTTGCAGTAACTCCAGGAAATGATTATTTAAATGGCATGGAAAAATAAGAGTAGGGTCATGAATCGAAAACGAACAGTTCACGTCGCGTCGATGAGGCGACGAACAGATGAGCAAAGGATAGGACAATGGAATGTGATGCAAAATACTGCTCCTTCGAGGGCAACTGCTACTCGGATGGTTCTGAAGTATGCGGTGGGGAGATCGGCTTTGCAAACTGCTGGGTTTGTGACGGTGGGTCACTGGAATACAGGCCCCGGTTTTTGACGGAGAATTATCCAGAGCGACTCTGATCTTCGAAGAGCAATGGATGAAAGCTGAAGGGAAGAGGACAATGAGCCTGGAGTGCCCGGGCCCGTTGTCCTCTTTGATTTCCATGGACAATTAGAGAATCAAGTTTTCTGCGTCGTTCTCCAATCCGCGCCAATTCTGTTGTGCTAAGGGGTGGCACGGGCCAAGCGGAGCTTGCCCGTGATCGAATGAGCTCGCGTGGGCAATCCCCGCTCACTACAGTTACACAGAAAAACATGTCCGTTTTCAAGTCGTCATGCCGGCAGTCTTTTGGCCGGCATCCAGGTTTCTCTTGTGGATTTCGGCTTGAAAACTGCCGGAATGACGACCCAAGTATTAGGCACTCAGCTGTGTGGGGATGTACTTGGCCCATGGCACCCGACCCGACCTTTCAGATGAGCTTGTTTCAACAGCATTTTCAATCGGCGCTTCCGGCGGCAATAGAGGATTGTTGAAGCGCAGCATCCATGATAGGTTATACTTGTTTTACAACCATTCCGGGTTTCTTGAGCACCTGAACCTGGTCATGGGCGAACCCGATGAATCTCGACCTCCATCTCCGCCGATGAACCTGGATGGGCCTGTCCGCGTCAGGGTGGCTTGCATCTGCATTTCATGAGGAGGAGCGATGTATGGAAGGGTCCTATGATCTGGCCTCGAGGCTCAAGAAGAAGTACCCCATGCTGCAGTACTTCACGGACCGCCCGTTCGGAGTTGAAATTGAGTTCTACGGATTAAAATACTACATCCTGCCCCCCGACAATGGCATCATCAAGCCTTACAACATCCACTCCAAAGCGAGGGACGGCAGAGACGTCCCGCAATTGCTCAAGGACTACGGGCTGAGCCTGGGAACCGACAAGGACTCATGGCACTTCGAGGAGGACTCGTCCATCGTACACAGGGGTGGCGTGGAGCTCGTCAGTCCGATACTGCGTGGCTTTCACGGTTTGTTTCAGGCCTATCGTTTCTTTCAGTTGCTTGGAGATATTTCAGGAGTGGAGATAGACTATTCATGCGGGTTCCATGTTCATCATGGGGTGGATCCAGAGAAGTACACATGTAAACAATTGAAGGAGCTGGTGAGAATTGTCTATGCGATAGAGGATTATGTTTATCTCCTCATCGGGGAAAATCGTATATCCAAAGATACTTGTCGTCCCATGGACTTGAGTATTGTCGATTTTTTTGATCTCAAGAACTGTGAAGATCAATGCGGCACTGATGGTTGCAGGATCAAGCAGCTTTGGTATTCTCCCAAGAATAGATACGATCCCAACTGCAGCAGGCCAGATCGTTACGATATGACTCGATATCATGGATTGAATCTGCATTCCTACTGGTATCGATCCACCATTGAGTTCCGATATCACTGTGCTGTGCTCGAACGAATTGATGAGGCCATGCAATGGATTATCTTCACTCAATTCCTGGTGGAGTTGAGTGACGGGAGTGTTCCCCTCATCGATTACGACTCCACCGGGAACAAGTGGCTGAAAACGATTTACAAGATATATCTGGCCTTTGGGCATATGAATCGAATCAGCAATTGGCACCGGGGGAAACCTGTTGTACTGAAGGGGGCGATGGAGCCGCCGGGGGCTCAGCATCAGGGGTTTTGACCCGTCAGGAGGGGTGACGGCAATGTCATTGACTTAAGGGTTGGCATGGGCTAAGCGGAGCTTGCCCGTGGTTGAAAAGTCTCGCATGGGCAAGCTCCGCTTAGTACACCTCCACAGAAGAGATGTCCATTTCGCCGCTCGGCATGCCGGCAATCTTTGAGCCGGCATCCAGCTTTTTTGTGGATCCCGGCCAAGAGACTGCTGGAATGACGACTCGAGAGGTGGACACTCTATTATGACGAACTGTACTTAGCCCATGGCACCCTGCAGGCCAGAGCCCCATGAGCTTAAGTCAACCCCCATGGGCTTGCGCCCACAACGAAGGATGAAAAGGGAGTCCACTTTTCAGACAAACAGCATTGAGGGGTGACGGAAGGTCACAGGGCGTGAAGCAGCAACCTTTACAGAAGAAAGAGGCTCGATTCTGAGAAGGGGGAATGAACCCACATGTGTGATATCTTTGCGCTGTCTTCCGGCGTCAATTACACGGCGCAGCAGTACCTGCCCATCTTTGCGGAAAAAGGCAAGCAGAACATGAGCGGCTGGGGGATTGGGTTTTACCGCGACAACCATGCTCTCGTGGAGCGGTCTGCCGAGAAGGTTTACGAAGGGGACCAGGTGCACGAAAGCTTCCAGAGACTGGCGCGGGTCGTGGACAGCCGCATCATTGTCTCTCACATCAGCTGCCCCCTGAGCGGTGGAAGCCACGCACTGCATAATCACCCGTTTTCTCTGTCTTTCCTCAATCATGAGTGGCTTTTCGTGCACGTGGGGGTCGTGGAGGGGATCGAAAGCTACCAGACCCGAAACGAGCCGAAAATTGACGTGGAAGCTTATCCGGCCAGGATTTTCGAGTACCTGAGGGATCAGCTGGTCTCTTACCTTCGGTACACTCCTTACTCCAGCCTGGGGCGCTCCCTGGTCAAGAGCATTCGCACCATGATTGGCGAATACCCGGGCCGCTACGCATTTTTTCTGGCCAACGAATCCATGCTTTTTGGCTTCTCCAACTTCCGGCAGTTGATGCTCCTGAGGGAACTGGAGAGCTTTGGAAACAGTCTGGTCCTCACTTCCATCAAGGAGGGGTTGAGCGACAAGGAGTGGACTGCCATCAAACCTGAAAGCAACACCCTGGGAAAGCTCATTGCGGTTGCCGGACCCGATATCCTGTACCTGGGGGACGTGCCGGAAACGTCCCTGATTTGACATGTGTTTGAAGCGCTCGTTCTGCCCGAATTGAATGACTCGTCGTCCTCCTCTATTAGCCTGGACAGCAATGGATCGACTGGCTCGCAACTCATCAGGTGAAACCGACTTTTTATGTGCGACTTATTTGCGCTGTCTGCAGCAAGGAATTATTCCGCCCCCAAGTCCCTGCCCGTTTTTGCGTTTAAGGCGGCGAGGAATATGGACGGATGGGGGATCGGCTATTTCAAGAGGGGACGGGCTTACGTCGAGAAATCGGCTGGCCGCGCCTATCACGAAGGGAGATATCACGATAGCTTCCAAAGGCTGGCACGAGTCATCTCGAGCAAGTTCATCATTGCCCACGTAAGGCTGCGAACCAGCGGCCCCATCGACGAATGCCACGCCCATCCCTTCGTCGTTCGTCTGAAGGGGCAGGATTGGATCTTCGCCCACAACGGGAAAGCCCCCGCCATCGAATCCTATAAGGCCACGACGGTTCAACTGGACGAGGCCGTCAGCGATTCCGCCAGAACCTTCGAGTACCTTCTGGACGGCATTGTGGCTCGCTATGAAAGTGGGCAGGGCATTCCCTGTCTCTTTTCAGCTGTGGCCGATACCTCGAGTCAGCTGGTGCAGGAATATCCAGGGTCCTACAACTACATTCTCACCAATGGTTGGGTCATGTTTGCATTCAGCAATCATCGGCAGTTCCTGTTGCTGAAGGAGAGCAGCAACCTGGAAGGGGGGTTGCTCCTGACCACCGTGGAGCGAGGCCTGAGCGGAGAAAACTGGGTGAGAGTGGCCAAGGAAAAGGATTCGAGGGGGCTGCTCATGGCCGTCGTGGGCAGCGATATCGTCCTCAGGGAGGATATCCGATGATCCAGGATCGCCGGGCTGAAGGGGTTTCAATGGACTTCCATGTCGGTGTCATGGCTCATGCAGTCCCAGACCCCCCCGGGATCGCATTCCCTGCAGTGGAAATGATCGCCGTAAAGCAGCCGGTGCTCGTACCGGATGGCCTCCTCCAGGGGCAGGCGGACCCCGCAATGGGCGCAGGTGACGAATTCAGGCTGTTCTTTTTTCATAATGGTCCCGCCCGGGATAAAGGGTGAGCTACAGTTGTGGCCGTCGTGCTCCTCAGCCGCAAGCTTCAACCATGCTCTATGAATGAGGCCATTTTCAGGGTTCAGCAGACTTGTCCGGCTGCTTCGGTCTGTGCATCGGCAACCCGTAAAGTGTGTCAATAAAATACTGGCAATTCTCGGGGCCCAGCTCCTCAACCTCCCTCCGGAATTTCTTGCAGATTTCGAGACCCTTCTCACGCGCACCTTCGGGAAAGCCTTCCTCGTCGGAGAGGTACCGTTTCTCGATCTGGTCCAGCTTCTTCATGTACTCTTCGTAGGTGATCTCCTCAATGGCCATTCAAAATCCTCTGCTACGGTTTCACACTCTTCTCGAATTCCTTGAGAGCCATCCGTGCGGCCGCAATCAGGTTATAAAAGGTTTCCGATTGATGATGGTCGACTCCACCGCACCCCATGCTGCCCACCTTGTCAAACACATCCTCGGAATCAATGTAACTGACCAAAGCCTTGGATGCTTCATAGAGCTTCAATACCTGATCGTTCATTTCTCGCTGCTCCTCGTGATCCAGCAAAACCTCCATTGCGGCGAGCTTGAAACCGGAAACCGTTGCGGCAACAGGAAAGCCTCTTTCCATTGATGAGTATTCCGGTCTCAAGCGGTGCCACGGGCCAAGCGGAGCTTGCCCGTGGTCGAGGGACATCGCATGGGCAACCCTAGCCTTGCCCATGCCGCCAGCCCACCACCCCATCCAATGCTGAAAATCAGCCTCCGGCCTGGCGCC
>CAZLCS010000016.1:9036-103183 GCA_964557955.1 uncultured Syntrophobacteraceae bacterium
TGCCGCCAGCCCACCACCCCATCCAATGCTGAAAATCAGCCTCCGGCCTGGCGCCTCACAGCCCGCGGTCCGGATGCTAAAGAAGCGCTGGCGCCATCCAATGCTGAAAATCAGCCTCCGGCCTGGCGCCCCTTGATTTCCTGGTCTATCTCGGTCTTGAACCGGGCCAGAAACTCGGTCTTGAATGGTTCAATGGCCATGGCCTCGTCGTAGCGGCCCAGGAAATAAAGGGCCATCCCTTTGAAGATATGGGCCTCCCTGATTCCGGGGTCTTTCGCCAGGGCCTTATCAAAGTAGGGCAGGCTCTCTTCGTGTCTGGCAAGGCCGAGCAGGGAGTGACCCTTGGCCGTCAGGGCGTGAGCATCGTCAGGCTGGCGGATGAGGATACGGTCCAGAAGCCCGATGGCTTCCTCACAGCGGCCCATGTCGTTCAGGGCAAGCGCCTTCAGCTGAACGGCACTGAAATTTTCCGGCCGCAGGGTGAGCTCCTTGTCGCAGCAATAAACCGCCTCTTCCAGCAGCCCTTTTTCGGCGAGGCCTCTCGCACCTTCCATCCAGGTCATCCGTCCGTCCTCAGGCACTTCGAGGATCTTCATCATCACGCCTTCGTAGGTTTCCTCCACTGCACGTTTGCCGGTGACGGCCACGGGCACGCCGTGGCCCGGGAGGACGTGGGCGATGTCCTTCCTCAGCAACTGCTTCAGACCGTAAAGGTAGTGGTCGAGCCGTCCTCCGGCGTTCTTGTCAGCCTCGCCGATGGAATCCGGGAGGACGGTATCTCCGGTAATGAGGGTCCGAGTCGCTTCATGATACAGGCAAATCCCGTCGATAGTGTGACCGGGCGTGTGGATCACCTCCCAAGGGAACCCGCTCAGCTCGAGAATTTCTCCCCCCTTCAGCTCCTTCGGGGGGAATCCTGCTTCCGTGATCAAATCCTTGAATTCTCTCGGGCCTCCGGCGTGCATGATGATCTCGACCTGCTTGCTTTCCATGATGGGAGGAAACCTCAGCATCTCGAAGACCCCCATGCAGTGGTCCCGGTGGCCGTGGGTGAGCACGATCTTCCTGATGTCGAGGGGACTGTACCCCAGCTTCTCGAGCTCCATGAAGATCGTGTAGTCGTTGCCCGGGTCCACCAGGGTGATGTAGTCCCCAGACAGTGCATAAACATTGCTGGAGTGGTGATACCCAATAAGGAATCTGCTGTTATCAAAAACGGGGTGCCGCACTTCCAGAATCTCACCGATCGACAGCCATCCGGGATGATCCGGCTCCTCCTCGGGGACTCCTGCATCTTCGAACAGTGCGTAGAACTCCTGCTTTTCCTCTTGGGTATCGTCATCTGTCGGTTTCTGCGTCATCTCGTATCCTCTATCCCAGTTTCAACCGATCCTGTTCCTTGTCGTTTCAGGCCCGGAATGATTACCGGACGATCTCTGCGGTTGAGAGACAATCTTAAAGTTGGCTATACCCGTAGAGGATGAGATGTTGTGTTCTTTGCAGGTCTCTGGATTCCGGCTTGAAGACTGCCGGAATGACGTCAGAGGCGATATCCACGAACGTCATGCCGGCGAAAGCCGGCATCCAGGTTGTTTACCGAAACGCCACTTCTCAGCCTCAACGCGTATAATACAACAACGAGATTCTTTGTCATTGCGCGATAAGCTATAGACTGCACATGACCAAATAACAAGAGTGTTTCCGCCTCGCGCTTGCAGGCACAAAAAACCCCCTCCTCGGGGGAGCCGAAAAGGGGGTTTAAAGTTCAGTGATGCCCCTTCCATGATCTTACGGATTGGGGATCTGCTCTGCTCGAGTGGCAAGCCCTAGCCGATGTAGTCCAGCGTATAGCCCATCTTCATCTTGTCCGACGGCCACCACTTCTTGCTGACCTTCTCCTGGCCGGGATACACTTCCTTGCCGTCGATCCTGTCGATCAGCAGCTCCAGGAAATGGAACTCCGTTATCATGTACTTCTTGATGAAGTCAGCCGGCAGCAGCACCACAAGCCCGGTTTCCTTGGAGCATTCCCATTCGAAATCCTCGTTGGGCGCCGCCACCTCCTGGCCGGTTTTGCCCGAATAGATCTTGAGCACCTTGCCTTCGACCTTCATTCTGGGCTTCATTCCAAACTCGTGATACAGCTCGTCGGATATATGCCACCAACAGGCTCTGGCGTTGGCAGCGACATACGCTTTAACGAGCATGGGGTCAAAGCCGCAGACCACCACACGGCATTTCTCTGGCATGTGATACCTCCTTCTAGCTTGGGCTGGTCTCGATTTGCCTCATCTGGTCGCGAAGGACCTCGACCTGACCGAAGCAATAAACCATGAACTCCGTGGCCTCGGCACTGGTCAGGTGATTGGTCTCGTACAACCTCCTGACATAGGGGTAGAGATTCATCTGGATTTCTTCCCGGAACTCCAGCAGGACATGTTCGTTGTCGTCGCCGGGCTCCGCCCAGCCCAGAAAGCTGGTCTTCCAGTTGTTCAACATCCCCCTGAGGACTTCGAGCTCTTTGCGGACATTGTCTTCCATGCTAGGCCTTCTTCCTCGCGTCAAATGCATAGCACTTCTTGATCACGTTGAAATCCGCGACGCACCAGTAATGGGGCCAGTGGATCTTCTTGCACCAGCCGATGATGTCTGCAGGCGGGAACTTGGAGCCCTTGAGGACCGGCTTCAGATGTTTGCAGTTCCAGCATATATGGGAAGTTTGTTTCTCCGGAATCAATACAGTATCCAGGAATTCTTCCGGCGTCAGGTCCTGTGTCATGCAACACTCCTTTCTTCAGCTACCAGTCCTTGACTTCGCCTGCAGCCAGCTTCTTCTGGTATTCCTCCCAGACTTCAGGCGACAGTTTTTGAATGTCCCAGTTGAAGCCGAAACTTCCGGCCAGGCCGGCCGAAGGGGGTTGCGGGCGCCATCCGCGGACGGGCCTCCCGCGGATGCTGAATTTCACCATGTCGGCAACGCCCTTGAGCTGAGCTCTCGGCTTGCACTCGTAGGGCCGGGTGCGACCCTCGACGCCGGGTCGGTAGTTGGAGTAGCCGTCATAGGGCTTGTCGGCGTAAAGGGGCATGATATCCGGCTCTTCACCGGGTCTTTCTTCAGGCCCCTTGTACATGAAGCCCTGGATCATGTGGATGTAATAGACCGTTTTGCACTCGGCACAGTTGATCTTCCCTTCCCAGTTCCAGAAGCAGTAGGGATCCAGATAATTGATCGTGTCGCAAGGTTTGCCACCCACTTCCTTCTTGCACCAAATGATATCACACACGGTCGCCTCCTTCTAGATGTAGGCCTTGTCATACCACTCTTGGATCTTGGAGAGCGGAATGCCGAGCATGTCGTGGTAAATCTTCTTGTTGTCGGCGCCGACCGGACGCCAGTGCCAGTTGATCCGCCTCGGGGTCTTCTCCATGTGTCCGCAGCTGTAGCCTGCCTGGAGCAGCATGTCGCCGAAGAGGGGATCGTCCAGCCAGCGGACCGTGCCTCTTTCCCGGAAGTGAGGACTTTCGTAAACTTCGCGGTCGTTTCGAACCGGCTCGGCCAGGAGACCCGCATCATTCAAGATCTTGCAGACTTGCGATCGGGATTTGTCGGCAGCCCATCTTTCCAGAGCGCCGTAGATCTCCACCTGAGCCTCGCCCTCGACGCGGTCCTTATGAGCCTTGTACTTGTCATAAAGGTCGGTCATGCCGGTGATGGCACAGAGCTCCTTGAAATCCGCATCCTGGAAGGCGCTGACCATTGCATAGCGTGCACAGAACTTGTCCTGCGGATTCTCGGCGTCGGGGAAATCCGACTTGCCGCACAGGATGATGCCGTGCACCGCGAGCTGCGTATCCCAGTTGCCCCAACGCTGCCGCACGATGCCGAACTTGCCGTACATCGTCGTGGTGTAGCCGAGCATCCGGGTGGGCACCTGCACCTGGGAGAATTCGATCATTGTGCCCAGGCCTGTTTTCCGGCGATGGTGGATGGCCGCCAGGATGGAGGCCGTGATGAGGTTGCCCGACTGCCAGTCGATGACCCAGTTGGAGTGCTTGGTGCAGTGGCCGCCCATGAACTCGTGCATGCCGGTGACCGAAGCGAGGCCCGCGTGGGCCTGTCCCAGGATGTCGTAGGAGCCGCCGAAGATCTTGGGACCGTAGCCGAAACCGCCGCCCCAGACATAGATGAACCGGGGGTTGATTTCGCTGAGATACCGGTAGCTCATTTTCCACTTGTCGAGAGTCCCCGGCCGGTAGAGCTCGGTGAGGCCGTCAAACTTCTTCACCAGCCCGTAGAAGATCTCCACCATCTCGGGAATGTGATAATCCATCGTGATGAAGTACTTGTTGGGGTTGGCATTGGTGAATCCCAGGCCAGTACCCGTCATGGGACGGGTATCGTGGAGGGGATAGAGATAGCACTCGTTGAAGGGAGACGTGTGCCGCATGGCGTCGCCCATCCGGGGCATCTCGATCTTGACGCACTCGGCCCCGAGCTCCGCCAGGTTGGCGACGGAATGAGGCGTGAAGATGTACATGGTGCAGCTCAGCCACTTGATCCCTTTGAGGGCCGTCGGCTTGGTGTGCTCGTTGCCCACGTCGAAGAGCTTCTTGCAATACTCCTCGTAAGGCATCTTCCACTCTTCCATCTCACCCTTGCTTTTGGGGCCCGGCAAATCTTCGATATTCGTGACTCTTGGATCTTTTGCCATCAGATCACCCCCTTCTGTTTCATCTCATTCACCCTGTTCTGACCCATTCCGGTCCACTTCAGGTAGATCTCGTAGTTGTCTTGTCCCAGATCGCGACCCATCCATTTGCATCGGAAGGGCGCGCGAAGTTGATAGGACGACGGGCTGGAAGCGATCAACAGCGGACCGTAGTCGGTCTCATGGACGTAAATCCAGGGACGGTACTTGAAGTGGGGGAACTCGCAGACTTCGTCGATGAACATGACGGGACCGGCCGCCAGCTGGTATTCGAGAAGCTTGGTCTCCGCCTCGACCCGGTTGGTGTCCCGCAGCCAGCTTGCGGTCAGGGAGTACGTCTTGATGAGGGCGTGCAGAGCATTCCGGGCGCCCATCTCTTTCAGGAACGGGTCTTCGTGGATCAGCCGGCCGAACTGGGTGAACTCGCGCTCCAGGCAGAAGCCGATATTGTACCAGAGTTTGTCCGTCTGGCCGCCGATCATCATGTACCCGTCTTTGCAGGGGTTCCAGGCGTACTGGTTCAGGTTGGGGTCCCAGCCTCCCGACCGGGCCTTGATGCTGGCGTTGAACCCGTACCAGGTGATGTCGAAGTCGAGAATGTCCATGAGCGTTTCAGCGCCCGTGACCTCGATCATCTGGCCCGTTCCGCCCAGTTCGTCTCTCCAGTAAAGGGCCGCCAGGGCGTTCACGAAGCCTTGCCCCCCGGCCACATAGTCAGCCAGCCAGATGCCCGAACGGGTCGGATCACCACCCCTGCCGCGGGGAAGAAGGTCCTGGGCCAGACCGGTGTTGTGGATCCACGAGTTGGCGCAGCTGGCGAAGGGCTCCAGCTCCCACTGGCCGAACTTGGACTGCTTGTCCTTCCAGGGGCCCCACTGACCCATCATGCCGACCCAGACGTAAACCATCTTCGGATTGGCATCCTTGAGCTGCCGATAACCGATCCCCAGGCCGTCCATGTAGCCGGGAGGCATGCCGTCGATGAGCACGTCGACGTTCTGGGCCATCTTCTTGAATATCTCGCGACCCTCTTCGGTCTCCACGTCCAGCGTGACGGCGTACTTGTTGACCATTTCGTTGACGAACTCCATGCCGCATTTCTCGCCCGTCTCCTTGTTGGTCAGCATGTACTCTTCACGGCCGAAAGGCGACAGCTTCCTCAAGGGATCGCCGCTCGGGGGCTCGATGGCCACGACCTCGGCCCCGGCTTCCCCGAAGAGCGAAGCACAGAACTTATGGCCCAGACGCCAGAGGCCGATGTCCAGGACCCTCAGCCCGGAGAGGGCCTCATCCTTTGCATAACGCTTTTCGAATCTCAGGTTGTCCTCGGCCCAGTCGCAGAACTCCAACGCCTTCCTTCTCTCATACACCGGTTTGACCTGGTCATAGGAAGGCGGCGGGGTGACCGGGTAAGGCCTGACATCCATATCCATCAGACCAATGGTATCGGCCCGGCTGTTGATTTCGATCTCTCGGATTTCTGGCATATCTTACCTCCACTGGTTAGAACCCAACTCAAGTTTTGATCCAGAGTTCTCAGTCTAGAGGAACGGCCACGATCCTCTCCGCGCGGTGCTTTTCACCTCCTTTCCTGTCCGAAGTCGGCCCGAATCGGCTCAGGACGAGAAGCCACGGGGCTTCATCCCGTGTGCGGGCCACCCGCCTTGTGCTGTTCAGGCCGCAAAATGGCCACCTGTATTGCGTTGATCTTTCTGACTCAGACTGTTGAGAGGGGCCTGATGAGTGTGGTCAATGAACGAGCAGCTCGGTCGCGCGGTACGACAGGGAACGACGAGTGCGATTGGGCAACGGGAGCTCGCGGAGCAAGTTTTACATCCAAATCGATCCCACTTCTTCGGAAACGACACCGATCCCTTCCGTCTAGTGCAAATCACCTCCTTTCCCGCAAGGACCAAACTCAGAAAAGCGGACAGGATAAGAGAGCCTGTTGCCGCCCAGAAGTTACAAGCCCCATTTATTCCGGGGCGGGCCACGGTATGGACGCATGATTGCGTTTGAACGGCACTTCTAAAGACGACTCAGAAGGGCATGAGGAGCATTGTCAAGCTACCAGCGATTCACTTGCATCATGTAGCAATGAACAATGAGATCGATTGAGCGAACAGCGCTCGCGGAGGAGGTCGATTTCGGATATCTGCAGCATAGGATTAGCAACGCTTATATCCAGCGTCCTCAACATACCCGACATCACGCTCATGTCAAGACAAAATGGATATTGTGATTCTTTTCCTTTTCCGCTAAATGGGCAATCTGTATGGATTTTTGGCTTTGCGTGAAATTAAATGCAATAAAATCAACATCTTAAAATCCATCTGCTCCTTGGGTGTAGATTCCGTCTGGGGTTGATTCCCCGCGCCTCGTCCGGCTGTCCGCAGGCTCCGTGGACTCGATCTCATCCAACAATTCGAGACATCTCATGGCATCGCCGTACCCTGAATCCAGGCTCAGCGCGCGGGTGTAGTCGTCTCGAGCTTCCTTGTATCGCTCAAGCTTTTGCCAGGCCATCCCCCGATTGCAGTGAGCCTCAGCGAAAGTCGGATCGAGCCGGAGCGCATCGGTGTAGTCTGCTACCGCTCCCTGCAGATCAGCGTCGCGAAACCTCATGTTTCCCCTGTTGTTGTAGGCGTTCGCGTAGTCCGGATTGACAGCGATCGCCCTTTCATAGTCCGCTCTCGCGTCCTGGAATCGGCCGCTCATTTCATGCCTCAAGCCCCGACTGTTGAGGACGTTTGCTGCAAGTGTCCAGAGGGGGAGCTCACGGAATTCGGAGCTGCTCCGGCAATCGAATCCTTGGGGATCCGTGTGATCCATGTCGAGGGACTCCCGCCCCACCCTCAGTCTGCTCAACATGTGATCGGCATTCACCAGGAGAGACAGGTTCAGTCCGGCCCGCAATCCGAGGACGGAGTAGAGGGAAGTGAGGCCGATGCACGTTCCAACCGCATGGCTGATGTTGGCATCGAGCTGAGCGTCGATCACGTCAGCAAGCAGAAAATGGTCGCCGAATCGCTTCGGCTTGCTGTTCCAAAGATATTGAAAGAGGCATTCGGCAATGTCCCGATGCAGGTAAAGAGGTGGATTGGACGGGTCGGAAAAATGCGTAAGGTTACACTTCTTCAGGAACCGAGCGAAAATGTCTTCTATTTTGCATTCATAAGAATGCAGGTCTTGCTCAGCCTCCAGGCCCGAAAGAACCAGCAGAGTCCTCTCAATGGAAACAACCATTCCGTCAGCATTTCCAAGGTACATGGGCTCCTCGGAATTCAGCATTTCGTCTGCACGCGTAGCCGTTGGTTGGAGTCATTCGATGATGCTACGCGGGAAGGAAGCGCATTTCCGTCGCCGCCCCTTGATCGATACTACGATCACTGCAGGATGGTTTTCAAGGCAAGTCTCCTCCTTGGTACAGTGAACGATCGTCAATACCAGTCTCTGAAGCTGATCGAGAATCGCGGCAGCATGGCTGCCAGCCACCCCCACAAGGCCCACCAATGATTAGGTTTAAATTTACAAAGGTAAATATGCAGCTCCGTGAGCGGCATTTGCTATCAGAAACGAGATAAACGGGCGAAAAACAGGTGCTGTATGGAGAATGAGATGAGAAGTCCTATGAACCTTGAGGAGTTTTTCGAGCTGGCGAGGTCAAAAAACATCAGGGTTATCGAGGCTGAGGGTCTCGGGCAGAAGAGCGGTCTTCGCTATCAGAAGAACGGGGTCGAGTGGATCGTTCTCAATTCGTCCATGTCGGAGAACGAGAAGATGAGGGCTATGGGCTTTCTGCTGGAAGAGAATCCGAGTTTCGTTGAGCTTGATACTGCCAAGATAGCGAGACAGCTCGGCTTGATTTCACTCCAGTGTCCGAAGGGCTAAACACTTCATCGCAGGAAGTCTCCTGATTTGTTCGTCAGACGTGTTGACCCTTTCGGCCATCGCGATTTACGCGGATCGGGGGATAGTGAGCAAAGGGCACAGCACTCCCCTGAATCCTGTGGGGCGTGAAAACAGGGGCTTCAGAATACTGTCATGTGAGCGTCCACAGGGATGTCTCTGTCAACGCAGTGTGCCCGAACGCGCTCCGCCAGGGCAAGTTCTTCTAGCCCGGACTCTTGCCGCAACAGCTGCCCGGCCCCTCGCAGCCGGCATGATTCCATGAACTGCCGCAGCACGATGTGTCGGCGGGCCCGGGAAGTCTGTCTCTGGCGACTCCCGACAGGGACGAAGGGGCAGAAAGCAGCTTCTTTAAATTCGTACCGCCACAGGCCCTGCAAGAGGGAGAAACATCGGATGAAGTGACCAGCACCTCGCTCGTTGCTCCGCATTCCAGACATGAGAATTCAAAAAGTGGCATGACCTGTTCCTTGACCTCATCGACTGAATTGTTCCGTGTAATCGTCCAGCGCCTTCTGCAACGTTTTGACGGCGAGTTGGATGCAATGGTGCTTTTTGGCAGGAATATGTTCCAAGGCACGAAACACGTCGCCATCGTTGAGGGTGCGGGCGTGCCAGATCTCTTTCCCCTTGATCAGGTCAACCACCGCCATGGCGGAAGCGATTGCTCCGGGACAGCCGAGGACCTCGTAACGGGCGTCCTGAATCACGCCGTTCTCCATCTTCAAACAGATACTCATGGTATCCCCGCACGTCCCCGTCATGGCGCTCACCTGGTCGGCGTCGTGGAGAGAACCCATGTAGGGCTTTTGAAGAAAGTAATGGATGGCTTTTTCGGAGTACCCCGAATCGGCCAGCATTTTTCGGACCTGTGCGGCATCCACCTGCTCTTCGTGCGTTGCTTGACTCATCACGCCCCACCATTCAGAAGTTAACTGTCAGTCATTGGGATCAACGATCCCTGAAAACTGAGAACGCCATGTTGCGGATTCCTTGTTGTCAAGGCTCAGTGCAAACAGGAAGTCGGCCAGAATTGTCCTCCTCCAATACGCTGAAGCTCAATATGAAAAGACAACCAGGCTGTTCAGATATTTACAGCCTGATATGTTACGTCAATCGAGCAAAGAAATCCAGTCGATCTTCGAGGGATGATGTGAACAGGCCATCCCCGCCCCGAACGGTTCTGGGTGAAGTGGGCGAGAAAGAAGCGGGTCAATCCCAGGATGGAATCGAAATTGGATCGAGGTGGGAAAATGTCATCATCCGCAGAATGGTGCCTGGGGCGGGAATCGAACCCGCACGGGGGCAAGCCCCAAGGGATTTTCTCCCTCCATGGCACATTGACGCGGCTTCACTCAGCTGGACAAATTCATTGATTGAACAACGGTTTGCGGATAATTTTGAATTTATGGACATTATCTACCTTCAGCCCGTTTCGGCTAAAAAGAGGGGACAAATTGGGGACAGCTCTTGAAGGGGATCGCAATGGCCAAGTGGATCAATACCCGGCGCCAGGGCGTCAGGTATCGAGAACACCCCTCCCGCAAGCTCGGTGTCCGCAACGAGGCAAGGATTTGATGAGAGGCTCCGTCATTGGAGGTAGACATTATGGATACGCTTTATGACAGGGATTTCTATGAATGGACACGGAAGAACGCTCAACTATTGCGCGAGGGGAGGCTTACCGAGATCGACACGGACAACCTGATAGAGGAACTGGAGGCCATGGGGAGAAGCGAGAAGAGAGCCTTCGTAAATCATCTTGCCGTGCTCATCGCTCACCTTCTCAAGTGGGAGCGCCAACCCGTGCTCAGGTCGAAGAGCTGGCGGTATACGATCCGTGAGCAGAGGGTGCAGGTGGCGGATATCCTGGACGACAACCCGAGTCTGAAGCACTCGCTGGGCGATCTGCTTTCCAAGGCATACTGGAAAGCGATCCTGCGCGTGGTCAAGGAAACAGGCCTTGATGAGGAAGCCTTCCCGGCTGCATGTCCTTACAGTGTTGACGAGATCATGGATGCTGCCTTTTTCCCTGGAGAACAGGCCTGATTAAGGAGGGAAGACTGATGAAGCTCAAAGTGATCATCCACGAGGCTGAAGAGGGGGGTATTGGGCTGAGGTCCCGGCGATCCCGGGCTGTGCGACTCAAGGCGAGACCTTCGATCAATTGCTGACGAACCTGTATGAAGCTGTGGAGGGCTGCCTGTCGGTCGAAATCTCCGCGCCGACGCCGGACAGCTGCTGATGGGGACGTAGCTCATCGCTCTGAACTGGTGCCTGGGGCGGGAATCGAACCCGCACGGGGGCAAGCCCCAAGGGATTTTAAGTCCCTTGTGTCTACCGGTTCCACCACCCAGGCGTTGGTCCACGATGAAGCTTCTAGCACAGGCTTTATGGCAGACTCAAGAACAAATGAGGGGGATCGTGACAAGCAATCTAATGATTACAGTGTGTTAGTTGCAAGTTGCCGAGGGTGGACGTTCTCCGTCCCTCTCGGCTATTCGCCGATGGGACGGGGAGAGAATTCAGCCCTTGCCTCATGCTCCCGTCATGCACCCGCCGCAGTCTCCCCCAGTAACTCACATCATGCCAGTTGAGGCTGTTCAAAGGTCTTCAACGCGATGTCGTCCGGCTTGCGGTCATCCCGTGTCACCGTCGGGATGAGCTGCTGCGGCTCTCCGAGCAGAAACTCCCCGTTTTCAATGGACTGCTTGAGAATGCCGGCAATCTCCCGAGCCCGAACATAGCTGGACAAGGGTACCGTTGACACCTCCTTGCCCTCCACCACGATGGAGCCCGAACGGAGCTGAGCATAGTTCACCTCGCACAGGGGGTCTGTCCGGTTAAAACTGTAGTCTTTCACCTGCGTTACGATATCTTCGTCGGAAACCCCGGTGCTGAGGGCCAGGTCCTCATCCAGAATCGGAATGGGTATGCCGATCCCAAGGGCCAGCGAACAGCCGTACCCCTGGAGGCTGACCCCGATGAGCCAGCGCGGATGCATCTGTTTGAGGTCCCCAAGGACCATGAGGGTTCCTGCGGGGGCTCTCGGGACTCCGTTGGGCAAACGGGGAATATTGGGATTGTGCTGGGATCCCTGCCAGACGATGTATCCATGGGCGCCGGCCAGAAAAATGCGCGTTCCCACCCCCAAGGTTCGGTAGTAGGGATCGTTCAGCAGCGGGCTGAGTTGTCCGGAAGTGGAGTAGTTTGCATTGCCAAGCCGGGGTTTCAAGGTTCCCATGTAGGTGTAGATCGTCCTCCCCGACAGATTGACGGCGCAGTTGTAGTTCTGGTAGGCATTTCGCGGGTTGCACAGGACGGCATAAGGCAGGTCTTCGAGGGTGATCGACATTTCCACAAAGCGGTTCGGGTAGCAGTCGGTTCCGTAAGCCTCAGCCCTGAGAGCCACCGACTTGCCCGCCACCAGATCGTGAATGACATGTCCTCCGCCGTAATCGAAAGAGCCCGGCCGAACCTTATTCAACGGGTCGTCGTGTGTCGGTTCCGTCGCTCCGATGTAGATATCCACCGCGGCAAGTCCCCCGTACGCCGGCACATCGTTGAGGAGCACCTTGGACGCCTTGATGGGAGGCTGAGTATGCCCGAAATTGATGAAGGCCCCCGACGAGCACATGGGGGCGAACGTCCCGGTCGTCACGACATCCACATCCCGTGCTGCCTGGACCGGGCCTTTCTGCTTCACGATTCCGACCATCTCCTCGGCAGTCACCACAACTGCCTGACCTTTTCTGATCTTTTCATTGATTTCTTGATAAGTCTTGCTCACTGCCACATTCCTGTCGATCGAGCGTGCGGTTTCTCAAAAGCCCCCAATCCTCTGAGTGGCGCTGCAGTTGAATGAAAATTCGAGATTCTGCGAGAATAAGAATCGATTATGACGGCCACGATAGACGCCCTGCTTCTCATGCCGGACGGCTGGTTCGCCCCCACTGCCGGCCCCCTTGCAGAGGTCAGGAGCCTACGATTCCTGGACCGGCGGCAGATAGGGTTCCAGGGCGTTTCGCAGCCTGTCAGGCAACGTCCGCGACTGCCAGGTCTTGTCAATGGTGACAATGGTCGCCTGTCCTTTGGCCACCAGGTCCCCGGTCCGAGCGTGGAAAAAGTGAAAGCCGAAGGTTACCGCCTTGCTCTTGGCCTGAATCACAAAAACCGCCAGACGCAATGTGTCCCCGTACCAGACCGGTCGGTAGAAATCGCACGAAGCACCGGCAACAGGCAATCCGTATCCCTCCTCCTGGTTGCGGAACATCTCGTGCGGGGGCAGACCCACGGTTCGGAGGAACTCCTCAATTCCATGATGGCAATAACGAAAATAGGATGCAAAATAGACCACACCGTAGGGGTCCGTGTCCCCAAATCGGATCGTGACGGGGATTTCCACGCATTTGCCCGGAACGGCAACAGGCTGTTCTCCTTTCACGGCATCCTCCTCATTGGTCGGGGTTCCACTCAACCTGCAATCCCGAGAGATTATAGTGAATCGAATCTGGCCTTACAAGCTCTTCCCTGGCGCCGCCCCCCACAGCGGGAGCTGCCTCCTGTTCAAGAATCGCCGGGGAGAGTGGTTCAGCGAGACTTCGGCTCCTGGGGCGGTCCCGGAAAGTTCACCACCTGGACGTGCACCTCGTGAATTTCGTCCGGGGCGAGATCGGTTTCGACGATCAAAGGAGTCGATTCCCTGGTGGCAGGCCGGACATTCTCCAACTTCGCGATCAGAGCCAGACTGAAGCCGGCCTGGTGAGGCAGGGGCTCCCGGGTAACCTCGATGAGTCGCTCATCGTAGGTGAGCTTTGTGATCTTGAAGGGTCTGCCCTCTGTGCTGACGACTTCTATACGCCCCGTGCGCTCCGGCTCCGATGCCTGCAGTCTTCCAATGAAAACCGACCCGGGGGAGGTCCGCAGCTGCCCTTGGATGGAGCCGTTCACTCGTACGACGATTTCCCTCTTCTGGGGTAGGTCCGTGGTGAGCTTGATGAAGCCGCCATACGTGCCGACCCGAAGAAGATTGGCAATCTCCAGGCGATACCGCCTTCCCGCTTCCACGGTCTGCAGTTCGTAGCGGATTTTTCCATCGAGATTGCTCTCGATCTTCGAAATACCGAAGGGCACGGACGTGCCGGTAATCTCGATGCCAGTCAGGCTGATTTCAGCAGCTCGCCCCTTAAAATAGATGCTGGTCGAGGGGGTGACATCGATGAGGGTCCTGACCTTTCCCTGCATGACCAGGGAGACCGTTCGGCCGGTCGGATCATTGCTCTCCACCGTCGCAGTTTTTCTCACCTCTCCCTTGTACCCGCCGAGCATCAACTTCAGCGTGATCTTTCCCTCGCCTCCGGGAGGGATTGCCCGGTCGAAACGGGCGACAGTGCACCCTCAGTCGCGGGTGACCTTCCGAATCTCCAGCGTGGCATTTCCGCTGTTTTTCACGATGAACTCGTGTGTCACCTCCGCTCCCTCTACGACCTCTCCGAAATCGAAGCCGGTGACGGGTATGCTCATGGAAGGCTTTGCGGCGGTCCCGAATTCTGCAGCCGCGAAGGAGCAACCATGAAACCCCAGAATCCAGCCAATCCCAATCAGGGCAGCAGCGAACCATTTCGGTTGAAAGCGCACAGCGGTCATCCTTGAACCTCTCTTATCTTATGGGCATATTTCACTCCTCTATCCTTGTCGTGATATGCAATATGAGGCAACCCATCTTCATCTATGGAAAGAGAGGTATACGTTACCGTACCATTAGGGTCGACGGTTTCAAAGTCCCACACTCCCTGTATATTTTTTGCGAGTTTCAACTTTTTCATAGCTGAATAGCTTATATATATATTTGATGCTTGATCAACTACTATGGAATTGTAGTTACCTGCAACCTTTTCTGTGTCAACAAGCTCGTTTATCCATTTTCCACCAATTTTCCTGGCAAGCCAGAGATCAGGCTTATTTGGAAGCTTGTCAACCGTATAGCTTATGTAAGGATTTCCGTCTTTATCAAGGGCAAGGGAGGTAAAATTTCCTACAAACTCGCTGTCATCGGCAATTTCGATGCTCCAGGATTCATGTTGCTTTACTGCATATTTCAAGAGGCCGTTGACACTGTCGATGTAACTGATGTGAACACGACCTTGGGAATCCAGTTTGATAGAAGAAAACCCCCCAACGGCATTCGACTGTTTCTGTCCGTCATCCACTATTTCTATTTTCCATTGATCATTATCTCTGGTAGCCAGTTTTAGACATCCTTTGCTAAAATTGTAATAGCTAATATATATTTTTCCTGAAGTATCAACAGAGATTGATGTATCAAAACTAGCAAATGGCTCATTATCTACAACTTCAAAATCCCATCCGGCATCATCAAATAAAGCCATCTTTAAGTTGTTTTTGCCCTGATCTCGATAACTAATATAAATTTTTCCTTTTTGATCTTTTGTAATAGATAAGAATTGTCCAACAGTTCCATCTTGGTCAACTCTGTTGATTATCCATCCGTTTGGACCATTTATTGCCTGTTTTAGATCACCATTAATATAGTCAAAATAGACTATATGAATTTCATTCTGTGATCTAAAAATATGAGATGTATATTCACCAACAAGTCCTTCATCCACTATTTCAATGATCCACTTATCAGTAATAGCTGTTTCATTGGTTGATAAAGGCATTGTTTCAACCTCCGTAAGGAGTAAATTCTTGGGTTAATTTGGGCAAATCAAGCGGATAAAGCTATATCTTGCTTTGGAGAGCTCAGGAGGAGGACGTAAGAAGGGCAATGCCCACCGGAGCATCACCGTCGTTTGGGAGCTGCAATCAATGATTCCGGATTCCTGGACTTGGGTGAACGTGGAAGAAGGCCGCTCCTGCTCAGCAACAACAAGCCTGCCCCCCTGAGTTGTTGTGAAGCTCAAATCCTTGCATGCGAATGCGCACAGAATCCCTCCCCGCCAGAGTTTATCGCACCCGGGACGGGGACTGTCTGCAATCGAAAGGGTACATGATGGCGGCGATCACTACCAAAAACGCTCTACGTCTCTCCTTTCAGATCTTCCAATTGCTTGCGTATGTAGCGGAAGGCCAGCAAAAGCAAAAGCTCGTCGTCTGCCTGCGCTCTGCGATGTGTTTCATCATCGAGATCAAAGGATTCGCGGAAAGCCTCGTCCTTCAGGAACTCAGCAAAACGATCGAGGTCGTAAGCCAGAAAGAGGAGTTTTCCCAGAGCCGAGGTCAGGCGTCTTCCGCCCTGAAACCCTTGATCCAAAACGCCCTGAAAGGCCCGATCCATCTCTGCGCAGGAATCGACTCCCTGGCCGGCCAGCCAGTCCCGAACAACCGTTCCCTCACCTTCACCCAACCCGAGGCACCGGTCCTTTCCCACGATGGGGCGATACTCGCCTTCCTTCGAACCGGGATCCAAGGGATACATGCGGCAAGCCCAGGGCCGGTATTCATACACGGAACAGCCGTCATCGGTCACCAGTCGGCAGCGCAGTGTCCCGGGATCCATCAGAAGCTCCACAACCGGGATCAAAGAGTCTCCCGCCAGGAATTGTCGGGTGTAATGCTCCAGCACCTCGGCCGAACCGATTTGAAGCGCGCGACGAAGGCGCAGGACGTCATAGGGGGTCAAATAAATGCTGACGTCCCGGCAGCACCGAGTGAAGCACGGGAGGTTGTCATTGCAGATGAAATGAAACGAGTCGTCAAGACTGAGTGCTGGGCGGTCTTGAGCGGGTTGACTGGATTCCATCGCACATCCTTCAATCCAATGCCGTCCAGGTATTCCCTGGACGGCATGAAGATGGTACCGGAACGATCCCATAATCCGGTTCTATTGCTGTTTCGGCTGGCTCTGCGGGAAGCCCCCTTCGCTTTCCCTCTTGATGAGGGGCGAGGGGGGCACTCCCCGCTGCAGCTGATTCACCCGGGCATCAGAGTGCTGCGGCCAGCACTTCCGACAGCTCGGTGATTTCCAGGTCGTCCTGTTTGCCCAAGCTGTTGCAGGCATCCGTTAACATGTTCAGACAGTAAGGACAAGAGGTGGTCAGCATCGCAGCACCCTGGCCGAGGGCATCCGTCACCCTCAGCTCACCAAAGCGCTCTCCCATGGGGACTTCCGCCCAGATGCGCCCCCCGCCGCCTGCGCAGCAGAGGCTCATTTCCCGGCTTCGCCCGAGCTCAACGGCATCGTCTCCCGCGATGCCGCTCAGGAGCCGGCGCGGCGCATCGTAGACCTGGCTGTGCCGGCCGAGGTAACACGGGTCGTGGAAGGCAATCTTCTTGCCCGCCCCTTTCGAAAAGGAGAGCTTCCCGTCCGCCACCAACTGCGTCAGGAGCTCCGTATAGTGGATCACCTCCCACTCTCCGCCCATCTCGGGATACTCGTTCTTGAATGTCCACAGACAATGAGGGGACGTTGTGATGATCTTCTTCACGCCCTTGCCGTTGAAAAGCTCGATGTTGGACTGGGCCAGTTTCTGAAAGAGCTCCTCATCGCCCAGCTTGCGCATGCTCTCACCACAGCAGCTCTCGTCGTTGCCGATGACCCCGAAGCTCACGCCCCCGGCTTTGAGCAGCGCCGCAATACTCTGGGCGACCTTCGTGCTGCGCGGGTCATAGCAGGAATGGCAGCACACGAAGAGGAAATACTCCGTGTCCGGCCCGAACGCGGGAATATCGAGCCCAGCCTGCCAGTCGGTCCGCTTCTCACGAGGGCCCGACCAGGGGTTGCCATTGGCATGGGCGCTCCCCAGAATGGGACGAAGGTTGGCGGGCACCATGCCTCCCCCGACAATACTGGATCGCATGGCCCGCACGTTGTCCACGATCTTCACCCCGCGCGGGCAGTTGGTCTGGCACATGCTGCAGGTGGAGCAGGCAAAGAGGACCTTTTCATCCTCAAAACCTTCCATGCCCATCTGCCCCAAACGCTGCATGTGGCGGATGTTGAAGCTCTCGCTCGTTTCTCCCGGCACCAACCGCCAGGGGCAGAGGTTGGTGCAGAGGCCGCACTGCATGCACCAGTTGACCGTCTCGGCCCCCATCTCCACGATGTAGTCTCTCATCTCAAGGGATACACTCTTCGGTTCCATGAATCATCTCCTGTGTCGGTGCTTAGAATCCCTTGTAGGGGTTCGGATCCATTGCCTCAATGCGGGCGGCGAAACTGTTCAGAATCTCGGGGAGACGGTGGTAGTCCGTGATGGAGACCTCCTCGACAGTCACCCGATCCGACTCCAACCTCAGGCGATCCAGCGTTTCCTTGATCTTGGACATGCGGATGTTGGCGAGCTCACTGCCCTTGATGAAGTGGCACTGGTAGTCGTCTCCGTGCCTGCACCCGAGGAGTATGATACCGTCGATTCCCTTGGAGAGGGCGTCGGCGATCCAGACCAGGTTCATGGACCCCAGGCATCGCACGGGGATGAAGCGAAGCCACGGGCTGTAGGTGAGCCGACGGATCCCCGCCATGTCCAGGGCCGGGTAAGCGTCGTTTTCGCAGGCGAACACAAGAATTCTGGGCTTCTCGTCATATTCATCCGGCACATTCACGGCCTTGATGACATTGCCGATCATGGGCACCGAGTAGTTTTTGAAGGAGATGATCCGTTCCGGGCAGGCACCCATGCAGACACCGCAGCGACGGCAACGGGTCGGGTTGGGAAGCGGGTTCGCCTTCTCGTCCTCGTTGATGGCCCCGAAAGGACATTCCTCCGTGCACCGTTTACACTGGGTGCAGCGCTGCATGAAGAACTCCGGGTAGCTCAGGTCGCCCGCCCGAGGATGAAGCGCCTTGCCCTGGGACACCATCTCCACGCACTGGATGGCCTTGAGCGCCGCCCCCGTTGCGTCTTCCATGGCGGCTGCGTAGTCCATCGGGGCGCGAACCGTTCCTGCCGGATAGATGCCTGTCCGGCGAGATTCATAGGGGAAGCAGACGAAGTGCGAGTCGGGGAATCCGTACCGGAGAGCCGGCATCTCCGGGCCCTGGCGGTATTCCAGATTCAAAACGTTGGAGACCAGAATGGTGTCCGCAGGGACTTCGGCGGCTTCCTCGCCTTCCTTGGGCGCCTGAGCCTTGAACGGCTCGCCGAGCGCCGTCGTGGGCACCATGCCGTTGGCCAGCACGACCAGGTCCACGGCCTCGGACATGACAGGAGAGCCGGTCAGAATGTCGTCCGCCGTGATCATCAGGCTTCCGGATCCATCGTCATCAACGCCCGTCACGGTCCCTCGCACGAAGAGGACGCCGTCTTTCTGAAGCTGCTTGTAAAAGAGCTCATAGCTTCCGTGAGCGCGCATGTCCTTGTAGAAAACGTAAACCGGGGTCTCCGGATTGGCGGTTTTGAAATATTTGGCCTGCTTGAGGGATTCGACGCAGCAGGCGGCGGAGCAGTAAGGCAGGTGGTCGGGGTCGCGCGAGCCGGCGCAGAGCACGAAGGCGACGCTTCCGACGGGACTTCCATTGGAGGGACGCGTCACGCTTCCCGCCTTGAACATGGCTTCGAGCTGGCTCGAGGTGATGACATCCGGCGACTTTCCGTAACCCAGGTGGGTGAGCTTTTCCGCATCGTAAGGCACCGCTCCGCTCGCAAGGACGATGGACCCCACCCGTTCCTCCGCAGAGCTGCCGTTTTGCTTCACGGAGATGTCGAACATGCAGGGCGCCCCCACAATCTTCTCGATTTGCGCGCCGGTGTAAACTTTGATGGCGGGTTGGGCGGCAACCTCCTGGGCGAGCTCCTCGACCACGTTTTCCCTGAGCTCCTCGTAAGGAGGCTGGGTGGGCGCCAGCATGTGTACGTCTTTCAAATAGCCGCCCAGCTGATCGGATTTTTCGACCAGCACGACTTCGTAGCCGGCCTTGGCGGCTTCCCTGGCAGCCGTCATGCCGGCAACTCCGCCTCCCACCACGAGGATGCGCTTGCTGAGGTCTTCAGCGATGAAAGGCGCGAGGGGCTCCATATCCTGAGCCTTCGTGATGCCCATCCGCAGCTGGTCTTCAGCCATCATCTGGGTGTCTTCATGGTTGGGGGGCTGGGACCAGGCGAGCTGCTCCCTGAGATTCACACGCTCCACGATCTTGTCCGGCGCAAAGGCGAAAACGTCCGTCATCACACGGGGAGAGCACGCAGCGATCACCATGGTGTTGACACCGCCTTCAACGTCCGCTTTGATCTGCGCCACGCCTTCGGCACTGCACAGTACAGCGTGCTGGGTGCATATCGCCGGCTTGAATTCTGAAGCGGCCACACCAGCCAGGGCGTCCACGTCGAGGGCCTCCCCGATGCCGCAGCCCGAACAAATATAAACACCGATCTTCTTTTCCATCGATTTACCTCCTGAATGTCGCTTGAATGGCTTTGAGGGCTGCAGCAGTCGCATCCTGAACACTGGAAGCCACATCCACCGGTCGCTTGACGCAGCCCCCACCGACAATGCCCGCTACGGGCTGTTCAGACAGGATGAAGCCGTTTTCGTCGTAGGCTGCCTCAGCGGGGATTTTATCCGTGGCGGTCGCGGGGACCATGCCCGTGGCCAAAACCACCAGGTCGAACTGGTCTTTGAGGATCTTGCCGGTCGTCTGGTCCTCAACCTGCACCGTCACCATCCCCGTGGCTGCATCTTCGGTGACTTCGCCGGCCTTGCCCTTGATGAGCGTCACACGCTCCTCGGCCTGAACTTTGGTGAAGAAGTCCTCGAACTTCCCGAGAGCACGGATATCGATGTAGAAAATGGTGGCAGTCGCCTCGGGGTCCTGCTCCAGGACGTACGTCGCCTGCTTTAGCGACGCGAGGCAGCAGACGCCGGAACAGTAGGGAAGGTGGTTCTCGTCCCGCGACCCGGCACACTGCACGAAAGCAACCCTTTTGACCGGGGCGCCGTCCGAGGGCCTCAGGATTTGTCCCCCGGTAGGGCCTGTGAAGGAGGCCAGACGCTCCATCATGACGTTGGAGACAACGTTCTGATTCCTGCCGAACCCGTAATAACCGATCCTTTCGGCTTCGTACGGCTTCCACCCGGTGGCCCAGACGACCGAGCCGACTTTCAGGTCAAACTGCTGAGGCTGCATGGCGAGATCCACGGCATCATATGGACAGGCGGCCTTGATGGCATCCGCCTCGGGGGTGCCGATCACCTGCGGGGCGACCAGATAACGCATGGGAAAGGCGAAATCATGCGGGAGGTGAGCTGCCTTCACAGTGTCCATGCCGTAATTGAATGGGTTGGGAACTTCCGTCGTGGCAGCCTGCGCACACAGACCGCACCCCGTGCATTTCTCGTTCACGTAGCGGGGGGCGAGCGCGATCGTAACATCGAAGTTCCCCGCTTCCCCCTTTATCCCCGTCACCTCTGCCATCGTAAAGAATCGAATGAGGGGGTTGTTCTTGATCCTTCTGAAGTTGATCTCCAAGCCACAGCTTGGGGGACAGAGCTTCGGGAAATATTTGTTCATGCGCGCAACACGACCGCCCAAGTAGGGTTCCTTCTCCACCAGGTATACCTGGAACCCAGCTTCCGCGGCTTCCAGTGCGGCGCTCAAGCCACTCATGCCGCCTCCCACCACCAGAATGCTCCGGTTTCCATTCATCGCATCAGCCATTGAATTGCCTCCGTGGTCAATTGGATCATCGCCTGCATATTCTGCCGTCATCAAACATCCCCAGGTCCTTTCAACGGATCAGGCCAAGGACATTGCTAAATTCCTCATGTTAGTCCAATTGTGAAACTCTTTTCAACTCAAAATTCCGGGGCAAGAGCGCGGCGCAGAGGACTTGGCAGGGGCGATGAAAAGTCCCTTGACGACACAGAATCCTGCAAGGTTCGCAGAATGAAAATCTCCCCGGCGCCTGCTTGCCGGCAGGGGGGGGCAAGGGTAGCCTCATGATGGCTATTTCAGTTTGGTGGTGAGGGGAGGTGTAGCGAACGGGGCTCTACTTGACAACATCAGAGAAAGGTTATTAGTTTTTCGACAAGAGCCTGTAGACTTGTGTAAATCTCATGAATAGGCTCGCAGTTTGCTGCATCATCAGGTGATCATGGGACGAGACCAGGTCCCAAAGGAGATAGGAATGGAAACAAACAATTACTGTGACAACTTAGTGGCCGAACTGAGTGGATGGAAGGCCAAAGTATCTGAGGTTCTGGGGAGAATGGACAGGGTCTCCTCTGGTGACAAGGAAAAAGTCATCGACCAGGTCCGGGACATGCACATGTTCCTGGGAGAACTTGAGAACAGAATTGAGGCATTGAAGGTGGAGTGCCCAACAGGTTGGGAGCCGGGCCATATTGAAATGGAGGCGAAGCTCTCTGAAAAGTACATCTACTGAAAGCAGCCTCCGAAGTTGGATAGAACGGCATTCCCTTGGTGATCTGGAAGGGTTACATCAGGAGAAAACAGAGATCTTGAAGGCAGGGAAGGGGCTCATCCCCTTCCCTCTGTGACAGTGACGACTTCGCTCCTGCTGCGGCAAGCGTCACCACGGGAGTCTTCCCCAGGCTCATGCCGCTGGCTCTTTGGCCTTCTTGAATTCATCCTTTATCTTGAGCGTTTCTTCCAACATCAAAATATACTTCAAATATTTGAATCCGAACTTCATCAATGCAACATCGTCCGATTTTATTTTCTCGACTTCATCGCTATCCATTTCAAACATGTTCAGGAAGCCGCTTTCAAAAACAAACTTCTTGAATCTGTCCAGATCATAACTTGCCATATAGATAAGAGGCTGCTTGTCCTTGTCAAGCTTCGGTTGGCCGGGATTATCTCTCCTCAATTGTATCTCGGCCCACTCCTTGTTCATTTCATCATAAATGTCAACTCCCTGTGCGGTCCTCCACGTATCAATCGTCCATTCACTATCTTGATCATATCCCTTACAATTCGGCTCTCGGATAAAGAAGAAGAATTCCTGAGGTATAGGCCCCTTTGCTGAATCCTTCATCATGATCCCTTTGCCAACAGGGTAATACCGGCAGTTGGCAGGGCGATCATCGTAGATACTGCAACCGTCAGGTGTAACGAAAGGACACTTGCCTTCGTTATTGTCATTCATTTTGAGTACTGCAAAAGGATGCGATGAAGCTTCATCTATATGTACATATGTATATTCTTTGAGGAATTCGTCTGATGTAAGGCCAAGCCTTGTTTTCATCCTCAAGATGTCATATGGGGTGAGTAGCATGTCAGTATGTTTGCAGCATATATTGAAGCAGCTGAGATCCTTATGACAGCTGAACTTGAAAGCTGAATCCAATGTGCGCTCAACGGGCTCCACATACTTGGTACTCGGCAACATGCTGGAATCCTTTCTGTCTGCAATACAATCGAGAAGGAGCGATTCTCTGACAAGGCCGCCGAGAGCACGGTTGCACTGCCGCTGCGTCGCCTCGAACCAATCACAGGACAAATGCGCCGGCTGTCTTGGCGGTCCCATTCTGTAAAATGAACGAGCGCATTGTAACCACTCCAAGAAGAAATGACCATGACTTAATCTTCATCGATAGATTTTTTTCGAGGCGAGTCCTTTCCAACCAGGAATCGTTTGGGGGAAGTGTCGATGATGTCATTAGAGAAAGCGAAAGAGACAGAGGAATCCCGTAACGCAGGAACTCCCACCTTCGGCTCCCAATGACCGGGAAAGGGCGGGATTGGATAACACTTCCCGTCAAAGAGCAGGAGAGAGTTGAGGTGTGAAGACTAACAAGATGCCTTGTTCCTGGATTGAAGCAGCTCATTCATCTCCCGGTCCTTAAACCTTAAGGTATCTTCAGAGAAAAGGCTGAACTTTATCCATCTATAGCCGAAATTCAACAATTCCTCATCATCATCCCTGATCTTTTCGATAGTCTCTTTTTGGACATCATATTTCTCGAAAAATTTACTTTGAAAGAGGAATCTTCTAAATGAATCGAGATCATAACAGGCTGTATAGATCAATCTAGCCTTTCCCGAATCGAGAGAATTACCCTTCTGAAAAAAATCATGCCGTGTAATCTCTTTGTACGCTTTGTTCATCATGTCATAGATGTCAATATTTTGAGCCTTCTTCCACTCTCTTACCGTGGATTCCTCATTTTCTTTAAATCCAAGACAGAAGGAGATTTCTTCTATCACAAATTCCTCTTCCTCAGAAGAAATAGGGAATACGGGATACATCCTGCAGGACCATGGTCTGTCCGGGTAGATGCTGCAGCCATCCGGCACGACAAAGGGACAGGTTCTCTTGTCGTCTTCAATCATCTTGAGCATTACCAGAGGAATCCCATCTTCACCAACGAATGTGTTCGTATATCTTTCAAGGAACTCTTGTGACGATAAACCGGTAGCCCTTCGCATTCTCAGGACATCGTAGGGTGTGAGAAAAATATTGATATCTCGGCAGCACCTGTTGGTGCAGGCAAGCCCTCGATGGCACGAGAACTTGAATTCTTCATCTATCGTAAAAAGAACCTTTTCGGATTGATCTTGATTCATGCAGTATTCTCACAAAAATTGTAGTGTTCTGACAATGAGCCACTTCATTCAATGTCAATGGTTTGGGAGGCTCCGCGCAAATTTTTAGGGGCGACCTGAAAGGTCGCCCCTTGCGATACCGATCTGAAACAAGCAGAAACTAGAGGATGCTGATCATGGGCCGTTCAATCACGGTCCATTCATTCGTATCCTTGTTCCACTTAACGTTGATAAAAACGTTCTTGTTGGTGTCCAGCTTCAAATAATCGTACTTGTAGTAGTAGCCAGGCCACCTGGACTCTTTGCGGGCCATCCTGGTGTGGGCACAGGCCAGGCCAACGATAGATCTGTGATAAGCTTCGAAGGCCCGCATCAGCTCATGAGCGTCTTTGGCCGCGAGCTTCTGTGCATCCTCCAGAAGCATTCCGAGCTTCCAGATGCCGATCTCGAGGAGCTTGTCGGACGTGCCGTAGTTGGTCTCCCAGCCGCCACAATACTCGCCCATGATCTTCTGAAGGCGGAAGAGGTAATTGTGTGGGGAGATGTAGTTGGGGTTGACATCGGGCTGCGTGGTGAAGTTCTTATTCGCCTCAAACGTTGCCATCGGCTTGAAGACTGCTTCTTTCAGCTTGGCGATCTGAGCATCGGACACCGTAGGAGTGTAGTCCTTATGGTCATTGGCATATTTCACCGCTGACTTGCCGACGATCCGGCCCTGGACGTGCGAGCCGCTGGAGAACTTGTGTGCACAGGCGCCCACGCCGCAGCCGGCCGTGAGGAGACCCTTGATGGTAGTCATGCAGTTGTACTGCTCGGGGAAGGTCTCCGCATATTCCTTGGGCATCAGGTCCGCAGGACCGCAGCACCAGGCACCGCAGGAGCACGCATGGGAGCCGATGAAAACCGAGTCGGACATCTGCAGTTCCATCGGTTTCTCGAGTGGATCGATGTTGTGGGCGGCCCAGTTGGTGGCGCCCTGGATGGTCATGTCGAGGAAGTCTTCCCAGGCTTCACTCTCGTACATCTTGATCTTCTTCTTCAGTTCCTTCGGATCGGAGATTTCCGCCTTGAAGCGCTCCACAACCTTCTCGGTGTGCATCAGGAACGGAAGCTTGCCTTCCTTCGCACAGAGAATCATTTCATAGTTTCTCATGGGGGTGGGGGTCGGCTTGGCAGCCGCATAGGGATCCCACTTCTTGAGCTCATCCGGATATCCACCGACATAAGCTTCGCCGTATCCGTTCAGGGCAGGGGTCTTGAACAGCAGGAAGAACGTGCCGACAGGGCCATAAGAATCCTTGAACCGAGGCGGAACGAAGGTGTTGTCCATCTGGGTCAGCTCGCCGCCGTTCTCGAGCACGAGAGCGTATACCGAACCATTGACGAAGGGAGGCATCCAGGAGCGGCCGAAACCTTCACCCTGGGAGCGCGGACGGAACACGTGAACTGCGCCGCCCAGGAGGAGGATCGTCACTTTGGACTTGAAGACGTAGAACTTGTCTTCACGCACGCTGAAGCCAACGGCGCCGGCGATGCGGTTCTCTTCCTTCTCGTCCTTGAGAAGATGGGTGATCATGACGCGCTCGAGGAGCTCGCCTTTGTCGCCCAGGGCGCCGATGGCGGCCTTGGCGGCTTCAGCCACGAGGATCTTGTAGCTTTCACCGGCGATCATGACCTGCCACTCACCGGACTTCACATAGTTGCCGGCCTCATCCTTCCAAATGGGAAGACCCCACTTGTCGAAATGCTTGACCGAAGAATCGACGTGACGGGCAATATCATAAACCATGTCCTGGCGCATCAGGCCCATCTGGTCGTTCGTTACGTATTCCACAAAACGCTCGGGCTGACGGGGATTCATGGTGACCTTGCCATCGAGCCCCATGTAGGTGTTGATGGCGGAGAGGCCCATGGCCACAGGACCACTGCGGTCGATGGCAGCCTTGTCAACACACGTGACCTTCAATCCCAGCGGCTTCGCCCAGTAAGCAGCTTCCACCGCCGCACCACAGCCGGACATACCACCACCCAGAATCAACACATCGGTCTCAACAACCGTTGTCGCGAAATCTTTCATTTGCAATCTCCTTATTTCTTGATTGTACAGAGTTCCTTAACACCCATGATGTCGGGCTCGCCGAGGAGGAACTGGTTGTTCAGATCGGCAGGGTTGGCCTCGGGAAATCCGTCAAATGGCTTAATAGAACCCTCTGGTGTCCTTCTGGTGGGGTACTTGAAGCGTTTGATGCGGCCATCGCGATAGGTGATGGTCCACATGATGTCCTCGCTGCCTCGGAGCGGCGTGGAGGCGGCGCCCATCGGTGCGAAGTCCTGGTAGCTCCGAACATCCATGGCCTGCTGGGGGCAGATCTTGACACAGCAGTAGCACTCCCAGCAATACTGGGGCTCCTGGTTGTAGCCTTTCATTCTTTCCTTATCGAGCATCATCAGGTCGTTGGGGCATATATACATACAAGCAGTTTTGTCCTGCCCCTTACAGCCGTCGCACTTTTCGGTCATTACGAAACTTGGCATAGCCTTACCTCCTAAGTGTTTATTCCATCTACCTTCAGCCGAATTTGCTTCCCTTCAATGAATTCCTTGCCTTAAGCCTTACACCTCCCTTCTCGAGACCTGGCCCGCCCCCCTTTGCAAGGGGCCGCAAGCACCCTTCGGGGGGCAAGCTTTTGCGTGGATATTGTGGTTTCTGTATGTCTCTACTTCGACTTCGTCTGTCTATTGCTTCTTCACATCGCCGGTTGCCGCACCGTGAAGCTTGATCTCCACCTTCTCTTCCAGACCTTGGTAATATTCCTGGAGAACCTTGACCACTTCCGGACGAGAGAATTCCTTGGGCAGCTCGCCGCCCTCGGAAAGGGTCTTGCGGACCATGGTGCCGGAGAGAAGCAGGCGGTCTTCCTTGCCGTGGGGGCATGTTCTCATGGAAGCCATGCCGCCGCACTTGAAGCAGTGGAACGTCCAGTCGATGTTGAGGGGCTGCAGGACCAGAGAGCCCTCGGGGATTTCGAGGAAGATCTTCTGGGCGTCGAAAGGACCGTAGTAATCGCCGACACCGGCGTGGTCGCGGCCGACGATGAGGTGGCTGCAGCCGTAGTTCTGACGGAAGACCGCGTGGAGCAGGGCTTCGCGGGGTCCCGCATAGCGCATTTCCGCAGGATAGCCGCCCTGGATGACGGTGTTTTTGACGAAGTAGTTCTCGACCAGCACGTCGATGGCCTTGACGCGCACCTCGGCGGGGATGTCGCCGGGTTTCAGCTTGCCAACCAGCTGATGGATGTAAAGCCCGTCCATGACTTCGACCGCGATCTTGGCGAGGAATTCATGGCTGCGGTGCATGGGGTTGCGCAGCTGCAGAGCGGCGACCGTTCTCCAGCCCTTTTCCTCGAAGAGCTTGCGGGCTTCGGCGGGGCGCTGATACACGTTGGCAAACTGCGTGGGGTAGAAGCTCTCGCTGATGACCTTGACGGGACCGGCCAGGTTGACCTCCTTCTGGCTCATGACCTTCTGAACACCCGGGTGGCCCTCGGCGTCGTTGGTCCAGAACACCTGCTTGCACTCGAATGCCTTGTCGATGGTGTACTTCTCGGTCACCTTCATGGTGCCAAGAATTTCATTATTTTCCTCATCCAGGAGGGCCACTTCCTCGCCGTTGCCGATGCTGTCGGCCAGAGCCTTGTCGGCGGAGAGGGTGATGGGGATGGGCCAGAAGGTGCCGTCGGCCATCTGATAGTTGGCGCAGCTGCCTTTCCAGTCGTCGTAACCCATAAAACCATCAAGCGGGGTGAAAGCGCCGATGCCGAGCATGATGAGGTCGGAGGCTTCACGGCTGGTCATGGGGACGACTTTGAGCTTCTTGGCCTTCTCCTTTTCCGCTGCGAGCTCTGCCCCTTGCAGCAGCAAGGGCTTCAGTTTCTTTTCTTTTCCATGGGGAGGAACCAGCTTCGACATCTTTTCGTCTCCTTCGAGGTATAGGGTTACTTACGGAAAAACCGCACCATTTCGGCGGCATAGCATCCCGCTTGTGCAATATGTTGCAAGGTGATTATAGGGGGGTGCCGCTTGTTGTCAAGTGAAAAATCATGCAAGCTCATGCAAGCGCAAGCGCTGAGGATCCCGACCCTGCTGAGCCTTCTCAAAGCGTTCCCATCAGGTCCCGTGCGAGCAGACGTGATAACTGGTGCAAGGAGGCCCGAAACGTGGTGCGGGCGACCCCGACTGATGTGAGTGGCCTGCAGGTTGCTGTTGGCAGGCTCAACTTGTCTCATATGCCTGAGTCGGAGAATTTTGTCAAACAGATTGAGGGACCTCCTCACAAGAGCCTGCCGAAAAAGCATGTGTTGCCTTTCCAGCATCAGGTTCTATATGATGTCGGAAGCGGCCTGTAATTGAGGAAGAAACCTGTAGCGAAGGTGATCATGAGGCAACGCTGGTTTTCGGTGATTCAACCTCACATCGTCATGGTTCCGCTGCTGACCGTGATTTTGCTGCTGGTCGGGATCGCCGGGTACATGTCTCTCGAGGGGTACGACCTTATTGATGCTCTTTACATGACGGTCATCACCCTCAGCACCACCGGTTTCAGCGAGGTCAAGCCACTGGATCAGGCTGGACGGATCTTCACGATGTTTCTCATCATTTTGGGTGTGGGATTTGTGGCCTATAATGTCAACCTCATGGCCCGCATCCTTATGGACGGGCATTTGGTCCAGATGTATCGGAGGCGGAAATTGAGCAGGCAGTTGGAGGGCATGAAGGACCATTTCATCGTGTGCGGCCATGGCCAGATGGGGCAGATCATTGCACAGGAGCTGTGCCGGGCGAACATCGGCATCGTCGTCATCGAGAAGGATCCGGGGGCCATTCAGAGGGTCGAAGCTTCGCGAATTGTCCATCTTCTCGAGGATGCGACCGAGGAGGAAACGCTGGTCATGGCGGGTATTCGGCGGGCCAGGGGTCTGGTCTCGGTGGTGAGCCGCGATACCGACAACGTGTTCATTGTTCTCACCGCCCGGGACCTCAACAAGAACCTCCAGATTCTGGCACGGGCAGGAACAGCCGGAGCTGAAAAGCGGTTGATCAAGGCCGGTGCCGACCGTGTGGTCTCGCCCTACGCCAGCGGCGCCATTCGGATAGCCCAGAACATTCTGCAGCCCACGGTCACGGACTTCCTCGAACTGGCCCTCTCCGGTGAGGGAATGGAGCTCAGCATGCAGGAAACGGAGATTCCCGAGGGGGCCTCATTGGTTGGAAAGGATCTCATGGGCTCGGGAATCCGGAGCCAGTTCAACCTGATCATCGTGGCCATCAAGCGCAGGGATGCACGAATGGTCTACAATCCTTCCCCCCAGGAGGAGCTGCAGGCGGGAGACGTCCTGATCGCCATAGGGCCCAGAGAGAACCTGATGCGCTTCAGGACATCTCTCCTGGGTGAGCCTTTCCTCAATGCCCGCGCGTGCAAATGCTGACAATGCGTTTGACAACAAGCTATTCTTCTTATAAAGAACAGAATTTGATATCAGGAAACCCCATCCACGCTGCTCTGCCTCGATCATTCCCTTGCGGTTTGGGGGTGACAGCATTCCCTTTTCCCAGCTCATTTCGGAGGTGAAAATGAAACAAGCGGTTATCGTGAGTGCGGTACGAACTCCCGTTGGTAGCTTCGGCAAGTCACTCAGGGATGTCCCTGCAGTCCATCTGGGCGTGATCGCCTTGAAGGAGGCCCTCAAGCGCATCAATCTGCAGCCGGATCAAGTGGATGAGGTGATTCTCGGCAATGTTCTCCAGGCGGGGCTTGGCCAGAACCCTGCCCGGCAAGTGTCCATCAAGGCCGGCTTGCCGCAGGAAGTGCCCGCGTTCACCATCAACAAGGTCTGCGCTTCGGGCCTCAAATCGGTTTTTCTGGCTGCTCAGGCCGTCATGACCGGTGATGCGGAGATCGTGGTCTCAGGTGGTATCGAAAACATGAGCGCCGCTCCCTTTGCCTTGAATGGGGCCCGGTGGGGTCAGCGCATGGGTGACGGGAAGCTGGTTGACCTGATGATCCTGGACGGGCTGTGGGACGCTTTCAACGGGTATCACATGGGGAATACGGCGGAAAACGTCTCCGAGCGCTTCAATGTCACCCGGGAAGAGCAGGATGAGTTTGCACTGGCGAGCCAGCAGAAGGCCGAGGCGGCCATCAAGGCGGGTCGATTCAAAGATGAGATCGTGCCGGTCCCGATTCCTCAGCGCAAGGGGGATCCCATCCTCTTCGACACCGACGAGCATCCTCGCTTCGGCACAACGCTGGAGGCTTTGAAGAAACTGCCGCCTGCCTTCAAGCAGGGGGGAGCCGTGACCGCGGGCAATGCTTCGGGGATCAACGACGGCGCGGCCATCATCATTGTCATGAGTGCAGAAAAAGCGGCTTCCCTGGGGCTCAAGCCCATGGCATCCATCCGCTCCTATGCATCGAGCGGGGTCGATCCCGCCATTATGGGGATCGGACCTGTCCGGGCCAGCCAGAAGGCCCTGGCCAAGGCCGGGTGGAAAGCGCAGGACCTCGAGGTGATTGAGGCCAACGAGGCTTTTGCAGCCCAGGCCATCGCTGTAAACCGGGAGATGGGGTGGGATCTGTCGCGGGTGAACTACAACGGTGGCGCCATCGCCATCGGCCATCCCATCGGTGCTTCCGGGGCCCGCATCCTGACGACTCTCCTTTATGAAATGCAGAAACGGGACGCCAAAAAGGGGCTCGGTACCCTGTGTATCGGAGGCGGGCAGGGGTCGGCCATCGTGCTCGAGCGTTGATGATGCGGCATTGGGTCCGTCCGGGCTTTTGGGGCTTTGCAGTCCGCGAAGGTGGAGCTGCGCCGGAGGAGTCCGATCCTCCCGTGCGGGCCGGCAGCATAGATTTCCTTTTGTGGCAATTCAGGGGGGAGATATTCCATCATGACCTATGAAAACATACTGTTCGAAGTCCGGGACGGCGTCGGCGTTTTGACTTTCAACCGCCCCAAAGCCCTCAATGCACTCAATCCTGCCACCCTCGAGGAAGTCAACGACGTGATTGAGCGGGCGCGGAAGGACGACGCCATTCGCGTGCTGGTGCTTACCGGCGCCGGGGATAAAGCGTTTGTTGCGGGTGCCGACATCACCCAGTTTCCCAGGATGAATCCCCTCGAAGCGCGCGCTTTCGCCGAGCGGGGGCAGGAAGTGTTCGCAAAGCTCGAGCAGCTGCCCAAACCGGTCATCGCCTGTGCCAATGGGTTCACGCTGGGCGGTGGGTGCGAGCTCGCTATGAGCTGTGATTTCATCTATGCATCGGACAAGGCCAGGTTCGGACAGCCCGAAATCAACCTGGGCATCATTCCCGGTTTTGGCGGAACGCAGAGGCTGTCGCGGCTGGTGGGTCGCGCCAAAGCCAAAGAGCTCTGCATGACCGGTGAGATGATTGACGCTCAGCAGGCCAAAGAGCTGGGACTTGTGGCCAAGGTGTTTCCGGCCGAGCAGCTCCTGGAGGAGACGCTCAAAGTTGCCTCCCAGCTGGCTGCCAAGAGCCCCTCGGCCTTGCGGAGTATCAAGTTCGTGGTGGACCGTGGCGTTGACGTGGACCTCAAGAGCGGCTGCGCCATCGAGGCCGAGGCCTTCGGGGCGACTTTTGCGAGCCAGGATGCCAGGGAAGGTGTTGCGGCCTTCCTGGAAAAACGCAAGCCTGATTTCAAGGGATCTCTTACCAGCTGATTCCAGTACCGCCGGGCGTAAGTCCTCAACCGGCTGATCCGGGCAGTCATTTGCGCCCGGCGGTACCAGCCAGTACACGATTTACGCGGATGATGTCCGAAGACGATCTGCCTCCGATCCCGTTTCTGATCAGGTTGGAGCGGTTGATGTGAACGAGCCCCGGGACTGCTATGGCTATTAATAAATCCATTGGTTTGGAGGATTCGCCATGAATTTTGAACTGACCGAAGAGCAAAGAATGATCCAGGACATGGCCCGCAAGTTTGCCGAGAGGGAAATCAAGCCCGTCGCGGCGGAGCTTGACCGCACTCACCAGCATCCGGAAGAGATCGTCAATAAGATGGGAGAGCTTGGTCTGCTGGGGGTCACGATTCCCGAGGAATATGGCGGAGCAGGGATGGATTATGTCTGCTATGTGCTATCGATGATCGAGATTTCCAAGGCTTGTGCGTCCTGCGGTGTGATCATGAGTGTGTGCAACAGCCTCTACAACTTCCCCGTCTATGCGTATGGCACTGAAGAGCAGAAGCAGAAATATCTGCGGCCGGTTGCCAGCGGAGAGGCCCTGGGCTGCTACGGGCTGACCGAAGCGGGGGCCGGCTCGGATCCTGCCAAGATGAATACGACCGCCGTGCTGGACGGGGATGAATGGGTCATCAACGGCACCAAGAAGTTCATCACCAACGGCAACGTGGCGAGCTACTGCGTTCTCGCCGCCGTTACGGACAGGGCCGCCGGCTACAAGGGCATCAGCTCTTTCATCGTCGATCTCAAGAATACGGCGGGCTTCCATGTGGGGACTGTCGAAGAGAAGCTCGGAATCAATGCATCAGGGACTGCCGAGCTGGTTTTCGAGGACGCCCGAATCCCCAAGGAGAATCTCCTGGGCAACCTCGGCGAAGGGTTCAAGCAGATGTTGACCACCCTGGACGGTGGACGCATCGGCATCGCTTCTCAGGCCATCGGCATTGGGCGGGCGACCCTGGAAGAGGCCATCGAGTATGCTCAGACGCGGGAGCAGTTCGGACGTCCGATTTCGTCCTTCCAGGCCATTCAGTGGAAGCTGGCGGACATGGCGACACAGCTGGATGCGGCGGAACTGCTGACCCTGCGGGCTGCCTGGCTCGAGCAGAATCATCGCCACTACGAGAAAGAGGCCGCCATGGCCAAGCTTCTCGCGTCCGACACGGCCATGTGGGCCGCCGTCGAAGGCGTTCAGATCCTCGGAGGGTATGGGTATTGCAAAGATTATCCCATGGAACGCCACATGCGGGATGCGAAAATCACCCAGATCTACGAAGGTACGAATGAAATCATGCGCCTGGTGATTTCCCGCAACGTTCTCAAACAGCGCTGATCGTGTGTTGGGACGACAAAGACACCTCCTATAAAACACCAAACCCTGAGCTCCTCGCGGAAGCTCAGGGTTTTGTTCTTGTCGGCTTCGGAATGGAGCACGCAGGCAGTCCAGCTCATCCCTCGATAAAAGCAGCTCTTCGTTCCATTTTGTGCCCTTGATTTGTCTCGGTGGTCACACCATCGGGCTACGGACCATGCTCCTACGCCGAGCGCAGAAGCCGGCGCTCGCGGCGTTGAATCCGCTTGATCGCCTTCTTCTTCTTGATCCGGCGCCGTTCCCCTTTGGAGAGATAGTAATTGTGGCGACGCAAGACAGGCTGGACGTTCTTCTGAAAATCTTTACGGAGCTTGCGGATTTTTTTCTCAATGCTTTCTCTGGTTTCACCCTCCGCCATTCAGTACTCACCTACCTTTCGTGACTAACCTCGTTGTGCCATCATCAAAACCCGGTCAATCCGGTCACCTGTCACCGCGGTATCTCGCCGCCGGTGATGGTTGGCCGCGGTGGGATCGACCTGGCTGCCTGCATAAACTCCAGAATTGGAAACTTCTAAAGCAAAACAACCCATAAATCAATAGGAAGAAAAAGCGAGACAAAAAGTGAGCCGGGCCGGCCTTTGGGAAGGCATGCTCTCAGTGCTCAATCCGCTCTCCACGCAGCGAATGCTGGAAAGCATCGAGAATCCTGGTGTGCACGAGACGGCCGATGAGCTCCATGGAGCCTTCGAAGTTGACGATGCGATTCTGCTCGGTCCTTCCCGTCAGCTGCCGGCCGTCCGACTGTCTGCTCAATCCTTCAACCAGCACCTCACGGATCCGCCCGATCTCGGCCCTGTTCTTCTCCAGAACGATCTCCCCCTGTAGCTGCTGAAGCTCTGTAAGTCTGGCTGCTTTCACGTCCTCCGGGATTTTCTCCGGAAGCTCGGAAGCCCCGGCGAAGGGCCTGTCCGAATAGCTGAAGGAAAAAAGGTTGTCGAACCGGAGCTCTCGAATCAGCCGCAGCGTCTCCTCGAAATCATCCTCGGCCTCTCCTGGAAATCCAACCATGACATCTGCAGAAAGCCCCATCTCCGGACGCAGGGAGCGCATTTGTTCAATGAGACTCCTGTAGTGTGAGGAGGTGTATCCTCGGTTCATCTTCTTGAGAATCCGGTCGGACCCGCTTTGGAAAGGCAGGTGAATCCATCGGCAGAGCCGAGGGAGCTCTGCAAAACAGCGGATCAGGTCATGGGTCAAATCCTTGGGGTGGGAGGTGGTGAATCGAATCCTGAGAACAGGGGTCTGTTCATGGATTCGGTGCAGGAGTCGTGAGAAGTTCAAGCCTTCATCCAGCCCCTTCCCATAAGAATTTACGTTCTGTCCCAAAAGGAGGATCTCTTTTGCTCCGTGTTCGGTTAGAAGCCGGATCTCTCGAAGAATCTCATCGGCCGGCCGACTCCGTTCGCGGCCCCGGACGTGCGGAACGATGCAGTAGGAACAGAAATTGTCGCATCCCTGCATGATGGTGACCGGTGCGACAACACCCGGAGACATGAGGTGCCCTTGCCGCAGGAAGGAATCCCATCCTTCCTCCTCGACCTCGGGAAGGTGAACCATTCGTTCCGAACAGCTCACCGCTCGTTGCAGCAGGCCGCCGACGGACGAAATGGCACGGGTTCCGAGAACGAGATCCAGATGTTCAAATCGTCCCAGAAGGCTTGCTCCCAGTTGCTGGGCGACGCAGCCTGCGACAATGATCTTCAGTCCCGGTTTGCGCGCTTTGAGCTTACGAAGACGCCCCAGGTAGGAATGGACCTTCTGTTCAGCCTTGGCTCGCACCGAACACGTGTTGAGAAAGATGACGTCGGCCTGGTTGATGTCGGCCGTGGGTGTGTATCCCTGGACCCCCAGGATTTGCTGTACGCGCTGGGAGTCGTATTCGTTCATCTGGCAACCGATCGTGTGAACAAAGAGATACGGCGGGCTGTCTTCAAAGGAGGAAGTTATGGGCATATCTCAATGCAGGGTCTTTGGTTTTTGGGGGTTAAGATCCCGTAATCGCTCCAGCAGTATCCGCATTATCTGGAGCACCAGATCGGGGTTATCCTTGGCGATCAGCTCAATGTCATTGAATTCGTACACTTCCACGGCGCTCTCGCCCACACTGGTCACGGTTGCCTGATGCGGGACGTTCAGAAAGCAGGCCATTTCACCGAAAAATTCCCCGGGCCTTCTGATCCACGCTATTTCCTCTCCTCCGCTCGTAACCCGAAGCCCCCCTTCGCTGGAGACCAGGCGATAGAAATCCTTGCCCGTCCCGCCTTCCTCGATGATCTTCTCTCCGTCGGCGTAAAAGCTCAGCCTGACACCATCAAGGGAGAGCTCGGAGGATGCATCGGCGAGGGTATGGGTCGTATCCCTCAGCTGATGGAGGAGCGAAGAGAGAATGCTCAGCGCCATTCGCGGATTCTCTCGAATGAACCGGTCCAGTGCATCGGGTGAATAGGTGGCCACGCGTGTGTCCGTGATGGCTCGCACCGTATAAAGGCTCGGTCTTCTGAAAACGACGCTCTCCAGGCCAAAAATATCATGAGAGCTCAAGACTCGAATGTTCTTGCCCCGTTCACTGATCTGCACTTCTCCGTCGAGGACGACGTAGAAGAATGAGCAGTCGTCGCCCTCCCTGACAATGACTCCACCGTAGGGATAGTCCCTGACATCCAGAGCCTGCAATGGTGAATCCTGCCCCATATCCTCGGCCTTTCGCCAGAAGTGGTTGTCAAAGCCCCTTGGCCTTACACACCCGAGAAACTACTTTCTCCCGGGAGGCTATTCATGTGCCATCGAGCAGAATGAAACATCCGAGGATTTCTCGTTGCGCGGAAATCCTCAAGTGAAGTCCAGCCTATTCTACAAAACAAGGGAGGCAAAGACCATCATCTTTCCAGGAAGAAGCCACCCCTTTTCGATCAGGAGTGGCTGCACCCTGAACCGTTCTTCTGATGACGAACGTGAAAACCCGTTGAGCGGCAAATCACCCCAAGCCGGCTACTCGGCGCTTGTGGGGGTCAGGCGCCGCAGGCCAAGCCTCTTGCTTTCAAATGCCAGGACCTGATGGACCCAGGCCTCATTCCCCGGTGCGATGTTGAGCTGTACCCACCCCAGTGCGGCGTCCCTGGTCGTCATAGTCGCAATCCCCTCGTAAGCCTCAAGGATGAAGCGAAGGTAATGAATCTGAGCAGGCTTTACGAGGTGGTGCTGTATGGTGCAATGCTCCGGCCGGATCCTCAGTTGAATCTCCTTTCGTTAGATCCAAGACTATGATACCAAAGAACATACCGATATGGGAAGACAGTAACCATTGTAGATGTCTCGGATTTCAGGGGATGGAGCACGGCGGGGGAGAGGCTCACTTTGGATTCACCATCTATGATGCGAAGAGCCGTCTTTGGACGATTGCCACCCGGGGGGGCGGATCTCTCCATCGGTTCTTGACTCCTCCCCGGGAGGAAGGAGAAAGGCCATGCAACAAAGCCATGCCCGAATGATGCGGGGCTGCGGGCGAGTGGAGAAACGCCCGGTTGAGCCCCGGACCGATCGAGAGGTGGTTTTCGTCGCAATGAGCGTGTTCGTCATGATCGGTCTGGCGCTCATGGCACTCACCTCAGCTTGGGCACAGGCTCCTCAGAAGACGGAAGTTTACTTCGTTCAGGGGCAGGCCATGTATTATCCGGACAACCTTTCGAGAAGCCAGGAGGAGGCGATTCAGGATCTGACATCGAGCGGTGTCCTCCAGGCTGTTGCCGGTGTGTTGGGACCTGCCGGCACTCAGAGCCTGTTTGGGGTCATCCAGGAGAAGGTGCTGTCGAAGAAGGATAAATATGTCCACGGGTATCAATTGGCCTCAGAAGGGCCTGCGAAGGGTCTCTATCGGGTGACTGGACAGGTGACTGTCTCCAAGGAGATTCTGTTGCAGGACCTCCGCGAATACGGATTTCAGGTTCCGCCTCCAGTTCAGTCCAGAGTGTCGGAAATGTTACCGGACAAAGCTGCCCGAAACGTCTTGAGACCGCCTCAGAATTCCGAGGAGGGACGGAGCACTCGCGAGATGGCGGAGGCAAAGCCGGCGTTGCTATGGGCGGTGGCCGAGAACTGGGAGGAGAAGTGGGAGCTGCCCGAGGATGCGGCGGAGAGTGAGATGCCGCGTTTCGCCCGCAGCATTCAGGAGAATTCCAGGAATCTGGATTGGACGTTGAGGTTTGTGCCGGTTCAATCGCTCCAGGTGGACAAGGTGGGAAACGTGCAAATGGAGCAGGCACTGGCCCTGGCTCGCGGGGCAGGCCTGGCCAAGGCTGCGATTGGGAGATGCTGGCTCGATCCCTCACAGCCGGGAAATCAGAAGCTTTTGGCTTCTTTGCAGATTGTGGATGTTTCCACTGGGACCGCCGCAAGCGAGATCACTGAGGAGCGTGTTCTCGAGCCCCGGTCGTTGGATGAGGGGATATTTTATCTTGCGGCGTCGATAGTGCCGGCCATCGATCGGATTCTTTCGGGCGAACGGGAAGCGGAGGGCAAAGAGGGTGTCTCGGAAGGCGGTCGACGTCTGGAGAGCTGGACCCTGACCGTACGCGCTTCGCATCCTCAAAGTGGTTGGGAGATCGTCCGAAAGGAGATCGAAGGATTGTTTAAGGACGCCAGAACGTCCGGTTTTGAGATGGGAGTGGACCAGATCACGGTTCAGGTTGAGGGAATGGACGGGCGTTCTGTGAGGAAGGCACTCGACGGCAGGGAGATTTCTCCCGGAGGTCCAACAGTCCAGATTCAGGATTTTTCTGAAGACGGTCGGTCCATGACCATGATTTTCAGCAACCCGGGGGATACGCAGTAGGGACGCCACGCGATGACAATTCCCAATTTTCTCACCCTCATGCGGATCTTCCTTACTCCCTTGCTCATTTGGTTCCTGCTCGACCATAAATTGAACCAGGCCCTCGTCGTCTTCTTCATTGCCGGTATGACAGACGGTCTGGATGGTCTCCTGGCTCGACTGCTGAATCAGAAGAGCAGGCTCGGGGCTTATCTGGACCCGCTTGCAGACAAGCTCCTTCTCGTGAGCAGTTTCATATTGCTGGCCTGGCTTTCCAAGGTCCCCAACTGGCTGGTCATTATCACGGTGAGCCGTGACCTGATGATTGTCATGGGCATCGCTACCTTGAAATTCCATGAAATTCCAGTGGAAATGAAGCCCTCCGCCTCCAGCAAGGCAACGACGCTGATCCAGTTGCTGACGGTTTTGGCGATTCTGGCATCCGATCTGTTGACGTTGCCTCAATGGATATACATACTTTTATTTTTACTTACGGCTGCGCTTTCTATCGTGAGCGGTGTGCAGTATGTTGTGGCCGGTACTTCCCTGTTGGAGGGACAGCGTCGGAATCATGAACTGCGCAACCATTGAGTTGAGGAAGTGACAATCCTTTTTCTTGACAGGCTCTGGGGAGACCGTTATAGATGCACCCAACGTGTAGGCACGTAGCTCAGTGGGAGAGCGCTACCTTGACGCGGTAGAAGTCGGCGGTTCGAAACCGCCCGTGCCTACCAGAAGATGTACTGAAACGGCCGCGTTCAACCTACGGTGGAAGGATTGATCTGAATAAGGCGACTGTTCGCTTTGTTAATGCTTGAAGGATCGCGCTACAGCACAGCCCTGAAACCGATCGGATCATTCGGTTGACTCCCCGATGAATAGGCATCCTCCCTCGGAACGAGGCGCGGTGCCTTTTTTTGTTGGGGCTCCCGGTCAGACCTCCCACCGCTCATGCAGCTAGCATAGGATAGTCAAGATGCAGTCTGAAAAGGTACAGGTCACATTCCAGGATGGCAATCGGCAGGCCTTTCCCAGGGGTATCTCAGTCGGAGACGCCTTGAGGAGTTTGGGAGAGGGAATGAATAGAACCGTTGCCGCTTACCTGAACGGTCATCTGGTCGATCTCAGCCACACGCTGGAAGAGGACGCCGACCTCCGACCGGTCAACACGGACTCGCCCGAGGGTCTCGATATCCTGCGCCACAGCGCCTCGCACATCATGGCCCAGGCGGTGAAGGCTTTGTTTCCTGAAGCCAAGGTCGCCATCGGTCCGGCCATCGAAAGTGGATTCTATTATGATTTCGAGGTGGATCGTCCGTTTACCCAGGAGGACCTGGAGAGGATTGAAGCCAAGATGGGTCAGATCGTTGGCGAGAAACTGCCTTTTCACCGAAAGGTCCTGTCACGGGAGGATGCGGTCCGTTTTTTTGAGACAGTCGGAGAGAAGTACAAGATTGAGCTCATTGAGTCCTTTGAGGACCCCACCGTGTCGATCTATGAGCAGGGTGGTTTCGTGGATCTGTGCCGGGGGCCGCATATCCCGGACACGGGTTATCTCAAAGCCTATAAATTGACCAGCGTGGCAGGGGCTTACTGGCGTGGAGACGAGCGGAATGCCATGCTGCAGCGAATCTATGGGACGGCTTTCCCCGACAGGGACTCGCTCAAGAAGTACATGTTGTTTCTCGAGGAGGCTCAGCGAAGAGATCATCGCCGGCTGGCAAAGGAGCTGGACCTTTTCAGCTTCAGCGATGAGGTGGGCGCAGGCATGGTCATTTACCATCCCAAGGGGGCATTGATCCGCCACATACTTGAGGTTTTCGAAAAGCAGGAGCATTTGCGTCGGGGCTACCATCTCGTCATGGGGCCCACACTGCTGAAGACGGATCTTTGGAAACGGTCGGGCCATTTTGACCATTACCGCGAAAATATGTATTTTACGGAGATCGATGAGCAGTCCTACGGGATCAAGCCCATGAATTGCCTTTCCCACATGCTCATCTACAAGTCCCGGGTGAGGAGCTACCGTGATCTGCCTATTCGCTACTTCGAACTGGGGACAGTCCACCGGCATGAGAAGTCGGGTGTCCTCCACGGACTGCTGAGGGTGCGGCAGTTCACCCAGGACGATGCTCATATTCTGTGTACTCCCGATCAGCTGCATCAGGAGATCCAGTCCATCATCGATTTTGTTATTGATGTCATGGGGATTTTCGGATTCTCGTATGAGATGGAGATCAGTACGAGGCCCGAGAAGGCCATCGGAACGGACGCCGATTGGGAGAGAGCGACGAACGCACTCATTGGCGCCTTGGAGGGCAAAGGGTTTCCTTACAGCACTTGCGAGGGGGAGGGGGCTTTTTACGGACCCAAAATCGATGTCAAGCTGCGCGATGCTTTGGACCGGCGTTGGCAGTGCGCCACCATCCAGTGCGATTTCACCCTCCCTGAACGCTTCGATCTTCATTATGTTGGTGATGATGGAAACCGCCATCGGCCGGTCATGGTGCACCGAGTCATCTTGGGAGCCATCGAGCGTTTTCTGGGAGTCCTGATCGAGCATTATGCAGGGGCATTTCCGACGTGGCTGGCGCCCCTGCAGGCGATTCTGGTCACCGTCACCGATGCGCAGCAGTCATTTGCCCGAGAGGTTTACGAGAAGCTGAGGAATGCGGGAGTGCGTGTCGAGCTCGATGACAGAAATGAAAAATTGGGATACAAGATCAGAGAGGCTCAGTCACAGAAGATACCGTATATGCTGGTGGTTGGAGATCGAGAGGTTCAGGCCGGGGGGATCAGTCCAAGGCGAAGGGACGGGGTACAGCTTGAATTAGTGAGCCCCGAGGGTTTCGTCGCCATGGTCGAGCAGGAATGCCTCGAGGCCAGCAAGGGGCGCGTGGGTCTGGGCATTGCCTAAGGTGGAAACATAGGCCGGGAAAGGAGGCGTGAATCTGGAGAAGCAAGTCAACGTCAATGAAAAAATTCGAGCACCCGAGGTTCGACTCATTGGGCGTGGGGGTGAACAACTGGGTGTGCTGCCACTGAAGAAGGCATTGGAGCTGGCGACGCAGGATGAGCTCGACCTGGTGGAAGTCGCTCCGAATGCCACTCCTCCAGTCTGCAAGATCATGGATTACGGAAAGTTCAAGTATCAGCAGAGCAAGAGGAGCCAGGAGGCGAAGAAGAAGCAGACCGTGATTCAGGTCAAGGAGGTCAAGATACGCCCGAAAACGGATGAGCATGACCTTCTGGTGAAAATCAAGCATGTCAGGCGATTTCTCGGCCAGAAGGACAAAGCCAAGATCACGATTCTGTTTCGCGGTCGTGAGATTGCCTATACGGATCAGGGGATGAAAGTTCTGGAGCGCATCCAGGAGGAGCTCAAAGACGAGGTCGTCGTGGAGCAGGCCCCCAAGATGGAGGGTCGCAATCTCGTCATGGTGGTTGCTCCCAAGCCCTGAACCATCATTCCAAAGAAAGAGCTTGACACTCACCGAGGAGCCCAATACATTTCGCGTTTCGGGTCCCAGGGAGGTCTCGGTGGGAGTGATCGGTGCACTTTTCCGGATTCATCGAACGGAAGCAGTAGGGTTGCGCCTTAATTTGTTAGCTAAAGGGACAGCGTCGGGTAGTGGAGCCGTGGCTCCGGCCCCGGCGATGGAGGATGGAATGCCGAAGCTGAAAACCAATCGAGCTGCCGCCAAACGCTTCAAGAGGACCGGCAGTGGCAAATTCCTGCGAGCCAGGGCCAACAAGAGTCACATCCTGACCAAGAAGCCGTCCAAGCGGACTCGCCGCCTGCGCCAGAGCACGGTTGTGGATGCCATCAATGTGAGCGCCTTGAAGCGCATGCTTCCTTATCTTTAGGCGGTGGAATCACCGCAGAGGCTGCCTTTTGGGGCAGTGAGGAGTTCGTATCCATGTCAAGAGTGAAAAAAGCCGTCAAATCGCGGGAGCGCCGCAAGAGGATACTGAGTCAGGCCAAAGGCTTTCGGGGAGGCCGATCGAGGCTTCTGCGTTCGGCGTCAGAGAGTGTCGATCGTGCCCTGAAGTTCGCCTACAGGGACCGCAAAGTCCGCAAGCGGGAGTTTCGCAGTCTCTGGATCATGCGCATCAACGCGGCAACGCGCCGGCACGGCATGAGTTATTCGAAGTTCGTGAGCGGTTTGAAAGCGGCCAATGTCGAACTGGATCGGAAAGCCCTGGCGAATCTCGCCACGACGGACCCTTCTGCTTTCGCCAAGCTCGTAGAAGTCGCCAGACAGGCGGCATAGACAAAAGCGGAAGAAATGGAAACCGAGATCCAATCGCTGCTGGAGGCTGCATCACGGCTGATCTCCGTGGCGGGAGATGATATCCAGGCGCTGGAGCAGGCGCGGGTGCGGTATTTGGGGCGCAAGGGAGAATTGGCGGCCTTGTTCAAGGGGCTTGCGAACCTTCCTGACGACGAGCGGCGGCGCATCGGCAGAGTGTTGAATGAAGCCAAGGCGAAACTGGAGGGACTATTGGGCGAGGCCATGGATCTCGCCAGAGGGAAGCTCCAGGGCCGCAAGGAGTCCTTTGACGTCACGGTCCCGGGCAGGCGGCCCTTCAGAGGTCATCTGCATCCCATCACTCAGACGGCGCTCGAAATCGGAAGAATCTTCGGTGGGTTGGGCTTTGAGACTGTGGAAGGCCCGGAGATCGAACTGGATTATTACAATTTCGAAGCTCTCAACATCCCCAGGGACCATCCAGCGCGCGACATGCAGGACACGTTTTACATCTCCGAGGACGTGGTCCTGAGGACTCATACTTCGCCCATTCAGGTCCGGGTGATGGAAAAGCGTCGCCCCCCCATCCGCATCATTGCTCCCGGACGTACCTACCGGTGTGATTCGGACGTCACGCATACCCCGATGTTCCACCAGGTTGAAGGTCTCATGGTGGGGGAGAACATCTCATTTGGAGACCTCAAAGGGATCCTCACGGTATTCGTCCACCAGATGTTCGGACCCCATGTGGGACTCCGCTTTAGACCGAGCTTCTTCCCGTTTACCGAGCCCAGCGCCGAGGTGGATATCCAGTGCGTCATGTGTCGCGGTTCCGGCTGCAGGGTTTGCTCTCAGACGGGGTGGCTGGAGATCTTGGGCTCAGGAATGGTGGACCCGGAAGTGTTCAAGATGGTCGGCTACGACCCGGAGACAGTGACTGGTTTTGCCTTCGGCATGGGCATTGAGCGAATCGCCATGCTCAAATACGGCATTGACGACCTTCGGCTGTTTTTTGAGAATGACCTCCGGTTTCTCAGGCAGTTCTGATTCCCCACCTTATAAGGCTGCATCGTCAGACCCCGAATATATATTCCGCAGGTTCGGGAGATGCTTGGATCTCGACGGTCATGGCGTCACTATGTATTCGACCGTTTGGGCGCTCAGTCCTTGGGATACGGAATAAGGACAGGAAATGAACATCAGCCTTGAATGGCTTCGCAGCTTTGTTGACATTCCGTTTTCGGTCACTGATCTGGCTGATCGACTGACCATGGCAGGTCTTGAGGTCGATGCCATTCACGATCGGCATGCTCATCTGAACCGCGTGGTCACCGCGCGAGTGGAAGAGGTTGGCCCGCACCCCAATGCGGATCGACTGAGTCTGTGCACGGTCTCCGACGGAAAGGCTCGTTTTCAGGTCGTCTGTGGGGCTCCCAATGTCAGGGAGGGGACCACTGTTCCTCTGGCCCTTGCGGGAGCTGTTTTTCCCAGTGGCCTCATGATTCGGGAGACGACCATCCGAGGGGTTGCATCCCAGGGGATGATCTGTTCCCAAATGGAGTTGGAGCTTGGAGACGATGCCGACGGCATCTGGATCCTGCCTGACGGCACTCCGGTCGGGGTTCCTCTGGACGAAGCCCTCGGTATTCAGAGAGTAGTCCTGGAGATCAGCATCACCCCCAACAGGGGAGACTGCCTCTCAGTCCTGGGTATTGCCCGTGAGGTGGCGGCCATTTGTGGCACACGGGTGGCGGCTCCTGCCAATGCTTTGGATGAGACAGGCAGGTCCATTGAGGAGCTCACTTCTGTCCGGGTGGATGATGCCATGGGCTGCCCTCGATATTCCGCTCGAATCGTCGAGGGAGTGACCATCGCACCCTCCCCCGAGTGGATGCGCAGGCGCCTGGAGGATGCTGGGCTCAGGGCCATCAACAACGTCGTCGATGTAACCAATTACGTTTTGTTGGAACTGGGACAACCCCTCCATGCCTTTGACTGGAATCGTCTCCGTGAGCGTCGGATTGTTGTGCGCCGGGCACAGGCTGGCGAGCGTTTGACGACCCTTGACGGTGTGGAGCGAACCCTTTTCGACGACACTCTGCTGATCTGTGATGGTGAAGGTCCTGTAGCGATAGCCGGTATCATGGGTGGACTCAACTCGGAGATCTATGCCGACACCTCCGATGTCCTCATCGAGAGTGCCTGTTTCGATCCCGTTTGTATTCGGCGGACCACCAAAAAGATTGGGCTGCGGTCCGAGTCCAGCTACCGCTTTGAAAGAGGTGTGGATCCGGAAGGCGTGCTCCGGGCGCTGGATCGGGCTGCGCAGTTGATGGCTGAGGCTGGAGGCGGGCGGATCGCGCGGGGCAGGATAGATGTCTACCCGACACCGTTCAGATCCCCTGAGCTCACCCTGCGCGTCGGAAGAACCAACCGCTTTCTCGGGACGTCCCTCAGCGGCAGGGAAATGGCGCGGGCCCTGGAATCCCTTGAGATGCAGGTGGAGGAGATGAACGGGGGAGAGACTCTGAAAGTGATCCCACCAACGTTTCGCCCCGACATCACCCGCGAGGTCGATTTGGCCGAAGAGGTCGTGCGTGTCGCGGGCTACGACCAGGTTCCGGTCACTTCTCCCCTGGCGGCAGTTTACGCCGAACCGGTGAATCCCTATCTCATGGCTCGCCAGTCCACGAAGGATGCACTGTGCGCAGCCGGCTTTGATGAAGTCATCAACTATGCCTTCATCTCTGCCTCCGCTCTTTCAAAGCTCGGGCTTCCGGAAGGAGATCCTTGCCTTTCGCCGATTTCGGTCTTGAATCCCCTGAGTGAAGAACAAGGTGTGATGCGGACGAGTCTCATTCCCGGGCTCCTTCACACGGCTTCTCGCAACCTCGATCATCGCAACGAGGACATGCGGATTTTTGAGCTGAGCAAGGTGTTCATTCCGCGCTTCGGAGAGGTCCTGCCCAATGAACCGCACCGGCTGGCCGGTCTCATGTCGGGCAAACGCAACGCAGACCTCCTTTATGGGGGGACGGACGTGGTGGACTACTCGGATGTGAAAGGGGTGGTCGAGGAAATCCTGGATCGCTTTCACCTGAGCGAAATCGGCTTCAGAACCGAGGATATACCTTCCTATCTGGATGAGAACGGATCGGCTTCCGTGTTCTGTGGGTCGTTCAGGCTCGGTGCTCTTGGGCCTGTCCGTTCGACCGTTCTGGAGGCGTTTGGCATCAAGCAGAGGATCTTCCTGTTCGAACTGGATTTCGACCGGGTCTTTGAACTGAGACGTCCACAGCCTCTTTTCAAATCCCTCCCCCGTTTTCCTTCTGTGATTCGGGACATGGCTCTGGTGGTGGATGAAAGCCTTCCTGCTCAGGAGCCTTGGGATTTCGTGTGGCGGCAACAGATTCCCCTTTTGGAACAGGTGGAGATTTTTGATATCTACAGGAACCCTCAGTTGGGTGGCGGGAAGAAGAGTCTTGGCTACCGGTTGACCTACCGGGCAAACGATCGCAACTTGACTGATGAAGAGGTGAACCGGTTGCACGGCGAACTGGTGGCGAGCGTTTTGAAAACCTTCAATGCAGAACTCCGTTAGAAACTGGTCATGACAGACGCAGAAAACCAGACTTCAGGTAAGGAAAAGGGCTCTGAAAAGCCGGGGCCCTGCCAGGTCACTTTTTCATCCGAAGGAGTGACTGGCAGGGGAACTTCCATGCATTTCAGCGAGAGGGGGGTGTTGGTCGAATGCCAGGAGCCCCTGCCTCTGAACAGCAAGCTCAAAGTTGTGCTTCAATTCCCAGGGTTCAAGAATACCATAGAGCTCCAGGGAGAGGTCGTATGGACCAACATTTATGGTCCCAATGATGCGCTCTCACCTCGGGGAATGGGAGTGAAGTTCCTGGGCGTCGAACGCGACACCGAGAGGCTGTTGGCGGATATGTCCGCAAAGTACGATGCGACGGCGAGCATTTACAGCTGCTACTATTCGTGAGCGAATACCTGATGGAAATTATGCGGGAAATGCCCCCGGCTGCAGCTTTCATGGTCGAGGGTTTTCGTGATCCGTGACAAGCCGTCGAGCAGGACAAACGGGATCTGAATGATTGGAGAGTGGGCTCTGCCCGCTCTTTCTGTTTGCTCTCGCTCCTGGTAGGCGTGCTTTCTCCATTGCCTGGTGACATGTGCCTCTGTGAATTTTATGTGGCGCTTCTTGGTTGAATGTGAACGGCTGTCCAATATTGAGGTGAGTCTTGCATTTTCTTGAAACGGCCTTGATCGCCATCGCTCTGGGATGTGATGCCTTTGCGGTGGGCATGGGCGTTGGAACAAGGTTCTGCGAACCCCGCCAGGTGTTTCGTCTCTCCTTCCATTTTGGTTTGTTCCAGTTCCTGATGCCCCTTTTGGGTTGGATCATCGGAGTGAATGCTTTTGGCGTGGTGCGTCAGTGGGGACCTTGGCTGGCCTTTGGACTTCTCTTTTTCATCGGTGCGCGGATGACTTATGAGAGCTTCCATCCGGACGAGGCATCGACGGATCGTGAATGCAAGGACCCAACCCGCGGGATGAGTCTGGTGGTGCTATCCGTGGCGACGAGCATGGATGCCTTGGGGGTTGGGTTCAGCATCGGTGTTCTCGGGCAGAGCCTTTTGACGGCTGCCATTTGCATCGGCATTACGGCGTGTGGGATGACATGGACGGCCATGAAGCTGGGCAGTCGTTTGTCCAGCCGGTTCGGCCAGCGCATGGAGATAGCCGGAGGGATCATTCTCATGGCAATAGCAGTGAAGCTGGTGATTGCCTAGAAACAGAAGACACGATCATGGCGAGAAGGCTTGAAATCACTCTGAAGCCCCATCTGTTCGATGCCGAGGGTGCCGGGCTGTGCAGGAAGATACAGGATTATTTCGGGTGGCAGGTGAGCCAGGTTCGTGTGATTCAGGTCCTCACCCTCGACACCGGCCTGGACGACCATCAGCTGGACGCCATCCGGAGGGAGATTTTCACCAATCCGGTCAGCCAGCAGTCAAGCTTCGACACACTGGCCAGGGACTTCGACTGGGCGGTTTGGGTGGGATTTCGCCCGGGCGTCCGAGACACGGCGGGAAGTGTGGCCGTCGAAGCCATTGGCGACTTTTTGGGACGTTCACTGGACCGGAGTGAAACCGCCTATACTTCCAAATTGTACCTTCTGAGTGGGGCCCCGTTGCAACGTGTGCAGGTGGAGCTTGTGGCCGGTGAGCTCCTCGCCAACGACATCATCCAGCAATGGCGGGTCTATTCCCGGGAGGACTGGGACCCGAAGAGCGGTGTGGGGATCATATTGCCTCGGGTAATCCTGGAGCACACCCCCGAGGTGAGCGAGATTCCCATTCCCTCAGATGAAGCGCTTGCAGCGCTCAGCCGGGAGAGAAGCCTCGCCCTGAATTCCCAGGATATTCCCGTCATACGCGGGTATTTTCTGCGGCCTCAGGTGGTGGAAGCGCGACGTCTCGCCGGCCTGTCAGTCCCGACAGACGTCGAATTGGAGGCCATTTCCCAGGCCAGAAGCGACCACTGCAATCACAACACCTTCCGGGGGAAGTTCCATTACCGCGACTTGTCCACAGGCGAGAGCCTTGTGGTGGACAACCTCTTCAAGACCTGCATTGAAGCACCCACGCTGGCTATTCAGGAGAAAAAGGACTGGGTGGTCTCGGTGCTCTGGGATAATGCCGGAGTGGCCCGGTTTGATGAGACCCACGACTACGTGATCACGGGAGAAACCCACAACAGCCCGTCCAATATGGAGGCTTACGGCGGCGCGCTCACGGGCATTGTCGGCATTTACCGGGACATCATGGGCACGGGCAAGGGGGCGCGGCTGGTTGCGGGGCTTTACGGGTACTGTGTCGGCCCCAGAGACTACCGGGGTCCCTTGAAACCTCATCTCCATCCGCGTCGGCTTCTGGACGGCGTCGTCGAAGGAGTGAAGGACGGAGGCAACAAGCACGGCGTCCCCACACCGTTCGGTAATCTTTTCTATCATCCTGCTTATCTGGGGAAATGCCTCGTTTTTGTGGCCTCGCTGGGGATCATGCCCAGAGAGATCGGTGGCGAGCCGACGGCTGAAAAACGGCCCGAGGCAGGCGATCTCATTGTGATGTGCGGCGGAAGGGTCGGGAAAGACGGGATCCACGGGGTCACGGCATCCAGTGAGAGTTACAGCGAGCATACTCCGGCGGGTCATGTTCAAATCGGCGACCCTTACACCCAGAAGAAGATGCACGATTTTCTCCTGGAAGCCCGTGACGAAGGGCTCATCACCTTCATTACCGACAACGGCGGCGGAGGACTCTCCTCGTCGGTTGGTGAGTCGGCGCGCTTCGGAGGTGGGGCTGTCGTGGATCTCGATCGCGTGCCCCTGAAATATGAAGGACTCGATGTCTGGGAGATTTGGGTTTCGGAGTCCCAGGAGCGGATGACCGTGGCCGTTCATCCGGACAGCATCGACCGCTTCATGGAGCTCTCGGCCAAGCATGAAGTGGAAAGCTCCATCATCGGTCAGTATGCGGCATCGGGCAAACTTGATTTGCGGTACAAGGGGAAAAAAGTGGCGTTTTTGGACCTCAGCTTCTTCGCTGAAGATTTTCCACAGTGGGAATTCCCTGCCCATTGGATGCCGCCCGAGAGCCGCGGGCTTTTCGAACCGGTTCTGGCCGAACCCAAGGACTACGGGAGCCTTCTGCGAGAGATGCTGCGGAGGCCGAATATCTGCTCGAGGGAGTGGATCCAGCGTCAGTATGACCATGAAGTCCAGGGGGGCAGTGTCATCAAGCCCTTCGTGGGACGCAACCGGGACGTTCCTGCCGATGCAGCGGTCCTGAGGCCCGTTCTGAACGGAAATCGAGGCCTGGCGGTCGCACAGGCCCTGCATCCCGCCTATTCCCTCATCGATACTTACCCCATGGTGGCGGCGACCATCGATGAAGCTGTCCGGCGAATCCTGGCCGTGGGCGGGAAACTGGATGAGATTGGCGGCGTGGACAACTTCTGCTGGCCGAGCATCCAGTACGACCCCGTTGAGAACCCCGACGGGCGCTACAAAGCAGCCCAGCTGGTCCGGGCAAACTGGGCCCTGCGCGACGTTTGCCTCGCTTACGGAATTCCCCTTCTGTCCGGCAAGGACAGCATGTACGTTGATGGGCGGCTCCCCGGGCGGTTCGGAGAGCGCCACAAGGTTTCTGGGCTTCCGACCATGCAGTTCACGGCAACGAGTGTGGTTCCTGAGCTTTCCAAGTGTCTCACACCCGAACCCAAAATGGCGGGAGATCTGCTCTATGTTTTGGGGACCACTTACGACGAGCTTGGGGCGTCTGAGTATTACGAATCCCTGGGCTATCTCGGGTTGAATGTCCCCAGGCTGAGAGTCTCCGAGACTCAGCCCATCTATCAAGCTCTCGAGCGGGCGGTATCTGCCGGAATTCCGGCTTCCTGCCACGGAATCTATCGAGGCGGTCTCGCGGTCCATGCGGCGCTCATGTGTTTCGGGAGTGGGCTGGGAATGAACCTTGACCTGTCCGCCGTGCCCGTCGGGGGGACGCTCAGGGATGACCGGATTCTGTTCAGCGAATCATGCGGACGATTCATGGTCACTGTCCCGAGGCCGGAAAGGTCAAGGTTCGAGAGCTTCTTCGAGGGATTGGCCTGCGTGCTTGCCGGAGAGATCACCGAGGAACCGCGCCTCACGATCCGAGGAGGGGCGGGAAGCACCTTGTTGAATGAAGACGTGGGGAGTCTGAAGGACGGTTGGTTGTCCGGCCCTGCGGGGACATTCGAGTCTTAACGGAGGGGGGAGCCCCCACATCGAATTCGAGGAGTCAACCATGAGCCCTGTTCGAGCCCTCGTGCTGACGGGTTTTGGTCTCAACTGTGATATGGAGACTGCCTATGCGCTGGAGGTGGCGGGGGCGGCTCCCGATCGTGTCCATTTGAACGACCTCATCGCGCGGAAGCGGGCTCTTCGGGAGTATCAAATCCTGGTGGTAGGAGGAGGGTTTTCCTGGGGAGACGATCACGGGGCCGGTGTGGTCATGGCCATGCGGATGAAATACCGCATGAAGGATGACATCCTGGAATTCGTGGAACGGGGAGGACTGGTCCTCGGCATCTGTAACGGATTCCAGGTCCTGGTCAACCTTGGGCTTCTTCCGGGCTTCGAGCCGGGTCGGCTCAGCCGGGAGGTGGCCCTCATCCATAACGATTGTGGAAGCTTTCGGGATCAGTGGGTCCATCTGGCGGCCAATCCCTCGTCGCCCTGCGTCTTCACTCGGGGCATCGGACGGATAGAGCTTCCCATCCGGCACGGGGAAGGGAAATTCTATGCAGAGGAGAGCGTCATTCGGAGGCTGGTGACGCAGAATCAGGTCATTCTGCAATATGCCACCGCAGACGGCCTGGTCGCCAACGGCGCCTTTCCCGACAACCCCAACGGCTCTATTGGGGATATTGCCGGCATTTGCGATCCGTCGGGGCGCATTGCCGGCATGATGCCCCATCCCGAGGCTTTCAATCACTGGACCAATCACCCGGACTGGACCTATCGCAGGGAAGTCAGCCGGCGCACGGGGAAGGACCTTCCACCCTGGGGAGACGGCATCCAGTTCTTTCGGAACGCTGCGGAGTTCTTTGGCTAGTCGTCAGGCAGGGAGTTGACTCAATAGAATGAGGGGCCAGGGGAAATCCAATCGACTGCGTATCGCCGTGCTGGTCTCTGGAGGTGGGACCAATCTCCAGGCACTGATTGATCGCTCGGCAAGGGGGCACCTGAAGGCTGAAATCGTTGTTGTGGCGAGCGATCGCCCCGATGCCTTCGGCTTGGTGCGTGCAGCTCGGGCACACATCCCGCATCACACCGTGGATTACGGCTCGATTCTCAAGCAGGGCCCCACCGTACCTCCCCCGGATTCCATCCCTGCGGATCTCATGGAGATCGATGGCACCCAAAGAATTCTTCAGATCGAGGACCCCCGGTTGCGGCTGGAACGTCTGCAACGACTCATCTCAGCAGAGCATCAACTGATTGGCTGGCTCGATCGCTATGAGCCCGACCTCGTCTGCCTGGCTGGATTCATGAGGCTGGTCAGCCCCTACTTCATCCGCCATTACAACCGGGAAGGCACCTGGCGAATTCTGAACATTCATCCCGCTCTGCTCCCGGCCTTTCCCGGCCAGCATGGATATGAAGACACTTTTCGGTACGGATGCCGCTGGGGAGGCGTCACCGTTCACTACGTGGATGAAGGCGAGGATACGGGTCCCATCATTGCCCAGGGGGTCTATCCGGTCTGGCCGAGCGACACCCTGGAGGAAATTCGCCAACGGGGGTTGGCACTGGAATATGAAATCTACGCTCAGTGCATCAACTGGGCAGCGGATGGCTTCATCGAATTGGATACAGCTCAGACCCGTACTGTGACGAGAATCACTGATCCTGCATACCCTCAAATCCTTGAACGCTGGACGCGGACAAGCCTCCTCCTCAAGCCCTGATCTCGTCAGCCAAAGTCTCCGGCACCTTCAACCCACTCCCATTCTCCTTCCGGACCCACCACCACTTCGGCCACTCAGTCACAGTCTTGTCAGAAGCGAAAATAGAAGCTCAAACCTGGCCAGAAAAATGGCCATCCGTATGCCACGGGCGCCCCGTAGTAAGGGTAGGCATAGTAAGGCCTGTAGTAGTAAGGCCTGTAATAGTAGGACCCGTAGTAGGGAGCATAATAGGGTGCGTAGAATGAAATGTAGGGCCGATAGCCATAATGCCGGTGGCCATAGTTACGGTAGTAGCGTCTCGCCTCGCTGGGGACAGCGGTGGCCAGCACCCACATCAGAGTGAACACCAATGCCAACAAACCGAACGTCTTTCTCTTCATGGCGGTCACCTCCTCGCTCGAATGCAACAACATTTTAATCATTCTTCTCATTCTTGAGAAGCGGGGCGTCTCTGAACGGGGTCGGGGTCAGCCCGGAGCATTCAGTGTACTTTCCGGAGAATGGCCCGGTATGCTTTCGTGGACTCGAGGGGGGAGTCGTGCACGGGCAGCTGCTCGTTGTTCCCGATGATCAGGAGACCTCCATCCAGCAGCGCCCCGACAATCCTCGCCAGCGCCGGGATGACAATGGAGGGATCATAGTAAGTCAGGAGGTTGTTTCTCAGGAGGATGAGGTGGCACTGTGTGCAGGGTGGAGGTTCGACTGTGAAGTCGTGGACCATCCAATGGATGCCCCGGATCAAGTCCTGACGGACCACCAGCCGGCCTTCCAGTTCCCTGAAGAAGCGCTCCCTCACGGGCGCTTCCACTTCCTTCAGACTGCTTGCGGAATAGATTCCCCGCCTGGCCCGTTCCAGCAGAGCGCCATTCACATCGGTTGCGACGATCTGGAGCGGAGGGAGACGGGTGGCCGTCCTGAGTCGTTCCCAGAGGATCTTCAGACTGTAGACTTCCTCACCGCTGGCGCACCCAGCACACCATGCAGTGCCTGCAGGTATCCCCTCCCAGCCGAGCTGCGGAATCATCTCTTCCAGGGCCTCCCACATTCTGCGGTCTCTGAAGAAGCGGCTGATGGGTACGGTGAGGAGCCTCACAGCTTCTCTCGATTCTGAAGGCTCCGTCTCGAGGAGCTGGATGTAGTCCTCAACACTCGCCACACCGAATTCCCTCATCCGATGAGAAACGCGGCGCTTGACTCCCTTCCGAACCCGCCGGTACCCACTCCAGGAAAGGTGCATATAATCGAGCAGTTTTCGTAAAGCTGCGTCACTCATCATGATGCCCTCTCCTCTATGGAGAGCCCGGCAAGCGCCGGCGCGGGAAGATAAGGAGTGGCTCATTCATTGCATTCCAGAAAGGTGCTCTGTGCATGAAACGACCCGAACCCAATGCAAGGTACCATGAGAATCCAATCACCGCCCGCCGTCATTGCACCGCTCAACCAGGATTCAAGCTCTCGACCAACGCAGAGAACGCCTGCCGGTGAAGTGTTTGCTGTCTCTCCTGAAGAGGCGAATCCTCCGTGTGTATCCGGAAAAACCTGCCCACCTTCCCCGAAAGCTGTCTCGCCTTCTGTCGACTGGGTCGCGGAGATCGGAACAGAACCCTCACCCCAGAAGGCTGCAGCAGCCTACCGGCAGGCGGAATCCTTCAAAAAGGGCGGCATTTTGAGCGACCTGGCCAAATACAAGGACGACCAACTGCTGCAAAACCCCGGGGGTGATGCATACGACCTGCAGACGGGGAGCGTTGCCGGAGACCTTCAGCAGCACCGGTCCTTCACTCACCGAATCGGCAAGGACCTCTCCGACGCCTGGGAGAACTGCAAACGATTCGTCCAGAACCTGGCATTCGGTTCCGAGACATCCTACCGCGACGTGTCCGGTCAGATCCGAAAGACCCGGAAGAAAGGTCTCATCGGAACACTGGGGGACTTCTTCAAAAATACGGCAAGCGCCCTGAGTTTTGGGCTTTACACCCCGAAGGGTGAGGACAAACCCTCCGGCATCATGGAACGTTTGTTTCACTTTGTTAAGAAGTCCAAGCAGGCACTGTTCGGTGATTTGGTGCAGGGTGTCCCCTGCAGCATCAATCGTATGGGGAAAAACCTGGTTCTTGCCGGCTGGAATCTGGTGGAGGTGCTTCCCGATGCCACTCTGGGCAATTTCGAAGCCGGCAGGAAATTGACAACAACCGTGTTCGACAATGGACAAGTCATGGTGGAGTACCTGACAGATGTGGCTCCGAGCGGGGAAGCCTGGATGCGCGTTCATGCGGCAAGCCTGAAAGGCATGAAGCCTCCCGTTCTGTACAACCTGACCAGGCCAGAGCATTCGCTCGAGGATGCCCGTTGGGAGACCGTTCGCAACACGCCCTTTCGCAAGACCATCGAGACCCTGGGAGCCCTTCTGGCAGATGCCGCATTCATCGGCCTCATCGGGCAAACGCTATCGAACGGCGCCAATCGTGAAGATCATTAGGAGGAGGGGATCCTGCCTCGACTACTCCAAAAGGGAGCACAACTTGCTCAATAAATTCAGGGTGTGTTGGGATAAGGGTTTGGGCTGGTCCTGTGGCATCAAGTCAGCGATGACCGTGCTCAGCTCTTCGCAGGCCTCACCATTCAGCCCCTGGTTCATCAGGGCTTCCACGAGACCGAGCCTGTTTTCAGGAAAGCCTGGATCGTAGGTCAGCGCCCGCCTGAAATGAACGGCAGATTTGGTCGTATCTCCCACACTCAAGGGAAAACCCGGTGCGCGAAGGTACAACTCGCCAAGCATTCGGTCCGGCCCACCGTGGTCGACCCAGGGATTCAGTTCGGCTGCCAGCAGCGCTTCTCTCTCGATGATGGGTACAAGCTGCAGTCCCCTGGTTGGATTGCGTTCTGCCTCGTAAGCGGTCATGTGAGCCAGCAGATAATGGGCAAGGCCGCTTTCAGGGTACGCCCGCAACGCAAGCTCGGCGTACCTGCGGCCGGCCTCTACATTGGACAGGCTTTCGGACTTGCTCGACTTGGGATTCCGAACGATCAGGAACGCATAGCAGCTTGCGGCCTTGATGGCCTTGAGTCCGTCCTGCTCTGCCATGGAGGTGAGCTCCTCGATGTCCGCCTGAGAGCAGGGAGCCCACAAAACCACTTCGTCATCCGGATAGACCGGTTCACCGCTCCCCCGTTGCTGAGCCTCAACATCCCGTGAGGCGCGCAGTTCACCAAGCGCCGGTTCCTGGATGGTGCCCTCCCTGGCCAGGCGTCCACCGCACCCCGTGAGAAGCATGAGGACGCAACCGGCAAGCATGAGCGGGGAAACCCGGTTATGGCGAGCACCGAACATTCTGGCCCTCCCTCTGAAGCCTGAACCTTCCCAAACCTTCGTCGGCCGGACCGAAGCCATCCGTCTGAAGAACCTGCAATAGTTCCCGTCCTTCCTCATCATTCTTCATATCCATGAGGACATGCACCAGTTCTTCGACCGCCTTGTCCACAGGACCGAATGACACAACCGGGCTCGTCGGCAGTTCCGGGGATTCATGAATCATGTGGAGCTGCCGGGCCATGGGGAGTGGAGCGAGTGCGTCGTACTGTGAACTGTCCAACACAATGCCTGAAGTCGTTGGCTCACCGGATTTTCCCTTGGTCATCTTCCTGATGGCCATAAGAGGTTGGCTGGTACCCTCAAGATGCATCGGAAGTTGGGTCGGCGCAACCCTGAAAAGGAGGCATGCGGCAGAATTCGGCTCGAAAAGCATCGTCCCCACAATCGTCCCTCTGAGGGACCTCCAGTCATGGGGAGCGTCTGCAGGGACCATCAATCTCCACACATCGCTGATCCTGCCGCCGGGGCGCGTGGAGGCCACGGGTTTCATCTGCATCGTCTCGGCATAGCGGGCGAAAAACGGGAGGCTCACGATGCCCCACCTTGGTTTTGAAGCTCGCATGAGGTCCAATGCCTCGGGGAGTCGGTTTTCATACTGTCCTTTGATGCTGCTCGTTTTGACCCTCTTCTGAAGGTACTCCGCCACGGCATCCATGACGGGTTGAGCCTCCTGCGGGGAGCCGGGCTGGCCGGGTTGAATCACCGCAAAACTCAGGTCCCGTGCCTCGGATATCCCGGAAAGACCTATCAAAACCAGCGTGACGATGAATCGACGGAAATTCATAGCTCCTTGGCTCCGTTTTCAGCCTTGAAATGTCCAAACAACTGGAGAGCACAGGGGAGGACCAACAGACATGCCAGCATTCCAGTGATGGATCCGAGCACCATGACGGATCCCAGGCTGGCCAGTCCTCGATGGCTGGCAAACATCAATCCGCCGAAACCGGTGATCGTTGTGATGAAGCTCGAAGCCACTGCCGTCGGGGTGCTGGTAGAAAACAGCGATCCTTCTCCCCTCATCTCCTGCCACCGATCCAAGAGATGGACGCCGCCGTCCACGCCAATGGCGATCAGAATGGGAAGCGAGAAAAAATTGGCCAGGTTGAATTTCAACCCGAGCCACCCCATCAACTGCAGAAGCCAGAGCATTCCGATCCCGAGAGGGAGGAGAGTCAGAAGAACGTACCTGAGCGAACGAGAATAGACCCAGAGGATGAGGCTGACCAGGACCACTGTGACGGCTGCAGCGGAAAGAAACGTCGAGTGCATCAGTTTTGACGCCTCGAGAACCGTTACTGGCACGCCGCTCACCGATGCGTCAACGGTGCGGAGGTTGGAGACAAATGCCTGGAGCTTATCGAAATCCCAAACATTTTCACGGGGCGAAACCTTGATCTGAAGCCGACCGTCCTTTCCTACAAAATGGCTCAGCACCGAAGCAGGCAATTCCTCGATTCCCACGTGGGTCTGTTTCACCCAGCGTCTCAGCCGGCTCAATCCCGCGGCGAGCTCACTCCTAAGGCGGTCGTCAAACGCCGTAAGGCCAACCGCCGCCAGCTGGCCATTTCGTTCAATCTGCTCAATGGCTCCCTCCAGGTGCCCCAAGGCTGCTTCGATCGACTGGGTTTCTTCGGAAGCTCCCGAGGCGAACAGCTTCTCTGAAAGACTCTCCAGCACGTCTCTCAGCTCTCGCAGACCTCGGACGACCTCGTCCAGGGCGAGATTGCTCACCCCGGGGTCGGAATCCCCACCAACCCCTAAAACGCCTGCGGCTTCCCCTAAACGTTCGGCCTTGGCCTCCTGGTCCGCAGGAAGATAATCAAGAATGCTTTCTACCTTTGCCACTCCGGCAAGATTCTGGAGCTGTATGATGAGCCCTTCAGCCTGCTGGAGATTCCGAGCCGCCAGAATCGCATACCAGGTGGATTCGTCGGCTGATTCGATGAGGCGCTTCTCATAGTCGACAGACTCCAGACCCTCCGCCTGCAGTTCGAGCAGGTTATAGCTGAAACCGACCTGAAACAGGCCGGGGAGTCCAGCCAGCGTTAAACCGACCAGGCACAGCAGCATTCGCCAGGGGTGGCGGTTTTGAACCTCCAGGAACGAAAGCCTCAGGATCCGAGCCGAAGTGCGAGAAGTGATCCCTTTCCTGCTTGCCATTAACAGCATTGCCGGCAGTAGAATCATCATCGCAACCAAACAGAGCATGATGCCTGTCCCGCCAATCAGCCCCAATTCAGCCAAACCTCTGAAATCGCTCCCCAGCACGGCATAGAAAGTACATACCGTGCACACCACTCCCAGGATGACACCGGGTCCCGTCTGAACGATGGCGGTCTGAATGGCCTCTTCCGGCGGACTTCCCAGCTCTTCTGCCTCCAGGTGTCGCAGGGCCATGTGCACCCCATAGTCGACGCCAATTCCCACCAGAACGAGTGCGAAAATCACCGAGAGCAGATTGAGCTCCCCCACAGCAAGGGTAGCGAACCCAAAAGTCCATGCCATGGCAGTCAACAAGGCTACCATGACGAGGGCGGGCCGAATCCAACCATTGAAGACGAACACAAAGAGGATAGCCACCAGGCCCGTGTCGATGATGGATGCCTTGGTCATGTCTGAGTTAGTGGTTTCCATTTCATCCGCCTGCAGGGCAGGGCGGCCCGTCAGCCCCACTTTGACGTCCGGGAGCTCCGCCCGGACCCGGTCAATACTCTGGCGGAGAACCTGAAGGGGCTCCATGATGATCTCCAGCGTGCCGTAGTCCTTCTGCGGAAGGACTTTCATGACGAGGAGCTGGCCGCTGGGGGTGAAAAAGTAGGTCTCAGCGTCGGAGGCAGGGACGAGTGAAAGAATGGGTTCTGAAGGCTTTTCACCCAGGGAGGCTCGATGGACCTTTTCAGTGAAGCTGCGCAGCATCTCAACGACCTGAGTCATGACCTGCGGACTGGTCTCCAGTGCCACGGCGCTTGATTCACGCAGCAGATTGACTGTCAAATTCAAAATCTTCTCGAGAGATCCGGCGCCGTGCCGGTCATTGAGAAAGGGTGCGGTCCTCTTGATGATGTGGACGATACTTTGCACAAAATCCAGCGGGGCGTAAAAAAGTGCGCCATCACCCAGCTCTTCCATCGACAGCCGGTAGTAAACGGCATCGATTCGATCGGGAAAGTCCCGGAGTCTTTCAGCCAGCTTTTCGGCGAACAGGATCGCACGCTTTCGGCCGGCCTCGGTTCCTTCCGTTTCAATGACGACATACAGGTATTCCTGGTCTCCAAAATTCTGCAGGTGCTCGAGGTAGGTCTTCTGAAAGGGCACGTCAGGGGAGACCAGGTGGTCCTGATTGCCGTTCATTCGAAGGTACTGGAAAGCGTAGACGCCGGATGCCAATGCCAGCGCCAGCGAAAGCCCGACGATGGTGCGGGTGCGGGCGGCCACCAGCCGCCATATTCCTCGAAGAAGAGCTATCTGAAGTCTGTGATGGAGGGTGGTCATGCACTTTTTGCTGTGCGGAGTGCCAGGTTTTTGGTTGTCGTCCAGGCAGAGCCGGGAAAACGGTGGGCCTCGGTCAGCACAGCATCCAGTGAGGAGAGAAAGTAATCCGCCTCGCTCCGATCAATCACGAGCGGAGGCAGGATTTTGATGGTGTCCAGACCATGGCCGGCAACCTGGGTCAGGATATTGTATTTCTCCATGAGTGGCATCGTGATCATTTGACAAAAAATGTCTGCGTTCATGGAGTGCAGGAGTTTCCAGCCTGTCTTGAGTGTCAGTGACCTGGGCTCACCAAACTGAATTCCAATCATCAAACCTTTGCCGCGTACTTCCCGAATCAGCTCATATTTCTCGGCCAGATGACGCAACATGCTCAGCAGATGATCTCCCATCTCCGAGGCCCGCTGAACCAGCTGCTCGCTTTGGAGTACGTGTAGTGTTGCCAGTCCGGCAGCCATGGCCAGATCATTTTGTCCGAAGGTGTTGGAGTGCGCAAAGCAACGATCCATCGAATCAAAGACCCGAGAGTGTATCCATCGTTTGGCCAGGATGGCGCCGATAGGAATCAGTCCTCCAGAGAGGGCTTTTGAGATAACCAGGATATCAGGCGCCACTCCCCAATGGTCCATGGCAAACATGCGACCGGTCCGACCAAGTCCCGTCTGGACTTCATCGGCGATCAGGCAGGTGCCGTAGCGATCGCACAGCCGTCGTACTTCCGGAAAATAGTCGTCGTCGGGGACAAAAACGCCTTTCCCCTGCATAGGTTCCACGATGAAACCCGCAACATCTCTGTCCTTGAGAGCACTCTCCAGTGCCTCAAGGTCATTGAAAGGGACTGCCGTGCAGCCGGGAAGCAAGGGCTCATTACGTTCCCGGAATTCAGCATTCCCATTGACGGAGAGAGCGCCAAGGGTCAGGCCATGGAAACCTCGCTCACAATAGACAATCCGATGACGTCCAGTGGCCTGCCTTGCGAATTTGAGCGCTCCCTCAACGCTCTCAGCCCCTGAGTTGGTGAAAAACACCGCATCCAGGTCTGCGGGCGCGACAGCTACAAGCGCCTCTGCCAGAAGACCTGAGATACAACCCACATCCATCTGCACCATGCTGGGCGGATCGCTTTCGAGCATTTCATGAATGGCCCTCAGCACCAGGGGATGGTTTCGGCCGATGTTGAAAACCCCGAACCCGGCAAGAAAATCCAGGACGCGCTCCCCCTTGGCACCCACCCACCAGCCAGGCTCCCTTTCCCGCCTTATAATTCCGCTTGAAGCCGATGACCTCGAGGACTCGCACAAATTGAGGATTGATGTAGGTGGCGTGCAGGTCGTATGTTTCGGACAGCCGATTTCTGACGAGGGAAACAACATCCATATCCGGTTCCAGAAAGCATTTCAGTTACCGGCCGGCGCCCCACACAAGGGCAAAAACAGGCCTCATGGCAGATCGTCTGGGGGCAAGTCGCAGGCCTCGCTCCACTTTCACCTCCAAAATACCCTAGTTTTGAGCCCTCATCAAAAGAAAATGGTTGTTTCCCCCCCCTCTCACCACCCGCTGACAGCTTCATAATCAGAGTGGCTCTCGGTGGATACGCTTCATCCAATGCCGAATATTGATTGAGTTGATTGTTTCAAGAATGAGTGAATGATGCCGTCGAAGGCTTTTCTCAGTTCAGGATTCCCTGAGCGAGAAGCTCGATTTGTCGCCATCGGCATTCTGGTCATATTTCGCAAAAAAATCCATAAGCCGATTCATACTCTCTGGGTGACGACCATCTCAATCCCTGGTGACGGAGCCGCAATGAAGGTACTTGATCTCGGTCATGTTGGGGTCTTCGATGCCCAGGGATTTTTTCTCCCAATCCATAATGCGCTGGGAGACCACCACCAGGGCGCCGATAATTTCAGAAACGGCATTCCGGTCTTTCTTCCCCAAATCCATTTCTGCAGCCACCCGTGAGAGAAAATGCAGCATATCACTCAAAGTTGAGGCGCAGTTGTAAGCTTCCTCGGGCCGTTCAATAGGACGCCCCACCGAAAGCACTTCAGCGAGACTGTTGATGAGAAGATCACTCTCTTTGGCCGCTTCATCCACCTTGGGCTGCTTGCCTCTCTCGGACCTCATAACCATCCTCCGGTAATGACGAATGATCTCGCCTGTGCTCCCGCGCTGAGGGACGCCTTCTACCCTTTTACGATGCAGCAGGTGAGTGCCAAAAAATGCCTCTGGGTAATTCGGAGAAAAGGCGGCGTTTGTTTAAACCTTTTGGAGAATGATAATGAAAAGCCGACGCGACCCATGCTGCTCCTCTGCATCCGGGGAATCACCGCTGGCCTGACCGGTCCGTCAGACGGGCCTTTCGAGGGAAGCTCGGGTTTTTTCGTCAATGAATCGGCCGAGAATGGCCAGATGGGCCTTCTCCTCCTCTGCGATCCTGACCAGCACCTCCTTTGCTTGTGTATTTCGGCTCTCCCTGGCCATCCTGAGGTAAAGGTCAAGCGCCTGGATTTCGATCATCATGGCAATGTCAAGGTATCCCGCCACGGTGTTCAAGTAAGGGCGGTTCCGTTCCATGAAAGCGTCGATTTCGAACCCTCCCTCCATGACCTGACTCCCTGTCTTGTCCGACTCCTCCGGATTTGCTCCAGCGCGGAAGAAGGTCTCACCTGTCAACTCCATAAAGAGGGAAGTCAAGGTTCGCTTATGGCTCTCTTCAGCCTTGATGAGATGTGTCAGAAGTTCGGCCAAACCGGGGTCATTCGTACTGTCCTTCATGCGTTGGTGGAACTGCCCCAGACCTTCTTCCATCTCGTATGCCACGGCAATGACTTCCCCGAGGCTCTCATCCCCCCTCACGAATCGGAGATGGAGCTCTGAGGGGCCGAATGCGGTGGGCTGCTCCCATGCCTCGATGCCTCCCTGCAGATTATATACGTCCTCGAACCCCTGATTGAGAAGGAATTGAGCGGCGGTGCGGCTTCGCCCGCCTACGGCACAGTAAACAATGGTGGGTCGACGACGATCCATTTCCCCCAACGCATCCATCAGCCTGGGAAGGGGAACCAATCTGGCCCCTGGCAGATGCGCCTCCTCATACTCCGATGGCTGCCTGACGTCTAGCAAGGTGTAGGAGCCCTCCTCGTGGCTTCTTATGAACTCCTCAAGGTCCTCAGGAAACATCATTTTGAGAGATTCAGATTTCTTCGATCCCAACATGGCTTTCACCTTCTCAAGGGCCCAAATCCATGGCATGAGTCCATCTCCTCGTCCAACCCATCCTGCACTGAGACTGCCCCGGCTTCCGGGACAAGGTTCGGAGCAGCTACGGCGATTCGAGGCCTTTCAAAAAAGCGAGCACGTTCTTGCCCAGCACACTGTGATTGTAGCCTCCTTCAAGCACGGCGAAGCAGCCCGCTTTCATGCGGACGGCGGCCCGACGCACAAGCTGTCCGATGGTCCGATAATCCTCGGTCTGCAAAAGGCCTCCCCAGTCCAGGCGATGATTGTCAAAGCCGGCGGATACTCCGATCACATCCCCCCGGGCCGACTCGAGGTGCTTCTCGATCTCCTTGACATACAACTCCCGGTCTTCCGACTCAGGATTGTGGATCGCGACATACCCCTTGTCTCTCAGGATGGATACCGTCCCGTCCCCATAATGCAGGTCAAAATCGAGCACATAAGCCGTTTCGATGTGTCCCGCCCGGCGAAGGTGCTCCAGCGCCACAGCCATGTTGTTGAAGTAGCAGAATCCCCAGCTGCTGTCGGCGGAAGCATGATGTCCCGGGGGTCTTACGAGGGCAAAAGAGGGTTCGGTGAAGCTGATTTCAGAGGCGAGGATGGCAGCACCGGCTGCCAGTGCTGAAATCCTGTACACTCCCTCCCTCTCGACCCTCTGGATGTGACGCGGCGTGTGAATGGCTTCGATGTCATCCCAGCCGGCGGGAAGCGGTTCTTCAAACTCTGCGATGCCTCGAATGGCCTCCACAATGGATTCCAGTCTTCCGGGCGCAGCTGCGGGGTCATTGGTGTAGACTTCCAGGAAGTCCGGGTGCATGATCACTTTCATCCCAGTATCCTCTTCGTCCGGGGATTAGGACTGAAATCATCGTGATTGATGGCTCTCTCAAATTGGACCAGCAGCATCTCATGCCCATGGGGTATAATCAACAGGACAGATTATGAGTAACCATGCGTGGAGCAGGGTTCAAGCCGGGATGCCAGGTTTCGACCGGTTGAGATAGTGCGATATGTCCGAGACCGGCGCGCCACGCATCGTCAAGAGAACGAGAAGGAGAGGGATGAATGAATTCACTCGAGATCAAGAGCATATTGGATGAGCTAAAAATCAGGGCTTCCAATCTTGCATCCATGCCGGAGGATCATCGAATCGTTGCCTACAGGTTGGTGGACTCTCTTTTTCTCAAGTTGGAGGGGCATTTGAGGGAACAACCCGGGGCCAGGGCGGCCTCACTGCTGGACGAAATCAAGTTGAAAGTGATCCTCATGGCTCGTCTGGATGAGGCCACCGAAGATACGGACGCGGTGCTTCTCGATCAGGCTGAGTCCCTGGTGAATGAGCTGGAAGGCCTTCTCTGCGGGCAATAACCCCTCCCATCATCCCCGGTTCTGAGTTGATCGGAAGTCCTTGGCTCGGATCTTCCCTCAAAGCCCAATCCGGGCTCCTCGTTCACGGGTAAAGCGAGCAGGCATTGGGCAGTGGCCGGCCATTCAGCCTTCCCCTGTTTTTCCGGATTTCCTGTGGCAGGCCGTCAAGGCTGAATGCTGCGGACGGCCAGCACTCCCGGCCCGGGCCCCGGTCCCTCTTCAGCTCCCGACGCCTTTCGAGTGGCGCCGGAGCACAGATTCACAGCCACCGGCCCCTCTGACGAATCCAGGGCCCACACGGTGAGCCCACCCTGGATCAACGACGCCCCGTGCCATACGCACGCCCTGCCCGATTCAACCAGGCTGTTGATCTCTTTTACTGAAGGGAGTCGCCAGCCCGATTGTCCCGTCAGACGCAATCCTCCCGCGTATTCTCGAGCCTTGTCCAGGGATTCCACTTCTCGAATCCCGGATTCCCACATCAGGTGGTTTTGCCGGTCCGATATGGTTCCATCCCCGTTGTCGGCGAAGCTCCCATCCGGAGTGGTCCACACTTGCTTTCCACCTCGGTCGTCCAGAAGAGCACAGGGAATCGAGACCGGTCCGACATCCCAGCCTGCCGGATGCTCTTCCCGACTGAGATAGCCCTCCGCAATCCTGTCCACCTGACACCACCGGGGCAGAGAGGGGGCTTCCAGAATCACCCTGACGGATCCTTCAACGAAGGGAAGCCTGAAGGCTCCAGTTCCATCGCACAAGGTCTTGAAAGGACTTCCCTCAATGGCGACCGTGAGTCCTGAGAGAGGCCTGCCTGACGCGTCCACCAGGTTGCCCCGGACTACCCTCTCGAGCACGGGCCTCAACCCTTCCTGGCTCATGAAGTAGTCGTAACCGATTTCGACCCTTTTCCCGCCTGCATCCATCAAGTGGCCCACTTGTTCCAAGCCATTTCCGGTCATCTTGTACGTTTTGCCAATCTCAAGTCGATTGCCAAGGTTGTCCCTCATGAAGGGCACGTGCTCGAGGCCGTCTCTGGTCATGAGATACTGCTCTCCCACCTTGAGTGAGGTTCCCTCCTTGTCTTGAGGACCTCCGCAGGAACAGGTCGTCATAACGACCATCATCATCGTCCAGAAGACTCGCCAGCGACACATGTGGTTCCCCTTTTCCCTTGAATCCGGGCATCTTCCTCATCACCCCAACGTCTCAGGTTCCGTATATGAGAAGCCCCCAAGGCGTGTCAACGGGTTTCGGCAAGAGGCCCATTCCAAAGGACAGTTGCTCAGACTGTGAGAACTGGAGCAGATTTCAGACGGGAAGCCCTGCTTGTTTGAAGAGTACCTTTCAGGGCATCAGGTAGAAACCGAGGAGCTTGCGTGTGTGCTCTTCGAGAGAGGAGAATTCAGCCCCGACGATGCCCCGCCGGATGTTCTTGACGACGACCTGAGTTCTGATCAGCGTCTGTTCATCGTTATCGAGTCTGAAATCGACCCTCACAACCTCTCCCACCTCAAGCTTGACGCTCTGCGGAACTTTGAGGCAGAGCCCACCTCGTGAAAGGTTGGTGACCACAACCTCGCCGACCTGCAGTTCTGAATCCAGCTTCCTGGCAAATTTCCCCATGAGTCCCGTCGGTTTGCGATAATTTGCCCGCCTTTCGAAAACGACATGGAACTGTATGCCGCAGGCGCATCGTGCCCGAACAGGCTTTCCCATGTGCTGAATCCTGTCCACGGGGACTGTCAGAGATCTGTCACATTGGGGACAGATCACCTCCACTTGACTCCTGTTCCCAATGAAGACTCTTTGATTTGTCATAGGTCCGTATTCCTGCAAAACGATGGCTGCATCTATCCCTCAACTCCTCATCCGGCATTGCTTGGGTGCATATGAACAAATAACGCAAAAGGGCCGGCGCACAAGTCGCCGGCCCGGGAAATTCTGGCAGGCCAGGAGGGATTCGAACCCCCATCCCTCGGATTTGGAGTCCGATGCTCTAGCCGTTAGAGCTACTGGCCTGCAAGCCAGCCCCTATATATCGACTTCGCCCCTTCGTGTAAAGCCAAATCTCGTGTCGGTGCGCCCGAAGATATAGGCAAGATTCAGGCCAGCTGCCAGGGGATTGGATTCAGCCTGCAGGCGGGATCATCCTTTTCAATGCTTTCATTCCTTGACCGTTCCGTGGAATGGTACTGCTTCACCTCCACCTCCTTCAGGGACCCTTTGGTGGGTGCCATGAATCGTGGTTGAAAGGGGTCTTCATCGTTGAGACGACTGTTCTCAGCTTGGGAATTTCATCAACAATGGTCAGAATGCACATTCGTGCACAGGAAAAAAATTTGGCATAGAAACTGAAATATTTATCATTCGGATTGTGTTTATGGAGAGGTTGTCTTATATTTAGTATATACGTTTAGTTAGCTCAACCTGTTTGCGGTGATGCATAAGGAGGGGAAGATGAAGATCAGATACTGTAAAAAGTATGAAAAGTATGTGAGTCAGCAACATTGCGAATTTTTTAACGAGGGCAAGGGCTGTGAGTACTACAGCGCCACGACCTGGAGCAGCATCAAGGATCTGCTGAGGGATGAGGACCGGCCCAAATGGGAAGTCGATGCGGTAATCAAGCCCTTCATGTGCAACCTGCTGGGTCGGGAGTATCTGAATCAGTTGAGCCGCCTGAGACGTTCCCGTAAGCGTTCTGCTGCCGTTCGAATGTAGTCATGGTGAAGCCGGTCTGAAACCGATTCCTCTGAACGAGCACCACTGAATACATCGCCGCACTGTTTCGTGTGAGAGCGCGTTCATCGCCAAACGAAGCACGTCCATATTGAAGCGACAACGATTCTTTTGCTGAAAGAATCTTCAATCATCTGAAGTTAGCAGAGCTTTTGATCTCCCTCGAACGGTGTTTTCTCCGAACGATCTATCGTTTCTAATGCCGGAGGAGCCGCAGAAGGGACAGTTCTGCCTGGACGCTCCCCAGCCTCCTCTCACGATGGTTGACTCGGCAATCCCCATTACGGTAGTAAAAATATTTACGTTCTTCTCAGGGAGCTCTTTGGGTGGTTACTCCCCAAGGGGGTTATGATGGGGTTTGAGAGGCGCCCAATGGAGCGGAACCTCTTCCGGCGGTCGCAAAAACGGTGAGCGTGACGTATGTTCAAGAAACTACTGGTGGCCAATCGCGGCGAAATCGCCATTCGCATTATCCGGTCAGCTCAGGAGCTGGGAATCAAGACCGTTGCCATTTATGAGGAAACCGACAAGACCGCCATGCACATCATGAGGGCGGACGAGGCAATTTGCATCGGCACCGGTCCTCGCAAGGACTACCTCAGCATCGAACGGATCATACAGGCTGCTTTGCGCAGCAAGGCAGAGGCCATACATCCCGGCTATGGTTTTCTGGCTGAGAATCCCAACTTTTCCAAAGAATGCACCGAGGCAGGGCTGGTTTTTATCGGTCCCCCGCCTCAGGTCATCATCGACATGGGTGACAAGGTTATCGCCCGTCGTGTCATGACGGAGGCGGGCATTCAGTGTATCCCGGGGAGCGGGATTCTGGATCCGGATGAGGCAGGAGAAAAGCAGGCCGTTGTTTTTGCCGAAAAATACGGCTTCCCCATCATGGTCAAAGCAGTAGCAGGGGGGGGAGGGCGCGGCATTCGAGCCACACAGAACGTGGATGAGTTGATCAAAGGCCTCCGGGTAGCTCGATCTGAAGCAAGAATGGCCTTTGGACGGGATGAGATCTATCTCGAAAAGGGGCTCGAGCGTCCCCGCCATGTCGAGGTGCAAATCCTGGCTGATCAGTTCGGTCATTACATCCACCTGGGCACGCGGAACTGTTCCATACAGCGGAGACATCAGAAGATGGTGGAGATCGCCCCCGCCTTCCTGCCGCCGCTGGTCAATGATCGCATATGCCAGGAGGCCGTCCGAGCGGCCAAGGCCAGCAGGTATGTAAATGCCGGCACGGTGGAATTCCTTCTCGATGCCGAAGACAATTATTATTTTCTTGAAGTCAACACCCGCATCCAGGTTGAACATACCGTTACCGAGATGATCACGGGTATCGACATCGTCCGGGAACAGATCAGGATTGCCGCCGGGGAGCCAATCTCGTTTTCCCAGCAGGATGTTCAGTTTCGGGGAGCCGCCATCGAGCTCAGGATTACCGCTGAAGACCCCAAGAACAATTTCATGGCCAGCCCCGGGCTCATCCAGGTCTACCAGTCACCCGGCGGTCATGGGACCCGACTGGACGGAGCCATATACCAGGGGTATGACATTCCGCGCTATTATGATTCCATGCTGGTGAAGCTCACCGTTTACGGCTTCACCTGGCGGGAGGCTGTGGATCGATTGCGAAGAACGCTGGACGGCTTCATCCTCACAGGGGTTAAAACCACCATTCCCTTCTACAAGCAGATTGTCAACGATCCCGACTTCATTGGGCAGCGTTTTGACACGTCTTACATCGAGACGCATCCGCATCTGCTGGATTACCAGGAAGAGCCCGGTGAAATGGAGAAGCTGGCACGGCTTGTGGCGGAAATCAACACGCACGGCTTCAACCCCTACGCGGAGTCGCTGTGACGCTCAAGGAGGGGGGTGGTTTTCTGGTCCGCCGGCCCTTAATTCTCGGAGTCCCGTCCGGTTCTGTTCTACAAGGAGATTTTTTCGATGAATTCATTGGAAAGACCTGCCCCTCAATCAACAAGCAAAGAGATACTGGAGTTTGTTCGGAGTAGCCCGGGCTATTTCCTGACCAACAACGAAAGGGATGTTTCCCAGTCGGACTTCAACGGCCGGATCATGCCCCAGACGACCCTCCGTGTTGCACCCTATCGAGACGAGACCGGGTATTTTGCTTTCGAGATATCGGGAGGGGCCTCTGTTCATGTCGACCTCATGCGCAAGCAGATCAATCCCTTCGAGAAGCTCAGGCTGGTTCGCCAGGCCATGCCGCGCACCCTGCTTCAGACGGTTTGTCGCGGGCGGAATCTTTTCGGCTATCGCCCCTACCCTGACAATGTGATCCGGCTGACTGTCCGGCTCTTTTCCCAGTACATCGATGTGTGGCGTGTCTACGATTTTCTGAATCATGTCCCCAATCTCAAGATTGTTGCTGATGAGGTGCAAAGAGCCGGCAAGGTCCTCATGCCATGCATCTGCTTCAGCACCGGAACAGGCCATTCGGATGATTTCTATGTCAGAAAGGTCGAAGAAATCATTGAAGCCACGGGTGAGAACATCATCCTGGGGATCAAGAACCATTCCGCAGTCGGTTCGCCTCAGCGGATCGCTTCTCTGGTGCGAGCCATTCGGGATCGTTTTCCCGATCTTTTATTAGAATACCATGGACATAACACGGATGGAAACGATCTGGGTCGTATGGTGTCCGCCACCCTCGAAGGAGTCAAAATCATCGAGGTTTCCGACCACGGTTTCGGCGGGATCTACAGCCAGGCACCGGCTCTCAGCTTCATTCAGATCCTGCATGACTATGGGATACATTCGCCCGGCCTGAAGATCCAGCCCCTGGTGGACACCTCGGACATTCTGCGTCGTGAGCGCAGGCTCTATGAAAGGTTCGAGAGTCCGTACCGTGGTTTCGACCCGACGGTGAAACGCCACAAACTGACGGGCGGAGCGGCCAGCATGGCCTTCGAGCAGGCTGAGAAGGTGGGTTTGCTCGAGCGGATCCACGAGGTTTTCGCCGAGCTCGTGGAAGTGAACCGGGAGTTGGGTAACATCTGGTCTGTTACTCCGGGAAGCCAGATACTCTGGACTACTGCCGTGAACAACGTGCTTCACGGCCGATATGAAAAACCTTCGGATGACCTCAAGCGGCTTCTGCTTGGCAGGTACGGCCCGTTCCCGTTTTATGAGCCTCAGGAGTGGATTTACCAGAAGGTTTTGGAAAGCAATCGGACCGACGGCAAGCGGTGGTACCAGATCCTCTCGGAGGAAGCAGGTATTCAGAAGCTTCCGGACGAGGATCTTGACGCCAGGAGAACGTTTCTGGAGGGCGAGCTCAAGCGCGCGGTCTCGGAGGAAGAGCTGTGCCTGTATCTCCAGTTTCCCCGAGACGCCCTGGAGTATTTCCGTTTTGAGGACCGCTTCGGCAAAACATGGCTCCTGCCTCCGGATGTATGGTTCAAGAGGAAGGGATTTGCGGATGGAACCCGCATCACCTTTCCCGATTATGGGGGCAAGACCCACCACATCGATATTGTCTCGACCCGTAAGACAGGGGATCTGGTCCACACCTCTCTCCTGGTGGACTATCGTTTTCAGACGATTACGACGCCCTCGCGCCACAAGGCACCCTGAGGCGCCTTGCATTCCGAATCGTTCCTGTCCCGAAGCCGCACATGGGGATGGCCGGTCCTGCCGATGCAGCTTGCATGACGGCCGGTCATCCCGCTGAATGTTTTGCCGCCGGCCGCACCGCCGGCAGTGATTCAGCACTGGATGCGGATTGCAAAGCTTTTGAAACGGAGAGTGTCGAACCTCTGTCATGAAGGATGAATGGGTCGACCGATTCCTTGAGTACATATTGATCGAGCGCGGATTGAGCGCCAACACGCTAGCTGCCTATTCCTCCGATCTGCGGGCTGTGTGTCGGCACCTGGCCCGTCTGGGGCGGACGGAGTGGACCCAGGTGACGCGGGAAGATCTGCAGACCTGCTTCGATGGGGAGGACCAGGAGTTGTCCCCCAGGAGCCGGGCACGAAAACTTGCCGCCATCCGCTCATTTTTCCGCTACCTGACGGCCTGCGGGCTGCTTTCGGAGAATCCCGGTTCACGATTGCGTTTTCCCAAGGTGAATCCCAAGCTGCCCAGGGTGCTCGCCGCTGCCGAGGTCGAGGCCCTGCTGAATCAGCCGGATGTTCGAGTGCCTTTGGGGCTGCGCGACAAGGCCATGTTTGAGCTCATGTATGCGACGGGACTTCGCGTGAGTGAGCTCACAGGCCTGCATCTCGCTCAGGTGCATCTGGAGCCCGGATATCTGGTCGTGCTCGGGAAAGGTGATAAGGAGAGGCTTACACCCATGGGGGAATATGCGGCAGATGCTTTGAGAGCTTATCTTCAGTATGGTCGCCCCCGACTGATCCGAAACCGGACGCCATCGGAAGTCTTTCTCAACCATCGGGGCCGGAAGCTGACTCGGCAGGGATTCTGGAAGCTGATCAAGCAGTATGCGGACCAAGCCGGCATCCGACAGAATCTGACTCCTCACATGCTGCGCCATTCCTTCGCAACGCACCTGCTCGAAAACGGCGCCGATCTGCGAACCGTTCAGGCCTTGCTCGGCCACGTAGATATTTCGACGACTCAGATCTATACTCATGTGGCACGTGCCCGTTTGAAAGAGATCCACCGGAAGCACCATCCCCGGCCCTGATTCCTGTACACAGGATTTCCATGCCCATGGAAGTGATCACGACTCACATCAACGCCGACTTCGACGCCATGGCCTCGATGATCGCAGCCAAGAAGCTCTATCCCGAAGCCATCCTGGTCTTTCCGGGGTCCCAGGAGAAGACGCTGCGCAATTTCTTCGTGAAGTCCACCATGTATCTTTACGATTTCCGGCGACTGCGGGACTTGGATCTCGACCAGGTGACGCGCCTCATCCTGGTGGACACCCGCCAGCTGTCACGCATTGGCAGGTTCGACGAAATCATTGGGAGACCGGGCCTTGAGATTCATATCTTCGATCATCATCCCGAATCGGAGGATGATATTCAGCCGCAGCTCCTGTTCTGCAAACCCGTTGGGGCCTGTGTGACCATTCTGACGGAGCTGATCCGCGAGCGGCAGATTGAGGTCACCCCAGAGGAGGCCACGATTCTGAGTCTCGGCCTCTATGAAGACACGGGATCCTTCACGTTCAACTCAACCACGGCGGAGGACTTCGAGGCTGCAGCGTTTCTCAGAAGGTGTGGGGCCGATCTCAACTTTGTGGCCGACATGGTCACGCCGGAGATGACTCCCGAGCATGTGACCCTTCTCAACGACATGATCCATTCGGCCAGGACCTACAGCATTCACGGGATCGAAATCTGCGTGGCGACGGTATCCATTGACCGTTATGTCGGGGACTTCGCGGTCCTGGTGCACAAATTCAAAGATATTCACAACCTGGACGTGGTGTTTGCACTGGCTCGCATGGACGACCGGATTTATCTGGTTGCCCGCAGCCGGATCCCTGAAGTGAACGTTGGACTCGTGGCCGCCGAATTCGAGGGAGGAGGGCATGCCACCGCGGCCTCGGCATCCATTCGGGATTTGACGCTGATTCAGGTGGAGGATCGGTTGATCGAGATCTTGAGAAACAGCATCAAACCATTTCCGTCCGCCAAGCACCTCATGACGAGCCCCGTGATTTCCGTGGAAGCCGATACTCCCATCGGCGAAGCGGCCCAAATCATGGTCCGCTATAATATCAACTCCATGCCCGTTATGGAGAACGGGGCGATCATCGGGCTGACCAACCGGCAGTTTTTGGAGAAGGCCGTATTTCATGGTCTGGAGCAGCAGGGATTGAGGGAATTTGTGAACCCTGACTTCGGCACCGTCGGCCCCTATGCGAATCTTGTGGAGATCCAGACCTACCTGGTGGAGCATCAGCAACGCATCCTCCCTGTGGTGGAGGAGGGCAGGCCTGTAGGGGTCATCACACGGCGGGATCTTCTCAACTTCCTGGTGAGCGACCGGTCGGCGACACCGCAGCCTTTAGATGGCCAGAGGAATGAGTCCCCTTCGCATTGGCCCAAGCGCAAGAGTGTGATGGGCTTGATCGGGGATCAGCTTCCCAAAGACATCATCCAAATCTTGAGAGGTTTTGGACGGCTGGCCCATGAGCTCCAGTACAGGGCCTATGCTGTGGGAGGCTTTGTCCGTGATCTGCTGCTTCGACGGGCCAACCTGGACATTGACATCGTTGTGGAAGGGGACGGAATAGAATTCGCCAAAGCCTATGCAGGCAGGCAGAAAGTCAAGGTGAGGTCCCATAAGAAATTCAATACAGCCGTATTGATCTTCCCTGATGGCTTGCGCGTGGACATCGCCACGGCGCGCTACGAGTACTATCAGTATCCGGCGGCCCTGCCCGTGGTGGAGTTCGGCTCTCTCAAAATGGATCTCTATCGAAGGGACTTCACCATGAACACTCTGGCCATCGACCTGAATCCGGAGCATTTCGGACAGTTGGTCGATTTCTTTGGAGGTCAGCGGGATATCAAAGAGAAAGCCATCCGGGTATTGCACAATCTCAGCTTTGTCGAGGACCCCACGCGCATCCTGAGGGCCCTGCGGTTCGAGCAGCGTTTCGGTTTTCGCATCGGCAAGCAGACGGCCACATTGATTCGGAGTGCCGTTCGGATGGGGTTGATTGAGAAGCTTGGAGGGTATCGCCTGTTTCACGAGATCCAGCTCATTTTGAAAGAAGACGATCCACTGCCTGCAGTGAAGCGCATGGCCGAATACGGAGTGCTGCCCGCACTTTCGACGATGATGCGGTTCGACACGCGAATCGAAGCTTTGTTCGCTCGGCTGAAGGAGAGTATCCTCTGGTATCAGTTGAGCTTCCTGGATGAACCCCTGGAGATGTGGTGGGCCTACTTCCTCTCTCTCTTCGTCGGATTGCCGGCTGACGAGCTTTCCAAGGTAGCCGAACGGCTGGACCTGAACGATGCCCTGCGGGGACGCCTTATGTGGGCGAGCAGGAACGTGGATGACGTGCTCTGGGGGTTTTTCCAGTTGCCCGAATACCGCCCCAGTGATATCTATCGGGCACTTCAGCCTTTCAGGCCGGAGGAGCTGCTTTACATGATGGCCAAGACCCAGCGGGATGAGGTGCGGCGGGCGATCAGTCACTACTTTCACCGTTACCGCCATGTCAGCACGGACTTGCGGGGGCGGGATCTCAAAGAGATGGGAATTCCGCCTGGCGCCATCTACCGGGAGATTTTGGACGATCTCCTGGATGCCAGGCTGAACGGTGAAATCATGAATAGACAGGAAGAGGTGGCAAGGGTTCTGACGCGGTTTGGGCATGCGCTGGCTGGAGCGGAAAGCTCAACCCTGCCAACAACCCCGGCGGCCTAGAAGGCTGTCCGGGAATACGGAGTGCTCAACCAGCCCAAGAGTGGGCGGGGATAAACCCGGTCCCTGCGCTGGGATTACGAGATAGTCTTGTAGGGGCGGGGGTTATCCCCGCCCGACACGGCCATTCTCGGACAGCCTCCCAGGCAGTGCCGTTCCACACGGGGCGTCCCGAGAGATGAGCAACCGGCATGACAGCCGACCGGGTGTTGGGTTTGGATCCTTGCATGGAACGGTTCATAGCCGCTCACATTCCTTTTTCCGGGGAATCCTGATAGTCAGTGGAGATGGTCGGGAATACCTTAGCTCGGGCAGTCCTTTTTATTGTCCCGCTTCTTCTTGCCGTCATTGCCCACGAGGTGGCCCACGGGTGGGTGGCCGAGAAACGAGGGGATGCGACCGCTCGTCGATTGGGCCGAATCACACTGAATCCTCTCGTCCACATTGACATCGTGGGCACTCTTCTCCTCCCCGCAGTGCTTTTCTTCCTGAATTCTCCTTTTCTGTTCGGATGGGCCAAACCGGTCCCCGTACAGTTTGCGAACCTGAAGGGGGGGCGGAGGGATATGGCGCTGGTGGCGGGAGCCGGCCCCATGACGAATTTCCTGCTTGCTGTGCTCAGCGCGGTTGGTTACCGGCTCATGAGAGAGGGAAGCCCTCTGGGATACGGTTCAGAAGTTTCGTGGTCCGGTTGGATTTCCGAACCACTGCTCAGGATGGCCGAGATCTCGGTGGAGCTCAATTTGGTGCTCATGGTCATCAACCTGCTGCCCATTCCCCCTCTGGATGGCGGGCGAGTGCTGATGGGGCTGGCCCCTTCGGGAGTGGCGCGGGCTCTGGAGCGGCTGGAGGGCTATGGAATGCTGATTGTCTTCATACTCATTGGGACCAATTTGTGGGGTTACATCGTGTGGCCCGTACTGAATCTCTTCATCAACATCTTCCTCAGATGAGAGGACCGAAACCTGAAAGGATCCCACAGGAGCTTGTCGGAATGCTGGAACGTAAGAGAGTATTGAGCGGAATGCGCCCCACGGGTCGCCTGCACCTTGGCAATCTGCATGGCGCTCTGGATAATTGGGTTCAGCTGCAGGAGCAGTACGAATGCTTCTACTTTGTGGCGGACTGGCATGCCCTCACCACGGATTATGCGTCGCCGGGCCAGATTGAGGCGAACACCTGGGATATGGTGCTGGATTGGCTGAGTGTGGGGCTGGACCCTGGGCGGTCCACTCTCTTCATTCAATCCTCCGTGAAGGAGCATGCCGAGCTCTTCCTGTTGCTGGGGATGATCACTCCCCTGCCATGGCTGGAGAGAAATCCGACCTACAAGGAACAGCAGCAGCAGTTGACGCAAAAGGATCTGTCAACCTATGGCTTTTTAGGCTATCCGGTCTTGCAGGCTGCTGACATCATCATTTACAAGGCTCACGGGGTGCCGGTCGGCAAAGATCAGCTTCCACACGTCGAGATGACTCGGGAAATCGCACGGCGCTTCAACTTCATGTATGAGAACGAGGTCTTCCCTGTCCCCGATGCCCTGCTGACGGAGGTTCCCGTACTGCCCGGAACCGACGGCCGTAAAATGAGCAAGAGTTACGGAAATTGCATTTACATCACGGAACCTGAAGAGGTCATCCGTGACAAGATCGCGAAGATGATGACAGATCCTCAGAGGATCCGGCGTAACGATCCGGGAGATCCGGAGCTCTCGCCCGTCTTCGCCTACCACAAGATCTATTCGTCCTCCGCTGAGATCGAGGATATCGCCGAAGGGTGCCGCACGGCGCGCATCGGGTGTGTGGACTGCAAGAGACGGCTGGCCGACAATATAATGAGAGCTCTTGGTCCAATCCGTCAAAAAAGGCTTGAGCTCGAAGGTCGAATGGACTGGGTCCGGGAACAGATGCGGCTCGGCACCGAAGCAGCCAGGATGCAGGCGAGGGAGACGTTGCGCGAAGTGAGAGGCGCCATCGGCCTGGGGGAGCCTCTCTGAATAAGCAGTTGAAGCTTTCTTCGGAGATTGTCCAAGGACCATTTGAGATGCAGCCCGGATTGATTGGACGCTGTGGTTCGATCCTGGCAAGATGAAGCAATGGAACCCATCCGATTGCAGAAGGCGCTGGCCCAGGCGGGAGTTGCATCGCGCAGGGCTGCTGAACAGATGATCACTCAGGGGCGGGTGCGGGTCAACGGTCTGACTGTCACGGAATTGGGTCGGCGGGTGGATCCTGAGCTCGACGACATCAGGGTGGATGGCAACCCGGTCAGGGTCGGGCAGCCGAAGGTTTACTGGCTTTTTTTCAAGCCCCGGGGCTGTGTGACGACTCTGAGGGACCCACAGGGGCGTCGAACCGTCATGGACTGGATGCCCGAGAATATGGAACGGGTTTTTCCGGTGGGGCGCCTGGATTATGACGCAGAAGGGCTTCTCATTCTGACCAATGACGGCTTTCTGGCCCATCGCCTTCAGCACCCGCGCTTCGGAGTTCTCAAGACTTACGAAGTGAAAGTGAAGGGGCATCCGGGGCCCGACGTCCTGCAGCAGATCGAGCGTGGAGTGGACCTCGAGGAGGGACGCACCGCTCCTGCGAAGGTAAGACTTTTGAGGCGGCTGGCTGGTGCGGTATGGCTCAAGCTGGTGATTCACCAGGGTTGGTATCGACAGATCAAGCGGATGTGCAGCTCACTCGGCTATCCGGTTCTCGGGATCCGAAGAATCGGATATGGGCCCCTGACGTTGGGAAAGCTGAAACCGGGGGAAATGAGACCATTGAGTTCGATTGAGATCAAGAGCCTGTACGAGCTTGTTCAACAGAAGCGGGTGCAGAGGGATCATCCATGAGCTCCAAGAGGCGAGGTGGTTATCCTTACAGTCTGGAGGATTCCATTACTGCGCCGGCTCCACGGAAGCCGCCTTCCCGAAAGTCCCGGGCAGGTCGCCTCAGGTGGGTGGCGCTTCTTCTGCTGGTCCTCGTTGTGATCGGGGCAATCGGGGCTGCGGTCAAGGTCTTGGGCTGGGGAGAGACTGTCTTTCCCAAGCAGCTCGTTGCGTTGCGTCTTCAGTTGAATGGCAAAGAAGTCATCCTGATGCCGGGTACTCAGGTCATTCTGAATCCAAGGGATACCCTGCAGATTGATGAGATTCAGACGGATGGCTGGCTCTCATGGGGGACTCGGCTGGCTGCCACGGAGCTCGACCCACGGGTGTTGAGGCGAAAATCCATCAGGATCCGTGAAATCTTCCCCAACGAGAGCTTTGAAACGCCGAAAACCCTGGAAATGGAGGTTCATTCCTGGGGTGAGCCCATAGGGAAGGTGTCGTTTCTGATCCAGCTGGATGCAAAGGATTGGCTCCAACGAGCCAATACCGCCTCTGAGGACGCGGGCAAGATCAGCTACCTCGAGAAGGCCCTGCAGGAGAATCCCGGCAATGTCCTGGTTAAGACGCAGCTGGCCGGTCTCTACTTCGAGGCCAAAAAGTACGGCGAGGCTGCGAAGCTTTACGAGGAGATCGATCAATCCGGCAAATCGAAGCCGATCCTGGAAAAACTCCTTTCCATCTATCAGATCCAGAAGCGCGAGGATAACGCGCTCCAGGTTTACATTGAGCTTCTGAAGCTGTCCGAAGATCCGGAGATATTCAAAGAGTTTCTCCAGTATGGACAGAAACATAAGTCCAAGGAGGACTGGGCCCGATTCCTGGAAAAGAACCAGCAGGAAATCCCCAAATCTTTTCAGAGCTCGGTACTTCTGGTCATGGCGGACCTCAACACGCAGACCCGCAACTGGCGGAAGGCGGCGGATTCCTATGAAAAGGTGATTCGATCCGGAGTCAAGGATCCGGACGTTCTCTACAATCTTGCCGTCACCTATCAGCAGGGCAATGAGAGCGACAAAGCCATCCAGGCCATGGAACGCTATCTCCAGAGGAATCCTTCCGACCTGAGAAGCTGGATGCAACTGGCCGACATGCAGGAGAAAAAGGGAGCCCTTGGGGCAGCTCGCAGCAGCTACGAAACCGTGCTTCAGAAGAGTCCCCATCACAAAGAAGCCCTGGTCCGGCTGGTGGCCCTCCTTGAGAAGTCGAACGACAAGCAGGGGCTGCAGAAGACTTATGAGAAGCTTGCGGAGCTTCAGCCCAAGAATAAGACAGTACTTTACAACCTTGCCGTCCTTCACTACGAAGCCAAGAGGTGGGACAAGGCGACGGAAGCGTTCGAAGGTTTGGCTGCCCTGGATCCGAAGAACGTGGAAATACGGAAATACCTTCTGGATTTATACCGCAAGCAGAAAAATGAGGAAGGAGTCTCCAGAACCACGGAGGTGCTCGCTCAGCTCGACCCCGGCAATCCTGCCTACTATGATGCCATTTTTGCGAAATACAAGGATAAGAAGGATTATAAGGGGATGGTCGCCTATTTCCGGCAGGCCCTGGAGCGCAAGCCCGATTCCGTGGCACTCCACAACTACGTCCTTTACGGGCTCGTCCAGCAGGGGGATACCAAAGGCGCCCTGAAAGAGCTGGAGGAGCTCATTCGGCTGCAGCCGAAGGACAAAAAGATTTTGCGGCAGGCCGCCAACCTCTATGAGAGCTCGGGCAATTACGGCGAGGCTCTCAAGAAGCTCGACCAGTTGTTGAAGCTCGACCCGAAGGATAAGGAAGTCAAAGAAGACTACATGCGAGTTCGCATGCTGCTTTTGTCGAAGAAGAAGCCCGGCTGAGAAATCCTCCGGCGGCCCCGGCGATCTCACCGAAATGTTCGGCGGCCATCTCACCGGGCGCGCCCCTTCCGGACGTTTTCCATCCCCACCAAAATACCAAAATATCACCCCATCGGCACCAGCCTGTAACATGAATATTGCATCCCATGCGATGGTTCCACTCGGATCGCACCCTCCGAACGTGCATGCGGGACCAGGCATTGAGACATCTGCTTCGCAGAGGGGTCCGTTGGACATGGGATGATTCATGGTTTGGTGCGCTGTCGTCGTTGGTACATCCATCAGCCTGTGATCGGGAAGGGCAAATGAGCAAAAGGAATTTTCTCTTCGGGGGCCCTCTTTTTGACGGAATAAACCTTTGGGAGAGGGGGACGATCCTCTTCGACGAGAGTGGGATTCTTGAAGTCAGGGAAGGCACCCTGTCGTTTTCGCACGCCGAGGGGATCGATCTCCGGGGGCGATGGATGATGCCCGGAATGGTGGATCTTCATTCGGACGCCATTGAGCGGTGTGTCGAAATGCGTCCGGGAGTTCACTTTGATGCCGAGTTTGCGCTCCGTGCCCTCGACCAGAGGCTCGCCGCGTGCGGCATTACAACCTTTTGTCATGCGCTCAGCTTCTCTGACAACGACTTCGGTCTGCGCAACGCAGCCGCAGCCGAGCGGCTCGCTCAAATCATCGCCGCCTTCGACGCGCACCCGCATCGGAGAGTGAACCATCGAATTCATGCGCGGTACGAAATCACCTGTCCGGGTGTGATTCCGACGCTCGAGCAGCTCATCGAGCGCCGCTCCGTTCATCTCCTTTCATTGACGGACCATACACCGGGCCAGGGGCAGTTCAGGTCCGTCGAGGCCTATCTGGAGTACCAGACGGAAATTTACGGGGTGACGCGCGATGAAGCCCTCGCAGCTGCAGCACACAAAGCGCGGCAGAAGAGCATGGGCATGGAGCATATAGGACCTCTTTGTTCGAAAGTGCGACTCGCCGGTATTCCACTTTTGAGTCATGATGATGACACGGTTGAAAAAGTAGATCTGTTGGAGCGACTCGGCGTCAACGGTTGCGAGTTTCCAGTGAACATGGAGACGATCAGGGCGGCCGGAAAAAGAGGCATGAAGGTTTTCATGGGGGCCCCCAACCTATTGCGGGACGGCTCGTCCAATGGTCATATCAAGGCTTCGGAGGCGATCCTGAGCGGCCATTGTGACGGCCTGGTCAGTGATTACTACCCCGAATGTCTCCTTCAGGCCCCGTTTGTGGCTCACCGACGCTTCAGCCTGCCCCTGGAAGAGACCTTGAAGCTTGCCACCAGCCACCCCGGGGAATTCCTCAGCCCTGCAGCCCAGTGCGGGCGACTGGCTCCTGGGGCGTCGGCGGATGTGCTGGTTGTCGACTTTGGGGATGCGTGGGTGAGGGTGTTGCAGACATGGGTCTCCGGGAGACTGGTTTTCAGCCAGAACGACTGAAATTCGGGAGGCTTTCTCTTGCATCGACCGTTCGAATCTCACTTTCCCTGCCTCATTCCATTGACAGATCCCTCGGATGAACCTACAAGAGGCATTGGCGGATTGCACTTTGCCCTGTGAGGAGCACTTTGATTTTGATAGATTTTCCTTTGTGTGTCACTCAAGGCTCACTCCATGTTGCCCTTGTTTCCACGAAACATTGTCTCGTGATCTCAGAACCCATTCCTTTACCGCATGATGTTTTCACCCCCCAGTCGATTTTGCTGACATACGTTGAAGTTTGAATGAACCGGATTTCAACCCAGGAGAGCCCATGTCATTCTGGAAAAAACTCTTCGGCGGCAAGGAGGAGGAGCCATCCATTGATCCGCTTGCGGATCTGGTGCTGGAGAAGCTGGCGCCAGGCTACCTCGTGGACTACGATGGTCGCACCTTTGAAGTGGTGGCCCGGCACTATCACGACACGGGGGATGGTTTCAGAACGGATGACTGGGAGCTGCGCACCGACGGTGAGATTCACTATCTCAATCGGATTGAGGCCGATGGAGCCTACTGGACACTCACGCGACGGATCCCTCTGGGCATGATTGACGAGCGTCTCAGGAGCCACATCCAGCAGCACGGAGATCCTCCCGAGTCATTCGATTTTGACGGGGTGACCTTTTTCATGCAGAGCTATGGCGGAGCGAAGTTTTATAAGGACGGTCGCGGTCCCGCTCAACCCTTCCTGTATTGGGACTACGAGGATGAGGCCAGGGAGCGCGTGCTGAGCATCGAACAGTGGGGCGACATCGAATTCGAAGCATATGTGGGGCACTATGTGGAAGAATATCAGTTCATCAATATCCTTCCGGGAAAAAAGCGCTAGGCTCGGCTCATTCCTCCCCGGAACGAGCGGCAGCCTCATGAGCTCCGTACGCTGGCTGGTCATCGGGTTGGTGATTTTCGCCACGACCGGCTGTGGCGGCAGCGGATCGCCCGTGGATGCCCTGCGCCGCAGTCTGGACCGCTACCCGGAATACAGCGTCATCCTCAACGATATGACCTCCAAGGGGCTCTTTTTCCATGACTATTTCCATCGCTACCGGATCGTCATACCGGAGGATGGCAGGAAGGCCACCGAGGGGGGCCAGCCAAACCTCGCTCAGAAGATGACCGACTGGGTGATGGTGGATGAAGATGTTTATCAGAAGTACAAGGAATCCCTCGGGATGGTCATTTTGGCCAAGAAGGCCGATGGAACCATCGATACGGTCCCGCAGCCTCCGCTTTTCCAGTTGGTTGGGGACCCGAGGTTTGGAAAATGGGAGACGGACAGCCAGGGGAAACAGGGTTGGGCCTGGCTGGTGACGGGCATGGTGATTTCCAGCCTCCTCGATGAGATGGGTGATGCCTTCGAAGGGGGGCGCCATCTCGATTACCGGCATTACCAGGATTACCGCAATTCCCGAAACCAGGGGAACCCTTACTACGGTTCCAGGAACTCCCAGGGCAAACCCCAGTTTGGGACGCAGGGAACCGTCACTCAGAAGACGAACACGGGGTTTTTTGAGCGGCAGCAGGCCAGGATGGCCGAACGCAAGGAATCATTTGCCAATAAGGTGGAGTCCAGGATGGGCCGTTCACGACCGTCGTCATCCCCTTCGCGCAGCTATTCTGTCAGCGGCAGGAGCAGAAGATAGGGACACAGGAGATTCATCATGTTCACGGGCACCATTGTTCTCGGAATTGTCTACCTCTTGTCGGCGCTGGTTCTGTTCGTAATCGGGAAGGTTCTTTTTGATCTCACCCATCGCAGCTTTGGTGTCAAGGAACAGCTCATCGAGCGGGACAACATGGCTCTGGCCTTGGCGATCGGAGGCTACGTCCTGGGTTTGACGGTAGCATTGGGCGGTGCCATGTCCGGCCCTTCCATCTCATTGACCATCAATCTCATCGACATTTTTCTCTATGGGGCTATCGCCATCCTGCTGCTCACCGTGTCGGCCTGGATCAATGACTGGCTGATTCTCCATCGCTTCAGCGTGGAAAAGGAGATCATCCGGGATCAGAACTGTGGGGTTGGCGCCGTCGAGGCAGCCAACCACGTGTCGGTTGGTCTCATCATCTACGGAACCCTTGCAGCGGGCGGCCATGTGATCGAGGTGCTGGTCTTCTGGGCGCTGGGCCAGGTGACACTCGTCGTTGCGGCCAAGGTTTACAGCTGGATGGCACCCTTCGATGTGCATGAAGCCCTTGAGAAGGACAACGTGGCGGTGGGGACTGCCTTTGCGGGAATGCTCCTGGGCATCGGAAACATAGTCCGGTTTGCCGCCCAGGGAGCGTTCGTATCCTGGAGCCAGAACATCGGCTTCTTTGCGAGCGTTGTCCTTTTCGGCCTGCTGGCGCTTCCTGCGGCAAGGTTTGCGGCGGATCGAGTCATGCTGCCGGGGGGGCGTTTGACCGAAGAGCTGGTTCATCAGGATAAGCCCAACATTGGGGCCGGAATCATCGAGGCAGTCGTCTATGTGGCCATGTCCTTTCTGATCGGATGGTCCATCAAATAGGCGCTGAGCTCGCACGATATGAAGAAATCAATAGCGGTTCGGGTCATGAGCGTATCCAGGGATTTGGAAAAGGTTGCTTTGAAAAAAGGAGGGTGAGGCAATGGTAGACTGTTTGCAGAAGCTGAAGGGTTTCCTGGCCGATTTGGACATTGCCATCATTGAGGAGGATCCCGATGAGGAGCTTCTCATCGTTGACGACCAGGATAGTGGCGTCACGAATCTGATCCTGGATTGTGAGGATCCGATACTGATCGTTGAACAACTCATCATGCCTGTTCCCGACGATGCAGGAGTGCCGTTCTACCGGCGGCTGCTCCAGATGAACGCAACGCTGGTTCACGGTGCATTTCTTCTCGACGAAGAGGCCAAGCATGTGTTCTATCGGGACACGCTTCAGTTGGAGAGTCTTGACAAGAACGAGCTGGAAGCGTCGATTCGCTCCCTGGCACTCGCTCTGGCTGAACACGGCGACGAACTGTTGGAAATGAGCAAGTAGGCACAAGGAGAGAAATATGGCGGGTATTTTCAATCGACTGTTCAAAATCGGGCAATCGGAGGCCCACTCCATCGTGGACAAGCTGGAAGATCCCATCAAGATGACGGAGCAGGGCATCCGGGACCTCAAGAAAGACCTGTCGGAGGCTATGCAGAGCCTGGCGGAAATCAAGGGGTTGGCTATTCGCCTCAAGAAGCAGGCCGACGACGCCGCCAAACTGGCCCAGGATTACGAACGCAAGGCCATGCTTCTGCTCCAGCGTGCCCAGTCGGGAGAGATCGACCCGGCAAAGGCCGAGCAGCTGGCGATGGAAGTGCTCAACGAAAAGGAGTCGGCCGATCGTCAGGCGGCCCAGCTGTTCCAGGATTATCAAAACCAGAACAACATGTCGCAGCAGCTCCAGAGTAAAGTGGACGACCTGCGAAAGACCATTTCGACGTACGAAAACGAGCTGACCACGCTGAGAGCCCGAGCCAAGACGGCCACCTCCATGCGCAAGGTCAACCAGCAGCTGGCCAAGATCGACTCTTCGAGCACCATCAGCATGCTGGAAAAGATGAAACAGAAAGTCACGGAGGAGGAATCTCTGGCCACGGCCTATGGTGAAGTTGCGGGAGGAAAGACAACCCTGGAAGCCCGAGTCACCGAGGTTCTCTCAACCCGAAGCGCCGACAACCAGCGCTCCCTCGAGGAGCTGAAGCGAAAGATGGGCCTCCTGCCTCCATCGTCCTCGCCGCCTTCGGGAGGCTCCTCCCAGTAGAAGCCGGCCCCCCCAATTTCGTACAGCAGTCTTCGAGGGGAGCCGTACCGGCTGGCCATGCATAAAAGCCGCCCGAATCCGCAGGGCTCGGGTGGCTTTTGTGTGGGCTTCTGCATTGAAAGATCAAAAAACCCGCAAGTTTCACCTCAGCTTCACAATCCTGTAACAATCGATCTGGTAAATGGGAGTCGTTCAGCGGTTCAGACAAGCGTGGTCTGAGCAGGCAGACGATGGTGCACCCTACCTCAGCCGAGAGTGGGTCATGAACGGTTCGCATGAAGGCTCCCAGGACACAGTCACAGCAGGTATTTCCCAGGATCGCCAGCCGGGGTATCCGCCTTCGGCGCGGGAGAAGGTGGATATCATGTGCCCTGCCTGCCGGTCAGAGGCGTTCTACCGGTATGGCCGAACCCGACAGGGCAAGCAGCGTTTCCGATGCCTCATCTGTGGAAGACAGTTCACCATGGACCGAAAGCGCTCGGAGATTGGTGACCGCCCCAACTGCCCCGCTTGTGGCTGCAGTATGCATGCGTACAAGCAGGAGCACGATGGAATCCGATTCCGGTGTTCGGCGTATCCCAATTGTCGCACTTTTCTCAAGGTGGAAGAAGGAATCCGGCAGAAGACGGAATGCCCGGGAAGCGCAGAGGAGTGAGAGGTTCCATAGTCCGCGGACCCGGTGGCCGATACCACGATGGCTCGGAAGGCGTCTCGACGAGCTAGAGCTCAGGTCTCTCCTGCTCCGGCTTTCTCTGCAATCCGGATGAAATGAGACCGGTCGCACCCAGAACGAGCACATCGAAAAGACGTGCTGCCGCCTGACCGATCCGTTTTCCGATTCCGGAAGCAAGGGCACCGAAAAGATGGCTGCCCATTGCTCCCATGACGGTCCATTCGAGAAGCCGATTGGGGGGCCTTTCTTCGGCGGGCTCGCCGTTCCGTTGGCGACAGGAAAGGCCGTGAAGGACCTGGTTGATGGCCGTGCTCTGTGTGAACAGGCGGCCTGCCTCCCTTGCCGACCCATACATCAAGGCGCCGTAGGCTGCAGGGAGGGTTGCGGCACCCAGGAGATGCGCGGCATCCAGGAATGTTTCCTCAAGATCACGGGACTTGAGGAGGCCCTCCTCGGGGGACATCGGCCCATCGTCGATGTTGCAGGCGCCGGGATTGTCCAGGGCGAGGGAGAGGCACATGAGGTTGTTCCAGAGTGCCTGCGTCATACCGGAAACGTGCCCCATCCCCAATCCCTTTTCCGAGATCCCCATGAGCAGGTCCATGTGGTTCGCGGTAAGGAGGAACCGAACGCTCCGGTGCATATTCCGATAGAAGCCTCGACCCGTTGCAATGGCTAACATGACGGATTCGAGGTCGTCATCCTCGAGAACGAGGTCTGCACTGCGCCGAGCCAGAGCGGAACCTTCCTTTCCCATGGCGATTCCCACATCGGCCACTTTGAGCGCCAATACGTCGTTGAGTCCGTCGCCCACCATGGCCACGCTTCTCCCGGCGCGCTGGTAGGCCTGAACAACCTGAAGTTTCTGGGTGGGATTCAGGCGCGCAAAGACGTGAGCCTGGGTTGCGATGGTCCGCGTCCCTGCCGAATCCAGAATCCGCAGGTCGGATGAATCGAGGATTCTCAGCGGCTCATCGCCGCTGAGCCCCAGGGCGTTGCCGATGTGCTGGGCCGTGAAGCTTTGATCGCCGGTGATCACGACCGTCCGGATGCCGGCCTTCTGCAGTGCTCGAATGAGGGGTTTGGCTTCCTTCCTCAGCGGATCTTCGAGACCCACCAGGCCAACCCAAATGTATCCTGATTGAGCCGGCGGCGCTTCCATCTCGTCGCCATCCGGGACCATGCGATAGGCGACTCCGAGGACTCGCAGCCCTGCAGCGGCCATCCTGAGGTTATCCCTTTCGACGGCATCCCGCTCGTCTTCACCGAGGGGCAAGGCGTCCCCGTTGCCCGCGAAGTGGGAGCACCGGTCCAAAACCTCCTGGGGGCTGCCTTTGACCGCTCTGAGCGTGGTCTTTTCGTCCCACTGGTGGATTGTGACCATGAACGGATGTTCTTCCGAACGGTGTTTGATGTCCACGATGGGGTGTTGGGTCCGAAAAGTGAAAACGTCCAACCCGACGGAATCAGCCAGTTGGATGAGGGAGCTCTCCGTGGCGGAGCCTTCCAGGGAACGATGGTCTCTGACGCCTGCCGTGTGTGCCAGGTTGCACAGGACGGAAAGCTGAATGAGCCAGGAGATCTCCGGGAGGGTTGTCTTCAACGATTCCCAGCCCCCGTCCGTGACCTCACCATTGCCCACTCTGACCCGCCTGCCTCCGCTGCAGAGCTCCACCACGGTCATCCTGTTGTGGGTAAGCGTCCCCGTCTTGTCGAAGCACACGACCTGAAGGGAGGCCAGGTTCCCGAGTGCGCGAAGGCGGCGCACAAGGATGCGGTTCTCTCTGAGGTCGCGATGTCCCAGGGCAAATGCGCCGATGGCGAGGGTTGAAAGACCGGCCGGAATCGACGAAGCGAAGAGAGAAACAACATTTCCGAGGACCTTGACCAGGCTCTGCCCTCGGAGGAGGGAAAGGATGGCCAATACACCGCATCCAGCGGCAGCAGCCTGGATGATTCTTTGGGCGATTCGTCTCAGGTCACGGGCCATCAGGGCTTCCGGCGGGAATAGTTCCCATAGGAAACGCTGCAGCTTCCCGAGGACCGTCTCGGGTCCGGTGGCCACCACCACGGCCCGTCCCGTGCCCTGCACCACCAGGGTTCCGCGGTAGACCATGTTCACCCGTTCCGTGACGGGCAAATCCTTCCGGTGCAGAACCGCAGAGGTCTTGTCGACCGGCATGCTTTCGCCCGTCAGGGATGCTTCGTCGAGGGCCAGCGATCTTTCCTGGACGACCCGGGCATCGGCCGGAATACGAGCCCCCGGCTGGAGGAACAGAACATCCCCCGTGACCACGTCGTTGAAGGGTATCTTTTTGAGCTGGCCGTCCCTGAAGACGCGAGCGCGTAGATCTACGGCTTCGCGCGTGGGTTTGAGCTCCTTTTCGGCATGGTGTTCGGTCAGCGATCCCACGGCCAGGTTGATGGCGGCAACCCCGAGGAACACGAGCCCTTCAAGCAGGGCACCGGTCAGGATGGTGACGCCTGCAGCGACCCCGGTGAGGGCTACCGGCAAAGATGAAGACTGGCTTCTGAGAATCTCGATGAAGGACCGGCTTTCAGCGCCGGGCAGGGCATTGGGTCCGAACCGGGCGCGGTGCTCCTCGACGGTGGGTCCGGACAATCCGTTGTCGAGGGATGTGCCCAAATGACGCGCCACCATGTCAGGTTCCATGGTGTGCCAGGCTTCGCCGGCTTCAAGAGCAGGGGGCTCCTTCCAGAGCATTTCGCCGGAATGGGGAAGGGCGTCACCCAGCCGGTCACTATCGCCGACGGGCTCCGTTGTGCCTGTTTCCAGAAAATCGTTTTGGATTCTTTCAATAAGCAGGGCAACATTGCCTGCCGTTTCGTGCTCCACGAAGAGCACGAGGACCCTGCCGGTCAGGGGGCTGGCTGTAACACGCTTGATTCCGGCCTCCCGAAGAAGCGCGCCTTCAAGGCGGCGAGCCTGCGTCGTGCTGCCCCGCAGTCCGGGGACTTCAAACCTGGCCCGTCCCCTCAATTGATGCACCATTCGGATCATGGCCTTACCGCTCTGTGACGCTGCCGAACGGACTGTTCAGTTGCCGGCGATGAGCAGCGACCGCTGCCGTTGCATCACCGGGCTCCCAAGACCTCCACCTGGTCGGTCCTCTCCCAGGGAAGGTCAATGTCCATTCGGCCCACCTGCCCGTAAACCGCCAGGTTTCTGTAAAACTTGCCCTTGGTTTTCGCTGCGAGGTTCCTCAGGTCGAAATGCTTGATGATGGCCGCCAGGCGGAAGTCGAACGTCTTCTTTACCAGGGCCAGAATTTCCGAGTCCGGGATCTTCCCCGTCTCGAAGGTATCCACCTGGATGCTGACCGGACGTGAAAAGCCGATGGAATAGCTCAGCTGGATTTCGCAATCGTCCGCGAGCCCTGCTGCGACCACATTCTTAGCGGCATATCGAGCCGCGTAATTCCCGACTCGATCGATGCGCAGGGGATCCTTTCCACTGAGGGCCGACCCGCTGTAGCGCGAATACTCGCCATATAGATCCGATGCGTTCTTGCGGCCCGTCAGGCCCGAGTGCACGGCGGGGCCCCCGACCATGAGCACTCCCTCGGGATTTACGAAAAATTTGGTCCTCTCATCCGGGCGAACCGCTTCATCCCGGAGAGCGGGCTCGATCACCGCATCCCGGATGTCGGATTTCAGAGTCAGGAGCGCCCGAACACGCTCAGGCTGGATGAGTGTCGTGCAGATGCTGATGCTGTGGATGCGGATCGGCTTGCGAGCGGCATATTCGATGCTCACCTGCGTCTTGCCGTCGGGGGCGAGATAGGGCAAAGCCTTCTGTTGCCGTACCGTATCGATTTGCTGGGCCAGCTTATGGGCCAGCCAGATGGGAAGCGGCATCAATGCCGGGGTTTGATTGCACGCATAGCCGAAAAAGGTGCCTTGCTGCTTCACGTGGAAGCCCTCGATCTCGTCCTCGGACAAAGCGTCCGCGTCGAACATGGTGGAATCGTCGCTGGGAAGCTCCTTGATGCTCGTGAGGATGCTGCACGTCTTGCTGTTGAAATCCTCGCGATCGTAGCCCACCTTGCTGATCACCTTGCGGGCCACCTGAGCAACGTCCACCGTCGCTTTGGATGAAAACCTCGATGCCAGGAAGAGCACTCCGGAGGCGACGGCACATTCCGCCCGAATCACGGCGTAGGGGTCCTGTTCCAGGTACCGATCCACGATAGCATCACTGATTTGATCGCACAACTTATCCGGGTGGCCGGCGGTCGCCGATTCCGAGGTAAAAATGAAATCCTTCTTCATTCGTATGACCCTTTCGTCTTCATAGCCGAGGTGCCGGGAGCAAGCCAGGGGAGCCTCAGCTTGGCATGGTGAGGAATTCACACGAAATGCCCCCCGTTCGCCCAATCTCGGGTGCAGGTCGGTATTGCGGCGAGTCAATGGCCATTCAGACCGCTCCTGAAGGATCAGCGTCGCCCACGGATGCCCACTCAAAGCTTTAGAGCAATCCCGGCACTGCGTCAACCTTCAGAAACCATCGAACCAGAACCTGCTGAGTCAGAGTCCGGAGATTTCGTTCCTTCGTTTATGGCAAGCGGGAGCAGGGCTGTGGACGCAATGACCGCTCCATCGATGAGTCCGACGGGTGTCAGCCCAAGCAGTCCTCGAAGACTGGGAACCAGGATCGTCAGCATCTGGAGGGCCAAAGATCCCCCGAGGGCCATGTTGAGGTAAGGGTTGGAGGGCAGTTTGTCGCCCCTCAGGAAGCTGTACTTCTCGGAGCGGCAGCTCAGGGCATGGAGAAGCTGTCCCGTTGTGAGGCTGTGGAAGGCCAAAGTGCCGGCGTTCGCTCCCATCCCGTACCGCATGATTCCGAATCCATAAGCCGCAACGGCACCGAGGCTCAGCGTCGTAGCCTCGAACGTCAGCCGCTTGAAGTCCGACGTCTCGACGATGGGCTCGCTGGGGGTACGGGGCGGTCGGTCCAGAATGTCCTCTTCGGGTCTTTCCATGGCGAGGGCCAATCCCGGGAAGATGTCCGACATCAAGTTGATCCAGAGAAGCTGCATGGCGCTCATGGGAGAGGGGAGTCCCGCAGCCACGGTGAGAAACATGACAATGATCTCACTGAAGTTGGTGGCCAGGAGAAAATGGAGGGACTTGCGAATGTTGTTGTAGATGGTCCTCCCGTCCCGAACGGCTACGATCACCGTTTCCAGATTGTCTTCCTCCAGAACGACATCCGCAACCTCCCGGGCTATATCGGTTCCGCCCTCACCCATGGCTATTCCGATATCCGCCGCCTTGAGAGCGGGACCATCGTTGATTCCGTCGCCCGTCATGGCCACCACGCGTCCCTTTCCCTGAAGGGCCCGCACGATCTGGAGTTTGTAAGCGGGCGTGACTCGTGCAAAAACATGGACCTTGTCCGAAAGCGCCTGGAGCATCTCAGAACCCATGCTGGTCAGGTGGGTGGAGTCCATGATTTCGAGGGGCTCCCCTCGGCTGAGCTCCAGTTCCTTGCCGATGGCATAGGCGGTGGGGCTCTGGTCGCCCGTGATCATGATGGTGTCGATGCCCGCTCGGTGAAATTCCTTGATGAGCCCGGCAACTCCCGGCCTTACCGGGTCTGCCATGCCAATGAGCCCGAGCCACGTCAGGCAGCCGGTCACGCCGAAGTCATCCTCACTGTCGACAACGATTGTGGCCAGTCCGAGCACCCTCAGGGCATCTGCCGCCATGCGATCGTTTTCCAGCTCGATCCGGGAGCGATCGTCTTCGGTCAGGGGTAAGCGAAGGCCGTCCTGGATATGGCAGTCACACATGGAGAGCACTTCCATCGGACTCCCCTTGACGGCAATGAGCCGTGCTTCACGGTCTTCGCCCGGGCATTCATGGAGCGTTCCCATGAAGAGGCGGCTCTCGCTGCGGTAATTGACCTTGAGGAGAGGATACTCCTCCCTCAACCGCAGCACATCGACGCCGGACTGGATGGCCAGGTTGATGAGAGCGCTCTCGGTGGGAGAACCCCTGAGAATGTACTTGTCTCCCTGCTCCCGTTCGATCTCCGTTTCGTTGCACAGGACCGACACCTCGATGAGGCTCTTGAGCTCATCCCACTCCAGCGGACCGATTTGCGCTCCGTCCATGCGGAAGCTGCCGTTGACCAGTCGAACGCTTTTCATCCCGGAGAAGAGCCGTGCCACGGCCATTCGGTTCTGGGTTATGGTGCCCGTCTTGTCAAAGCAGATGGTCTGGATGCATCCCAGTGTCTCGACGGCGTTGAGCTGGCGGATGAGCACGCGGTGCTGCTTCATGTTCCGGATGCCGAGGGCGAGTGTGGTCGTGGCCACAGCGGGAAGGCCTTCGGGCACCGCCGCAACGGCCAGCGAAATGGCGGTTTTGAACATGATCAGGAAACCGTAGCCCCGGAGGAGCCCGATTCCGAAAACCAGCGCACAGGCCGCGCCGGAAATGAGGACAAGCTGATCCCCCAGTTGCTCGAGCTGTCGCTCCATTGGGGTTTCAGGGGATTCGGCCTCTCCCACCAGGGACTGCAGCCGACCGACTTCGGTGTAGCCGCCGGTGGCCACCACGACGGCGATGCCCTGCCCTCCGGTAACCAGAGTGCCCATGTAGACCATGTTGACCCGATCGCCCAGGGTGACATGACGGTTTGGGAGTGCTTCCACCGTCTTGATCACAGGAAGGCTCTCCCCGGTCAGAACGGACTCGTCCAGACTCAGATGGCCGGCCTCGAGGAGCCTCGCATCCGCTGCCACGTAGGTCCCGGGTCGCAGCACCAGGATGTCCCCCGGCACCACCGCCTCTGCAGGGACGGTTGCGATGTTGCCGTCCCTCAAAACATCGGCTGTAGGCTTTACCAGGTCTTTGAGGGAGTGGATGGTCTTCTCGGCTTCGTTTTCGGTCACGTATCCGATGATTCCGTTAATTCCCACCACCGCCAGTATCACGACGGCATCGGCAAGACCTCCCGTAGCGACCGAAACCCCCGCCGCAGCTCCCAGCAGAGCCACGGGAAGCGACTTGAACTGGTCGATGAAGATCGCCCAGCCGGATCGCACGGAGGTCTCGGGCAGCATGTTGGCGCCATATTGCTTCAGTCGGTCCATGGCTTCATGGCTGCTGAGGCCTGACTTGGCCGAGCTCTCAAGGACTGCCAGGGTGCTTTCGGTGGAGAGGGTGTGCCAGGGTTCCTCCGATTGAGCTTTGGCATTCGTCCGGCCGAACAGTGAGGCTCCGTTTTGGGCGGTCACCTTTTGGAGCGACTGGGGATCACCTGCCTCCCAGTATCCATGCAATTGCGGAGCTTGATGAAGGGTTTCCTCGGAGCAGCGAGACCGGGACTCTACGGGCTGTCGATATTCACGGACCAGCGATTCGAGCAGGGCCGCGATCTTTTTGAAATCGTTGCCGGAATTGAATCGAACCAGCACGTTGCCCGTCACGGAACTGGGCGACGCCTCGATGATGAAATGATGGCCCGAGAGCTTCGATAAGAGGTGATCTTTCAGTTGGGGGCAGCCGTGCAGTCCTTGAACCTTGAATCGCGCCCTGCCGTGCACGGCTGTATGAATGGGCCGAACCATCGATTCTTCAGTCATCTCCGTCATCTCTACCCATTCCCAACCGTAGTCGATCCGCCGGCGCTGGTTCGTCAAGCGGCGTGCGGGCGTATTCAGGTCAACCCCCCGCCCAGAAACATCCTCCGGCTCTTTTCCTTATCCTTCTAAAATATCACACTAATCCAGCATCAAGTCGGCCACGCCGAGTTTTGGTCCAGCAGCCCGTCACTTTTCAGGCAGTCAATATCGACTTCCCGGGGGCAACGCCGGGAAGTCGAGTGTCATGGATTCAAACGACGATCTCACTGGGCTGATTTGGGCATGGCCGCAGAAAGGACATCCTTGACGCCGCTCACAGTCCCCACCAGCATGTCACGGGCTGTCTTGACGGCAGCGCCTCCCACCTCACCGACTCCGTCAACGATGCCGCCCACCGTGTCCTTGACGGCAGACGTGATGCCCATGGCCAGCTCCTTTACTGCAGCGACGGTTCCACCGGCTGCCTTCCTGGCTACGCCTGCCACGTCGCCCCCGAGAGTTGAAACGGTGCTCACCGCGCCGGAAGCAGCTTTGGAAGCCGTAGAGAACACCTCGCCTCCCACTTCCGTGACGCCGCCCACCACACCCCTGGCCAGACGCGTCGCGCTTCCCACAAAGCCGGTGCCCACCTCTTCGACCGCATGCACCGTTCCCTTCACCACGTTCTGAGCCACGTCCAGAGCATCGGAGGCGACGGCACCCGTGGCCTTAACGGTGTCCACAAGGGTGCTTCGGGCAAGATTCAGAATCTCGGCCTCTATCTCACCGGTGGCTTTCAGGGTGTTCATGATCCCTTCCTTGATGCTGCGGCCTGCCTTTTCGGCGCCTCCCACAAATTCACTCGCCTGGGTGGTGTCTTCGGATGTCATGATAACCTCCTCTAATGGGGCTGGTTCCTTGATGGTCTCTCTTGCCGGTTTTTGTGCCGTGCGCTTCCTGCTTCGGGGACCCTCACCGACTCCCTCGTCACTCAAGGCTTTTTTGGGCGACATATTGATCTCCTTAACACATCTTGTGGATTAAGGGCTCGGAATCACAAGGTTTCCATAATCAGAGGCAAACGGGGAGTTTCTGCCCGTTGTCAGGTTCGAACCCAACATGCATTGTTACATTGCCGTCGCAACGTTAGCGGAGATTGCAGCGACTATCGTTTTCTTTTCTGAGTCTAGAGTCAGGCCTTCATGCCTGTCCACAGGATTATTCATTCATTGCCTACTTGTCGCCAAGAACAATCCATCATGCCTGCCTCATGATTTCGCGACTGCGCGCGTGCCCTGAAGAATGCGCATTTTCCGGTCCGATTGGAGATATGCGCAAGAGTTCTTGCCGTTATGAATGGGGGTGAAGGCGGGGACCGATTCAATGCTTATGTAACACAAATGTAACGTGTTCTTCACAAAACCGCGACTCAGGCACTCTACCTTTGCCGGCGGAGATTGAGGATAACATGTTCATGTGCCCTGCCTGCCATTCGGAAGCATATTATCGCTACGGTCGTAATCGGCAGGGCAAACAGCGCTTCCGATGTCTCGTCTGTGGAAGGCAGTTCACCCAGGACCGACAGCGCACCGAGATCCATGATCGCCCTGGTTGCCCCGTTTGCGGCAGGGGCATGCACAGTTACAAGCGGGAGCACGATGGAATCAGGTTCCGTTGTTCGGCGTATCCAGAGTGTCGCACATTTTTGAAAATCAAGACGAGGGCAGGGCATGAGCTATTATGTCCATGAGGTACCGGGGAGGTTGCGGGTCAAGACGCCATCCGCCAAAGGGCAGGGCTGGGTCGCACAACGAATCGAAGAGATGGTCAAAGCGATCCCGGGAGTCTACGCAGTCAGCGTGAACACCACAACTGGCAGCATTGTGCTGAATTATGATTCCACCGCGGTCAATTCCAAGGGAATCCTGGAGATTCTGGAGCAGAAAGGTCTTTTCGACTCGTCCCAGCTGATGAGCGGGGATCAGTATTTTCAGAACAGGATGGAAAAGACCGGCCAGGTGATCGGGAAAGCCATCTTTGGACTGGTTTTGGAAAAGGCCTTCGAAGGGACCCCCATAGCACTGCTGAGCGTTTTGATCTAAGGTTTCACCTGGCCTTCCAGAACCACTGGGGCGGCGGGATAATCCCCTTCTGCCTTGCCGGGATGCTCGCTGATTGCGGCTCCTCAGAGACAGATGAATGTCTTGACCTCGCCATGCCGGAGAAGGCCTCCATCCACCTCTCTTCTCTGGATTCCGCCCTGGAGACCTCCGGAATGACGACCGAATCGGTGGTCAGTCTGATGTCCAACCCCCCATCTTTCACACCTAAGTACAGGCCAACACAATAGAGTGTCCACCTCTCGAGTCGTCATTCCTGCAGTCTTCTGGCCGGAATCCACAAACAAGCTGGATGCCGGCTTAACGGCCATGAGCATCCGCGGCGCTCACCCCCATGCAT
>CAZLCS010000017.1:0-97018 GCA_964557955.1 uncultured Syntrophobacteraceae bacterium
ACCGGCAGCAGGCACCGGTGGGTCAAAGAGGTGAGCACTTGGAACCTGCCAGTTCGGGCTGGGTCAATTTATCTGAGCAAAGGTGGGTCAGTTCGTTTTAGCGCCAAAGTGTCCTGCTTCAGTTCGTTGATCCACGGTGCAAGCTTCGACTGGCAAGAGTCGACTCGAAGGCGAAATCCGCTCTTCTTTCCACGAGCTCATGCAGTCGCTTCAGCATAATCCGACCGGCCATTGATAAATCAATTATCGCCACCCCTGGTGGTGTGACGCTTGAGGCCGCTGCGGAATCTTGGAAGAGATAAGAGATACATATATTTCAGTGACATATTACATGGATATTGACTATTCATGATGACTATTTCATAGTGTTTCGACCGCTGGAACCTTTTGAGCCAACCCAATCAAGGGAGGAAGACATGCCTGAATTCTCGAGTCCTTTCAGTGTCTTGAAGAATGAGCGAACGCTGACCCATGACGAACTGGTCCGAGCGATCCGATTCATGATTGCGGCCGAATACGAGGCCATCCAACTCTACCAGCAGACGGCGGAAAGCACGGACAATGCCCTGGCCAAAAAAGTGCTCCTGGACATCGCAGATGAAGAAAAGGAGCACGCGGGGGAGTTCCTGCGGCTGCTCAGGGAATTGGACCCTGCAGAGGAGAAGTTTTACAGGGAAGGATACGAGGAGGTCGAGGAGATGATAGCAGAGATCAAGAAAGGGTCGGTGTGATCACTGGCACTCCCGCTGGCTTGGCATACGGTGATCGATGTGTCGCCGGAGCCAGCATCCGCAGTTTCTTAAAGAAGGCAGGAGGAGTCACCGTGAGAAAATTCGACAGAAAGCGAAACTGTTTCTCTGGAATCGTCGCCACCGTGATAGCGACCAAGAAAGGTGTGAATATCCTGGAGCGGGGCAGCCAGGTTCACTTCATGGCAAAATTTCAGGATATCCTCGACTTCCCCCATCCACCCAACTGAACCTGTACGGCAGGCTTGACCCGAAGAACGCCGGCGAATCGGAGCTGCGGGGTGAGCAGCTATTCTTCGACAAGGCCAGGTTCGCCGTTTGCCACCCTGCCCCCTATTACACCGACAATCTCATGCACGACTTGATGAGCGAGCAGGACAAGCAGGATCTCGCTGTCTCCATGAAGGCACCCAGTGGTCGGAACCGCATCGCAAGGGTACGGTACACAACCATGCTGTTGAGTCAGGGTCCGGGTATCCTCCCCGGAAGCGCCGGGAGGCCGCAGCGCATGTTCGCCATCTCGAGAAAGACGCTGGTACGCTGGTTTGCCTGTTTCAGAGACGAGTTCCCGTTGAGCGCCAAACGGCAGGAACTCCGGGGTCGTGTGGTGGCTACGGGGGAAAATTCGCGTCTGCGGGGAGGCCTGCTGGAGTGCTGTCTCGAAACGCCAGGAAGCGTAGAGAGGGCCCCTGCGGGTTGTCTTCGGTTCCTGGCCCGAGCGCTTGCGGTGACAGTCGGTTTCGAGGCCAGGCGGTTGTCACGGGTTCACCGTCTCAACTACCACGTTTCGTGACATCCGCTTGGCCGTCAGGATGGCGGAAAATCGGCCTCAGGGCGAATACCCATGCGGGACCGACATAGTGAATCTCTCCTAAAATAGATGGAACAGGGGGCTTCTGTCTTCCTCTAAGTACAGCTCATCACAACAGAGTGTCCACCTCTCGAGTCGTCATTCCGGCAGTCTTTTGGCCGGAATCCATAAAAAAGCTGGATGCCGGCTTAAAGACTGCCGGCATGACGAGCCGCGAAATGGACATCTTTTTCTGTGGAGGTGTACTAAGCGGAGGTTGCCGAACGAAGAGGTTTGCCCGCCAGCGGGTTGAATAGCTTCATGATCGCATACTTCATCACGTCGGCGGTCTTCAGATCCACAACGAAGCCCAGGAGGATGTTCTCGGAGTCCGGTGGAAGCACACAGGCATTGGAATCGTCAAAAGCGAGACCGGTGATTCCCTTGAGCAGCTTCTTCTGATCCATCTTTGACATGCCGACCTGGATCGTCTTCTTCCCGTCGATTTCCTTGATCTCGCCCGCAAGACCGGCGGCCTCAATCTTTTTGAGCTTCTCATCATCCAGGTGAATGTTGACATAATAGTCCGCCATAAGAAATCACTCCTTGATCATCAGATTGTGGATTGCCATTCAGAGGGGAGGACCGTGCTGCCTTGTGCGAGGTAAGCCTGAAGCTGAAACGAACTCTCCCTCTCTACATGAAAAGGTGGATGCACTCAGTATCCCTCACTTTGAGATTTTTTTCGCTAGCTCCTATATTCTACCCGCACCTCCATGTCAAGAGCAATTGTCAAGAGTAATGCCCCAACATTCATCAATTTTCGGCATTCATAGCTGCAGCTCTCCTCGTCCACGCTGTCTTCTCGACGGCTCAGACTATCAACACCGCCGGCCGATTCTCGTTATGCTCGCCGGGGCGATGACGATTCCACCTCCTGGCAAGGTGTGTTTTTGATGTACTTCGACTGTAGGGTATAGTTTAAATTCCAGTCGGACAGAAGACCAGCGTGGAGTCGAACGCGCAGAGGAAGGCGGCGCTGACCTTTTCCGGACCGGGATTGGGCGTTCGACCTTTCGGATCGGGAATAGGTGCCGTGGAAGAAGACAGCAGGTGTTCGGTACAGAAGAAATGCCCCTCTTGCGGAACGGGACCGGGGACGCTTCGCCTCCTGAACCCTCGAGGCGAGGAAAGGGGCGGCATCGTCAGTTATTCATACCGTTGCGGGGCGTGCAATGGGTACTTTCGAGAATATCGGATCAACAAGGATCTGAATATTTGGGGCGGCGCCTGAAGCGGTCCACAACTCGGTTCAGTTGAACCCGGGAAGAAGTGACGGCATGACGTTGGAGCGGGAATGCTCTCTCATTCAGGGGCGTATGCGAGAGAGGCAGTGAAGCGGCCTTCCGCATTTTGACTTATGACCGTCGCATCCTTTCTCTATTGGTCCTTTACAAATCGCTTGCGAACAGGCAAAACCGATCTACTTCGCTCCAGGAGGAGAAGTGATGATATCGGACAGAAACAAGCGGCAAGGCTCGGCGATTGTTTCCATTCTATTGATGCTGACGCTTTCCCCGATCATTGATTTTGTGACGGCCCGGGAGGCGGATGCCATTGAAAGCCCGCCCCTCCCGGCCGGGAAGAGCCCCGACCATGGCGGAGTCTACAACCATTACGCCCGGTTCATCGCGGGAATGGCGGCTCCGCACGGGGAATTGGCCGCACTTCAAACCAAGCCCGCATGGGTGGAGTATTCCCGGTTTTTCGACCGAAACTGGAAGAACCTGGACAAAAGGCTGCTCATACCCGAACGTCAGTGGGCTGAGCGGGAACTGGGAGCTGCCGCCTCATCGCAGGGCACCGTTTTCTATCCATTCAGCGGGCCGGATTTTGCCAATGTCTATGCATTTTTCCCTCGAGCCCGGACCTACGTTCTAGTTGCCCTGGAGACGCTCGGAGAGATCCCCGAGCTTGACGACATGAGCGATGGGCAGTTCAAGTCCTATCTCCAATCCATGAAGAATTCCCTCCGCGACCTCCTGAACATCAACTACTTCATCTCCTCCCACATGGACGCTGAGATTGAAAAAACGGAAATAAAGGGCGTTCTTCCGGTTCTCCTGTTTAAGCTGGCACGAAGTAATGCACAGGTGCTCGATGTCCGGTACTGGACCATGGGGCTGGACGGGCAGGTTCGGGAGTTTCCCGCTCTCGGGACTACCGCCCGGGATTTCCCTGCCCTCGGGACCACTGACCTGGATTTGAACAACATCCCGGGCATTCGGATCACCTTCAAAGCCGCCGGTTCCGAAGGGAATCACCCTCAAAGCCTTTACTACTTTCGCCTCGACCTTTCCAATCAGTTCTTCGATCGAAACCCGAGCTTTCTTGCTTTTCTCAGGGGGCTGGCGCCTTTCACCACCTTCATGAAGTCCGCCTCGTACGTGATGCACGACAACAAGGTGTCGTCCGCAAGGCAGTTCATGCTGGACCAGAGCCGCTACATCGTCCAGGAGGATTCGGGAATTCCGCTGAAATACTTCGAGCCGACGATCTGGAGTCTCAAATTCCACGGCCGTTACGTCAAGCCTATTTCTGCTTTCAGTCAGAACCACCAGAAGGCTCTGGCCTCGATTTACAAGGCGGATAAGAAGATAAAGCCTCTGCCCTTCGGATTTGGCTACTATTTCACCCCTGGCGCGGCAAATTTAATGTTTGGCGAAAAGAGGTCCATGGATCGAGGAAGAGATGAAGCTCCTTCTGACAATTCTGATGACAAGCATTTTCTTTATAACGGCGCCATATTCCAGCGCCACCACTGGGGTTCCTGAGCTTTCCGGCTGCCTGCCCTTTCAGGTTGGGCAGTATCGTCCTTTTTCCAAAGCAGCGGACGAGGGTCTCCAGTCGGCGCTCGAGCGTGCTCTGAACCAGAACCGGACCTGGCGGGACCTGATCGAGCAGGACAAGATGGCGGTCGGAGTGGTGGACCTTTCAAACCCTCCCAATGCCCGTTTTGCAAGCGTAAACGGGTGGACGATGATGTACGCGGCGAGCCTGCCCAAAATCGCAGTTCTGCTGGCCGCCTATCAGAACATTGCGGACGGCGTACTCGAGGACTCGCCGGAGCTCCACGAGTGGCTGGTCCGTATGATCCGCCGCTCGAACAACCCTGCCGCTTCCTTCATGATTCATTTCATAGGCTTGCAACGCATCGGGGACGTGCTCAAGTGGTATCACTTCTATATGCCCGAAAATGGAGGGGGAATTTGGCTGGGCGCCGGGTATCCGCCGGGTGGCGAGCGAAACCCCGAACCCTTAAGAGGCCTGTATCATGCTGCGAGCGTTATGCAAGTGTGCCGCTTCTACTACATGCTTGCAAACGGCGAAATCATCAGCCCGGAACGTTCGCGCCAGATGCTGGAGATACTCTCCAGGCCGGGTCTTCATGACAAATTTGTAAGCGTTCTCGAAAAGTATGTCTCTCCGGACAGGATATTCCGGAAATCCGGGGATTGGGACGTGTCCTTTTCGGATTCGGTCTTCGTTTGTGATGGCGGTTGGCGGAAATATATCCTGGCAGCCCAGATCGAGCACAAGGACGGGGAACGTATACTCCGGGATCTCGTTCCTGTCATCGAAGGACTCCTGAATCGTTCTGGGATTGATGCACGGCCCCGCTAAAGCGATGAAGAGGACCGCAGCCGGGTTGCTCTTCAACGTAGAACCTGAAACTTGAAGCCTGAAGTTCTTCAGGACTGCATTCCCACTTCACCGTGCCTTCATCGAGAAGCCTTTGGTAAAAAACTTTTTGACATCATGAAATGTTTCTGTTAGGAGTCGGATCAGAGACCGACCGGTCGGTCTCTGATCCGGCGAGCGGGAACTCACCACAGGATTTCACATGGATTTGAAACAGAAGATCATCTTGGAAGCTCTGAGGCTTTTCTCCTTGAAGGGCTTCCTGAGCACATCGGTCCAGGACGTTCTCTCCGCTGCAGGAGCCTCCAAGGGCGGGTTTTACAACCACTTCAAGAGTAAAGAGGAGCTGTTCTACGCCGTCCTGGAGGAAGCTCGAAAGATCTGGCGTGAAAACAACCTGGCCGGGCTCGACGAGACTTCAAAGCCTGTGGAGAAGGTCAAGAGGCTCCTCACCAACTTCAAAGATGTCTACCTGCAGGATTCTCAGTGCCTCCCGGGGGGCTGTATCTTTGTCACCCTGTCCGTCGAACTGGATGATCAGATGCCCGACCTGGCCCGAGAGGTCAACAAGGGCTTCGAGGGTCTGAAATCCATGATCAGCAGGCTTCTGGAGCAGGGCAAGACGTCCGGAGAACTGAAGGAGGAAACCGATGCCCAGGCCGTGACCGAGCTGATTTTCGCCGGACTTCTGGGCGCAACCGTCATTTACGGAGTGGACAAGTCCGCACAACAACTGGATCGCACCATCAACTCCCTGCTCGACTACCTGGATCGTCTGGCACCGAGGACATGAAGGCTTAGTGCAGCTCATCACAATAGAGTGTCCACCTCTCGAGTCGTCATTCCGGCAGTCTTTTGGCCGGAATCCACAAAAAAGCTGGATGCCGGCTTAAAGATTGCCGGCATGATGAGCGGCGAAATGGACATTTTCTTCTGTGGAGGTGTACGAAGGACTCGAAAGGCGACCTGTCGAGAGGGTGCGATGGATTAGCTGCCACAAGGAGCTTTCACGAGAGCTCCGAGACCTGAAAGGAGAGACACCATGGCACTGATGACCCCCGAGCAGTTCGAGGAAAGCTTGAAAGCCCTGAAACCCAAAGTGTACATGAACGGAAAAAGGGTGGAGAACATCCTTGAAAATCGAAACACCCGCACCGTGGTGGAGGCCAACAAGGCCAGCTATGAATGGGCGCTGGACCCGCGCTACGGGGACATCATGTCCTGTCATTCCCCTCTCATTGGTGAAGCGGTGAACCGTTACACGCATGTCAGCACCAGCACCGACGACCTGGTGAAGAAGGCCGAGGCCGGGACCTTCACAGCGGAAATGCTGGGGACCTGCATCTACCGCTGCGTGGGTTACGACGCCTTCCACTCCCTGGCCAGCACCTGTTGGGAGATGGACCAGAAGTTGGGCACCCAGTACTATCCCCGGTTCCTTGAATATCTCAAAATGGTCCAGACCAGAGACCTGTCCGTTGCCGGAGCCCTCACCGAACCTCGTGGAAAGCGTAATCAGAAGACAATCGACTGGCCCGACCCTTTTTTGTCTCTGAAAGTTGTCGAAAAGAACAAGGACGGGATCGTGGTACGAGGGGCCAAGATCAACATCAGTGGGGCTTTTGCGAGTCATGAACTGGTGGTTTTGCCTCAATCCGCCCATGCCCCGGGAGAAGAGGATTATGCCCTTGCATTCGCAACGCCGACGGATGCGGAAGGTATCATCTACGTTTGCCAGTATTCGCCCTATTCGGCGGAACGGGATGCGGCGGAAAGCCTGGAGGAGCTGGGGAACCCGAGGTTCGGTCAGCGGGAGACCTCCATGGTGATCTTCAACAATGTATTCGTTCCATGGGAGCGCGTCTTCCACTGCGGAGAAACGCAGTTCTCCGGCAAGTTCGTGACCCGTTTTGCCAAGACTCACCGGATGACCTGCGGCGGTACCTGCAAGGTTGGTTTCATGAATCAGATCATCGGTGCCTGCAAGCTGATCCAGGAGTACAAGGGGCTGGAGAAGGTGAGCCACATCAATGAGCAGTTGACGGAAATGGTGGTTCTCAGGGAGACGGGGAGGGCGTGCGGCATGGCGGCTGCCATTAAAGGGCAGGAGGAGCCGGCGGGCTCGGGCGTCTACCTGCCCGACGAGGTCATGGGTAACGTGGCCAAGCTCAACGTGTGCAATGCCTTCTGGCGCGTCATGGCGCTGGCCGGGGACATCGGGGGAGGTCTGGTGGTGACCATGCCCTCCCTGAAAGAGCTGGCCAATCCCGAGATCAAGGATTACGTGACCGAATTCTACAGTTTCGGCTCCGATGAGCCCACCGAGAATATCCTGAAGGTTCACAAGCTCCTCCAGCACTGGACTGCCGGACAGCACGGCGTGGCGACCTGGCATGGAGCAGGGCCGGTCATGGCTCAGAAGATCATGCTGCAGCGAGTTGTGGACTTCGAGCACGACAAGAACCTGGTCAGGCAGACCCTGAACCTCAAAGAGAAGCCCTGAAATGAAGGCCGGACAAGAGCCGGGGCTGATGCCCCGGGGCGTGCCCGGCTCACTATCCCGGCTTCGGCCGGCAGACCGCTGTGATTCATGACATCGACGAGAGGAGTGAAGCATGCAGTACGATAATCTCATCATCGAGATCGGCGAGGACTTAGTTGCCTCTGTAACCCTCAACCGCCCGCAACAGCTCAATACTTTCACGACTCCCCTGGCCACGGAGTTGGATCAGGCGCTCGTGATGCTGGACGCTGACCCCAAGGTGCGTGTCGTTCTCCTGAAGGGAGCCGGCAAGAATTTCTGCGCGGGCATCGACGTGGGAGAGCTTGAGGGCAAAACGGCCATGGAATACAGGGCCTGGATCCAGCGGATGGAAAACCCTCTCATCACCATCAGCCGCATGCACACGCCGGTCATTGCACAGGTGCAGGGGGTGGCCGCGGCCAATGGCGCCGGCCTTGTGGCGGCCGCCGATCTCGCCATCGCGGCTGACAACGCCCGACTGGGACTGACGGCCATCAATGTGGGACTCAATTGCGTGGGGCCCGTCATCCCCGTATCCCGTTCCGTGGGGAGGAAAGTGGCCATGGAGATGCTCCTTTACGGGGATCTGATCGGGGCTCAGGATGCGCTCAGCAAGGGGCTTCTGAACCGGGTGGTTCCTGCCGCCGACCTGGAGAGGGAGGCCCGAGAATGGGCGGCTCTCCTGGCCCAGAAGAGTCCCATTGCGGTTCAGATTGCCAAAAGAGGACTCTATGAGGCGGGCGACCTGGACTATTACAAGAGCTTCGATCATATGAACGAGCTCTTCGCACGACTTTGCACGACCCGCGATGCCAAGGAAGGAGTCAAGGCTTTCCAAGAGAAGCGGAAAGCCGTGTGGGAGGAACGCTGACGCCGGCCTGATGCGGCCCTGGTTGGTGAGATTCAGCCGGGGCCGGGCGTCAGCCCCCGGAGCACTCGGGAAACACTGCTCTCTGCACCGGAACGGGCAAACTCAGTCTCAATCGTCAGCGAGGCATTCGGCCACGAGGGATAAGAGCTCAGCCCGCGCGAAAGGTTTGACCAGGGTATGATCCGCACCGAGCTTCTCTGCGAGAGGAAGGGCTGAAAAACCCTCGGCCCTGGCCATGCCTCCCGACATGGCGATGATCTTGATGCCGGGGAACTCCCTTCGAAGCTCCCGAATCGTCTCCAGCCCTTCTTTTTCAGGCATGAAAATATCCGTAATGACCAAATCGGCCGGCTCCTGGCGAAACAGCCTCAATCCCTGCTTGCCGTTTTGAGCCACCGTCACTCTATAGCCCTCGCGCTCAAGCATGGTACAGACCATCCGGCCCAGCTGCTCTTCATCATCGATCACGAGGATGGATTTCATCTCAACTCCTTCAGCCATGCATAAGTCGATTCTGCAAAGAACAGCGGGGCACGCCCGCGCGAGTAGGCAGAACCGTCTAATGACAAATGCATCTCTAATCATTGAACACACGTTCGCACGATGATATCGGTGTTCGGGCGCTTATTCTTCATCAAATCCGCCTCCCGAAAGACTGGGCGGTGCAAAATTCTATCACTGAGAAGCGTGTACTTTCGCGGCCGTCTTCGGTTTTTCTTTCGGTGACTCTTGTGGGGATGCCCTCAATGAGAGATACTGGAATCGCTCTCAGGAACGATTCTATCGTTGTGTGTGGTTTTTTTTGCGACACTTTCACGGCTGTTGATTCTTCGAGCCGTTGAACGCGGTGTTCCGGCTCTTCGCCCTCCTGGTTGAGGGGCCCATTCCCAGCGATCACGAGGAGAGATGAATGCTGAAGAGTTATATCCGGGGGATCGGGAGCTACCTTCCGCCCAGGGTGGTGACCAATGAGGAGCTGGGTCGCCTGATGACCACCAGTGACGAGTGGATCCGCACTCGAACCGGCATTGAGGAACGCCGCTATGCTGACGAGGGGGTGCTGTGCTCGGACCTTGCCCTGGAGGCGTCACAAAGAGCCCTGGCGGATGCTGGCCTGGTCGCCTCCGATCTGGATTTCATCATATTTGCGACCTTGAGTCCCGACCATCACTTTCCGGGCACCGGCTGTTATCTTCAGGCGAAGATGGGCGTACCTTCCATCGGCTGCCTCGATGTTCGTAACCAGTGTACCGGGTTTCTCTATTCGCTTTCGGTTGCCGACGCGTTCATCCGGGCGGGCGTTTACGAGAATATCCTGGTGGTAGGAGCGGAAATCCATTCGAGTGCGCTGGATTTCACCGATCGGGGTCGCGATGTGGCGGTTCTCTTTGGCGATGGCGCCGGAGCTGCCGTCGTGTCTCGGTACGATGGGGACGATCGGGGGATTCTGTGCACTGAGCTCCATGCGGACGGAAGGCATGCCAGGGCGCTCTGCATGGATGTCTGGGACATTTCGAGAAAGCCTTACATCACGAGGGAGCTCATTGACAGCCCGGACCTCTGGCCCAAGATGGACGGAAAGACCGTATTCAGGCATGCGGTTACCGAGCTCATTCGGCTTTTCCACCAAACGGTCGGCAAGGCGCAGGTCAGGGTCGAAGATATCAAATACGTCATCCCGCACCAGGCGAACCTGAGGATCAACCAGATGGTCGGCGACCAGCTCGGGTTGCCGCATGGCAAAGTCCTGAACAACATCCGGAAGTATGGCAACACCACTGCGGCCTCCATTCCCATTCTGCTCGATGAGACTTACAGGGCGGGCTTGTTGGAGCAGGGGGACCTTCTCATGCTGATGGGCTTCGGTTCGGGTTTCACGTGGGGATCCGTGCTCCTCCGGTGGTGAGGATGGATCCCCTCACCTTGGAGAAGCAGCAGACCCGACTGGTGCCTGCATGCCAGCCATGAAACAAAGGAGGAATTCATGCCCACCTTCTGGGGCTCATATCCGGAGCCGGCTCGCGGAGTGCTTTCGGTTCTCGTCATCATCGTCAACACTTTGTTCTGGAGCATCCTGCTGTTTTTGATCGCCCTCCTCAAGCTGATCATCCCCCTCCAGGGTTGGCGTACCTTTTGGGGCAGGGTTGCCAACGATCTGGCCCAGCGTTGGGTCGGCGTCAACAGCCTGGGGCTGGATCTCACCAAGGATATTGAATGGGACGTCCAGGGAATGGAGGGATTGAGTCCGGACCGCTGGTACCTCCTGCTGTGCAACCACCAGACCATGGTCGATATCGCCGTCCTCCAGAAGGTCTTCCACCGGAAGATCCCTTTTCTGAAGTTTTTTCTGAAGAAGGAGCTCTTCTACGTGCCCGTCATGGGACTCGCCTGGTGGGCCCTGGACTATCCCTTCATGGAGCGGACGTCCTCTGCCCGCAAAGACCTCGAGACCGCCAGGAAGGCCTGCGAGAAGTTCAAGCTGAGTCCCGTCACCGTGATGAATTTCGTGGAGGGAACAAGGTTTACAGCCGCGAAGCATCGGGAGCAGGCCTCTCCGTACACGCACCTCCTGAAGCCCAAGGTGGGGGGTATGGCGGTGACTCTGGGGACCATGGGGGATCTGCTCGACAAGATTCTGGACGTCACCATCGTGTACCCGCAGGGTGTCGTGGGGCTCTGGCCATTCCTTTGCGCCAAATCCATCCGCATCACGGTGCGCGTCAATCAGATCCCCGTGACCGGCGAGCTCTGCGGGGATTTCTTCTCGGACCGGGATTTCCGGCGCCGATTCGTCGACTGGCTCAACAGATTGTGGGCGGAGAAGGACCGTTTGGTGGGGGATCTTCTGGGCCGGACCGATCAGGCAAAGGAGCCCGCGCCATCCGCCTAGGAGGCTGTCCGGGAATGGCCGTTTCGGGCGGGGATAAACCCCGCCCGCTCTTGGGCCGGCTGAGCACTCCGTGTTCTCGGTCAGCCTCCCGGCGATCTTCACGGGATAAGCGCTTGGGCGCCGTCTCCCCGATCATCACCTGGCGCCGAAAGCCGGAATGACGACCCAGGTATTGGGCACTCTATTGTGTTGGCCTGTACTGAGAATATGTCCGTTTTCAGCTCGTCATGCCGGCAGTCTTTTGGCCGGCATCCAATTTTCTCTTGTGGATTCCGGCTTGAAAACGGCCGGCATGACGACCCAAGTATTGGACACTCAACTGTTTGGAGATGTACTAAGCCTGAATACTCTGCCCCCGGGCGAGTTTGGCCTTCATGATGTCGCCCAGCTCCTGGGTCATGATGAGCACGCGCTCGGCCAGCGGCTCAGAAAGGCTTCCACAGCCGCAGCTCGGGGTGAAGAGGGAGTGCTCGAGGAGTGTTTTCAGCGAAAGGTCCGGCGACAGGACGGCCTGGATTTCCCGGAGCCACCTCTCGGCCAGGGCATCGGCCGTCTCTTTCTCGATGACTGAGGGGTCCGAGGTGGGGACCATCCCCCAGGCGATGGTGCCGCCCTCCGCAATGAATTTCACGATCTCTTTCCCGTATAGCAGAAATCTCTCCATGTAGCTGTAGGCGTCGAGGTTCACAATGTCGAACCCGGACCTGAACGCCAGATTCCAGTCGGTGTTGGCGCAAACATGGATTCCTGCGAGGGCTCCTTCCAGGTGAATGCCGGCGTTCACTTCCCGGAGCAGCTGGAGAATCAGCTCCTCGGAGACGCTGATGAAGGCCGAGGAGCCATAGCCGGCCAGAGCCGGTTCGTCCACGAATACGATGACGGGAGCGTCCAGGGCCTTGAGCTGCCGAACCTGCCAGCGGGCCTTCATGGCCAGATGCTTGGGCACCAGATCCTGCAGCTGTTCGTCGTAGAGGAGCGCGCGGTCACGCTGATCCTTCATGCCGGCCAGCAGAGTGAAGGGGCCCACCACGTGGCCTTTGACGGCACGGAGCTGCCGCTTAGCCCCCTGGACGGATGCCAGGAACTCAAAGAGAGTCCTTCCCGTTTCGGGTCCCATCCGGAATCGTGAGTTTTCCAGACCGGTTGCACCTCCTTCGACCCGCAGGAACTCTTCGTAGAAGGCGAGAACCTCCTGGTCGTAACCGGGATCTTCGGTGTCCACCCAAAGCCTTCCGCCTGCTTCCTTGAGGCCGGGGAGTCCCTCCAGATACTGGACCATCATCTGCTCGTCAGCGTAGGCGGCGAGCTGCGGCCAGATGGGAATTTCGGAGCTCCTGTCGAGAACGGTGGCGATGGCGCGCGTGCGGTCCCTGTGGGGAAGGCTGCCGATGAGTGTCGTGGATGCCAGTGCTTTCCAATGCTGCATGCTGCCACTCCTTGCTGATGACTGCGACTTGGGAGCTCAAACATCGTCTCTGATTGCGATCGGGGGGGCGCTTTCTCAGCTCGAGGCTTCGATCTTCATCTCGAATAGGCAGAAGAGCTCGTGGCAAACGGAAAACGCGGGTGCTGACGCCCTGGATCTACGCAATTAGCACAGTTCTTCTCACGGGGTCAACGGTGGAAGGGACTGCAGGCTCAATTGGGGGCGCATACCTCCGGTTCGCGGCCGTCTTCTCTCCCAGAATTGGGAAAAGACTTATTAATATCTCGAAGATGTTGTTATATTGTTTTTAGTCTGTGTCTGCAGCGGGGCTTGTCTTGTGAAGATGAGGGAGTGGATATGGCCGGTCGATCCAAGACTTTTTCATGGCTTGTTTTCCTATGTGTCCTCGCTGGGGCGCTGGTGTGGTTCAGTGGCGATCTGAAGGATATCTGGATGCGCCATCTGGCTTCATCTCCTGAGCAGGAGTCCGGGCGTCCAGGTTCGGAGTCAACCCCTCCGACCGAAGGGACTGAAGGGCGGGATGCGGCAGATATGGCCTCATCGGGTCTGCCTTCCTCGATTCAGGGCCAGGAGGCCATCGGGGAATCCGAGTCCGGGCTTTCCCCTTCACCGCCTCTCCCCGATCTATCGCCCCAGGCCACTCAGACCGAACGACGCAGGGCCTTCCGCCTGGAGAAGAGCATCGACCACATCGTGCAAAGGGATGAGCCCTTTGATGCAGCCGGCGGGAAGTTCACCATCGATGAGCTCGAACAGAAGCTCGGCCGATCGCCTGAGCCCAAGCCCATCCTTTCCACCATCGAGGAGAGCGACATCGGGGGGATGATCCGAAAGCCCATGCAGGGGGGAGGGGCCGGCCGGAAGCCGGGAAGCTCCTACTATGGTGTTCGTGTGGTGCGCGCCGGAGAGAATCTGTGGGATATCCACCATGCGATCATTCGGGAGTATTTCGAGCGGCGGCAGGTGATTCTGCCGATGAACGCAGACAAGCCGATGCCTGACGGCAGCAGCAGCGGTGTTGGCAGACTTCTCAAGTTCATCGAAGGCGTTGTGCGAATTTACAACGTCCAGTACCAGCGTGCGGAAAGCGATCTGAATCTGATCCATCCCGAGCACATGCTGATCTACTTCAGAATCTCGGAGCTTTTCGATGCCCTGGATCAGCTCGATGCGGAGGATCTGAGATGGCTTCGTTATGTCAGGCACCAGCTTCTTCTCGACCGTCCCCAGGAGCAGCGAGAGCTCCTGGAGCGCGGGACTTTTTACAGTCATTGAGACTCTCTCCGCTCCGGGGTTGTTGAGCTCCTTTCGCCTGGAAGGGTTTTCGCCGCCCATTCCCGATCAGCCGCAAGTTCGCACCCGCTGAGGGATCAATCACAATTCGCTTTACAGATCGACCATTCTTTTGGTAGTGGCTTGTGTGACTCCTTTCACGATTCTGCTATCTTTCTGCGACCAGTGTGCATGCGGGAGCTCGAGCGGGTGAAATTGGATCCGGCGTGCAGGGGTGTGAGCTGCATCCTTTTTCCCATCGCCTGCAATCCGTCGAGCCGGAGGGGCCGCCGGCGGCAGCTCCCCTGCATCAGGGGGCTGGTCGGGAGGTGATCGGATGCAGGAACCCGAGCCGTTTCTTATCCAGGGGGCATGGGCCGGGAACGGGCTTGGGATTCGTTGCGGGTTGGCGTTCCATGGCTATTGGGGCGGTCATGGGAATTGAGTTTGGGGCTTGTTGCGGTGTGGGGTCCCGGCCTTGGGCCTGGGACAGTCGGAAGGGGTGTTCGCTGCTTTTACCCAGAGTGGAGGGGGAAGATGAGGAAGAGAGAGTTGGCTGTTGGTTTGGTTTTGGGGCTTCTGGGGCTTGTTTCGCTTACATCCATGTCGCACGGTGCCGGTTTCGCGCTCTACGAGGGAAGTGCGAGGGCAAACGCCATGGGCGGGGCCATGGTGGGTAAGGCGGACGATCCGTCTGCGGTCTGGTACAATCCGGCCGGCATCACCCAGCTGCATGGGACCCAGTTCATGACAGGTATGACCGCCATTATTCCCAAAACGAAGGTGGAGACCACCAACGACCCCTTGTCCGGACGGGACCAGACGACCCCCACCGAGGCCAATGTTTGGCTTCCGCCGCACATCTACGTGACCCATGAGTTGTCCGACCAATTCTACCTGGGTGTCGGCCTCTTCGGCATGTTCGGCCTGGGTACGGAGTTCGATCCCAACTGGCCCGGGCGTTTCAACAGCTACAAGGCGGTCATCCAGACGCTCACGCTGAATCCGAACATCGCCTGGAAGATCAACGATCAATGGTCTGTCGCCGTTGGATTCGACGTCATGTGGTTCGACCTCGAGCTCAGGAACAAGATCAACCTGGGACAACTGGGAGAGGTTGACCAGCGATTGACGGGTGACTCGTTCGGGTACGGCGGCAATGTGGCCGTCCACTATCGGCCCTGCCAGTGGGCAGCCCTGGGTGTTTCCTATCGGAGCCGCATGGACCAGGATGTGGAGGGTCGCGCTAAGTTCGATCGGATCATCGATGACACGGATGCCGAAGGTTCCATCACCCTTCCCGACGAGGTTTACATGGGCCTTGCGATTTACCCGATGCCCAAACTGAGCCTTGAAGTCGGCGCCATCTGGACCAACTGGGCCACTTTCGATAAGCTCGTGATCGACTACAAGGACCCGCTTCTGGGCGTGATCAGCAGGGCCGAGCGGGAGAAGGACTGGGACGACGCGTGGCGAATTTTCTTCGGGGCCGAATACAAGTATAACGACATGCTGGATCTGCGGTTCGGCTATGTGTACGACATGTCGCCCATTCCGGACGCACACGTGGACTACCTGGTGCCCGCCAACGACCGCCACCTGTTCCTTCGGCCCCGGAATCCACTGGTGCGGCTGGAACCTGGACCTGTCCTACACGTATCTTCATGTCGTGGAACGAACGGTGGAAGGCCGGTTTTTTACCGAAGGAGTCCTGGACGGGAAGTTTAAAGACGGCCACGCGCATCTGATCGGCCTGAGCGTGAGCCATCAGTTCTAACCTTTGCAGCTGCTTTATGAACGAGGTGATGTGGGGCGGCAGGACCTCGGGTTCGAACGCCCCACAATCTGGCTTTGCTGGAGTGTGGTAAGGAGCGGTGATGGCTGAAGATCTCAAGAAGATGTATCGTACCGTCATGGAGGATCATTTTCCGGAGTCCATGAAGATATCCTTTGGGGACCAGGAACTGGTTTACAGAAAGCGATCATGGAAATTCCCCGACTCCAGGGGGGAGCTCATTGAGAAGGGACTCCGGTACGGGGAAAACCCCGGGCAGGAATCCGCGCTCTACGAGCTGGTAGGCGGAAATCTGACGCTCGGCGGCTGCAGGTTCATCGATCCCGGCAATGGGCTGGTCAGCGCCATCCGTGAAGAGGACATGCTCCAGGAGGGGAAGCACCCCGGCAAGATCAATCTGACCGATCTCGACAACGGGCTGAATATCTTGAAGTATCTCATGGCCAAGCCCGGTGCGGTGATCCTCAAGCACAACAATCCCTGCGGCGCCGCCTACGGCAAATCGCTGGCCGATGCCTACCACCGGGCCAACCGGGCCGACCGCATCGCGGCCTTCGGCGGCTGCCTCGTGGTCAACCGTCCGGTGGACAAGGCCACGGCCGCTCTCATTGCCGAAAACTACCTGGAAGTGGTCGCGGCGCCGGACTACGAGGAGGGAACCCTCGATATCCTCAAGAGCCGCTCCAATCTCCGCATCATCCAGGTTGCCCGGATCGATCGGCTGGCGGATTACGTCAACAGGCGTTTCGTGGACTTCAAGTCCCTGGTGGACGGGGGAATCATCGTTCAGCAGTCCCCGTTGAACAAGGTTTTGGGGCCGCAGGATCTCAAGCTGGCCGAAACAACCCACGAGGGCAAGGTGTACCGCATCGGGAGAGAGCCTTCCGAGAGCGAGATGAACGACCTGCTTTTCGGCTGGTTCGTCGAGCAGGGCGTTACCTCCAACTCGGTGCTCTATGTGAAGGACGAGTGTACGGTGGGCATCGGAACGGGCGAGCAGGACCGCGTTGGAGTGGCTGAAATCGCCGTCTTCAAGGCGTACCAGAAGTATGCCGATGCGCTCTGCTTCGACCGCTACGGGATTCCCTACAAGGACCTCGAGCTGGCCGTTGAAAAGGGCCAGCGGCCTGCAGAGCAGAAGGAAGCCATCGACTGCGATACTCAACTTGCCGGTGCGGGGCTGCGCGGCGCCGCCATGGTGTCCGACGCCTTTTTCCCCTTCAGGGACGGCGTCGATGTGGGACTTCGTCAGGGAATCACCGCCGTGGTTCAGCCCGGCGGCTCCATGCGCGACTGGGAGGTCATAGAAGCCTGCAACGAAGCCAACGCCACCATGGTCCTGACGGGGCAGCGCGCTTTCAAGCACTGATTGGGTTTGATGGATACACCGGAAATGCGAGGAGGTTGCAAGGGACAGCAAGGATTGGAAGGACGCAGGAACTGTGCAGTGGGCCGCTGATGGCCTCTCGAGAAAGCCCCGGCGGCCGAATATTGGTCCACCGGGGCTTTGGTTTTCACGGGTGTGGTGTCACCTTATGGTTCTTTCTCTGCACTTCCACGTCTCTGCGCGGGAATGGGTTCCCACAGCTTGCCGTTCCTAAGTACACCTCCACAGAAAAAGATGTCCATTTCGCCGCCCGTCATGCCGGCAATCATTAAGCCGGCATCCAGCCTTTTTGTGGATTCCGGCCAAGGACTGCCGGAATGAGGACTCCAAAGGTGGACACTCTATTGTGTTGGCCTAAGCTGCCCCCTCCACCAGGTCCCAGGCTTCGACGGCGCTTGCGTTCTCATGCACCATCTGCTTCACGGCGCGCAGAAGCCGTTCCGGATCGCTTCCCTGAAAAATGTTGCGGCCGATGGCGACCCCTCGCATGCCCGATTTGAGTGCTCTTTCGATGCGCATGAGGAATCCCAGGGGATCGTCCTTTTTGCTGCCTCCAGCCACCACGACCGGGACCGGCACACTCCGGGCAATGGTCTGCAGGGTCTCTTCGTCCTGTGGGTTGGGGATCTTGATAAGATCGGCGCCGAGCTCCGCAGCGAGACGGGCGCAATGAGCGATGGCCGGATCGGGGGGAGGCGAAACCATTCCGGCTCCGCGAACGTAGATCATGACCAGCAGTGGAATCTGCCACCGGGAGCAGGCATCACCGACACGGCCGAAGTCTTCGAGCATTCCCGGCTCAGACGCATCCCCGAGATTGATGTGAATGGAGACACCGTCGGCACCCCGCCGGATCGCCTCCTCAACGCTGCCGACCAGGACTTTTCTGTGAAAGGCAGGCCCCAGCTGAGTGCTGGCCGAAAGATGCATGAAAACGCCCGGCAGCGTGCCGGTCATTGGTTCGAGGAAACGCATCATGCCTTTGTGGAGGACAAAGGCGTCGGCGCCGCCGTTCACCCCCAGCCGGATGACCCGGTCCATGTTCTCAAGTCCGGGAATGATTCCGCAGCTGACGCCGTGATCCAGCGGGAATACTACGATCCTTCCGGAAGGGGAGCGCATGAAACGCTTTAGACGAATCACCTTGCCGTTCATGACCCTATCTCCTGAAGCATTGTCAAGTGCTGCGTGACGACACCTGCACCCATCAAGAGCACCTGGCTGACTCGCAACCCGAAACCCGCAACCCGCAACGGCCCCCGGCACCGGATCGAGCGACGGACTCGAGGGGTGAGCACAGCTCCAGTGCCGGCACCTCCGGGATCTCCCCCGTCTGGACCAGGAGCTGGAAGAAGAGCCTGAGCCCCTCCCGTTCTTCTGCATCCAGGCCGAAGCGCAGGCACTGATAGTATTCATCCGCCTCCTCCCGGGTGAGGGGTCCCTTTTGGGAGGCAAGGGCGGATATGAGACTTCTGTGACGGCAGCCCCACTCCCTGGCTCCGGAGAGCACGCGAATGGCGTCCAGGAGGACACCGTTCCATCGTTCGATCGCCGATCGCTGGATCACCCACAAGGCAAACACGAAGGGGAGGCCGGTCCAGGAATGCCAGGCTCCTCCCAGGTCCATGCGAAAGGGGAAATCCCTGCGATTCTGAAGCCGCAGAGCTTCATCACCGATGGCGAGAAAGGCGACCGGGGGGTTCTCGCTGCGAATGGCTTCCGTGCAGTTCCCCGGAACGACACCGGCCTCGATGTTGAAGTGAAGCTGGAAGAGCACCTGGAGCAGCGCTACGGAGGTGTGGGACTGAGTACTGGCCAGGATGGTTTCGCCCGAGAGGTGCTCGACGGGGACCCGGCTGAAAAGCACGACGCTCCGAACCGGTCCGCGACAGCTGATGGAAAGATCCGGTAGAACCAGATATCGATCGGGATTCCGGGCGTATTCGATGGACGAAACCACGCTCACTTCGAGGTCCCCCAGGGCCATGAGCCGGTTCAACTGGGCGGGAGTCCCGGAGATGATCTCGAAAGGATGCGCGATGATGCCCGACTCGAGGGGGTAATAGATGGGCAGAACGTTCAGGTATCCGATCTTTCCCAGCCTCAAGCGTTCGTGCATGAGCTGACCCATTTCCATGCTCCTCGTTGTCCCTGGAAGAGGATTGACGCCGCAAGGTCCTTGCGGGAAACTGGTTCCGGAGTGGCTACAGCAAGGATCCGGGAGGACTTCCCGGGCTCGATGCTGCCGAAGACCCGAGCCTGACCGATGGCCTGGGCTCCTCCCAGGGTGATCATGGTGATGAGGGCTTCGGGTGCGATTTCAGGATATTGATCCGCAGCGAATGTGGCCTCCTTGAAAAGATCGAGATCGCTGTTGCTGGCCAGGCTGTCCGTACCCAGTGCCACAACGAGGCCCAACTCCAGTGCTCTGGGTATATCGGGCCGTCCGACGCCCAGGTTGCGGTTGCTGCGCGGGCAGAAGCAGACGGAAACGCCGCGTTGTCGGGCGATCTCCCAATCGTTCCCGTCAAAATGGACTGCATGAACCAGAAGGGTCTGACGATCCAGAATCCCCAACCGGTCCAGGTAGGCGAGCGGGCTCACGCCAGGCGGACTCCAGCGGCCGGCCCAGCGTCCCAGTCCATGGAGGAGCTCCCGGCAGAAGCCGTCGCCGCTCCGCACGAATTCGATTTCATCCCGATGCTCAGCCACGTGCATGCTGAAAACACGTCCCGTCCGCCGGCACCACCCTTTGGCGTCCCGAATCACCTCCGGGGAGGTCGAATAGACCGCATGAGCCGCCAGGCTCAGGGCAGGGCTCTTTCGAGCCGAGGAAGCGAAGGCATTGAGCAGCTCCAAACCGACGGCGTCCGTGAGCCCCTGTCGATCGAATCCCAGCACTTCGAAAAACACGTGACGGCACGTAGCCGATGCTTTGGCGTCCGGCTCAATGCACGACCCGTTGTTGATGTCCCCGCAGAGCGCGGTGCCGCATGCAGCCAGTCTGTCCAGGCCGTGAGCGATGCTCTCGCACATGGAGTCGATCCCAAAGGCGGACCGGTGTTCAAAGACCTTCTGAAGCCATGCCGGAAAACCCGGCTGGGGCAGTGGGACCAGGCCCTCGAAGCCGGTGAGCTCGAGGTGCGTGTGGGCGTTCACCAGGCCCGGAACCAGTGCCGCTGATCCGTGGTCCACCTCGCAGATCCCGGCAGGCGCCTGTGCGTGGACAGTCCTGTAACTCCCGGCGGCGACAATGCGCTCTCCCCGCACGAGCACCGCTCCGTTGTCGACGGGAGGGCCGCTGACGGATACCAGCCATGCGGCTCGATGCAGCACCAGGGTCTCAGTGGGCATGGCGGTCCATCTCCTCCACCGGCTGGTAGGCCATGGTGCGCTGCAGCGGCTTGAACCCGGCCGCCTCGATGATTCTGCGAATCTCCCGGACCGACAGTCGGAAGTGGACTCCCGCTGCCGCCACGACGTTCTCCTCGATCATGGTGGATCCGAAGTCGTTGGCGCCGAACTGCAGCGCCAGCTGGGCCACCTTCGGCCCCATGGTGACCCAGGAAGCCTGAACGTTGTCGAAATTGTCGAGGACGAGGCGCGACACGGCCAGAAGCCGCAGGTAGGAAACCGCTGTTTCGGGGGGCCGACGGATGGAGGTATTGCCGGGCTGGAAGGCCCAGGGGATGAAGGCTGTGAAGCCCCCCGTGCGGTCCTGGAGCTCGCGAAGGGCCAGCAGGTGCGCCAATCGGTCGCGGGGCTCTTCTTCATGCCCGAACATCATGGTGGCCGTGGTGCGCATGCCCTGTCGGTGGGCCTCCTCCATGACGCCGAGCCACTCGGCCGTTGAGCACTTGTTCGGAGAGACGGACCTTCGGACCGAATCCACGAGGATCTCGGCTCCACCCCCGGGAATGGAATCCAGACCCGCAGCCTTCAGGCGGGCGACGACCGTTCGAACATCCACCCCTTCCAGCCTGGCAAAATGGACAATCTCAGGCGGCGAAAACGCGTGGATGTGAATGGGATATCGATCCTTGATGAATTGGAGCATCCCTTCGTAAAAGGAGAGAGGGAGCGTCGGATGGTGGCCGCCCTGCATGAGGATCTGGGTTCCACCCAGGTCCAGGGTCTCTTCGATCTTTCCGGCCAGTTCTTCCCTCGAGAGTACGTAGGCTCCTTCCTGGTCCGGAGCGCGGAAAAAAGCACAGAATCGGCATCCGCACACGCAGATATTCGAATAATTGATATTGCGGTCCACCACGTACGTGACGACGGGGTCCGGGTGCTTCCTGAGTCGAACCGTGTGAGCCGCCTGCCCGAGCTCAAAGAAGTCCCCCTTCTCGTAAAGGGCCGTCGCCTCATCCATGCTCAGCCGTACCCCTTGAATCGCTTTCTCCAATGAAGCTCGCGTCTCCGTCATGCCTTCGTGCTCTTCGTGTGCTTCGTGTGCTTCGTGTGCTTCGTGGTGAGCGGGCGCTTCCCCATCTCACCCGTGTTTCACCTCGTTGAAAAAGCAATCCCGCTCCACCGGCCTGAAGCCCCCTTGCCGGATGATGCGCTCGATCTCTCGTCGAGTCAGGGCCTGCTCGGATTCGGCCCCCGCCATGTGGCCGATCTTTTCTTCGATGACCGTTCCGTCGAAGTCGTCGGCCCCGAAATAGAGGGCCACCTGAGCGAGTTTCACCGTGAGCATCACCCAGTAGGCCTTGATGTGCGGCACGTTGTCCAGCATGAGCCGGCTCACGGCCATGGTCTTCATATCTTCGACTCCCGTGGTGGGCTCTGTATCGCTGATCTGGGTGTTGGCCGGCTGAAAGGGGAGGGGAATGAAACAGACCAGTCCCCCCGTCTCGTCCTGGAGGCGACGCAGGGCGTCGAGGTGCTCCAGCCTCTCTCGCGCGGTCTCGAGATGGCCGTAAAGCATGGTCGCATTGGTCTTGATTCCGAGCTCGTGGGCTTCGCGGGCAATGTCCAGCCAGCCCCGGCCGCTCAGCTTCTCCGGGCAGAGCAGGTTGCGGATGCGGCTGCTGAAGACTTCGGCGCCTCCCCCCGGAAGCATGTCCAGACCGGCATCTTTGAGCCGGGAGAGGACCTGGCGGGTGGTGATTCCCTCGAGCCTCGCAAAATGCGCTATTTCCACGGCCGTGAAGGCCTTGATGCGCAGCTCGGGCCGGAGGCTCCTGATGCTCCTCAAAGCCTCTTCGTAGAAGGCGAAAGGCAGATCCGGATGACAGCCCCCCACGATGTGAACCTCGGTGATGGGATCGTCGGTGCGGGCCTTGACCTTGTTCAGAATCTCATCCAGGCCCAGCTCGAACGCCAGGGGATCGCCCTTCTTGCGGCCGAACGCGCAGAACCGGCATCCGTTCACGCAGATGTTCGAGTAGTTGATGTGCTGGTTCACGACATAATAGGCGGCATCGCCGTGCATCCTCCGGCGCACCCGGTGAGCCAGGGAGCCGACGGCCAGAACATCGGGGCATGCGAACAGCCGCTCACCGTCTTCGACGCTGATCCGCTCTCCGGCCAGGACTTTGCCGTGAATATCTTCCAGGCCCAGATCCTTGTAAAGTTGCGTATCCACTGTTTGGGCAGCTCTCGATCGAATGGTTCAAACTCGAATCCCGCTCGCAAGCCCGTGACGGAGCAGGTTCACCAGCTCTTCCACACGGCGCTCGATATCGCGGGCCGGAGCCCGATAGAATCCGGCCCCGGCATCCAGAAACGAAACGGAATAGGCTTGCAGGAAGCGGTCCATGAGCGCGTCCAGGAAAAAGACCGTGGTTTTGACGTCCAGATCGCTGCGGAGCTCTCCCCGGGCCATACCCGCTTCCACCAGGGGCTGCAGGTATTCCGCAGAAAAAAGATGAACCTTTTGCAGAAACTGGGCCCGCAGGGGAAAGTCTTCCTGAAAGATCATCTTGAGGTAGATCTGGTAGACGCGGGGATGCTCGTCGATGAAGCGAATGCCCTGGATCAGGCTGCGGCGGATGCGCTCGAAGAAGTCGGCCTCCGCCGTCTCCTGCTTCACCTTCCTGAGGGATCTCCGCACCAGCTCGACGGCCTGATCGAAGATGAACCCGAAAAGGCCCTCCTTGGTTCCGAAATATTGAAAGATGGAGCCCTTCGCAATCCCGAGCTTCTGCACCATGCGGTTCACGCTGGCCTGCTTGTACCCCTGGTCGGCGAACTCCTCGATGGCCGCATCCAGAATGCGCTGCTGTTTGTCCGACTCGAGCTTTCTGAAGACTTCGCGTGGCTCCATATGCCGTCACACATCCCCCATGATGACCAGGTGGTCATTATAGGGGAAGGAGCTCAAATGTCAACGAGCTGAATGCAGCGTGCCTTCGATTGTGTTTCACCAAATTCCCGAAGGACATTCAGAATCCAACTTCACTTGAGACCTCCGTGCAGAGGTGCGGCGGCCTTTTTATAAATCAGCATCGAGTCGAAGGTGTAGAGGGCGAGGGCGGACCAGATGAGGGTAAAGGTCCAGAGCTGCACCGACGAGATGGGTTCGTGAAAAACGAAGATGGCGAAGAGGAAGAAGCAGCTGGGGACGATGTACTGCATGAACCCGATGGTGGAAAGATGCAGGATTCGGGTCCCCAGATTGAAGAGCAGAAGGGGCAGAGCGGTGGCGAGGGCTGAGGCCATGAGCAGCAGGTCGGTGCTCGAGCCTGTGTGGAAAAAAGCCCCCCGGTGGTCCAGGTAGAGGTAAGCCAGGTAGCCCGCCGACGGCGGAAAAAGCAGCAGTGTCTCCACCGTGAGTCCCACCAGCGCGCTCACGGGAGCGATCTTCCGGACCAGGCCGTAGAGGCCGAAGGTAAAAGCCAGCGAAAGAGCGATCCAGGGAAACTGGCCCAGGCCCACCGTGAGATAGAGGACCCCGGCTCCCGCCAGAAAGACGGCGGTCACCTGGGCACGCCGCAGTCGCTCTCTCAGGATGACGACCCCCAGGAGCACACTGAAGAGCGGGTTGATATAGTAGCCGAGGCTTGCCTGCAGGACCCGGCCATTGTTGACGGACCAGATGAAAAGCAGCCAGTTGACCGCCACGAGGAGGGTCGTGGCAAAGAGTGTTGCGAGAGCACGGGGATTCCTCATGACCGACCGGAATTCCTCGGTGCGTTTCTGGATGGGCAGCAGGGGAAGCAGGAAAAGGAAGGACCAGACGACGCGGTGCAGAACGATTTCGAACGCAGGGACGTTTTGGAGAGTCTTCCAGTAAACAGGGCTCAGCCCCCAGATGAGGAAGGCTGAGAGGGCGCACGCAAACCCCTTCAAGCCTTCTCTGCTTTCAGATCTCACTGCTGCGGCAGTCATGGACGGACCGGCCTGCGTCTCAAGAAAACTTGCCCCCTTTTCCAGCCCGCTTATGGTTTGGTTGCCGCAAGCTTGTAGCGGATGCGGAGCTGGCCGTCCTCGAAGCTGCTGGAGATAATCCGAAACCTGCCGATCTCCGCCGTCGAGGCCACGTGGGGGCCGATGCACGGGCAGGCGTCATAGTCGCCGATACGGATAATGCGTATCCGGTCGCCGGCGTCATCAGGAAGCCGCTCGAGGCTGAACTGCCGCTGTGCCTCATCCCGGTCCATGAAATCCTCGGTGACGGGGAGCGCAGCGTCGATGATCCCGTTCACCCGGTCCTCGAGCTCCCGCACCTCTTCATCTCTCAGGGGACGCTCGAACCGATAGTCCAGCTTGGATTTCTTCTTCTCGATGTGGGCGCTGAAACAGCGGCCGCAACCGAACATGCGGACCATCGTCTGGTTCACGATGTGCTCCGCCGAGTGCATCCCGGGATCGAACTGCTTTTCTCTCTGTTCAGCCATTAGGCATCAACCATCGGCCGGATCCGGCGTCTCTTCGAACCGGCACGCCTCGCGATTCTTGGTGACCTTGTCGGCCGGGAACACACGACCGCTCATGGCAATGTAAACGCCGGGCTCCAGGGTCTGCAGGGCGCCGATGGCGCAGCCCACGTTGAAAGCCGCATCGCTCCCCTTGAAGCGGGCGGGCGTCAGGGAGCCGGTCAGGACGATGACCTTGTCCCGGACCGCTTGAAGATGGCGGGCGGTTTCCACCATGGTGTCGGTCCCATGGGTGACCAGGATCCGTCGGTGAGGGTCCGCCTCAATGCGCCGGCGCAGGAGGAGGCGGTCTGCTTCCGTCATGTGCAGGCTGTCCTTGCGCATCACCTCTTCGACCTCATAGTCGAAATTGACCCTGGCTTCTCTTAGAATTTCCGCCACCTGGGGCTCTCCCACCTCGTACGAGCTGAGATCGTCGAAGTAGATCTTGTCGATGGTGCCGCCCATGCTGAAAATCTTGACCTTCATGGCCCCGCTCATCTTGTCCGACACCCAACTCGAAACCAGAAACCTTAAACTAGAAACCAGAAACTAGAAACTAGAAACCAGAAACCAGAAACCAGAAACTCCCCCTCACCCTCCGAGATACGCCTCACACACCCGGGCGTCCTTGAGAATGTCCTGCCCCGGACCCTCCAGGACAATGGACCCCACTTCCAGCACGTAGGCGTAATGGGCCACCTTCAGGGCGGCATAGGCGTTCTGCTCGACCAGGAGGACCGTCTTTCCCATTTGATTGATGGTCACGATGATATCGAAAATGCTCTTGACGAGCAGCGGGGCGAGCCCCAGGGATGGTTCATCCAGCATGATCAGGTCGGGAGCGCCCATGAGGGCCCTTGCCACGGCCAGCATCTGCTGCTCTCCACCCGAAAGCGTCCCGCCTTTCTGGTCTTCCCGCTCCTTCAGGCGGGGGAAGAGCCCGTAGACCCATTGAAGATCCTTCTCGATTCCTGCCTTGTCGCTGCGGGTGTAGGCCCCCAGCATGAGGTTTTCGAGAACGGTGAGATGTGGAAAGATCCTGCGGCCTTCGGGAGACATGAGGATCCCCGACGAGGCGACGTCCACGGGGCTTTTTCCGACCATCTCCCGGCCGTTGTAGAGGATGCTCCCCTTCAGGTTCCTGATCAGGCCGGCGATGGCCCTGAGAGTGCTGCTCTTTCCCGCCCCGTTGGCCCCGATGAGCGTGACGATCCGTCCCTTGGGCACCTTCATGGAGATGCCCTTCAAGGCATGGATGCCATCATAGAAGACATGGAGATCCTGCACGCTAAGCATCCCTTACGCACTCCTCTCCCAGGTAGGCCTCGATGACCTTGGGGTTGCTCCGGATGCTCTCGGGCGATCCTTCGGCGATGGTCTCCCCGTAGTCCAGGACCCAGATGTGCTCGCAGACTCCCATGACGACCTTCATGTCATGCTCGATAAGGAGGATGGTCAGATGGAAACGGTCGCGGATGTCGCGGATGAATCCCATGAGCTCGCTGGTCTCATTGGGATTCATGCCTGCAGCGGGTTCATCCAGGAGCAGGAAACGGGGCTCGGTGGCGAGGGCCCGGGCGATTTCCAGGCGCCGCTGCGCTCCGTAGGGGAGGCTCTTCGCTTTTTCGTCCACAAGGGGCTCCAGGCCCACCACGCCGAGCAGCTCCCTGGATCTGCGGGCAACGGCCCTCTCCTCCCTCTGGTGGGAGGGCAGGTACAACAACGACTGCCACCAGCGGGATTTCTGGCGCACGTGGCATCCGACCATGACGTTCTGAAGGACGGTGCCGTTTCGGAAGAGCCGGATGTTCTGAAACGTCCGGGCGAGGCCGCTTTGGCACACACGGTGCGGCGGCATGCCGGTGATGTCGCTCCCGTTGAACAGCACCTTCCCCGAGCTGGGCGTGTAAAAACCCGAGATCATGTTGAAGCAGGTGGTCTTTCCGGCTCCGTTGGGTCCGATCAATCCCACGATGCTGCCCCGGGGAACGGCTGCGCTGAAGTCCTTCACAGCCGTGAGCCCTCCAAAGTGCATGGTCAGCTCTCTGGCTTCGAGGATAGGGTTCTGACTCATTTCACAGGACCTCGCCCGGCGGACCGTGAAACAACCCACTCCCACCTGAATTCACGCATTCCCATGAGGCCTTCCCGCCGAAAAAGGATGATGAACAGCAGCGCCAGGGAAAACACCACCATGCGCATGCCTGGAATGCCGGGGAGCTCCCAACCCCCGAGGGTGACGGGGTCCTCGACGAACCGCAGCCACTCGAGCAGGACGGTGATGCCGATGGAGGCCAGAACCGATCCCGTAAGGGATCCCAGGCCCCCCGCCACCACGATCATGAGGATGTTGAAGGTGAGGGTGAAGAGGAACATCTTGGGGTCGATGGTGCTGAGCAGACTCGCCAGCAGGGCCCCTCCAACGCCGGCAAAGAACGATCCGATGGAGAAGGAAAGGAGCTTGTAGGCGAAGACGTTGATGCCCATGGCCTTGGCGGCCGTTTCATCGTCCCGGATGGCCATGAGCGCATTTCCGAAGTTGCTCCGCAGAAGCCGAACCAGGCAGAAGAGGGTGAGCACGCACCACCCGAAGTTCCACCACAGGTTGGCGTGGTCCGGGATGCCCTTGAACCCGAGGGCGCCATTGGTGATGCGGGGCAGGTTGTTCCCGAGGACCCGGATGATCTCCGCGAGTCCCAGGGTCGCAATCCCCAGGTAATCATCTCCAAGGCGCAGCAGGGGAATGCCGACCACGATCCCTAAAACGGCGGCCGCCAGCCCGCCCGCAATCACCGCCACGATGAAAGGAGCATGTGAATTGAGTACCCACCCGTAGGGCTGCTCCAGTAGGAAGAGCATCTCCTTCTGGGCCGGGGTCATGATCAGGATGGAGCAGACGTAGGCCCCGACGGCCATGAAGCCGGCGTGCCCCAGGCTGAACATGCCGGTGAAACCGTAGATGAGATTGAGGCTCAAGGCCAGGATGATGTTGATGGCAATGAGATTGAGGATCTGGATGGAGTAGCCGCCCAGATGCTCCTGAGCCCACCAGATGAAGAGGGCCAGGAAAGCAGTCGAGGTAAGATTCAGGCCGATCTTGGTCTTCGGGTCCATCACACCTTGTCCTCCAGCTTCTCACCCAGCAGCCCCGTGGGCTTGATGAGCAGGATGACGATGAGCAGGATGAAGGCGAAGGCATCCCGGTAGCCCGCAAGATCGGGGAAGGCGGCGACCGTCATGATCTCGACCAGCCCCAGCCCCACCCCTCCGATCACCGCGCCCTGGATGGACCCGATGCCGCCCACCACCGCCGCGATGAAAGCCTTGAATCCCGGGATGACGCCCATGATCGGCTGAAGCTGCGGGTAGCGCAGGGACCACATGATGCCCGATGCCGCCGCCAGTGCCGATCCGATGGCGAAGGTGAGAGCGATGATCCGGTTGACGGGCACTCCCATGGTGTAGCTCGTCTCGATGTCCTTGGAGATGGCTCGCATGCCCAGTCCCGGTTTTGTCCGGTAGACGATGGCGATGAGCCCCAGCATGAGCACAAACGACAGGGCGGGGACGACCAGGGTCAGCGGCAGGACGCGAACACCCCCCACCAGGATCACCTCTTCCAGCCATTCAGGCCGGTAAACCTCCCTTGGGATGGCGGAAAAAACCACGATGGCGAAATTCTGCAGGAAGAAGGAGACGCCGATGGCGCTGATGAGCGCCGAGATTCGCGGGGCGTCGCGGAGCGGTCGGTAGGCGATCCGATCCACCAGCACCCCGACGGCGGCGACCACGAGGATGGCCCCGACGATGGCCACGGGCCAGGGCAGATGGATCAGCGTGATCCCCCAGAAGACAAAATAGGCGCCCAGCATGAAGATTTCGCTGTGGGCGAAGTTGATGAGCCGCAGGATGCCGTAGACCATGGTGTAGCCGATGGCGATGAGGGCATAAAGGCTCCCGAGGGTCAGGCCGTTCAGCAGATGCTGCATGAACATGGCAAGGTTCATGGAAAGAAGGTTCCTGGTTTCTGGTTTCTGGTTTCTGGTTTCTGGTTTCTGGTTTCGAGTTTCTGGTTTCTGGGTGTTGGTTGTGCGTTGGGGGGGGTGAGGCCTCGCCCCATTCGTTCTCTCCAATGGAGACACCCGAACAATGCTAGCGGGTGGACGAGGCGGCAACCAGGAACCGGAAACCAGAGACTCGCAACGTCATTACATTTCCGGCGTAATGGTGCCGACGAAGAGCTTCTTTCCGTCCTTGATCTCCACCAGGCCGACGGGCTTTTCGGCGTCGTGGGTGGCATTGATCGTAGTGATGCCGGTCACGCCCTCGAAGCCTTTGGTCTCGGCCAAGGCCTTGCTGATGGCGGCCGGGTCCACCTTGCCGGCCCGCTTGATGGCGTCGATGATGATCATGTAGGCGTCATAGCCCAATGCCGCGTTCACATTGGTCTCTTTGTCCGGATACATCTTCTTCCAGTTCTCGGTGAACTGTTGGGCCACCTTGTTCATGTCCTTCATGGAAGGATCGTAGGGAAAGGTGGTCTGAACAAAGCCCTCCACGGCCGAGCCGCCGATTTCGACAATCTTGGGATTGTCCATGGCGTCGCCGCCCATGATTCGGAACTGGGCGCCCAGCTCCTTGGCCTGCTTCATGATGATGGCGCCTTCGGCGAAATAGGAGGGGATGAAGAGCACGTCAGGCTTCTTGCTGACGATCTCCGTCAGCTGAGCCGTGAAGTCCTGGTCTCCGGACTGGTAGTTCAGCTTGGAAACCACCTGGCCCCCCAGCTTCTCGAAGGATTTGGTGAAATAGTTGGCCAGGCCCACCGAGTAGTCGCTCGCGATGTCGACGAGAATGGCGGCGGTCTTCAGGCCCAGTTCTTTGTAGGCATAGGTTGCGGCGCCGGCGCCCTGGTAGGGGTCGATGAAGCAGACGCGGAAGATGTGCTTCTTGCCCATGGTCACAAGGGGATTCGTGCAGGAGGTGCCCACCACGGGAATGCCGGCTTTCTCGGCCACTTCACCGCCGGCCATGGCAAGCGACGACCCGTAGGTTCCGATGATGACGTGCGCTTTTTCCTTGTCGATGAGGCGCTTCACGGCATTGGCGGCTTCAACCTTGTCGGATTTGTTGTCCACGATGAAGAGCTCCACCTTCTTCCCGAGCACTTCGGGCGCTTCCTTGTGGGCCATCTGCACGCCTTCGAGCTCCAGCTGGCCGCCGAAAGCATTCTGACCGGTGAGGGGAAGATAGACTCCCACGCGAACGGTGTCTTCCGCCATGGCAACACCCGCCAGGGCAAAGAGGCTGATCAAGCAAACAGCGAGAACTTTCTTCATAAAACTGACTCCCTAGGTTTGATGTAGATTGAATTGAATACTTCGTTACAGGCGGGGTCCCCTTCCTGAGGTGAGGACCCCTGCCCCCGATTTCATCCGCTGATATACTCCGTGGCGGGGCCAAGGGACTGTCCCCGCCATGAGATTCAAGTGGAGACGGCTGCCGAGAGTTTCTTGGCCAGCTCCACCAAAAGGCTCGCGTACCTCTTTTCAAATTCCTCAATCGAGTATTGTGCCGTAGACGAATCGAAGCTCACACCGCCTACCACCCTCTGACTCCGAAGATTCATGAGGGGAGCTCCTATAGCGATGAGTCCCGGCATGTATTCTTCGCGGTTGAGAGAATATCCCCTTGCCTGTATCTCCCTGAGTTCTGCGATCAGTCTCGCCTTGTCGCAGATGGTCCTTTCCGTTTTGGGCTCGAGCATCAAACGGCCCAAAAGCCGATGAAGCTCCTTTTCCTCCATGAATGCCATGGCCGCCTTGCCCGTCGCGAGATAATAGAGCCCAAAGCCCGTGGTGAAGTGCCTGAAGGCCAGGGTGTCTTTGGACTCCCGACGGTAGATGAGATAAATGGCGTCATTCTGGACCATGCCGACGTCTACGTGCAGATCGTATTTTGCATGGACCTCGTCCACCAGGGGTTTGACCTGCTGAACCATTTCTCCTTTCTGCAGGAAGGAATGGGCGAGTGCGATGGTGCGTGCTCCCAGCTTATAGAGTCTGCTCTGTTCGTCACGCTGCAGGTACCCCAGTGCGCAGTATGTGCTCACATAACGGTGGACTGAGGTCTTGTTCACACCGATGCGCTTGGATATGGCGCCGAGTGTCAGGCCGGTCCCTTCGCTGCCGAAGAGGTCCAGTATACGCAACCCCTTTTCAAGGGTCTCGGAGATGCTGCTGTGGGGGGGCGCCATGGAATGAGCGCCCTGGGGCCGGTCATCGGGGTTGTAGAGCCGAAACGGCATAGATTCCTGCTCCGACTATTTCCATCACAAGACCGCCTGTTTCGCTGAACGGACCAGGCAGTACGGTTAACGGAATCCCTGCTATCCCGAAAAGGCCCTGCCTGTCAAACTCTTTTCTCCGTCACGTCAAGGATCGACCTCATGCAGGGACTTGCGGCCCATGGAAAGAGCCGCATGGGAGTCTTTTCGTCACTTGGGGCATTGTCGTTCATGGGGGACGTACAGGAACCAGAAGGCGGGTGGCGCTCATACGGCTAAGGAATGGTTGGTTTGAATGTTGCAATATCACGCCGCTGTTTGCGTTCCCAGGCTGTCTGGTCAGTGCACCGTGTTTGAAAGAGTCGTAGAGCCCTTCCACTCTGACATCGTTCATTGTGGGGGATCAGGCCGGCTCGACTGGGTTATCCCACTTCCCTTTGAATCCTTTGAACTCGTGGAAGTCATAGCTGCCGTCATCAAGGAGCATTTTCATGATTCACCCGTCGGACAACTCCACCTTCGGCAACCTCCCTGTTTCCGTCTCCAGATCCCAGGCGCCATCCACTGAAGTCTACGAGCCCGTACCGGACTTTGAGGACTCGGCAGACCTTCGAGATTACCTGGAGGTCGTCTTTCGGCGCAGATGGCTGGTCCTCACTTTCCTATCCGCCGTTTTTGCGGCCGTCCTCATCGTGAGCCTCGTCATGAAGCCGGTTTACAAGGCCGGCGGACGGTTGGAGCTCAGCATTCAGGCCCCCAAGGTGACCAAGTTCGAGGACATGGTGGCCTCGCAGATGCAGACGCGGGAGTTCATGCAAACCCAGGTGAAGCTGCTCCAGAGTGAATCCCTGGCCCGCCGCGTGATCGACAAGCTGCACCTCGATCAGAACCCGGTTTTCAATCCTGCCGTTGATGAACGGCTGAACGGTGAAAAGTGGTTTACAAAACTGAAAAAGTCCGTGAAAAACTGGCTGCCGTTCGGCACGGGACACCAAGCTGAAGAAGCAGTCCTGGCCGAATTGGCTGAGCAGAAAGAGGTCGAGAAGAGGTTCTCCAAGAGCCTCGAAGTCCAGGCGGAGCGCGACACTACCATCGTTTCGCTGGGGTTCAAATGCGTGGATCCTGCGCTGGCCAAAGATGTCATCAACGCACTCATCCAGGAGTTCACCGCCTGGCAGATGGACAAGAGGATTGACGCTGCCGTCAATGCCAAGCAGCAGCTGGAAAAACAGCTCGACGTCGCGCGCATACAGCTCGAAAAAGCCGAGAGCAATCTCAACGCATTTTCCCAGAAGGCGGGAATCGTCTCCTTGAATTCCAATCTCAATCTCATCTACCGGCAGCTCGAAGAGATGAACAACGGTCTGGCCTCGGCCGAGTCGGACCGGATCGCCAAGGAAGCCCTCTACAACCAGGCGCTTAAAGGCAATGTCAGCGCCCTCCCCAACGTTCTCGAAAATGTGCTCATCCAGAAGCTGCGCGAAGAGCATGTCAAAGTTATGGCGCAGTATCAAGAACTTTACGCAACGTTCAGAGACGACTATCCCGCCGTCAAGACCCTCAAGGCCAAAATGACCGATCTTGAAAAGAAGATTGCCCATGCGGAAAACCGCATCGCCGAGTCCCTCAAGAACGCGTACCAGACGGCGCTGAGGAAAGAAGAATCGCTGAGGAAGGAAGCAGATGAGAAGAAGGCTTCGGCCCTGGCGTTGAACAACCAGGCAACGCAGTACAAAATCCTCGAGCGCGAAGTGGAAACGAGCAAGAGCATTCACCAGAGCCTGCTCGAACGCAGCAAAGAAATTGACGCCAAGGTGGGTACCGAGCTCGGGAACATCCAGGTCGTCGACTACGCGACCCGACCGCTGAAGCCTCACAGCCCGAACATCCCCCTCAACCTCTTGCTGGCCCTGGTTGTGGGTCTCATGGGGGGAGTCGGTCTGGCGTTCTTCCTTGAGTACCTGGATAACACAGTGAAGCGCATTGATGAGTTCTCGGATCGCTTCCAGCTTCCCATTCTGGGAGTCCTGCCCATGGCCGAGCCCGAGGAGCAGAAGGACCTCGATGTCCTGGTGCGCGTCAAGCCCAGGGCGAGCTTTTCAGAATCCATACGGACCGCCAAGGTCTCTATCCAGCTTTCGAGCGCCATGGATCAGCCGCCGAGATCTCTCGTGATCACCAGCACCACGGCAGGCGAGGGCAAGAGCACCATTTCCTGTAACCTGGCACAGGCGTTCGTCTCAGCCGAGGAGCGTGTGGTCATCATCGACGCGGACTTGCGCAAGCCCCGCCTGCATCGGGTCTTCGGGATGAGCGTGAACGGGAACGGCTCCAAGGGATCGAACAAGCGTAAGGGGTTGAGTCAGCTGCTGAGCGGGATCTGCGAAATCGAGGACGTCCTGCAGACCACCGAGGTCCCGAATCTGTCCTTCATCTCAGCGGGCCCCACACCGCCCAATCCCGCCGAGCTTCTCGCATCCAGCCGCATGAGGAAAGTGATCGACCTGCTCCTTCAGGGCTTTGACCGCATCGTCATCGACGCACCGCCGGCCGCAGGCTTTGCCGACGTGCTGGTGCTCAGCAACTGCGCCGACGGCGTCATCCTGGTGAGCACCCTCGGGCAGACGCACCGCGAAGCGCTCCGTGTGTTCCGACGGAGCATATACAGTGTCCGGGGGAACCTACTCGGATGCATGGTGAACAAGCTCAGCACCCACGGCCACTTCGGCAACTATTACTATTACAAATACTACAAATATTACAGCCAGTACTACCACACAGCCCCGGCGCAGGGCAGGGTGGAAGCCCTTCCCGAAGATGTGACGGAAAGCCGTCGGCCCGCTGACGAGGCGCGGGTGGCTTGAGCGATATGAATACCCCGGGGATGCCGCTGCAAAGCACTCTGCGACGAGTCGCGGCAAGCTGTGCGCTGTTGGGATTGGCAGGGATCTTCCTCATCAGCTCCTTCGTCTCGTTGGGGCCCGACCGGAACGAAACTGGATATCACCAGGCCGATTTCTCGGCCCTCGACCACCCGGAGGCATGGCTACAAGAGGGGAATCGGAAGTACTATGTGGATCTCAGTGCCGATGCTGCGTCCAGGCTTTATCGAAAAGCAATCCTCGCCAATCCTTTGCTGATCCGGGCCTGGCTTGCTCTGGCTGAATCCGAGATGGTCGCCGGGCGCGAAAAGGAGGGGCGGCAAGTCCTCGATACCCTCTCTCCCTTCCTGGACCGCGTGAGCACGTGGAAGTGGCAGGAGCTTCTCCTGGCCTATGAAATTCGCGATGAAGCCTATTTCAAACGCTGCTTCAATTTCGTTCTTCACCGGCTGCCCCATCGTGTCCACGAGGCCTGCTATTTGGCCGGTAATCTGTGGAATGGGTGGGAAGGTACGCTGGCCCATGTTTCGGCGGAGAACCGCGAGGTCTTCCTGAAGGAGCTCATCAGGGCCAAAGAGGTCGAGGCGGCTTTGAGCCTGTGGCCTGAGCTGGTGGCTCAACCTGGAGGACCTTCTCAGGATCTGCAGCTCCGCTTTGGTGAATTCCTGCTGAGTCAGAAGAGGCTGAGGGAAGCGAAAGACGTGTGGAAGGGATATCTGGGTGGGAAGGAATGCGGGATTCACGACGGGGGGTTTGAAGAACAGCCGCTTGGTCAGGCATTTGGATGGAGGGTTATGCGCCAAAACGACGTCGCGGTGGAGCGTTCCCTGGAGGCGCCCCACGAGGGTAGTTACTCCATGCACCTGCGTTTCAACGGAGCCAGGAACGTATCGTTCAATAGCGTTTACCAGATCATTCCCGTGGAGGCGGGGAGGGGCTACAATCTGAGTTTTGCGCGGAGGAGCCGGAACCTCACGACCGACCAGGGTGTTGCTGTCGAGGTCAGCGGCTACGGCTGCAAAGGTTTGAATCAGCGCTCGGCTCCGGTGCTCGGCACCTCTCCGTGGAGGAAGGAGGAATTGCTGTTTTCCACTCCGGCGGGCTGTGACGCTGCCGTGATTCGCATCACCAGGAAGGAAAGCCTGAAGCTCGATAGCAAGATATCGGGCGACTACTGGCTTGACAGCGTATCGCTCGAGCCGGTCCAATGATGCCGGTCAGCCAGGCCGGCTCCCATAGTCATCGTACGTCATCCCCGCATCCTTCAGGCGCGGCTCCAGGTATCTGAACACGTCTGGATTCCCGCCAGGTGCATGCGGGAATGACGAACAAGGTGGGCACGCAATGGTGTGGAGGTACTCAGAGCCGTAGAAGTCTCCATCTCGTCCCTCTCCGCGTCTCAACGTGAGGATGAACGTATCCGTTCTCATGTCGTCCGATAGTCCAAGCACACCCCCCAGTCGCACTTTCAGCTGCAAGACCCACCAAAAAAGGAGGAAAGCCTTCCGAGAAACGACCGGCCATGGGTGCGCCCACGAAACGGGAGGGGGCGGCAGGTGGAGACCGGCTTCCCTTCGAGGACAAGACGCGGAATAGACTGGATCATCTCCAACGCCAGCGACTCGCCGAGAATTGCCCGAGCCTCCATAAAGGCCGGAGACAGTCGCGGGGTTCGAGCGAGGGGGCTGTGGGAGTCTGTTGCCAGAATGTGCACCAGGCGATGCTCGATGAGATCCGCGGAAAACCTCCGTACCCTGCTTCCGAACCGGCCCACCAGGCTGGCGGCCGTGATCTGCGTCAAGACACCCGATTCCACCCAGTGATAGAGAGGGTTGGGGTTGTGCAGGAGCATCGGATGCCTTTCGGGATGGGCGAGGATGGGGGTGATGCCGCGTGATTGCAGGTCCCAGAAAGTGTTTTCCAGGTGGGGCGGCAGGATCTCCGGCGGAAGCTCGATGAGCGCATAACGGCCCGTGTCGTTCAGGGTCAGGATTTCACCCGATTCGATGCGCTCTCCGAGGTCCAAATCCAACCTGAGCTCCGAGCCGGGATAGACCTCCAGGGGGATCCCGGCCTCGGCCAGCTTCGTCCTGAACTGCTCAACCGAGGCGATGATCGGAGCGCGCCGGTTTTCGAAGAAGCCGGAAATGCAGTGCGGCGTGCAGACCATGGCCCTGATGCCGTCCTGTGCGGCCATCCTGGCCATCTCGAGCGCTTGATCCCAGTCCGGGGCCCCGTCGTCCATGCCGGGCAAGATGTGGCTGTGAAGATCGATCATTCCTGAGGTTCTCCATGGGGATTTGAATGGCGGCGGGCTGGATCGGACATGGCGGGCGCCGCCGGGCTCAGCCTGATGCGCATGAGAACGAGCAGCATGACGAAGACAATCTGGTTTGCGGGAATCTGCCCTCCGAATTCCACCCACTCGTGACAGAGGAAGGCGGCGGCCCCGGAAAGGGCGCCGATGCGCATGAGGCGCCTTCCCCGGTAGAGGGTATCCACCGGCTGGAGCTTTCCGATTGGAACATCCAGGTGGTTGACCCTCAGAGCGGACCGCCACCAGGCGGCCCACGTCGCTGCAATGAGCGCCCCGGCAGCGGGCAGGCCCAGCTCCGCTGCCCATTCCAGGTAGTCGCAGTGCGCGTGAACGATATCGAGAGTGTCGGGGAGGTGGGACTGGTAGACCATGATGGTCCTGCTGAAGGCCCCAAGACCTGCACCCGTCCAGAGATGATCCTGGATCATTTGCCAGGTATCCTGCCAGATTTTGAAGCGCCCCGGCGCCGCCGCTTCGAGTGCATTGAAGCGTTCGATGATCTCCTCGAACCCGATGGCGCTTCCGTACACCAGCATGACCAGCCAGCAGCCGATCACGAAAGGCAGCATCCGCTTCCGCTCCCCACCACCAAGGATGACGAACACGCTCAGGGCCACGAGCGAGCTCAGGATGCCGGCCCGGGACCGGGAGAAGAATAGTGCGAGCAATACCAGGCCGGTCACGAGGGAGAGAAAGATTTGCTTCTGCCGGGCGGCCGAGTCGAGGGAAGGCGTGTGGGCCGCTTCCCGTCCCCTCCATGGCGATTCGTCGTGCAGGACAAGAAGGCGCGCCAACAGCAGCGGCCAGAGCATTCCCAGGAACGCCGCGAAGTGGTTCCGGTTGACAAAGGTGCCGGACCCGCTGCCGCTCTCTGACTGCTGGCCGAAGACTCCCAGGGATGGAATGAGCGCCTGCAGGATTCCGTAGGCGGCCTCCAGGCCCGCAACGGCGAAGAGCAGCGTGAAAAGCCACCGGGGATCCTTTTCTTGAGCCAGGGCCGTGTGAAGCATCCAGGCGTAGAGCGCGAGAAAGATCCATCGGGCGGTGAACAAGAACGTTACCAGGGGCTCGTAGCTGATGGTGGAAAAGTGGACGGATACCCCGAGAGCCGTGCTCGCCCGCTCGATCCAGAGCGCCCGTTCGGGGCTCACGATGCTCAGCCACGAGATCGGGACGGGGAGGATCTGCAGGAGGGGGTAGAGGAGGACGGGCGCGAGGAGAAGCCACGATTTTGACACTCTGATGGTGGCTGCGGAATGCGCGGGGATCAGCCACAGCCACAGCGCCATTCCCACCGTGAAAATCCCTGCCACGCCACTCCAGACCCAGGGGCGAACTCCACCCAGCAGGAGGGGAAGGACCACCAGGGGAAGCCCGATCAAACATCGCCGCAACCCATCCGCCAGGCGGGCCCTGTCCCACGGCTGCCTCTTTGATTGAGCCTCTGCCCTCGATACATGCCCTCGCGGCACCGACAACACCGACATGAAAACGGATTCTCCTTCAGATTGCAGCAGGCATCGGATTCACTTCTTGTCCGCAGGCCCCGCTTGGGATGCCCACAAATGCTCCCGCCCGAATTGAAATCGACACATCCATTCAAGACTCATGCCGCCCACATCCACACCCTTGGGCGGCATGACGCTGCTGAAACTGCGATTCCCACCATTCGCTCTTGCCCGAAAAGAAAAGCCACCCACGGAGGCCGCAAGTGGCTATCGCATCTTCATTGATCTTTCGGCAACCGGCGATACCCGGGCCGAATGCTCGGATCATGAAGCTATTTTCGGTGTCACTCTCTCCCAATCTTTCTATAAACTTCGACTCCCTTGGCCAAGTCATTCTCCGCCATCTGGTTTCCGGATGGCAGGCACATTCCTCGCGGAAACAGGACCTCGCTGACTTGTCGAGGATGTTTCCCGAGAAGAATTCCCGCAGATCCTCCTGCACGCAGGCTACAATATTGACTTATCCGAGTTGAAGCAATTCAGAGAACAAACCTGGCGGCACGTAGAACAGGAATCCGAAAATGGATAGCTTTGTGACCGACACTCAGGCCCCGGTGAAGTTCATGATGGGCAAGAAGGTCATCCACGAAAAAGCCCACCAGGCCTTTCTGACTGCTGACAAGGGTGAAGCCGACACATTTCCCTGCCATGTCTTGATGGAAATGCTTTATTTATTCGAGAAGCACCGCATTCCTGTCGGTTTGCTGCGAACGGACGATCTCCTGAAAAGCCAAAACTACCAGTTTGAACCCCTGAGCCTGGAGATTCTGAAAACCGCCTCAGAATTCGACGACATCCCCGAGCTGCATGATCGACTCATTGCCGCGACGGCCTGTTACCTTGATGTGCCGCTGATTACCAACGGTCCGATTATCCGGAGTTCCCGGTTTGTCACAACAGTGCATCTAATCTGGATGACGGGTCAAGACGTCGCCAGGAGTGATTTATGGAAAATGTCATCCCTAGATCGAAACTCAAGTCGAGCATCCTAGAGTTGGTGAACCAGGTACAGAAAACGGGCAAAGAAATTGTCATCACCGACCACGGCAAACCAGTTGTCAAGATCATCCCATGTCCGAAGGACCCTTTGGAGGCAGTGAATCATTTGCGCGGCTCCGTTCGGAAGTATGAAGACCCAACGGAGCCGGTGGGGGTGGAAGACTGGGAGGTGCTTGGTTGATTGTCTTGGACACGCACGCGTGGGTCTGGTGGATAAGCGATCCGCATCTCCTGTCGGAGTCTGCTCTGAGAACGATTGATAAGGCAGCCGGGGAAGGATGCGTTTTCATTTCGTCGATCAGCGCATGGGAAGTGGCACTCCTGGCTGTTAAAGGGAGGCTGCAGTTGTCCATGGACGTTGAAAAATGGATTTCGGAGTGCGAAGCACTGCCCTTCCGACCTATGTCCCAGTTGACAACAGGATTGCGGTAAAAAGCGCGCGTCTCCCCGAACCGATCCATAATGATCCAGCGGACCGCATCATCATAGCCACCGCCCTCACCGTAGGAGCTGCTCTGGTAACCAAAGCCGAAAGGATTTTGAGGTATCCTCACGTGAACACCTGCTGGTGAGGATTAGATGTCTTGGAAATGCTCTATTTTTTCCTGGGCCTTCGGGGGAGGAATCCTGCTCAGAGCCTACGAAGTAGACCAGGAGCCGAACACCGTCCTGCGGATTTCAGCCACGGCCCTTGAAGGCGTCGGACTCGCGCTATGATGCCTCTCCGCGACCTGCCCAGTGACCACTTCTTCCAGCTCGGAGAGTCGCTTTGAGACTTTGATTGCCTCCATGATTGCCTCAAGGCGATCCGGGTCCCGGACCCTTCGGATGGTGGGCACCAGCTTCATGCCTCGTGCTCCGAACTTCACAGACAGCGCCGGCTCGATTCCTTCCAGCAGGCCTTGATGGATTCCCTGCTGGATGCCTTCAATGTATTGCATCCCGGTTTCCTTCTCAAGGAGCGCACGCATGAGGGAGAGGATCTCTGGCAGCTTTCCGCCGAAACCGGGCGCAGAAGCCTATTTCAAGAGCAACATCCCCACGCGGGATAAGACCGCGCCTTTGATCTCCTCGTCGGAGTATCGGGAAAGATCGTGGAGAGTGTATTTCCGAGAGGTACTCCCGCAGGTCCTCTTGTACGAAGCTGTCCTCGCAGATCTCGAGGCTTGCGAGATCCGGCAGTGCGACAATGTCTTGCGGGAGATATCGGCGAAGGAAGTCCCCCGCTGTGTCGGTATCGCTCCAGATCTCTTTGGACAGCCTGTCGTGAGGGTAGGAGATCACATCCATCCTTCACCGCCTCGTGAGCCCGTGAGAGTTGCCGAAGGTCGTTTTCGACTTTCTTATCACCCGCACTGTGGACCATCAATGAACAAAAGAAGCCGCTCACGGAACCCGCAAGTGGCTTCTTGCTTTGTCCTCGCTCAGGTCCAGGGCAACCAATGGACATCCGGCGTCGTTGCACATGGAATGACGGATTGGTCTAACTGCCGGATGTCTATTTCGTGCCGTGCGCCTTTTGAAGAACAACTTCTATTTTTGCTCGCCACGGAGGTCCAGAGGACACAGAGAAAAGCTCTCAGAGCCAATCTCCGTGGCCTCCGTGTCTCTGTGGTGAAAACAATTCTCTTCAGGCCTCGGTCTTCTGTTCTTCGCCCGGTGAGACTGAGACCGGACAGGCGGCGCCCGTCAGCTACGCGGCTCTTTTGGCTCCTCGGGTCCTTTTGATGACCTCGACCACCCGCGCCAGGTCCTCCTCGTTCATCTGGGTCCCTGATGGGAGACAGAGGCCCCGTGCGAAAAGATCCTCGCTCACGGCACCTCCTTCCGATCTGGCCCGAACCCGCTCTTTCGGAGCGGCAGCAGCGCGAGATGCCGCCGGGCTGGCCGCCTTCGGCCCCCCCTCGTCGGGTGTTATCTCAAATACAGGTTGCAGATGCATGGGCTTCCAGACCGGGCGCGACTCGATATTCTCCGCCTCCAGGGCGATACGAACGGCTTCGCGGTCCGCGCCGAGCTCTTCCGGAGTGGTCAAGATCACCGAAAGCCAGCGGGTACACCGTCCATAGGGAGCCTGCGGCATGAATGCGATCCCCGGCACCTGGGCCACCTCGGTTTGCCCTGTTCTCGGATTCTGGAGGATCTGTTTCATCGCATCGCATCGCATCGTGTCGTGCATGGTTTGACGATTCGGAGAAAAGATTATACGTTGATCTGAGATGTTAAACATATTCAGGAGAAGAGTATGGGAACGGTAAGAGTCATCGGCAAAGGTCAAATCGTTATCCCCGCGGCAATGCGGAAAAAGTATAAAATTCGCCCGGGAGCGGAGATGCAGATTTTCGAGTACGGCAACCTCATTTACCTGGTACCGCCCTCTGAGGACCCGGTTAAAAGTGCATTGGGCTGTCTTCCCGGCGAACCTTCCTTGACTGCGGAGCTGATGGAAGAGAGACAGAAAGATTTCAGGCCATGACGACTCGCTATCTTTTTGACAGCTTTGCCCTGCTTGCGTTCTTTCAAAAGGCGCAGGGTGCGGAAATGGTTGCCGGGATCTTGAGCAGAGCCCGGGACCAGAATCTGGATCGGCTGATTTGCGTGATAAACGTTGGCGAGATTGTCTACCTGACCAGGAGGCGTTTCGGCAATGAGAAGAAGCTTGAAGTACTGGCCCGAATCCATCAACTGGGCCTCAAGATCCTGCCGGTGCCTGATTCGCTCGTATTTCAAGCTGCGGAGATCAAGGCTGAATACCCGATGTCTTATGCCGACTGCTTTGCTGTGGCCTGTGCCGTCAACGAGTCTGCCGTTGTGGTAACCGGTGACCCGGAATTCAGGGCCGTCTCTCACCTGGTGCAAATCGAGTGGATGCCCGATGCTGCTCCAACTCATACCGGTTTAGCTTGAAAAACTTCATTCTCACCACAGAGATAAAGAGGGAAATGAGAATGAGCCAGTGAGCTTTCCTCCGTGTTCTGCGTGTCTCTGTGGTGAGCGAACATAAAAGGCTCGCTGCTTTCCCTTGCCTCCGCTCCAGTTGATGAGCCGCCTGTCCCCAGCGGCCCGTACCCGGACTGGGCCAAAAGCAAAAAAGCCACCCACGGCACCCGCGAGTGGCTTCTTGCTTTGCTTGATCTTTTGACGCCCGGTGAGACTGAGACCGGACAGGCGGCGTCCGTCAGCTACGCGGCTCTTTTGGCTCCTCGGGTCCTCTTGATGACCTCGACCACCCGCGCCAGGTCCTCCTCGTTCATCTGGGTTCCTGATGGGAGACAGAGGCCTCGTGCGAAGAGATCCTCGCTCACGGCCCCTCCCACCGCTCTGGCCCGGATCCGCTCCTTCGGAGCGGCAGCTGAGCGGGATGCGGCCGGGCTCACCGCCCGCGGACGGCCCTCGTCGGGCACGACCTCAAAAACGGGCTGCAGGTGCATGGGCTTCCAGACCGGGCGGGATTCGATATTCTCCGCCTCCAGCGCGATACGAACGGCTTCGCGGTCCACGCCGAGCTCTTCCGGAGTGATCAGGATCACGGAAAGCCAACGCGTGCATCGCCCATAGGACGCCTCGGGCATGAATGCGATGCCGGGCACGTCGCCGAGTGCATTTTCATAATACTCAAAAATTCGGCGCTTCTTTTCGACGCGCTCGTCCAGCACGCGCAGCTGCCCCCGCCCGATGGCCGCGACGATGTTGCTCATGCGATAGTTGTAGCCGATCTCCGTGTGCTCGTAGTGCGGGGCAGGATCCCTCGCCTGCTGCGACAGGAACCGGGCCCGCTCGATGAGCGATTCGTCCTCCGAGGCCAGCATGCCCCCACCGGAAGTGGTGATGATCTTGTTGCCGTTGAAGGAGTATATGGCGGCGTGCGCCCCTGAGCCTGCGTGCAGGCCCTTGTAGGTGGCTCCAAGCGCCTCCGCCGAATCGACGATCACCGGGATGGAGTACGGCGCACAGACGTCCAGGATCCGGTCCAGGTCGGCGCATTGACCGTAGAGGTCCGTCGGGACCACCGCCTTGGGAAGCCGCCCCCGCCTGCTGCACGCTTCCAGTTCCTCTCCCAGCAGGTTCGGGTCCATGTTCCAGGTCGTTCGATCGGAGTCGATGAAAACAGGAACGCCGCCTTGAAACAGGATCGGGGTCACACTGCCGATAAAGGTCAGAGTTGAGGCAAAGACTTCGTCCCCAGGTCCTACCCCGAGATTTCGAAGCGCCAGGTGAATGGCCGCCGTTCCGCTCGAGACCGCCACGGCATGCCGTATCCCGACCTTCTCGCAGAACTCCCGTTCGAAGGCATCCACCTGCGGCCCCAGCGGCGCGATGTAGTTGCTTTCAAACGCCTCCTGGATGAAGCCGGCCTCCTGCCCGCCCATGTGCGGCGGAGAAAGAAAGATCCGTTCACGTTTCACTGTGCGAAGTCCAATCCTGCAGCGGTTTTCAAAGCTCTCTGACGATTCTCGCCGGCACCCCGGCCACCACCACGCCGTCCGGCACATCCTCCCGGACCAGGGCACCTGCCCCCACGATGCTCCATCGCCCGATTCTTTTGCGGGGCATGACCGTGGCGCCTATCCCCACCAGGCTCCCCTCGCCCACAGCAACCTCTCCTCCCATGTGGACCCCCGGGGCAATGTGCACGTGGTTTTCAATGAAGTTGTGGTGATCAACGGTGCAGCCAGTGTTGAGGATGACATTTTCGCCTATGCGTGATCCAGTGTTGACGATGGCCCCCGGTGAGATCATGGTCCCGAGCCCGATACTGACATCGGGTGCTACGATGGCCCCGGGGTGGATGGCGATGGCGAGCTCCTCATTCTCATTCTTCATGAGCTCGTAAACAGATTTACGTGTCACATTGTCGCCGATGGCAACGATCATGGCTTCGTGCAGAATGCGATGCCGAGCTTCAGATGGACCAAGGACGGGCAAATCTAAAAGGCTCAGGCCCGCAAACTCGGGATTGTCGTCGAGAAACCCCACCGGTGTGACAGCTTCCCCTGACTCCCGTGCGCGCAGCAGGATGTCGGCCACGACTTGAGCGTGCCCGCCCGCTCCGATGATGAGGACCCGGCTCATTCCCTGCTCGACTCCCACTCCTGCAAAGAGATTCCCCCTTGACTCAAGATGCGTCTCAGGAGATCGACTCCAATGTCGCTCCGGTTGGGATTGGGGAGAACCAGGCGACGGTGCCCCTTCAACATAAATTCATGGCGACCGCCGGAAAAGGGCCCGTCGTAGCCGAGGGCTCTCAATCGGCGGATAAGCTCGCGACGAGTCGTTGCCTTCAGTTGCGTCATTCAGCCGGCAAGTCTTTCCGGAAGGTCAATGCGGGCTTCACCCAGGGGCGGGATGGGGAGGCCCTTGGCCACGCTGAAAAGAACCCAGTCTTCGACGGTAGAAGCCAGGTCCCTGCGGCACTCCTCGAGTGTCTTGCCGGTGGCCCAGGCCCCTTCGAGGGATGGGACTTCGCCGTAATATGGCTCGTCATCCTGAATCACTTCGTACCGGGCCCTTTCCATGGCTTCCTGGATGTAACGGATGATCATTGTCTCGGTTCCTCCCGCGGGGAAGAAAACGTTCTCGACTTTCGGCGGCCCATCGAGGCTCGGAACCCTCCCTCATGTTTCATCACCGCTCCATATTCCATCGACCTGTCTCGTGAAAGGCGTATCCAGATCGGAGCTGATTTGCCGGGCAGGCTCCTCAACGACTTCAGTGTGACGGGGGGCCTGTCTCTTGAGCGAACCTTTCACCATCATAGTTCAACATGATAGTACGCCCTCTGCTTTCCCTCAACAAGACCCCGCCATGTTTTTCGAGACGCCGAATGAGCTGCTTTTTCATGATGAATCAAATGCTTATGGTTAATGGTTTGGAGGGGCCCGTTCCGTCGGTCCGGCAAAGACAGCGTCATGAGCCGTTTCCCATGAATTCTTCCATGGTGGCCTGCCCCGGTTGATTGATGCCTTCGCGCTTAAACACCTTGAGCACAGTCAGGGCGATGATCTTGAGATCCAGCCACAGGGACTGATGGTCGACGTACCACACATCCAGCTTGAACTTCTCTTCCCAGCTGATGGCGTTCCGCCCGTTCACCTGCGCCCACCCCGTCAGCCCCGGCTTCACCTCGTGCCGCCGCGCCTGCTCCGGGCTGTATCTGTCCAGGTACTGCATCAGAAGTGGGCGGGGCCCGACGATGCTCATGTCACCGCGTAGAACGGTAATGAGTTCGGGTAGCTCATCAAGGCTTGTGCTTCGAAGGAATCTCCCTATTTTAGTAAGTCGATGGTCGTCCGGCAGGGGTTTTCCGAGATCGTCTGTCTGGTCTGTCATTGTCCGAAACTTGAAAATTCGAAACAATGTGCATTTGAGGCCAGGCCTGTACTGGTAATATAAGACGGGTGTTCCTTGTATGACGTACAACAGTAACCCTATCATTACAATCAAGGGAGCAAAGAAAAACATCCCTAGTAAGGCAAAGAATAGATCCATTAGCCGCTTGTAGTGTTGGGGGTAACAGGAATGGATCACTCATAACCTCCATGTTCTTATGCATTATATCTTAAAAAACTGAGATGATAAGCTTACTGGTTAAGTATAACCACCTGCTTTTGAGTAAGCAACTTAATATATTCTCTATGTAATTTAACCCATAAATCCTCAGGACAAAATTCACGCAAAACTCGAGACCGTCCTGCCTGTCCATGTATGGCACAAAGCAGGGGGTTCGTGAGATAAGCGCGAATGCCATCTGCAAGTGCATTAGTATCAGCAACCGGAACAAGAATACCGGTGCTTCCCTCCTCCACAGCATCCACACACCCCGGTATGCGTGTCGCGACCACAGGAACTCGCATTGAGGCGGCCTCAAGCGCTACGATCCCAAGTCCTTCTCTATAACTAGGTAGTATAAGGATATCCAATGCTGAATAAATTAAATGAATGGCATTAATAAAGCCTGTACGGTGAATTCGTGAATCTTCATCGATAATTTTCTTCACGTACAGCGGAATTGGATTCTGATCCTCGAAGGAGCCTACAAGAAGTAAATGTAGCTTAGGAAACTCGTCGCGTAATATCTTCCAGGCCTCAATCAACTCGAGAATTCCTTTGTCAGGAACGATTCGTCCTATGAAACCGATAACAGGTGCATCCTTAGGAATGCGATATTTCTCTTTCACAGAATTGACATCCGAGTCACAAATGATATCAGGATTGAAATAATTTATTGCATCAATACCATTGATGCTACCATGACCGAGTACAACTATTTTTCTTGAATCACATATGCCTTCCGATAGAGCGAAGTCACGCAAGGATGGACTGACACAGAAAACACGATGTGCCAAACGGCAGGAAACCTTTTCTGTAAATCGTAATAATGCGTTCTTTATGCCTTTGGTAGTCATAAAAGGAAAGCCGTGGATATGGTATATTCTTATAGGAATACCTGCCAACCAAGCGGAAATAGTTCCAATCAATCCACCTTTGGGGGTATGTGCATGAACAATGTGAGGACGAAGCCGAAGGAAGAAACGCACAAGGCTGAACACAGCTTTAATGTCGCGCAGCGGCGTGATACGTCTCGGCATCTCAACGCTGAAGAATTGCACAGTTTCACGTTTGCTGAATTCCCAGAGCTTTGGACCCGGTGATGCTACAACATGAGTCTCAATACCTCGATCCTTCATGAAACCCGGTTGTCCAGAAATGAATTGGAGAGAAATCGGCACAGTAAAAACATGAACAAGAAGATGTTTCATATTTAATACCTATCTGTTTACTCATTGCCACTCGGCCACTATTTCAAATTATATCTGCAAACAAACCAATTTAACATCAGACTGTCGCAAGGTCGCTAGGAGCATCAGTTACTCCGCTGTTGAAGCCATTCTTGAGTTATATCGCTGATGTACCGATAAAACGCTACACGCCGTTCACGAAGGTTATCCTCGCGATATTCCATGCTCTTCTGGAGGTTTCTGCGAGACATCGCTGCAATTCGGGAAGGGTTTAAGGTCACTTGTTTGATCTTGTTTGCGAGTGCTTTCACATCACCTGGAGGTACCATGTCTTCGGGCGCAAGTAGTTCGGGGATGCCGCCCACCGTAGAGCCAATACAGGGCAGAGCACGGGCCATCGCTTCGATCATCGCCCGTGGCAGGCCTTCCTGATAGGAAGGCAATACGAAGAGGTCTGATTGGTCGAGCTCCCTTCGAACGGCTTCTCCGGAAGGAAGCTGACCCTTGAAGTGTACACGACCTCCGATCCCCTCGGAGGCGGCGAGGCCCTCCAGTTCGGCACGGTGTTTGCCGTCACCCACCAAAACCAGTTCGATATCCGATCCGTTTCGAACACATTCGCCCACCGCCATGATGAGGATATGAGGGGCCTTATACAGTTGATTCAGGGTCCCCACTGTTATCAACCTTAACCCTCTTTGTGACGCCTCCGCCGAACGGGGAAAAGAAGCAAAACTGTGACTTGGCAGTTCCACACTCGAGTAATAGGTTGAAAATCCACGCGCAGGTGGGGGGTACCGTCGCTGGAGAGCCTTCTCGGTGACGTAGGCCGCTGCGCATCCATTAAAGCATTGCTGCCGAAGTCGCTCTGCAAACCACCACCGAAAGAAGGGGCGCAGCGGATGTCTGATCGACCCCGGAGCGAAAACATCGTATGGATCACCCACCACCTCCACTCCAAAAGGATGGGACTCTTTTCGTAAGACCGGCTCAATGGAGTCTGCGATCGTCGAGCCCACACGCATGATGACGGCTTCGCTGGTGGAGGCTGCTCTTCTTGCTGTCCGCCTCACCTGCAAGTATCTCTTGAGATATTGCGACGGGCCCATGTAGTAGGGTATGGGCATAAAGGAGACCTGCTCCCCATCAGCTCGTATCCAATCCCCTGGGACCTCTCTTACTGGACGGACCCTTGCCAGGACTCGAACGGAATCGAAAACCTCCAGGTAGCGCGTCCAGAACGGATGTGCAAACATCGTCTGCGTCCATACCGCACCGTCTGGGGTGCGGTCGAAGCGGTGTTCAAGACTTATGGTTACATTCATGCATCATCTCCCTTGTTTGTTGGGAGTCATCCTCCTTAGGTTACTTTCCACGAGTGATATGCCAGCAAACACGAAGATCCACCAAATCAAAGACAACCCCCAATTCTTAAAAATAAAGAAATCGAACAGTAGCGCGAAATTTGTGCCGAGGATGCCTGCTACATATGGAACAAAGCTTTGAAATTTTATGGCACATATAAATGTCTTAACTAGTATGTACCAAAGATATACAAAAAAACTCAATCCTGCTATACCTAGTTCAACAATTAATAATAATAACAGTGAATGTGGATGATAAAGAACTGCACCAAAATTAGTCCAATTTATATATTGACCTGTGGCGCGTGCGCCACCATCTTCTATATCCATAAGATACCAAGGCCAATAGCTTCCATAGCCATGTCCTGCTATTGATGTTGGTATAGAGGAGGTCAGTATATGCCATGAAGTCTGGTGAGTTGTCAGTCGAGAAATGTCTTCGATTTGATAAAATCGACTAGTATCGATGTATTGGTCAATCCAGAACAAGCTGAAAATAAGTAGAAATATGATTAATATAATAGAAAGTATCTTCTTTCTTATATCTTTTATAAAAAGTATTATGATGCTAAACGATATTAGCATACAAACAATTCCAGCTCTTGAACCTAAGCTTATTATGGTTAATACTAAAATAAACCCTATCAGATTCCAGTGCTTGGTGATTTTGTGTTTTGGTAATATATATTCACCAATGGCAAAACTTAATGCAGGAACGAGTATTAAGTGTCCAGTGGATGATCCGAATAGCGGGCCTTTTACTCTTTGTATTCCAAAATCCAATATTTCAATTCCATCTGCACTTCTTAAACCAAGTGGAAAATACGATTCTACAGAATACAGAGCTCCTATTATACAAATAAATATAACAAGGGTTTTTATAAAATTATAAAGTTCTTTATTACTGATAAAGAGTGAAACGATAAAATATGCCAAGAGGCAAGCTGAAAAAGAAACAATGATCGTAAACAGCATTGATGGGATGTTAAATGTATGTAATTGACCCCATGAAATGGATAAAAAAGCATAAATACATAACAAACCAAATAGAAATATTAAAGTTACATTGGATTTGCATCTATTTAATTTAGGTTTATATAATACTATTATATATATAAGTGTAATTATTGTTATCAGTATCAGTAAAATATTTGTGGAATGTATCTTGATGGTGAATATAGTAATGCATGGTGTAAAGCGAGATGGCATTAATGTGCAGTAAAATAAATAAGCCCAAAATAGATTAATCACAAATTTTGAAGAATGAGTTATTGAACTATTAAATCTATTTGGATGGATTATTTCTTTTGGTAGATTAGTTGATGCTATAAGCATTATATAGTAATCCTATTGTACTAGTTATAGAAAATGGGTTATCATGAAATTCAATTGGGCAGGTGAATATTTTGTTATTTTGGCTATATATTAAATTCTGGATTGCGACTTGCCAAGTGTTACAAGCGTCGTGCAGGCTCAGACGCGTGACTAGGCTTGGGACTAGATCGGTTTCCTCCGGAATTACATCTGAGAAAATGGAAGGTAGTCCACTTAGCTGTGCCTCGATCAGGACCAGACCCAGGCCTTCGTAAAGAGAGGGAAAGACAAACACATCCATGGCCCCTTTCATGAGACGGGGCACATCGGGACGCAGGCCGGCAAAGATAACTCGGTCGGTCAGACCGAGGGATGCGACCTTGGCTTCTATCTGCGGCCTGAGAGGACCGTCGCCCACCAGGAGCAACCGCATATTGGGTTCACGCCTGGCTACCTCGGCTGCGATGTCGATGAGGAAGGTGTGGTTCTTCTGTTCATGGAACCGTCCAACGTGGCCGAGGACGAAGGCGTCTTCGGGGATGTTGAGCTCACGCCGGACTTCCGCCCGGTCCACCGGCTGCCGGAAGGGCTCCAGGTCGATGCCGCAGTAGACAACTTTCCAGCGACTGTCATTTTGCCATGCTGTTCCGTAAAGGGACTCCGCCGCCTTCCGGCTGCAGGCGATGCCCGTGGTGGCGTGTTTTCGGATGAGGTGCTCCATGAGCCGGAGATAGCCGCTTCGAAACGTCGTGGCCCTTCCGTCGTTTAACGACGTGTCGTTGTGGCTGTGGGTGATGCGAACGGGGACACCGGCACGGTGGGCGAGATAGACCACGAAGCCGCTGAAGTGATGCACATGGCTGTGGACCACGTCGTACGGTCCGTGCTCACTCAAGGCCCGGTGGAAGTTCCGGGCATATCGCCAGGGCCGGGAGGTCTCGAGGCAAGGAATGATTTTGGAGCCGAGCTTCTGGATCTCCTCGTCATAAGCGCAGGGCCTGGTGGTGTGCACCAGGAAGTCCATGCGGAAGCGCTCCCGGTCGATGTGTCGCAGGACGTGCATGAGCCAGGTTTCGACTCCCCCGCGGTTCATGCCGCCCACAACGTGAAGGATGCGAACGGGTCGTTTTGTTTCGGCAGTCATCGACTACGATCTTCCTTTCTGCAGCTCAGACAAGGCGCGACGGGTGACCCAGGCGCTCCCGGCGAGCTGAACGAGAGCTGCGGCGAGCATCGCCCAGGCCGCCCCGGTAAGTCCTGATCGGGGCACAAGCCAGAAGCATGCCATCGCTGAAACCGCCGTCACGAGTGCAAACAGCGGAAACTGTGCCCTGAAACATCGCGCGGCCGTCATGCCGTAGCCCAGAAAGGAGGCCACGTAGCCGACCGCTCCCACCACCATCAGCCACACGAATACGTCAGATCGGGCTGCGAACTCAGGGGTGTAGAGGAGCATGAGGATCTCCCGCCCGCCGGCGCCGGCTACCAGGATTCCGGCTCCTCCCAGCAGCGCGCCCATTCCCATGAGCTTGAAGAGCAGCCCCCAAAACGCGTCCACGTTTCCCCCGGCGAAATGGCCGGCAAGCCTTGGCGAGGCCGACTGCCCCAGTGCGCCCACCACCGTGTTTCCGGCAACCAGCAGGTACGCCATGGCTGCAAAAATGCCGAGCTCTCCCATCCCCAGGTGGTGCTCGATGAAGTATCTCGGGATGTTCGCGTTGAGGGAGATGAGGAGCATGACGAGTCCGAGGGGGAGCGCCAGCCAGGCAAGACGCAGGAGCCTGGGGGGATTCCAGCGGGGCAGGATTGAACGGTGGTCAGAGGGGGCGTCGTTTCCCCTCCCGGCGGTCCGGTGTCCCCGCAGGACCAGGAATCCGCCGGGAATATCGAAAAGAATCAAGAGAAGAGCCCAGGAAGCGGCCATGCCCACGGCGCCCCAGAACACCTGTCCCGTCAGGTGGACGCCGAGGGCGAGAGCCACCAGGGAGAGGGGGCCCTTGATCATCATGGACTGGGCGATGCGGTCCATGCGCTCGCGCTGCTGCATAAGCCCATAGAAGACGTCGCTCAGGGATTCGACGCCCTTGGCCATTGCCACAGCCAGGATTACCCAGACGGTTTCCGGAGGATAACCCGAACAGAACGTGATGCCTGCGATCGCCACCAGGGCCAGGACGGTCGTGATCAACCGGAGCGCCAGGTAATCCCCGAATGCGTACTCGCTCCTGGCGTCCGTCGCCTGTACTCCGCGAAGCTGCAAGTTGGCGAGCATGATTACGGGGGCTGTCACGGCTAGTCCGAGAGCAAACTGCCCGACCATCTCGGGAGTGCCGAGCTTGGCCAAAACCGTCAGCATGCCCCACTGGCACCCCGCATAAACTACATTGCCGGCCAGCGTCCAAGAAAAATTCGTGCGGAGCGAGAGGGGAGCGGCTGCTCGTGAGAGCGTTGGAGCTTGTGCGACAGGCACTTTGGGAATTCCTTTGTCGAGCCTCGACAGAGCGGCCTCTGTGTCCTCGATGGATCGCGTGTGATTTGGGATATGAGCGGTGTGAATTTGATGGTGACGACAGCCACCATCCGATACCGGACCTCAAGGTTGGGCGGGGCCGGGCAGGCCAGGCGTGTGCCGCTGACAAGGCCTGAAATTATGTGTCATGACGAGGAATCGAGGTACGGGAATCAGTCTTGGAGCGCTCGGTATATGCCCGCTGACAACTGGAAGTGATGACCGGGACCCACGCTGAGGTGGAGAATTACTGAAGACTTGGCGGTGGATGGGGTGCCGGGCCTTACCCATTCAGTTCTTCAACCGTCGTTATCACACACCGGAGGGCTTCATCGATGATGGCGGCGGGGCGGCCGGTAATCCGGACAGGTTTCGTCCAATGGTGCGCGAAGCGGAATCAAATCCGATCACATCGGCTACCCGCCCGAAGGAGACGGCCAAAGGCAGACCCACGTAGCCCAGGCCCACCAACGCCATCTTTGCCCGAGAAGAAGCTATCATTTCATGAGTAACCATGTTCACCTATCTTGTTTTATGGTCTTCCAAGAATCAGAGGGAGCATACAGCTCCGCCAACTCGGTTACATGCCCGACTTCCTTGGTTGCAGCTTCCATAGAAACGAATGATCGCGCAATTGAGCAAGAAGTCTGCCAGGCCTATTCTGGACGTGGTTTCACATGGAGTTCCGGTTAGTTAGAGCGCTCTCTCCACCTCTCAGAGTAGATGCGAAATCGCATGGACGGCGTGGACAGTTGTTTTGGGCGAGAGTTGGGTTATTGACGATCCCGTGATGGGTTGAACTGATCCAACCTGCCGGAATGTCAGATTAATTGGCGTACGCCCGGTCGCGGGTTGGCGGAAATTCAGTTGCTCGGTCATGAGTTTGTTGTCACAAGTTTGACGTTGACATGGGTGTCAAACGGATGCCGACGCTTGGAGATTTCTGGGGAAAGAGCGGCTGAATCAGCTCTGTGACTTAGAATGGCATCCTATTTTTTGCTGGAGTGCATGGATCAGACTCGGACTGACTCATGAGGGATGTCTATTCTTTGACGACTGGAGTGCGGGTTGTGGGGCGGAATATTCCAGTTCACAACGGCTCATCTCAGGGCTTTGGTCTCAGCGGCATGACACTGTTTTTCGTACATTCTTGAACGGGTTGAAAAGCCAATATTGATGTCCGGATCGCCCCTGTCAGAAAACATCCATTCTACGCACCCCTATGTATCAACAATGTTACAACGTGTGGGTCGGTACGCTATAAAATAGGATCAAGGCAGAATACATGGGAGGCGCAAAGTGCGTGTAACCGTCAAGAAGTGGGGCCATAGCTCATCGGTGAGTATTCCAGCTGCCATTATGAAAGCTGTCAACCTGAGCCTGGATGAAACCGTGGACGTGCGATTGCAGCGGAGGCAAGCCAAAGCCAGATTTTTCTCTTCGGTTTCGCCTCCGTGTTGGCGAGGTATGATGTGGTCCGGCTCGTGTTTATGCAGCGATACGGATTGGGGCAGAAGGCAGTATTCACAGCGATCATTGGCTCTGGTTGCCACGAGGATGCGCAACTCGGCCGATATGCCTGATGCCGCCATGAATCCTTACTGATCCTGTTCGGCTGTTCGGCTGTTCGGGCCTTCAGCGTGCCGATGACGAACTTGGAGGGCTTGCCTGTCGCGCGGTCCACGGAGTCGGCCACGATGCCGGCCATCACCGCACCCACGAAGCCGACTTTGGGTTGGGTTCGGTTCGGTTCGGTTCGGTGAAATCAAGGGTGAGATGGTTGTCATGGCATTGACGATGAACCGCACGATGGGACACGGATGAACGCAGATGAACACGGATCAAGGAATAGACAAGAAGGATGCTGAGGGACAGATCAGCATCTATCCGTGGCTCATGGGGTGTTTTCGGGGGTTGTCGAAGACTTTGCGGACGACCTGGGGTTTGGGGCCGAAGTTCAGCAGGAGACCCACTTCATATGGGGTCGCTTTGAGGTAATTCAGCAGCTGCGCGTGGTGCTCGCCGGCGAGCTGCCCGGCGGCCTTGAGCTCGACAATGACGGCGTCGTTCACCACGATGTCGGCGAAGTATTCACCGACGATTTCGCCATCGAAGCGAACCGCGATCGGCCGCTGCTGGACGGCTTCGAGCCCGGCCTTGCGCAATCGCAGGGCCATGGCGTTCTCGTAGACCTTCTCGAGGAAGCCGTATCCCAGGGCAGTGTACACATCGTAGAAGATGCCGATGATCTTCCGGGTGAGATCGCCGTGCTTGTGTTTCTCATCCGTGTTCATCTGTGTTCATCAGCGTCCCAATCTCTATTGTCTGGAGAGCTCGCTCTCGATGTTTGCCTCAACGAGCCCCAGGGGCTGGAGGACGCATTCGGTGTCCTGGGGCGTGTACTCGGGGACCATCTCGTGCAGTTTCTGCTTGATGGCGCAGGGGTCGTGGGTCTCGGCGGTCCGGTAAAGGTCTTCCAGGTGCTGGTCGAGCCACCGGCAGTAGCTCTCCTTCGTATTCAGGCCGTGCCAGTTCCAGCGGCCGTTGGTCTCGAGGACCATGATCTTTTCGTGGGCCGTGCGCTGGATGTCCTCGCCCTGGGTGATGAGCTCCTCGTAGAGCTTTTCGCCGGGCCTCAGGCCGGTGAATTCGATTTCTATGTCTTTCCCGGGCTCCTTCCCTGATAGCCGGATCAGGTCTCTGGCCATGTCGGCGATTTTGACGGGGGTCCCCATCTCCAGGACGAAGATCTCTCCTCCCTCCCCCAGGGCTCCGGCCTGCAGGATGAGCTGCGACGCCTCGGGGATGGTCATGAAATAGCGGGTCACCTCGGGATGGGTGACGGTGACGGGGCCGCCCTGCTCGATCTGCCTGCGGAAGAGGGGAATCACCGACCCCGAAGAGGCCAGCACGTTGCCGAAACGGACCGCCATGAAGCGCGTCGGGCTCCCCTTGAAGGAGAGGAGGATCAGCTCGGTCAGCCGCTTGCTCGTCCCCATGACGTTGGTGGGCCTCACGGCCTTGTCCGTCGAAACCAGCACGAACCTTTCGACGCCATATTTGTGGGCCATTTCCATGACCACGCGGCTCCCGAGGACGTTGTTGAAGACAGCCTCCCACGGGTTGCGCTCGAGCATGGGAACGTGCTTGTATGCTGCGGCATGGAAGACCACATCGGGACGATGCGTCCTGAAGATGTCCTCCATGAGGGGACGGTCCTGCACACGGCTCAGGATGCAGTGATAGTTGTGAAAGCCATGCTCATGCTTGAGCTCCATTTGGATGGAGTAGAGATTGGATTCGCCCGCATCCACGAGGATCATCTCTCCCGGGTTGAACCGGATCAACTGCCGGCAGAGCTCGGAACCGATGGACCCTCCGGCGCCTGTCACCAGGACCTTTTTTCCCGTCAGGACCTGCTCGATTCCCGCTGAATCCAGCCGAACGGGCGGTCGTCTCAGAAGGTCCTCATACCGGACGTCGCGCAAAGCCTTGATGCTGACCTTGCCTTTGAGAATCTGGCCGATGGCGGGAAGAATCTTGTGAGGGATTTGGGCCTGCTCACAGATCTCCCGGATGCGCCGGACCTGGAGGCCGGTGGCCGAGGGCATGGAGATGAACACCTGGTCGACATCCCGAATAAGCAGCACATCCGGGAGCTTTTCCACAGGCCCGAAGATGGGGGCTCCGTGCAGGGATCGGCCCCACTTGAGGGGGTCGTCATCGAGGAATCCGACGACCTCGTACTCGATCTCGGGATTGTCGAAGATCTCTCGAAGCAGCTTTTCTCCGGCGCCGCCGGCCCCAATGATCAGAATGCGTTTGGCGGCCTTGCGCCGACCTCGGAAACCAGCCCGCGAGAGCAATTTTAGTCCCTGGCCGTTCTGCCTCGATTCGAACCAGGTGCGGATCAGGACACGGAATCCGCCGACCATGAGGAAAGTCAGCGCGGCATCCAGAAGGACGACGGACCGCGGCACCCCCTTGATCGGAGAGCCGTAGTGAATGAAGAAGGCAGCCAGAAGCATCGAGACCATGCTCGCCCGTGCGAGACGCCAGAGGTCCGCCATGCTCGTGTAGCGCATCATTCCCCTGTAGAGCCCTGAGGCGCCGAAGATGACCAGCTTTGCGCAAACCAGGAACGGCAGCACGATCATGATCTGCTCGATGTATCTGGGGGCCAGGTGGAAGTCGAGGCGCAGCCAGTAGGCAAGGAACCATGCCAGGGTGAATACGGCCGAGTCCAGGATCAGTATCGCGCAGGGTCGAAGATTTCGCAGGGAAAACGCTCCGCCGGGGAGAGACAGTTGGGAGAGCGTGCCCGTGCTGAATGCGCGGACATCCATTGACGGCAGCGACGAGACCAATCCTTTCAGTGCTTCTTGGAATGCGTGTGACATGTTTGTGATGCTCCCGCTGGAATGCTTCATGGTTCACTGACTGCCCGCTCCCGCAACGGGGGATCGGGCCGATGATCACGAGCAATACCGTGCTGGAATGGGGAAGGGGGCCGAGGGTTTCGGATGCGTAGCCGGGGCCCCCGCCCTCTCCCTCATCGGCTTCGCCTGGGGCGAGTTTGTCAGAGGGGGCCTGAGCAAATACTCTGCCAACCTGCAGCGGCAACCGGCATGCAGAACCTTAACCCAGCTCAAACGGCACGGAATCCGAAGCCTGTTTCCCGAACAGACCGTGAAGCACGGTACGAGAGTTGCAATCCGCAAGGGCGCCGCATCAGGTAACGCAAAATCCCTGCATGCCGCCACGGCGGATGGGACTCATTCCCGGTGAACCGTGATGTGGCAACACTCGTTGGATTCTGGTGGAACCCGCCCCTGGCAATGCCGGTGCATGGGCTTCCGCCACAGTGATCCATGTTTTTCAGCACCCCTATTTGGTGCTCAGGAAAAACGAATGAATGGTGACACGTGCAGAGGAGAAAGTTCATGAAGAAATGGGCAGCCGTTAAGGCTTTTGCCGCTGCTTCGGTTCTGATTTTTGGCTCTGTTTCCGCATTGAATGCGGAGACCTTTTATGTACCCAAAGTGCCCAAGGGACTGACCGGGACCGCGGCTGCCAGCGTGCAGGCAGCGGTTGACGCAGCCGTTTCCGGGGTGGATGAAATCGTCGTGGTGAGCGGAATTCAGGCGGGCGCCGAGATCACTAAATCCGTGACGATCCGTGGACTCACAAAGAATGGCCGCAAGATGGCCACGATCGGTGTCAGTCGAAAGGTGCCCGTTCCGGCCATTTTGACGGATGCGGGGGTGCGAACCGCAGGTTTTGTCCTGCTTCCGGGCTCCGAAGGGACGACGATTCGAGATCTGAAATTCAAGAAGTTGGACCTGCCGATCTACGGGAACGGGGCCGATCAAATCACGATTGCAGACTGCGAACTTACGAAGCCTGTTCAGGGTATTACCGTCTGGGACGGCAGCAACTGGAGCATCACGGGGAACATCATCAAGGACTTGATGACCAAAGGCGGCGGCGGACTCGGCATCGCGCTCGGAAGCCGGGACAAGACATCCGCGTTGAACAGCGTGACCTCGAACAGGGTCTATGGGAAGCTCACCATCAACAAGGCGGATCTCGGCCTCTTCATCGGCGCCGGTATTGCCCTGATTGCCGATGTCGGGAACGGAATCGCTCCTGATCTCACTGGAGCCCAGGGCACTTCAAACATTATCGACGTGACCGCAAAGCCCACGGAATCCAAGACGACGGGAGATCCACTCATCTGCGGCATCATGCTCAACCAGTTGGGCGACGACCCCATGACCGGGTGCTTCGTGCACGACAACTCTTTTGCTGCAACGAATTTTGGAAAGACCAAGTATCAGAAGCTGGAGAAGCCGGACGGCATCGAGACCTGCAACAACACGTTTCCTGCCGCACTGACCCTCCTGGGATCCGAGGAAGAGAGCCCCTACACACGGAGCCTTCTTTCGGTCCGTCCGCTGTAACAACGCACGATCCCCCACCGGGTAGAAACCCGGATCCAGAAAGCCGGGAAGAATCCTTCTTCCCGGCTTTTGCCCTTTGCAGCCTCCATGGCCCTTTCCCCCGCACCTCACAAAAGCCCGTCAAGGCCAGATTGACGGCATAATGCAATCCCACGGGGCGAGGGTTTATCAAATCCATGCTCCGAAGAAGAACTGAGCTTCCAAAGTCCGATGATCGTAAGTAATTTGACGAATGTCAAACTGTTGGCGATCTATCTCTGCAAGAACCCGCTGGCGAGGCTCTGCGGGCCAGATCCTCCCTCACCCTGTCCCCCTCTCGGAGGCAGAGGAAGCGACAAGTACCACCCCTCACCCTCGTATCGAGAGGGATGACTCACCCCTTCTCTCTCTCTCTCTCTCTCGAGGGAGAGAGGACAACTGCAAGTCGGCGTGCTGACTGGATGCGCGCACATGTCCGGGGTAAGTCTGGCCCGGGGAATCCGGTTTGGATGCATCGATGGGGCTTTCAAACGTCATTGAAGGGAAGAAGCGCTTGGTGGGAGGAATGCGGCTGGCTGGCGAATCGATCTCAAAGCAAGAAAGGCGGCGTCCCTGAACCGGACCTTCCCGGCAGGGCGCCGCCCCCATATTGGTATTCTAAGTACACCTCCAGCGAAAAAGATGTCCGTTTCGCCGCTCGTCATGCCGGCAATCTTTAAGCCGGCATCCAGCTTTTTTTGTGGATTCCGGCCAGAAGACTGCCGGAATGACGACTCGAGAGGTGGACACTCTATTGTGATGAGCTGTACTGAGCGGCCGATCTGAGATCGGCGGTCTTTCTTTTCGGCCTAGAACGGCTTCGTGTCCAGGTTGCTCGGATTGATATCGGTGGGGCTGACGGCCCTTCTTCCTCCATCATCCGCGGAAGCGGCCACTCCTGCCGCAATGCCGGCTGCCGCGACGGCGCCACCCGCAGCTGCAGCACCGGCTGAAACGCCGCTACCGGATGCGCCGGCCAAGCCCGCTCCTCCGGCTGCCAACCCCGCAGCTGCAGTCCCGGCCGCCACAGCCTTGCCGTTCTTGTCCATCGCCATCACCAAGGGCTGATTGGGCTCGATCAGCTGGGAGCCTTCAGCGGTTGCGACCTGAAGGGCTCCCTCCTGGACCACAATCTCGGCTCCCTTTTCGGTCACGGACACATAGCCGCGGACCACTTCCCCGCCTACTGCGGAAAGAACCTTCTTTTCAGCCTGCAGCGTCTGGCCGGGGATGCTGAATGAGAGCCCCCTGGCTTCGCGGCCGATGGCGAAATCAACGCGGCCGGACTGGACCGTCAAGTCGTGTTGCCCGTTTGTCTCGGCCAGAGCAAAGACTGATTGATCCCGTGGAACAAATTGCACGTTTCTGGCCTGGACGAGGCAGCTGCCTTTGCAGGTGATCAGCTTGCCCTCGGGGAGCGGCATTTCGGACTTGAAAGGACTGATCTCCTTGCCGTCGATGATAAGACTACCTTTCTCGGTTGGGATCAGGCGCGCGGCTGTGGCCGGTCCGGCCAGGATCGGCTGTGCGGCGAGGCATGCGACCAACAGAAAGACAAAAGATGCTTGGTATCTCCTCATGTGTGCCTTAAACCTCCACTGTGATGAACTCGATGAAATACGAAGCCGCCCGAACGGATCGGAAATGCCGAGACCGTGACGAGCACGCTCCGAGTTCTATTCGGAAAACCCTGGGTTGCAGTTCAACAAAATCCCCCAAAGACATTGAGACTCATTCCGGGCGCAGGTGGGCAGCAATAGTTATGCCAAGATTTCGGAATGCAACGCGAGTGGTGTGTACCCGTTGAGGCTGAGGTTCTTCACCATTTTCGGCTCCCGGAGAGATACAAAGATGCGATAGCAGCTCAATGAATTGGCCTGTCGCGACCGATGCGACCTTGCGAGGGGATGAAGCAAGGCAATGCCAAGTACACCTCCACGGCAAATGATGTCCATTTCGCCGCTCGTCATGCCGGCAATCTTTACCATGGAAATAGATTTCCATGCATGGGGGTGAGCGCCGCGGATGCTCATGGCCGTTAAGCCGGCATCCAGCTTTTCTGTGGATTCCGGCCGGAAGACTGCCGGAATGACGACTCGAGAGGTGGACACTCTATTGTGTCGGCCTGTACTGGATGGTCAATGCACTGAATCCGCTGGTCTTTCAGGAAGGTTCTGCCATACTGGCCCAGTCTCTCAGTTCTGAGACGGAGATTGTGACGTCGGAAGAAGGCTCCGTGGTGTGAGCCTGAGACTCCTGAACGATGCGGCATGCGTTCGGGAGCCGCAGACCCCCAGCGGCTGCCCCATTGCATGCCGAGATGAGTCCGGGCGTATGGAGAAGCAATGAGGATTTCTCCGAGGGAAGAGCTCCGAATGGCCATGGGGAGGCGGGCGCGGGCTTCGCGAAGTTTGAAGCCGGTCGGCGTGAGGCCCAACTGGGAGGACTACCCCAAAGAGGTTCGGGATGCGTTCGGGAGGGCCACGCGGGTCTATTATCCGAGCGTCCTCTACGAAGAGCTCTGTCGAACCCTGGGCAAGGAGACCTTTCCCCGCAACTACTACCGCTTCATGGGAAACAAGATTCTCCAGACCCAGCTGTTCCAGCTGCTGGAGATCCCCCACCCCCGAACCCGGCTCTATTACGGCCGCAATCGGCTGGAGCGCATCAAGGACGCGTTTCCTTATCCGTTCGTGGCCAAAACACCGGTCGGGTCGTCCAAGGGGAAGGGAGTCTTCCTGGTCCGTTGCGACCGGGATCTGCAGCACTATCTCGATGGGCACCGGCCTGCCTACATCCAGGAGTACCTTCCCATCGACCGGGACCTGCGTGTCGTCCTGATCGGGGCCCGGGTGGTGCATGCCTACTGGCGCATCCGCCGCCCCGGGGAATTCCGGGACAATGTGGCCCGGGGGGCGACGGTCTCCTTCGAAAACATCCCTCCCGAAGGCCTTCGGTTTGCGGCGGACGCGGCCCGCAGGTGCTCCTTCGACGAGGTCGGGCTGGACATCTGCCGGGCCGCCGGCCGGTACTTCATCCTGGAGGCGAACATGGTCTATGGCCTGGAAGGCTTTCGGCAGGCCGGGGTCGATCTTTACGCCGTCCTGGGGAAGATGCTGGACGACGGGCTCATCTGAGGCTCTCTCAAGCGATCAGCTTCCAGCCGCCGCCCGTCGGCAGTGGCGCCGGTTCACAGGGAGCTGCGCAGGACTCCCTCGAGATCGAATCGGCGAAAAGCGCGCTGAACCTTCTCGGGCTCGCCGCTTCACTCGGCACGCACGCGCGTCCGCAGACGAAAATCTTCAAGTTTGAACACACGAAAAACGCGCTTCACTCGGCACGCGCGTGCGTCCGCAGACAGGTTCAGCTATTCGGGAATGAGGTCGTAATAGTAGATCATGGCGTCGGATCGGGAGATGATGCCGATCACCCGGTCGTCCTGGACGACGGGGAGCCGCCCGACGTCGTGCCTGATCAGGATCCTCATGGCTTCGGCCACGGTGTGCATGGGGGTCACGGTGATCACCTTCCTGGACATGAAGGCCTTGACCGGCGAGTGCCACTGCCGGCTCTTCACCTTGTTGAGATCCCTCCTCGATATGATTCCGACGAGCTTCTCCCCTTCCAGGACGGGCATTCCCGAATAGCCCTTCTCATCCAGGATGGCGGCCGCCTCCTTCATGGGGGTATCGGGCGAGACGTGGTCCACGGGGAAGGACATGAGATCGCTGATCTGGACGGGGAGCTGCCGGTAGTCCTGGATGGCCTCGGAGAGCCAGACCTCGATGCCGTCCGGCGTTGCGGATTTCACGATGGCGGAGCCGGCCCCCGCGTGCCCGCCTCCTCCCAGGATGCGCATGACGGCTCCCACGTCGAAGCTGTCGACGCCGCTCCGCCCGATCACCATGCAGCGGTCGGCCCGGGAGTCCCGGAAGATGCCGAAGGCAACGTCCACATTGACAATGTTCCGATACATGCTGACCACTTCGGCCAGGCCCGGCGTGTGGCCGTCGAGGTCCATCTTGCTGACACTCATGCGGTAGCCGTTGACCTTCAAGCGCTTGGCATCGGCGAGCATTCTGAAAAGGATCTCCTTCTGCTGCGGGCCGTAGGTGGGTCGCAGAATGGTCTGGATGACCTTGAGATCGGCATCCCTTTCCAGCAGGAAGGCTGCGGCGCGCAGATCCTGCGGGGTCGTGGAGGGAAAGGTCAGGTGCCCCGTGTCCTCGTAAATCCCGGCCAGGAAGAGGGTCGCGCAGATCGGGGAGAAGTCGATCCCGCGCTCACGGATGGCGCCCACGAGCAGCGTCGTGGCGGCTCCCACGGCTTCCTGGCAGGACCAGGTGGGGGTGATGTCCCCGATGTCGGGGTGGTGGTCCCAGACGTGCACCTCGATATCCGTGCGCTGCATCAGGCCGTCCAGACCCTCGAGACGCATCCAGCGATTGGCGTCCACTACGATGAGGCGGTAAATGGAGCCGAGATCCAGGTCCCGGACCGACCGGAGCTCGAAGAGATCCTTGTGGATGGAGAGAAAGCTCCGGACATTCTGGTTGACGCTCGACGGGAGCAACGGCTGGGCGCCGGGGTAGAGCAGGGATGCCGCCACGAGAGAGGCCAGCGCATCGAAATCGGTATTCTTGTGGGCGGAGATGATCTGCACCGCGTTCGCTCCTTTCGGTTCCGGGCAAAACCACTCAACTGCAGGGATCAGGCAGGGCACGCTCCTTCCGCCGCAGGACGGGCATCCGGCCGCCTGAATACCACGCGCAATGTCAGGGGGGATAGCAATAGATCGAAAGAATCACGGGGACGCTTGAGCATCTCCACGAGTCTTTTCGATTTCTCCTCCATGTTTCTTGATCATGATTCGAGTGCAGGGCGGGATTCCTTTTCGCCGTAGAGGTCCAGAGGCCCAGGGACGGCTTTGGGCAGGGAGTGGGAGACACCCCCTGCTTCTGATGGTCAGTGACCCAGGCTCATGTCCATGTACCCTCCGGCTCTCGCGGGCTCGGGACGGCTCTCGTTCCAGCATTCCCGCTTCTGCCAGAGGATGTCGGCGAGAGTTGCCACGGCCTGATCGCGCCACTGCTCTCCCGAACACGAGGTGATGAGAGGGATGGGCGTCTCGGATTCCGCATCCCGGATGAACAGCCCTCGTCCTTTCTCCTTCATCAGCTGAATGTTGAGATCCGGGTTGCCTTCCATATGCCGGTCCAGGATGCGACCGGCTATCTCCGCCGCATCGTCACGGGTTCTGATGCGCTGTTCGATCATGATATCCTCCTCAAACTTCCGTGCAGGAGACCAGGTCCTCAGCGGCGGCGCCTGAAGGCTCCATCGCCGATCGACCCAAGTCCTCACGGATCAAGGTCCTCCTGCACCTGAAGAAACTGAAACCCTTTCTTTCCCTTCAATCTAATCCCTGTCGGGCAAGCTTTCGAGCTCACGGGCCTGTCCGAGAATGGTCTTTTCGAGCAAAAGCGAGAAATCTCGTTCATCGCAACACCACGGGTTTGTGAGATTTCTCTCTCCGCTACGCTCCGTTCGAAATGACAAAAAGGTGCTCTCGGACAGGCTCCCAAAACCTTCCGAAAACAGGGGGCCGCGGCTCTGAATCGATGCCTGCCCGCTCGCTTCCCACAACTCAAAACCACAAACCAGAAACCACAAACCAGAAACCACAAACCAGAAACTAGAAACCAGAAACTAGAGACTAGAAACTAGAAACTAGAAACCCGAAACCCGAAACCCGAAACCCGCAACCGCCCTCACCCCCCTTCCTCCCCCCGCCTGAGGATTTCCTCGGCATGGGCGCGGGTGGTGTCGGAAATGGCGATGCCGCCCAGCATGCGGGAGAGCTCGTCAATCCTCTCTTCGCGGCTGAGGAGGCGGATTTGGGTGAAGGTCTGCTCGTCCCGGCTCTCCTTGGCCACCCGGTAGTGGTGCTCGCCGTAGCAGGCGATCTGGGGGAGGTGGGTGATGCAGATGACTTGCTGTCTGCCCGCGAGCCGCTTGAGCTGGAGACCCACCAGTTCGGCGATGCGGCCTCCGATTCCGGCGTCCACTTCATCGAAGACCAGTGTCTCGGCCTCTCCCTTCCGTCCGAGAAGGCTTTTCAACGCCAGGAGGATTCGAGACAGCTCGCCCCCGGACGCCACCTTGGCGAGCGGCTTCAGATCCTCTCCCGGGTTGGCCGAAAGGAGAAACTCCACTCGATCGATGCCGTTCGCGGTGAAGGGGGGATCCTGGGCACCGGCCGCACCCTCCCCGGGGACCTCCTCGAACCGCGTCTCGAAGCGGGCCCTGAGCATGTCGAGGGAGCCCAGCACGGCCTGCACGTCGGTCTCGAGACTGCGGGCCGCCTCACGCCGCCTTTCCGAAAGCACGGCCGCCTCGGCCAGGTATCGTCCCCGCAGTTCTTCGAGGGATCTTCTCAGGCTGTCCTCCCGGAGGTCCACGTCCTCTTCGGAGGAAAGCTCCCCCCTGAGCTCCTCCCGGCGCTGGATCATGGCTTCCAGGCTTCCGCCGTATTTTCTGGCAAGCCGCTGGAGCTGAGCCAGCCGCTCCTCCACTGCGGAAAGCCTCTGAGGGTCGACGGTGATCCTGTGCGCGTAATGCTGGACGCCGTGGGCCAGCTCTTCGAGATGAATCCTCGCCTCCTGAAGGTGGACCGAGAGGGGATGCAGCGAAGGATCGATCCTGAGGAGGGTTTCCAGGTCCTTTTCCACCCCGGAGAGCTGCTCGAGGACGGCGCCGCGGCCGGCGTAGAGGACCTGGTTGGCCCGCTCGGCCGCCTCCCTCAGGGTGGCCGCATGGTGCAGGAGGTTCCGCTCCTGCTCGAGTTCCGCGTCTTCGCCGGGAATGAGCCTGGCGGCTTCGAGCTCCTGGAGCTGGAACTTCATGTAGTCGAGCTTTTCGGCCCGTTCCCTGCGGGTCCTGATGAGCCGTTTCAGCGCCTCCTGCACCTCCGTCCACTCTGCAAAGATCTCCCGCACGCGGCCGCAGAGGGAGTCCAGGCCGCCATAGGTGTCGAGGAGCTCCAGGTGCAGGGTGGTATCCAGGAGGAGCTGGTGTTCGTGCTGGCCGGAGATGGAAATGAGACCCCGTGACAGGGACTGGAGCTGCTGCAGGCTGACTGCCTGGTCGTTCACGAAGATCCGGTTCTTTCCGCTCCTGCTGATGCTGCGGCGGATGGTGAGGGATTCGGCAGGGTCCAGGCCCTGGGCCTCCAGCCTGCGGAGGAGGGCTGCCGGGTCCTCCGAAAAGAGAAACGAGGCTTCGACGGAGGCTTCCCGGGTGCCGGTTCGGATCATCTCCTGCGACGCCCGGCTGCCGAGGATCAGGTTCACGGCACCGATGAGGATGGATTTTCCCGCCCCCGTCTCGCCGGATATGACGTTGAGTCCTTCTCTGAAGCCGATCTCGAGGTCCCGGATGATAGCGAAGTTGTGAACCGTCAATTCGTGGAGCACGCTGCAGAATCCTCCTTTTTGCTGTTCACCACGAAGGGCGCGAAGAGCACGAGGGGACAAGGGAGTCTCCATAAATTCTTTGGGATTCCTATCACAAATCTGCTAAATTCAACAATTCTGTTTTCTGGTGATACGGTGCGGGCTTGCCGGCGCCTCCCGATGGGGGCTCGATCCACTCGAGCTGTTCTGAATGCCCCTGGAGCTGCGCGAATCCGCCGACGGCGGCTCCCACCCGAAATATCGGCGTCTGCAGGAAGGTGCGACGGATCATGTGGAAGTTCTGGCAATGGTACCAGGAAGCCAAGGGGCTCACGGTGTCCAGCGACCCCTACGGATATTCGGTGGGCGAACGCCCCACATTTCTGCTGAGAAGTGTTTTCGAGCGGTTCATCGCCAAGACGTCCATGCCCGAGGACCAGCAGAAACAGCTCGAAGCGCTGGCTCGGCAGGGGACGGTGGTTTACGCTGCAGAATACCGGTCCCAGTTTGACTTCATCTATCTCAACCTGCGCCTCCACCAGCTGGGTCTTCCCAAGCCGACTTTCCTCTTCGATCTGCATCCCTACTTCTGGCAGCCCAGGTTCTACGCGGCCAGGCTCATGGGTTACCACCTCTACCGCACGGTGCGCATGCAGGGACTGCCCGACCCCTACCCCGACGGATACTACCGCCGCAAGATCCAGGAAGGCCAATCCGGGCTGTTATTCCTCGTGGGGAAGCGGGGCTACTATGAGCGGGCCATCCGGGTTGGAAACGACCCGCTGGAGCACCTGCTCGACATCCAGGGGCAGATGGAAAGGCCGATCTTTGTGGTTCCGCTGGTGCTGCTCTACAGCCGCAGCCCGGACCGGGAGCGCCGCGGCCTGCAGCAGGTCTTTCGCGGACCGCGGGAGAGGGCCGGTGTCCTCAGGAAGTGGTGGCGGCTGGCCCAGGGGGCGTCTCTCACCGTGCTCGAGGCCGGGGAGGCTCTCAACCTCCAGGAAGTGCTTCCCGAGCTTTCCGAAAAGCTTTCCGAGCGCCGCAAGCAGGTGTTCCAGCTGCGCCGCGAGCTCATCGATTCCGTCGACAAGATCCGTCGGGCCATCGTCGGGCCGACCCTCAAGAGCAAGCTCGAGCTCAAGGAAATCATCCTCCACCATCCGCGGCTCGAGACCTTCATGCAGCGCCGCGCCCGCTCCTCCAAGCAGGAGATGTGGAAGATCCGGGCGGAAGCGGACCATTACCTGGAAGAAATCGCTGCGGACTACAACTACACGCTGATCCGGGTCGGCGAGAGCGTGCTGAAATGGATGTGGAACAATCTTTTCGACGGCGTCGAAGTCGACATGGAAAGCCTCGCCCGCGTCAAGAATGCGGCGCGCCACAACACCATCGTGTACATCCCGTGCCACAAGAGCCACATCGATTACCTCATTCTCTCCTTCATTCTCTTCGACAACAGCCTGTACACGCCGTTCATCGCGGCCGGAAAGAATCTCTCCTTCTGGCCGCTCGGCTCCATCTTCAGGCGGGGGGGCGCCTTCTTCATCCGGCGCAGCTTCAAGGGACAGAAGTTTTATGCCGAGGTCTTCACCCTCTACGTCAAGACGATGGTGCAGCTGGGGCACAACATCGAGTTTTTCATCGAGGGGGGGCGGAGCCGGACCGGCAAGATGGTGCTGCCCAAGCTCGGACTGCTGGCTATTCTCCTGCAGGCCGTGGAAGAGGGGTTCTGCGACGACCTGGTGTTCGTTCCGACCTCCATTTGCTATGACCGGATCCCCGAAGAGGATGCCTACGCCAAGGAGCTGTCCGGGGGCGCCAAGGTGGATGAGAACATCGGGCAGCTGGTCCGGGCGCGGCGGTTCCTGAAAAAGCGGTATGGAAGGGTTTACGTGCAGTTCGCCGAGCCCATATCCTACCAGCGCTACATCGAACGGCGGAACCTGGACCTCTCGAAGCTCCGGCCCCGCGACCGCCACGCCATGTACCGGGACTTCGCCTATCGCATCATCAACAGCATCAACCAGTCCTCGCTCGTGACGCCCCACGCCCTCGTGGCTTCAGCCCTGCTCTCGGCCTCCCGGGGCGGGGTGACCATGGCGGAGTTCCAGGACGTCTGCCGCCAGTTCCACGGCTACCTGACCGACCAGGGAATCCAGCTGTCCAAGACCCTGCGCAACTACGAGACCGCTGTGAGCGAAACCCTCTCCGACTTCGAGCGCAGCAAGGTCATCGGCAAGCTCAAGGACGAGGACGACGACCTCGAGGAGGAGGTCTTCACCATCGATGACGGGAAGCGGCTGACCCTCGAATACTACAAGAACAACATCATCCACTTCCTGCTTCCGGCCGCCTACGTGGCGACGTCGATCCTGGCGCAGCAGACGTTCCGGTTCAGCATCGCCCAGATCCTCGAAGACGTGGCGTTCATGAAGAACTTCTTCAAGTACGAGTTCGTCTTCGACAACGAGCTGGACGACGAAGACCTGGTCGCAGGGGTGCTCAGGATCTTCGAGCAGAGGGACTGGCTGCATCGCCTCGGGGAAAGTGATCAGCCCTTTATCCTGTCCCACGGCGGACTTCGGACGGCCCACGCCTTCCATGGGCTTCTCCGGAGCTATTTCGAAGGCTACTGGCTGGTGCTTCGAGCCTTCCGGTATCTTCAGAAGAAGCCTTACACGGAAAAGGACTTCATGAAGAAGGTTTTCAACCTGGGCCAGAAGACGCTCAAGCTCGAGCTGATCGATCGGCCGGAGTCGGTCTCCAAGATCATGTTCGGAAACGCCCTGAACTATTACCTGGAGCGGGGGCTGATCGAAAAGAGGCTGGAGGAGGACAAGGGAAAGGAAAAGGGCCAGGAGTGCTACGCCGACACGGGAAACCGCCTGCTCATCCAGGACTACAGCCGCCAGATCAGCCGGTTCCTGAGGTCGCCGCGGTTCACGCTGCAGTGAGATTTTTCTGGAGCTCGACGGGGTATTGTTTTAAGAGCTAGTCTGGAAGATAGGGTTTTTCACCGCGAAGCGGCAAAGCAAGCCGAGAAAGGCGGAAATACTAGAATAGTTTTGTGTCAGGGGCCTTTCACCTCAGCGGTGAGGGGGCAGTTGTAAACCCGCAACTCGAAACGCGAAACTCGAAACCAGTTTTTTGTCATGGGAGGCGTTGAGATGGAGATCAGGATCGAGCCAGCGGATGCCGCCAGGCGGCGTCCGAAACCTGCGGACGAAAGCAAGCTCATTTTTGGAAAGACATTCAGCGATCACATGTTCATGATGAACTACGTTGCAGGGAAGGGCTGGACTGACCCGCGTGTCGTCCCCTACCAGGCCATGGCCATGGACCCGGCGGCCATGGTGCTCCACTACGGGCAGGGGATCTTCGAGGGGCTCAAGGCCTACCGGTGCAGGGACGGCCGCATCACCCTCTTTCGCCCGGCCAAGAACTGCGAGCGTATGAACCGGTCCGCCCGCCGCCTGTGCATGCCGGAAATCGAGGTGGATTTTCAGATCAAGGCCATCGAAACCCTTTTGAAGCTGGATGTGGACTGGGTGCCGCACAGCATCGGATCGTCCCTCTACATCCGTCCGACCATGATCGCGAGCGAGCCGGCTCTCGGAGTGAGGCCGGCCAAAGAGTACATCTATTTCATCATCACGGGGCCCGTGGGGGCTTACTACCCCGAAGGCTTCAACCCGATCAGCATCTATGTTTCGGACGAGTATGTGCGAGCCGTCCGGGGCGGCGTCGGCGATTCCAAGACCATGGCGAACTACGCGGCGAGCCTTTATGCCGCCGAGATGGCGAAGAAGAAGGGGTTCACCCAGGTGCTGTGGCTCGATGCGGTGGAGCGCCGCTACATCGAAGAGGTGGGCACCATGAACATCTTCTTCAGGATCGGAGATGAGCTCGTGACACCGCCGCTCAGCGGATCCATCCTGCCCGGGGTCACGAGGGACTCGGTCCTTCAGATGGCGAACCACTGGGGCATCACGGTCCACGAGCGCATGATCAGCATCGATGAGGTCATCGGGGCCATCGAATCGGGGGCCATGAAGGAGGTTTTCGGCACCGGAACTGCCGCCGTGATTTCGCCCGTCGGCGCCATCAGCTACAAGGAGGAGAGCTTCCGGATCGGAAACGGGAGTGTCGGCGAGCTTTCCCAGAAGCTCTATGACGAAATCGTGGCTATTCAGTACGGTGAAAAGGAAGACCCCTTCGGTTGGGTGCACACCGTGAAGGTTTGACCCTGGTGGGAATCGGGAGAGGGGTATTGAATTCCCGGATGGGGATAGTTATTATTGAATCGTAAGGTTGACAGCATGTCGCCTTCTCCTAACCCCTCCTGGCCCCGTTCGGCTTTCCCCCTCCGGCTGAACGGGGTTTCCTTTTGAGGTCACTGCAAGTTACAGGAACAAATCAATACACGAGAGCCCATGGGAGAGGTAGCGTAAGCATGAAAACCTGGCTGGTTACGGGGGGAGCCGGATTCATCGGCTCGAACTTCGTTCTGGGAGTGCGTTCGCGCGGCGTGGCCCGCGTCGTCAACCTCGATCTTCTGACCTATGCCGGGAATGTTCGCAACCTGGATGCGCTTCGGGACGACCCGGATCATGTCTTCGTGCGGGGGGACATCGGGGATCGTGAGCTTTTCCGGCGGCTTCTGACCGAGCACCGGCCGGATGCCGTCGTCAACTTTGCGGCCGAAAGCCACGTGGACCGCTCCATCGACGGCCCCGATCCCTTCATCCGGACCAATGTCGTCGGGACGTTTGCCCTGCTCAAGGAGTCCCTGCAGTACTGGCAGGGCCTGGATGAACCCGGGCGCAGCGGCTTCCGGTTCCTGCACGTGTCGACGGACGAGGTGTACGGCTCCCTCGGCCCCGGGGATCCCGCCTTCAGCGAGCGCACGCCCTACGCCCCCAACAGCCCCTATTCGGCATCGAAGGCCTCTGCCGACCACCTGGTCCGGGCGTATCATCACACGTTCGGGCTGCCGACCCTCACCACCAACTGCTCCAACAACTACGGTCCCAGGCAGTTCCCGGAAAAGCTCATCCCGCTCATGATCCTGAACGCCCTCAACGGAAAACCGCTCCCGGTCTACGGGGACGGGCTGAACATCCGGGACTGGCTCTACGTGGAGGACCACTGCGCGGCCATCGAGCGGGTGCTGCTCAGGGGGCGCCCGGGGGAAACCTACAACATCGGGGGTGAATGCGAACGGACCAACATGGAGGTGGTGCACTCCGTCTGCAGCCTCATGGATGCACTTCGGCCCGACTCGCCGTACAGGCCCCACTCATCCCTCATCACCTTCGTCAAGGACCGCCCCGGCCACGATCGCCGGTACGCCATCGACGCCGCCAAGATCCAGACCGAGCTCGGATGGCGGCCGGAAGAGACCTTTGAAACCGGCCTGAAAAAGACCATCAACTGGTACCTTGAAAACGCCGATTGGGTGAACACGATCCAGACCGGCGCGTACCGGGACTGGATTCAGAAGCATTACGGCCGGTCGTGAGTCTTTGAAAGGCGGGTTTCGGGTTTCGAGTTTCGGGTTTCGAGTTTCAGGTTTCCGGTTGAAAATGAGCCCGGCTGCGGTCCTTTTCATCGTTCAGGTTGGCCCGGAGGGTCACGAGTGCGGTGAGCAGTCTTCTTTTTGGGATCAGAGAAAGGTGTGGTGTCGATGAGCAGTGCGATTATTGGAGGCTCCTGCGGCAGTCTGCGGCTGGGTGAGCTTCCCAGCGGCCTCAAGGCCATCATCCTGGCCGGAGGCTCCGGGACCCGGCTCCACCCCATCACCCGGGTGGTAAGCAAACAGCTGCTCCCGGTCTACGACAAGCCCATGATCTACTATCCCCTGTCGGTGCTCATGCTCGCGGGCATCCGGGACATCCTGATCATTTCCACCCCCACGGACCTCCCCCGTTTCCAGGATCTCCTCGAAGACGGCAGTCAGTGGGGCCTCAAGTTTTCCTACGCCGAGCAGCCTCACCCGGGAGGGCTGGCCCAGGCCTTCATCATCGGGGAGCCCTTCATCGGAGGGGACCGCGTGTGCCTGATCCTGGGGGACAACATCTTCTACGGCCACGGGTTTCAGCAGACGCTCCAACGGGCGGTGGCCTTCGAGAGCGGGGCGATCATTTTCGGCTACTGGGTGAAGGACCCGGAGCGCTACGGAGTCGTCGAGTTCGACGACGAGTGCCGGGTCGTCAGCATCGAGGAAAAGCCCGCCCGGCCCAAATCGCCCTATGCCGTCCCGGGCCTTTACTTCTACGACAACCGGGTGATCGAAATCGCCAGGAGCCTCAAGCCCTCAGCCCGGGGCGAGCTGGAGATCACCGACGTCAACCTCGAATACCTGCGTCGCGGTGAGCTCCGGGTGGAGCTTCTCGGGAGAGGCTTCGCCTGGCTGGACACGGGAACCCACGACTCCCTCATGGAGGCGGGCGCCTTCGTGGAAACCCTGGAAAAGCGGCAGGGGCTCAAGGTCTCGTGCGTTGAGGAGGTGGCCTACCGTATGGGCTACATCGACGCCGACCAGCTGAAGAAGCTCGCCGAGCCCATGCTGAAGAACGGCTACGGCCAGTACCTGATGAACCTCCTGAACGACGGTTGGTGAGAGGCGACGGAGAAAAATTCCAGAGGCATTCACCACGAAGAGCACGAAGGACACGAAGAGGAGGGGCTTGATCAGGCGGAGGGGTCAGGGCTTTCTTCTTGTGTACTGTCAGGGAGAGCTTCCCCAGGGGGCTTGGTACGACAACGAGATTTCGAATCCCCCTCTCACCCGTTTCGGGGGAGAGGGAACAACTGCAAGCCTTCGTACTGACAGAAGATCTCGTCCACTTCTTCAGAGATTTCAGCTTATTGGGTTATTAATCCTTGCGCTTCGCCGGTCGTTGCGATATGGAGCGGACAATGCCTGACAACGGCCTGGCGGGATGAACTGAACTGCTCCATCTTCGTGTACCTCAACGCGACCAGACTTCCCCTTTGTTCCCCGCGGTATCGATTTATCCCAGACCTGGCATTATGACGCGCGCAGAAGGGTTCGGCAGCAGGCCTCAACGGCAACCCGTGACACGTCGAGCTCGGAGTCCCGGTGCTTGCCGCGGGGAGCCAAGTACATCTCCACATCACACAAGTGCCCAATACTTGGGTCGTCATTCCGGCGGTTTTCAAGCCGGAGTCCACAAAAGAACTGGATGCCGGCCAAAAGACTGCCGGAACGACGAGGTGAAACAGGGGGTATGTTTCTGTGAGACTATACTGAGGTCGCAGGCGGACTTCCGGAAACTGTTCGCGAATTGATGTCTTCGGCCAAATGGCGCGCCCCGCCGTCCGAGAAGACTGCCATTGTTGAAAGGGAGAGGATTGCCGGCACGATGGAAAATAATAACATGAATCGCAGGAACACACGCGCCAACCAGGGACGCCGGATCTGCGTCTGTACAGCGCTGCTCTGCCTCCTCTTCTTTGCAGCATCCAGCGCATTCGGGTTTACCTTGACACTGGCATGGGACAAGAACCCGGAGTCCAATATTCTCGGCTATTACCTGGACTACGGTCTCACCAGCTGCAGCGGGTCCACAACCTGCAGCTACCCGCACAGGGTCGAGATCCCGCCCAATGCCGTCTGCAGCGGCGAACCCAATGCCATCTGCCACCACTTCCCGGATGGCGTGCTTCAGGACGGCATGACCCATTACTTCGCCGTCAAGGCCTATAACTCCTACGGTGTGAGCGGGTACAGCAACGAATTGCCTTACACGCCCCCCACCTCGAACACGAATCAAGCCCCCGTCGCCAAAAACGGGAGCCTCAGCGTGCTGGAAGATTCCACTGGGAGCGGCGCCCTCTCAGCCACCGATCCCGATGGAAATCCTTTAACATTCAGCATCGTTTCGCCGCCTTCGATAGGAACTGTTTCGCTGGACGCATCGACGGGCACCTTTACGTACGCTCCGAATCCCAATGCAAACGGAAGCGATTTCTTTACCTTTACGGCCCGTGACTCAGCCCTTACCTCGAACACGGCCACCTTCTCCATCAACATCAGTCCCGTGAACGACCCTCCTGTTGCCGTCCCGGATTCGGCACAAACCGTCCAGAACCAGCCCGTGACCATCAGTGTTCTCGCCAACGACACGGATGTGGACGGCGACTCCCTCAGCCTGGCATCCACCACCCACGGAGGCCACGGCGTCACGGAACGTGTCGGCAACACCGCAAAATATTCCCCCAACACGGATTTCACAGGCTCGGACTCCTTCAGTTACACGGTGATGGACGGCAAAGGAGCTTATGCGAGCGGACCGGTCACGGTGACGGTCGCTCCAGCCGGCGGTGGCTCGGATCCGGTCATTCTTCCGCAGGCCGGCTGGACCTTGAGGTATGTCGACAGCGAGGAGCTGTTTGGTGAAAACGGAGCGGCCGTCAACGCATTCGACAACGACCCCGGCACGTTCTGGCACACTGAATGGTCGCTTAGAACGCCGGCGTACCCCCATGAAATCCAGATCAATCTCGGCGGGGTTTATGAGGTTCAGGGTTTTCGCTACCTGCCGAGGCAGGACTCATCTGCAAACGGACGTATCCGGAAGTATGAGTTCTATGTGAGCTCCGACGGAGTCGCTTGGGGTTCCCCTGTTGTCGCAGGCGAGTTCGGCAATGACACCAATGAAAAGCAGGTCTCCTTCGGGACCCGGTCAGGAAGTTTCATCCGACTGAAAGCGATATCGGAGGTGAACGGCAACCCCTGGACCTCCATGGCGGAAATCCGGCTGCTTGGCAAAGCGCTGCAGAGCTCTTCGCTCCTGCCGCGCGCCGGTTGGATCTTGAAGTATGTCGACAGCCAGGAACTGGTCGGTGAGGACGGCGCCGCCAAGAACTGCTTCGACGACAGTCGCAGCACCATCTGGCACACACAATGGTCAAGTGGGAGCCCGAAGCATCCCCACGAAATCCAGATCGAGCTTGGCGGGGTCTACGAGATCGATGGCTTCCGATACCTTCCGCGCCAGGATGGAAGTGCGAATGGTCGCGTGAAGGGGTACGAGCTTTACATCAGTCCGGACGGAGTCCAGTGGGGCACCCCGGTGGTGACCGGTGTTTTCGCGAACGATTCAGCCGAAAAACGAGTTTCGTTCGAACCCAGGGTCGGGGGCTTCGTCCGTATGAGGGCCTTGTCGGAGGTCAATGGGAACCCCTGGACCTCCATGGCGGACTTTCAATTGCTGGGAAGATGAGGCTTCAGAGGGGGGCCGGCTCCCATCATTCTGTCCCTATTCCTTGGGGCCGAAGAGCTCGAGGGTCTCGGATTGAGGGGCGGGATCGGGGGAAGGCTGAGCCTTCGGCTTAGGGTCGGCTTCTTTCTTCACGCGGGGTTTCGGCCTGCTTTTGGGCCGGTGAACGGCCGTGCGCGGGGGGAGGCGGGGTCCCTCCTGCTGCGGCGCGGGGGCCGCGAAGGGGCGCGGCATGGGGGTCGTCGTGATGAGGAGGAATTTCGGGATCAGGATCACCTCATTGGGTCGGACGGCATCCGATCCGTGGCCCCCATTGAAATCGGAAAGGACCGTCCAGTTCTTCGGGTCCCCGGTGTACCATTCGGCAATGCTCGAAAGCGTCTCGCTCGGCGACTGCACCGTGTGGAGGTACACATCCTCGTCGGAAGCGTCTTCGGCTGTGTATTCGGCCTCCTCCTCTTCGAGGCCCACCTGGGCGTACGCCCTTGTCGAGGGCGGCCCAACGGGCGCCAGATCAATCCAGGCGATCATGGCCGCCGCCGCCACCAGGATGACGGCGGGAAGCCGGCATCGAACCTTACAGGGCCGTATCTCTTCCATCATCACGATCCCTTTGCGAATCGCTCCAGGTAGTCGGCGGCCAGCTTGTTGCGGGGATTGGCCGCAAGCGCCTGCTTGAGGGACCGGATGCTCTCCCGGGTCTTCCCCTGGCTCCTCTGCACCATGGCCAGGTTGAAATAGGCCTCGTCGATGTAGGGCGGCGAAAGATCCACGGTCCGCCGGTACATATCCTCCGCCCGCGCGTAATCCGCCGTTTTCGCGTAGACAAAACCGAGATTGAAGAAGACCTTGGGAGAGCTCGCATCGAGTTCGATGGCCTTCCGGTAGGACTGGATGGCAGCCGGGTAATCATGCAGCCTGGTTTGAAGCTTCCCCATCTCGAAGTGTGCCTGGGCGTTGGACGGATTCACGTCAATGGATTTCCCGATGAGCCGGCTGCCCAGCTTCGGATCGCTCCGAGCCAGCCGCGTGCCCTCCTGAAGGAGCGCCCTGGCGTAGGGTGCGGCAACCTCGCCCATGAGCGCCGGGTCGTCGGTGAAGAGCTTTTCAAAGAGCAGGAGCGCTCTTCCGAAAGCCCCGGCCTCCACCGCATCCAGGGCCTCCTGGACCTTGCCCCGCTGAGGATCTCTGACCGTGTGGACCGGGTAAAAGAGGACCAGGGCAAAAAGCGCAGCGGAGAAGAGCGCGGCGGCGGCGAAAGGCCATGCCCGCCGAGTGCGGCTCTTCTCTCCCGAAAGGGCGGTCGCTCCCGGCTCCAGCTCATCAGCGTCTATCTTCCGGGTGGAAGCGCTGTCCTCGCGGCCTGCCCGCACCCGGTTCAGAAAGCTCATGAGCGTCTCATGCCGCTTCTGGGGCTTGGGTTCTGCGACCGCATCGCGGCGCGAGAGCTTCCGAATGTGGCGAGCCAGGTCTTCGGCGCTCTGCTTTCCGAAGTGAGCCGTCATGCAGCGATCGAGCTCCGCATACATTTCCGCGCAGGTCTGAAAGCGGCCGTCCGGGTCTTTGGCCATGGCGACATGGAGAATCTTGCAGAATTCTTCGGGCAAATCCGGGGCCAGCCGCTCGGGCGGCAGAAACTCCCCGCGCCGCACGCGCTTGAAGGCCTCCTTGATCTCCCCCGGGAACGCCTGCTTTCCCGTGACCATCTCGTAGAGCAGCACTCCGATGGAAAAAATGTCCGAACGCCGGTCCACCACCTCGCAGCAGGCCTGCTCCGGTGACATGTAGCGGATCTTTCCCTGGAGGATGGTGTTCTTTCCCGAGGCGCCCCCCGCCGTGATCCGGGCGATCCCGAAGTCCAGGATCTTCGTCTCGCCGAGCTGCGTGATGAGGATGTTCTGCGGGTTGATGTCGCAATGGATGATCCTGAGCGGCGCCCCCGAGATGTCCTTGAGGTTGTGGGCGTACTCGAGTCCGGAACAGATGCGGGAGGCGATGTGGAGCGCAAACTGGAGGGGCAGGGGGCGGCCGCCCCCCGTCTTGTGCAGAATGGTCTTCAGGTTGCTGCCAAGCAGGTATTCCATGCAGAGGAAATAAGTGCCCTCCACGTTCCCGAAGTCGAAGACCTGGACGATGTTCGGGTGGCTCAGCAGGGCGGCGAGCCGGGCTTCCTCCATGAACATGGAGAGAAAATCGGGGTTGTCGCTGAGGTGAGGCAGGATGCGCTTGATGGCCACGAGCTTCTCGAAGCCGCACTCGCCGCTCATCTTGGCCTTGAAGACCTCCGCCATGCCGCCGGCCCCGATCTTCCGGAGCAGCAGGTACTTGCCAAAGGGGCAGGGCAGCGCGTTATCCATGGATGTCTGTCGATCGATTCCAGCCATCTCAATGAACCCAGTCTTTGCGTCGTTCGGCGCACGCGTCAACCGTGCCTGACCGACGATCCCAGCGCCAAGTGCATCTCCACACAGTTGAGTGTCCGATGCTTGGGTCGTCATTCCGGCAGTTTTCAAGCCGGAATCCACAAAAAGACCGGATGCCGGCCAAAAGACTGCCGGCATGACGGGGTGAAGACGGACACACTTTTCTGTGAAACTCTACTGAGCAACCTCCGCCGAGCGTCATTCCCGCGAAGGCGGCAATCCAGGTTTTCCAGCCGCTTCCGGACCCCCGCCTTCGCGGGGGTGACGGCATGAACGAATTCCGAGACCGTCTCCAAACACGTCAGCCGGCCGGCACGCCACAAAGCGGGACGGCATGAATGGCACGCCACGCAGCAGGGGAGCTCCGCCCCCCCACAGCAACACGGCGGCTCGGGCCGTCGAAATCCTGGCCCCGAACGCCCGGCAATTCTAATCGACTTGAACGCCGGGTGTCCATACCCATCAACAATGCTGCGGACACGACCTCGGCAGGATGACGAATTGAATCTGTTGGGGAATTGAACCTTGAGTCATGCTGTCCAATGCGGAATAATGGTGGAAGGTTTCGGGTTTGACCAGGTGCCTTGAAAGGAGATCTGAAATGTCAGAGCCTGCACGAAGAGTGGCAACCTACGAAGATCTTTACGGAATCCCAGAGAACATGACGGGGGAGATCCTCGACGGGGAGCTGGTGGTGTCGCCGGGGCCATCGGGGAGGCATGCCAATGCGGCATTCACGTTGAGCGCCGAGATTGGGCCGCCTTTTCGATTCGGGCGTGGCGGGCCGGGGGGCTGGATCATTCTCCTTGAGCCGGAGGTCCGGTTTTCGGAGAGGGACCTCCTGGTGCCGGACCTGGCGGGCTGGAGGAAAGAGCGGTTTCCGGGGTGGCCGGAGGAAAACTGGTTTTCCACGCCTCCCGGCTGGATCTGTGAGATTCTCTCCCCCGGGACCGCCGTCCGGGATCGCATCCACAAGATGCGGGTCTACGCCGAGCATGGTGTCGAGTGGCTCTGGCTTATCGACCCCCGGGAACGAACCCTCGAAGTGTACGCCCTCGAATCGGGCCGCTGGGTCCGCACAAGTGCCTTTGCCGAAAACGACCGCGTCCGGGCCGACCCCTTCGAGGCCGCCGAGATCGAGCTCGCCAACCTCTGGATCGAGGCGGCTTCTGAATCGGCTGCGCCCCCGGAAGGTGAAAAGGATTTGTCTTGAGACGTGCAGGGTGCGTCCCACGCACCAAATCTCTGGTTTGGGGACGCACCGCAGCACGCATGATCCCATCCTCAAAAATCACACGGCCTGTTTACCTGATGGCTGCCACCGCCCGGTTGTTGCTCTCGTCCAGCTCCTGGACCGCCTGTCCCGAGTCGACCACGGCGATCAGGTATTGCCCGGACAGTCCGCGCGCCTTGATGCTCAGCGAAACGTCCTTGCTGCCGCCCGCAGCCAGGCTGTCCACGGGCAGGGTCTTGATGAGGCTGACCGGATTCGCGCCGTCCGGCGAGAGGTAGACGGAAACCGTGAAGCTTCCCGCGGCGGCGTTGCCGAGATTCGCGACTTTGACCGTGCCCTGGAGCACCTGGCCGTTGTAGCTCGACTTGGTCCAGCTGCCGATCAGGTCCACGAATGGCTTTTTGGTCACCGTGACCTGGCAGGCGCCCTCGGACTGGAGCCCGCTCGTGTCGGTCACCGTCAGGCTGAAGGTCAGCGCTTCCGAGGATGCCGCGATGTTCGGAGCCGTGAATTCGAGGGCTGGCAGGCTCGGGTCGGGCAGGGAGACCGGCGTCCCCTTGGTTTGCTTCCATCGATGGGAGACGATGCCGACGTCATCGGACGACTTCGTCCCGTCGAGGGTCACCCCCTCCCCTTCGTAGGCCGTCTGGTCCGGCCCCGGGTTCGCCACGGGGGGCTTGTCGACCCACGAGACATTCACGATGCAGGAGTCCACCGCCTTGAGGCCGTTCCGGTCCGTCACCGTGAGCTCGAAGACGAGCGATGCGCCTTCCGAGGCCACGTCGGGGGCCACGAAAGTGGCTGCGGCGAGCGTTGCCCCGTTCAGCTGCACCGCCGGGCCGCTCACCTGTTTCCACGCATACGAGCCGATGCCGTCGTCGGCATCGGTCGATCCGGAGCCGTCCAGGGTCACGTTGGTCCATTCATCCACGGTCTGGTCCGGCCCCGCGTTGGCCACGGGCGGGATGTTGACCCAGGTCACGTTCACGATGCAGGTGTCGGAGGCCGTTGCCCCGAGCCCATCCGTCACCGTCACGCGGAAGGTCAGGGCCGCGCCTTCGGGTCCCACGTCGGGGGCCGTGAAAGTGGGGTCCGCCGCCGTCGTGCTCGAAAGCTGCACGACGGGTCCGCCTGTCTGCTCCCAGAGGTACGAGAGAGCACTGCCTTCGGCATCCCGCGAGTTGCTTCCCATTATAGTCACCAGAGCACCCTCGGCCACGGTCTGGTCGGGGCCCGCGTCGGCCACAGGCGGCTCGTTCAAGGTCTTGAAGCTCGCCGAAATGGTGTGTGCGCTCGTGACATTGGAGAAGGTGTAGCTGGTGAGAGCCCCCTGGGAGACGCCGTCCACCACCACATCGCTCACCGCATAGCCCGAAGCGGGGGCCATGCTGAAGGAGATGCTTCCGCCGTGGCTCACGGTCTGGTCCCCCGAAGGCGAAATGGTCCCTCCAGCTCCGCTGACTCCGGCCGTGATGGTGTAGGTCTTCTGGGCGAAGCTCGCCGTGATGGTGTGGTCGGCCGTTACGTTGTTGAAGGTGTAGCCGGTCAGAGCTCCCTTGGAGACGCCGTCCACGACGACATTCCCCACCTCATAGCCGGTATTGGGAGCGATGCTGAAAGAGAGGCTCCCGCCCTGGCTGACCGTCTGCGCCCCCGCAGGCGAGATGGTTCCGCCCGACCCGCTGGACGCCGTGATGGTGTACGTCACGGGGGCAGGCTTGGCCGTGAAGGTGTAGGCGACCGTGTGGGGCGCCGTGACACTGGCGAAGGTGGTGCTCGCCAGTGCGCCCTGTGAAACGCCGTCCACCGCAACATCCCCCACCTCGTAGCCTTCGGCGGGGGTGCCGGTGAAGGTCTGGGTGGCTCCCGAAGTGATGAACACGGTCCCCGAAGGCGAAACGGAGCCGCCCGGACCGCTGGAAGCCGTGATGGTGTGGCAGAGGAGCTCCTCCGAAGGCGCGCTCTCCACGTTGGATGCGTTGTAGGCCGTGACGGCGAAGTAGTAGGTCTGCCCTTCGGCGAGGCCCGTCCACGTGTACGTGGTGACGTTCCCGACGTCCACGCTGCTCGCATAGCTCCGGCTCGCGTGGCCGTAGTAGAGCCGGTAGCCCGCCACCGGGTCCGTGTTGGCGTCCCAGGCCAGCGTCACCTCGGCCGCCTGGAGCGCTTGGGCGGCAAAAAAGAGAGAAAGCAGTGCGAAGAAACTGAAAACGAGGGTGTGACGACAGGTGCGGGCAAAACATTTGTGGAAAGGGTGTGAAGACATTCCGGAACCTCCATGGATGAAGCCGCGGATGATGCAGCTTCATGGTTCCGGAACGCGTAGCGCGCCGGCGGAGCCGGAAGGCAGCTCCCCAACGCGTTCAGTCGATTCGTTTCCCCCACCGCTGAATCAGCCCGGCAACCCTGCGACCGTATCCCGCTGCGACGGAACTTAGGCCAGTGGCTTTGCGTCCTGCCCTTTCGGACAGTTTGCCCTTGACAGACTGTAAATCTGTGAAATCGTAGTTCAGTTCGGTTGAACCATGAGGGTGCTTGAGGACTTTTTCATTCACCGCAGAGGCGCAGAGACCGCAGAGATTTTTTCTGATGAGTTTCCTCTGTGTCCTCTGCGCCTCTGCGGTGAGATCTCTCTAAGTACAGTTTCACAGAAGAGTATGTCCGTTTTCACCTCGTCATGCCGGCAGTCTTTTGGCCGGCATCCAGTTTCTTTTGTGGATTCCGGCTTGAGAACCGCCGGAATGACGACCCAAGTATTGGACACTCAATTGTGTGGAGATGTACTGGCGCGGCATCTGGGGTGCCAGCGTGCTCAGGCTGCCGGCAGGCTTGTGAGCTTTCAACGTTCAGGGGTTGTTGCCTGGTCCAGCCAGAGGTTATTCAGCTCAAACTCGATATCGGCGAACGGTTCCGCCCGCACGCGGTCATCCTCGGCAAAGGCCGCCGAAAAGAACCATCTGCCGTCGGACAGGATGAAGACATCCAGGGTCCTGGCGGCGGGGTCCACGAGCCACAGGTAAGGCACCCCATACCGGGCGTAGACGGGCATCTTGCGGACCTTGTCCAGGCGCGCCGTTCGCGGTGAGAGAACCTCGCACACCCAGTCCGGGGAAACCGAAATCCAGTTCTCTTTGGCGACCCCCGGGAAGCGCTCCCGCTTCCAGCCCGCCAGGTCCGGGACCAGCAGGTTTTCCCCCAGGAGGATTTCGGTCTCATCCATAATGACCCATCCACCCGGCCCCCCCCGGCCGAAGTGATACGCCGGTCCGACCTCAAACCCCAGGACCGAAGCCGCATGAGTGTGCCGGCTCGACGGTCGGGGCGTCGAGTAGATTTCCCCGTCGATGATCTCCCCGGTCATGTTTTCCGGGAGCGCATGCAGATCTTCGTAGGTAGCCGGTTTCTTGACCGGTTCTCCCATTTCGGTCCTCCTCCGGTTCGTCTGGTCCGTCGCGGTTCATGCACCGCGGCCAATGCCAAAGCGCGCGTCAAAAGATATACGGGTAGAGGATGAGATCTTGCGCTTTGTGAAGGTCTTCTGGATTCCGGCTTGAAGACTGCCGGAATGACGTCTGAGGCGTAATCTGCTTCCGCCGTGCCGGCGAAGCTTGACCCGGCATTCTTCGGGCCGGGGAGCCGGCATCCAGGGTATTATTCGCAGAAGCGCGATGCCTTGACCTCAACAAAGAATAACACGCCCGGCGGCCCCGAGCCAGTACCTTTGCGGTTTGGCAGGGAGAAGGCGAGACGACAGGATTCCCGGAGATGAACAAGCTGGAACGAGAGCGGGCGGGAGGATGCCATGGGTGTACTGAGGGAACTCCTGTACACGCATCGGTGCACAGTGCACTTCGCGTTCTTGGCGTCTTTGCGGTGACAGGTCTTGAGGCGCGGCATCTGGGGTGCCCGTGCGTTCAGGTCACCCGTCGGCCCGGGGACCCTCGGCACGTATGGCTTCGAGCACCGCATCCCTGAACTGAATAAAGTCGTCGAGATGCTTCCTCAGGATTGTGATGACAATGGCTGAATCCACGCGATCGTAATGATGGACGACGACGTTCCTGAACTTGGCCATCTTCTCCATAATTTTTCCGAGGTCGTCATCGAGTATCCCTCCTTCAACGAGCACCCGAAAAGTGTCGGCATAGCTCACGGGGATGCGCAATCGCCTGTCGGAGACAAGGTGCCCGGAGATATCGATGCAGAGCTCGATCATGATCTGAAGGGTTCTTTCGACGATGCGCTGCGCTTTCCAGTCAGCGGAGTAGTCGGCGACGGAAAGAGTGGCGAATTCGCGGACCTGTCCAAGATACTCCTCCAACTGGGTGAGCTTCCGCAGGATCAGCACCTCGTCAACCAAGGGAGAACCTCCTGTGCAGGATGGCCTCTTCAAAGCGGGAGAAGTCGAAATACTCCCTGAGAACCAGGGATTCGAAGGCATGCCTCAGGTGGGGCGCCCGATCCAGGAGGAGGCGATTGCAGCGCACAACCCTTGCCTGGAGCGGCAGAGGAGCACCGTTCAGCACAACAACGTCCACACGATCCGTCCCCAGGGCGAGCATGAGCCCGGCCGCCAGGTCCAGCTTCACCTCGCCGGAATCCGCCCCTTCCTTCAGATAAACCGCCACATCGATGTCGCTGAGCGGTCCTGCCGTTCCCCTGGCGAGGCTGCCGAAAAGATAGGCGAAAAGCACCGAGGGGGATGCTGCGAGGACGGCTCCGGCCTGCTCGACCGTCACCTCGACATCGCTCGCTGGCCCCGGTCCTTTCTTCATGCCCATGCTCCTCTTCTGGAGTCGGAAGCCCGAATATGGAAAGACCGGTGTCGCCGTTCGGCATGGTCCTCCCGTTTTCACAGCTCTCCATCGACTTCGCTTTCGAAATTCAGTGTGTACCCGGCCCTGGATTCGATCACCGCTCCAGTGCCTTGTTTCTAGCGACGACAGGCCGGCCTGTCAACGTGCGAATGGACATGAAGCCGCGCCCGGCCCGCCACAACACCTCATCCGTCTGAGGGGCCCTGGAGTCCCGGATTCGCTCATACTGTACCCTCCCGAATGTTTGGTGGTCCCTTGGGGGGGAAGCTTGAATACCGGCTTATAATGCAGGCTCGAGACCAAATGGTGAGGGCGCAAGCATCCCCCTCAGGGCCAAAGAACGGCTTCAGCTTGAACTTTTTATATGTAGCTTCAGCCACTTGCCCAGGTCCGGGACTGTTGGTCGCGGACAGCTTGTCAGCATCGATGCTTTCGGCTATTATGCATTCGAATAGAATATTGGCCGAAAGAAAGGGGTCGCCTTGTACGTTCCGAGAACGCTCGAAGCCTTTTTCAGAAAAGCCGCCTCCCAGTTCCCCGTGATGCTGGTCACGGGTGCGAGACAGGTGGGAAAGACCACCTTCCTCGAGCACATGAGCCAGGAAGGAAGGACTTATGTAACCCTGGACGATCCCCTGGTCCTCAGTCTGGCCAGGGAGGACCCCGCCCTCTTCATGCAGCGGTTCAGGCCGCCGCTCTTTGTGGATGAAATCCAGTATGCGCCCGGGCTCCTCCCGCACATCAAGATGGAAGTGGACCGCCGGCGCGAGCCCGGCCTGTTCTGGCTCACGGGATCCCAGCGGTTTCACATGATGCGCGGAGTGTCCGAGTCCCTGGCCGGAAGGGTCGGCATCGTTCAGCTGCTGGGGCTTTCCAGGATGGAAATCCTGGGGCGCGGTCCCGATTCCAGGCCCTTCGTGCCCACACCGGAGGAGCTCGAACAGCGCATGCCCGAAGGGGGTGGGCTTTCGCTCCAGGAGCTCTACAGGAGAATCTGGCGGGGGTCTTTTCCTCGCCTCGCGCTTTCGGAAGACCTGGACCGCGACCTGTTTTACAGTTCGTACGTACAGACCTACCTCGAGCGCGATGTCCGTGACCTGGCGCGGGTCGGGGATGAGATGTCCTTCCTCCGTTTTCTGCGCGCCGCCGCCGCCCGGTCGGGCCGGCTTCTGAACATGGCCGAACTGGCGAGAGATGCCGCCGTTGCCCCGAATACCGCCAGGAGCTGGATTTCCATCCTGGAAGCCTCCGGCGTCGTGTATCTGCTCGAACCCTACCACACCAACGTCACCAAGCGCCTCATCAAAGCCCCGAAGCTCTACTTTCTCGATACGGGTCTCTGCGCCTGGCTTACCCAGTGGACCAGTCCCGAAACCCTCGAGGCGGGGGCCATGTCCGGCGCCATCCTGGAGACCTGGATCCTCTCGGAGATCCTCAAGACCTGGTGGCACAGCGGCCGCCAAGCTCCATTCTTCTTCTACCGCGACAAGGACGGGAAAGAAATCGATCTGCTCATGGTGAGAGACGGGACGCTCTATCCCCTGGAGCTCAAAAAGAGCGCCTCCCCGAGCCGGGAAGACGTCCGGCACTTCGGGCTGCTGGAGAAGCTCGGGATGCCCGTCGGTCCGGGCGGCGTCCTTTGTCTCATTTCGCAGCTGCTGCCGCTCACCACCGCCACCTGGGCCATTCCCGTCGGCGCCGTTTAGAGCGCCCCGCCCCGGCGTGTGAGGTTTTCTTCACCGCAAGGGCGCAAAGGACACAACGTTGAATTCCCCCGGTTTTCTTCGCGCTCTTCGTGACTTTGTGGTGAAAAGGTTCGGGTTCTTCTGAGAACTGTTGGCCTGGATCTGTTGGCCTGGATCTTGAGTCAAGGTGTCTGATAGAGGATAATGGTAAGAAAGTCCTCCCCGATCATGACGGAACAGGGGCGCCTGCATCCAAGCCTTTGGGGGTGGAGATTTGAGATGTCGAATCCTGCGGAAAGAAGGGCGACGTACGAGGATCTTCTCGATGTCCCCGAAGCATTGGACGGGAGAGATTGTCGACGGTGAGCTGATCGTCACGCCCAGGCAGTCAAGGAGCCATGTTTTCGCCACGACAGCGCTGGGGCATAAAGTGACGGGGCCTTACCAGTTTGGGGAAGGAGACGGTCCCGGCGGGTGGATCATCCTCATCGGGCCGGAAATTGGCCTGGCGGGAAATGTGCTGGTGCCGGATCTCGCGGGCTGGTGCAGGGAGCGATTCCCGGTCTCCGAGGATCAGAACTGGATTTCGGTCTGCCCCGACTGGGTCTGCGAGGTTCTCTCAGCCGGCACGGCCAGGACCGATAAAACCGACAAGATGCCCATTTATGCACTCCAAGGGGTTTCTTATATCTCTGGCTTTCTGCTGGCGCAAAGAAACAGGCCACTTAGGGCCTGTTTCTTTGCGGAGGAATTTCGAAAAAGCTATTTCCTGCTCTTTCTCCTGAGTCTGACTGATGCAAGTCCCATCAGACCACTACCGATCAGGATCAAAGTACCTGGCTCAGGAACCGGTGTGCCGACTGACGATCCGCTCAGATCACCATCTAAGCTAGGGTTGCCATTGGGGCTGATGTTTTGAAATTTCAGCCCCCAGTCATCAATAACTGAACCCCAAGTCTTTGTCTCTAAAGTGATAATCAATGTTGCCATGGTTGCATAAAGGTTCTCCCCACTTACACCGATGCTCTCCGGGTTGACCAAACCATATTGAACACCGTGGTTAGTGTTAGGAACAAGGTCAAAGCTCAGCCCTCCTCCAGTAAAACTACCCAATCCCCAGTGCGACGTAATGTCAACCTGCGTAGAGCCGATCACGGGCTCTGCATTCTCATCGAACGGATCCATCGGTTGGTCTGTAACATATGCCAATAACTGCCAGCCACCATCAGCAACATCCTCAAGTGTTATTCCAGTGCCTAGTCCTATACCTATTTGAGTTATAGCTGATAAGTCATCTGATGTATTGTAAATGTTTATGGTGAGCGTGGTGGTTCCACCGCCACTATACGTTAAGTAAGCGGTTACCCAGTCATAAGTGTTAGTCTCATCGTATGCACCGTCAAAATAAATAGGGTTGGCATTAGCAGGTACCGAAACGGCGAGACCAGCCAAAAGGAACACTAGGAATACGATTCTAAACATCGAGGTCTTCTTCATGACTCACCTCCACCCCCCACCTTTGGGGATTCGACCAATAGCGTGTTAATAATCCTGGAATGGGTTCACCGGGAGGGCAAACCGCCGCTTACTTTTCAGGCAAACTATGCGCCAAGAGTCCCTCTGGTCCGCAGGCTGATTTCCTGAAGCATGCAAGTAACTAATATTATAACATAATTTCTAGGAGGTTTGGGTTTGAGGCGGACGGTCTCAGATTTTGATGTGTGATACCAAGGTCCTGATGGGATGAAGTTGTGTAAAGACTCCCGACAAAGATCTGGCAAATCCTATAAAGTGAGTAGGTGGTAATCTAAAATAGCAAGTAATCAAATTAGATAGACCTCATACTCTTTTTGACCAAAAAGTGTAATCCATCCCGACGAACGGGCCCTTTGCTGAATGGGGGCAGAACACTTTGACTCCACCACGGTGGCAAAAACGATAGCCTCCCCAAGTCATGCATCATTGCCAAAAGAACACCGAACATCGACAAGAGAGGATCGCATGAAGTTCGCGGTGCACATAGAAAGATAAAAAGAGGAGGTGCGGAGAAAGCACCTCCCCTTTGGTGAGTCCGATGTAAGCGCATTGGAAAGCTTAGACGGGAAATCGCCGAGAGTGGCTCAGGCTTTCAATCTTCTCCTGAAAACTCCGAGGCCCAGCAGGCCTGAGCCGAGGAGCAGCAGGGTGGCGGGCTCGGGCACGACCTTGCCTTCGATGACATCATTGGCGCAGGTCATGGTCCAATGAAAACCCAGGGCGCTTGTGAAGTTAAAGGTGTAGTCGATGCTGTACTGCAAATAATCGTCTAATTCTGTATTGGCGGTCCCTAAACCGTAAATGGTCCAAGTGCCGGTGGCCACTGGAGACAAACCGTTGGGGATAAACAGCACCTCCTGCCCGGCGCGATAGATGTAGTTGGTCGGTGCATACGAAAGAGTGATCGTGCCGGGGGATTCGACTTTATAGAGGTACAAAGTTCCCGTGGTGGCTGTCGGGGTGTGATTGTCCATTACCAGCACATACTCCCAAACCTCTCCGTTGCTCGCATAGTCGTATGCATAGGGTTGCGTGCCGTACGGGTTCCATCCATCCGTGCTGATGAAGAGATCACCCAGCTTCGTCTGATAGAGTCCGATGTTGTTGAGATAAGTGGTGTAAATGTCCACGGTGAGATTGCTGGAGCCGAGAACAACGTCCATTTTTGACACACCGAAATAAATCGCGTCCCCAATGATGTCCTTCCCATCCCAGGAATTGGAGGTGGGGTCTGCGCCCACATAGACGTCAAGAATCGTGTAGCCGTCGGCAGAGACGTGATTCGTAAACATGAAAAGCTGCGCCAGAATCGCCAGAAGAATGAGCGGTTTCGTATTCCTCATGATGCTTTCTCCAAGGGTCCAGGTGTTACAATCCATGGCTTCAGGGCACATAGACCAAACGGCAGCCCGCAGCCGCAGCATGCTATCCTCACAGCAGCAGAACCACTGCCGATGCATGCCTATTGGGCAAGTTCCATGCCGCCAAACATCTGCCGACCTTTCGTCGAACGAGTCACTAATCAACTAATCGGAATGGTTTAGAAAACAGCCATACAAGGCTGATCTCTTGCGGAAGGAGGTTAGAACGTCTGCTGCTGGTGCGGGCGGTGCTCTGTAAAGAAAGCCTACGTTTGGATGGATTCGAGGCGGGTTAAATGAAAATTGTTTAATAAAAAACAGTAGCTTATAGACCGCATGCCAGCTCCATGCGGAGTGTAAGCTTTTGCGACAGAATCGGGATGCGGCAGAAAATGCATGATGGAGCCGTTCAGGAAGAGGAGCATTCGGCATCCATGCCGCTTGTTCCGGCGCCTTTGGCTTTCGCCAGTGAAGAACAAGAAATGAAAATCCCGGCCAGGATGCAACGGTTTCGCTGAATCCTGCCGGGATATCATGCCCAAGCCTATTGTGGGTGCGGGGATGTCCGCTAGCTTCCGACTATTTCTTCCGCCGCCTCAGCACTCCCATGCCCACCAGCCCGGAACCCAGGAGAAGGAGAGTGGTGGGTTCCGGTACGGCGGCGCTTCCGGAATAGCTCGTCGTGAAAGGAATGCCGCCACTTTGCACTTCGGGGAGCAGGGCCTGTGTTAATTGGAATGACACCGTGGAGACCCCTGAAGTGGCTGCGAGGAAAGCATCAATAATGTCAGAATCGCCTGCCGTATAGTAGTTTGTAGAAGTGAAGTTGGACAGATTACCCTGAAATCCGTCATTAACCCCTGATAAAGCTTTGTAGAAAGAAATCGAGATAGGTTCGAAGTCAGCATAAAGGAGAACATTGCCATCGGCATCAGAGATCTGAAACCCCTGCACGTATTTGGCTGGTGTGAATCCATAGTAAGTAATAGGACCATCAGTCCACATTATGGTTTGATCAATAGTCAATTGTGGCAGTGAAATAGTCTGGGTGCCATTAAAGAATGTATCGCTGGCAGGTTCCCACCTTTCGATTTCCCCTGGATTCACAAATGTGATGGTCTCCTTGAAATCATCACCATCTAAATCCGAAAAAGAAACGAGGCCAGAAAAATCGATGAGTTCAGCTGACACCGGCAGGGCTGGCATCAGCAAGACCATCAAACTTAAGGCAACAACCAACTTTTTCATTTCGTCTCTCCTCCTCTTTTTGATTGGCAGCTCTCAACCAGAGCTTGGATCTGTTCGGACTGATCATCCGACCCGCAACACCCCTCCTGCAATTCCAGCCGTCCAGGAAGACACATGGCTGGCTTAATGAGGCTCTGGTTGAGCATGGTCTATGCCAGAGGGCTTGGGATGACTATTCCAGCAAGATGGATTCCGTGAAACCCTGATCCAACAAGCATTTTGCTCACAGTCAAACCAGGCAGCCCAGACGTGTCAGGGGTAGAGCCGGCAGACCATGGTGCGGATCGTCTGTAAGGTTCTGCGACACGAGCTGGCCGGATGAAACGGCTCTTAAGCTAGAAATGATGGGAAAACAATTAGTTATATATGGAAAAGCGGTCTGAGATAAAAAGTGTATTGTAATCCGACGGGAGAGGGCATCGGTACAAGCCCGCGAGTCTTCAACGTCCTCACTGGGCTTCTACCTGCGATATTTAGCTCAACCCACTATGCATCAAAGGATTCAAACCCGCGAGAAAATGGGAAAGGGGAAGCTATCGTTTGATCCCCAGCTTGTCCATGAGCTCGTAGAGAGTGGGGCGGGCGATGCCGAGCTCGGCGGCGGCGGGGGCGATCTTGCCCTTGTGCTTCTGGAGGGCCTGCTCGATGAGCTCACGCTCCAAGGCTTCCCGGGCTTCCTTGAGGCCGTGCCCCTGGAACCGTGCATAGGCCGATTCGAGCTCAAGGGCAGCCGGGGTGATCTTCGATCTGTCAGCCATGATCACGGCCCGCTTCAGCCGGTTTTCCAGCTCCCGGATGTTCCCGGGCCAGGAGTGGGCCTGCAGGGCCTTCAGCGCCTGGGCGGTGAAGCCGGTCATGCGCTTCCCACTCTCGGAGGCGTAGCGGCTCAGGAATGCCCTGGCCAGGATCAGCACGTCACCGTCCCTGTCCCGTAGTGGCGGAAGGTGGATGTTGACCACGGAGAGGCGAAAGTAAAGGTCTTCACGAAAGCGCCCTTCGCGCAGGGATGAGTGCAGATCCGAGTTGGTGGCGGCGATGACGCGGGCGTCCACGACGATTTCGTCCCGGCCCCCCACGCGGATGATCTTCTGGTCCTGGAGGAACCGCAGGAGCTTGACCTGGAGGGAGAGGGGGAGGTCGCCTATTTCATCGAGGAAGAGAGTCCCTCCCCGGGCGGACTCGATGCGGCCCCGCTTCTGGGCGTGGGCGCCCGTGAAGGCCCCCTTTTCATGGCCGAATAGCTCGCTTTCCAGGAGATTCTCGGGGATGGCGCCGCAATTGATCGGGACGAAAGGACCCGCACTCCGGCAGCTCCTCCGGTGGATGGCCCGGGCCACGAGCTCCTTCCCCGTGCCGCTCTCCCCCGTGACGAGGACGGGCACCTCGGTGGAGGCAACCTTTTCGATCTTGAGAAAGACCTCCTGCATGGGGGGGCTGGTGCCGAGCATGTCGTCGAAGGAGTCCTGGTGCAGGCGTGACTGCAGCTCGCGGTGCTCGGCCTCGAGCCGGCTCAGCTGAAAGGCCCGTTTCAGGACGACTTTCAGCTCCTCCACCTGGATGGGCTTGCAGAAGAAGTCGTAGGCCCCGCGGGCCACCGCCTCGATGGCGTTCTCCTTCTCGTCCTGGCCGGTGATGACGATCACCTTGAGGTTGGGAGCGGCCTGCAGCAACTCGGCCAGAGTTTCGAAGCCTTCGCGGGTGGACATGGGCTCGGGGGGGAGGCCGAGATCGAGGGTGACCACCTCGGGGCTCTCGTTGCGAAGGGCTTCCAGGGCGGACGGACGGTCCTCGGCGAAGGACAGGTCGTAGTCGGCGATGAGGGACCACTTCATGGCGGTCCGGATGTTTTCGTCGTCGTCAACGATGAGGAGCTTGGGTTTGGGCATGGGAGGTACCTCAAAAGAAGAACAAAGACAGAAGAAAAGAATTTCACCACGAAGGACACGAAGGGCACGAAGGGGCTACAGGACGAAGCGCTTGATGCCGTCCTTGAGAAGGGGGACATTGAAGTTGATGAGGAGGCCTGTCCGAAAGGACGCAAGCTTCATGTAGGTCAGGATCTGTGCTTCGTGGATGGGGAGAACCTGTTCGACGGATTTGAGCTCCAGGATGAGACGGTCTTCGACCAGGATGTCGATCCTGTAACCACATTCGAGCTTCACTTCCTTGTACACGACCGGGAGGGGATGCTGGAGCTTGAATCCGATGCCGTTGGACCGGAGCTCGTGGGCCAGGCATTGTTCGTAGGTGGATTCGAGGAGGCCGGGACCCAGGGTGCGGTGAACCTCAATGGCGCAGCCGATGACGCGGTTGGAGAGGTCGTCGAATTTCATTTGAAAACCCTTCACCACGAAGGACACGAAGAGCACGAAGAGAAACAACAAAGGAAAAACTTCGGTTTTCCTTCGTGTCCTTCGTGCTCTTCGTGGTGAGATGTCTTCAGGTTTACAGCTCTTCCAGCGCACGCTTCGCTTCGCCCGCCTGGGGCAGCTTGGGGTCGAGCTCCAGCGCCTTGTTCAACGCCTCCCTCGCCTTCTCCTTCTCCCCCAGTTTGGCGTACGTCATGCCCAGGTGGTACTGGACCTCCCCCGACTGGGGCAGCTTGGCCGCGCTTTCCTGCAGGGCGGCCAGGGCCCAGTCGTAGTTGCCCTTCCTGTAGAGGACCCAGCCCAGGGTGTCCGCCACGTGGGGATCGTCGGAGGCCTTCTCCCTCGCCCGCTGGATGATCTTCAGGGCCTTGTCCAGGTCCCCCGCGTTTTCGGCGTAGATGTAGGCCAGGTTGTTGGCGGCGGGAACGAAGCTGTCGTCCGTCTCCAGGATCTGCTCGTAGGCCTCCTGCGCCTTCCCGAGGTCCCCCTTCTGCTGGTGGATGACCCCCGCCATCATGACGGCCCCCAGGTTCTTGGAGTCCAGCTCGGCGGCTTTGCGGAGCTTCTCGAGGGCGTCGTCATAGCGGCCGGACTCCACGTAGATCCGGCTCACGGCGAGGTAGCTCTGGACCATCATCGGATCGATTTCGATGGCTTTGAGGAAGGCCTCCTCGGCGGGGCCGGGCTCCCTGAGCTTCAGGTAAATGAGTCCCAGCAGGTTGCGGAGCATGGCGGCATCGGGGTTGGCGGCGGCGGCGTCCTTCACGCGCTGCAAACCCACCTCCGGCTTGCCCTCCTCGAAGTCCATGCTCACCATCTGTGCCAGTGAGCCGACCTGGGAAGACGATGCCCCCAAGGACTCATGGAACAGCTTTCGGGCTTCGACGCGCTTCCCCTGGCTGCGCAGCGCCACTCCGTAAAAGAACTTCAGCTGGGCGTTGTCCGGATCCATGGCGGTCAACTTCTGATAGACCTCGGAGGCCTTCCGAAAATCCCCTTTCCCGAGAGCGGCGCGGCCCAGCAGTTCGAGCAGGGGCTGCGACTCCGGGTAGCGGGTCTTCAACTTCTCCAGGGAGAGAACGGCCGAATCGAAGGCGCCCGTGCGGACATCGAGCTCGGCCAGGGTGAGCACGGCCTGGGGAAGGTCGGGCTTGAGGCGCGTGGCCTCCTCGAGGCTGGATTTGGCTTTGGGGATGTCGCCCGCCCTGAGATAGGCCATGGCGAGCTGCTGGAGCACCAGGTAGGAGCCGGGCTGCCGCCTGGCAGCCGCTTCCATGTCGGCCACGGCTTCGGGGACCTTGTTGCTGACCATGTGCAGCTTCCCGCGCAGGAGGAGCCCTTCGGCATCGGTCGGGTCCTTGGCGAGGAGCTGCCCGGCAATGTTCCAGCCTTCATCGAAATTCTTCTCGTCGAAGACGATCCTCCCCATGAGGCGCAGGGCGGGAACATACCCGGGGGAGCTCTGAAGGATGTCCGCGAGGATCTCTTTGGCCGCTTCGGGCTTTCGCGACAGGATGTAGAGCTCGGCCAGCTTCACGCGGGCAATGGAGGCCGGGGGAGCGAGCTCGGCCGCCGCCTTGTACTCCTGTTCCGCCTGCGCCAGCTCGTTGTGGGAGAGAAAGAAGTCTCCCAGAGCGAGGCGGGCGTCCGGGGAGTCGGGCTCGCGGGTGACCGCCTCCTTGAAGGCCTTCTCGGCCTTTCCCTTGTCGCCCAGCTTGCTGTGAAGCCTCCCCAGGGCCAGCTGATACCGGGCTCGACTCTTGTACTCCTCGCCGGCGGCTTCCAGCCGCCTGGATGCTTCCCTGAGGGTTTCGGGGGTGTTGGCGGCCTCGGCCAGGATCAGCAGCCCTTCAAAGCTCTTGGGGTCGCGGTCCAGCAACTTCATGGCCGCCTCGGCCGCCTGCTGGTTCAGACCGCTCCGGAGATCCAGCTCCGCCAGCAGGAGCTGGGCTTCCCCCAATTGAGGATTCAGGCCGACCGCCTCTTTGAGCTCGGCCCGGGCGTTGGTTTCATCCTTGGCCTGGAGGTGGGCCAGGGCAAGGAAGTAGCGTGCCTGTGCGAGGGAGGGAGCGAGTCTCACGACGTCCCCCAGGTCCTGCAGGGCCTGCGGGGTTTCCTGCCTGGCCAGGTGGACCCGCCCGCGCAGGAGTTTGGCTTCGGGATCCCCGGGATTCTTCTTGAAAATGGGATCGAGGAGCTTCAGCGCTTCGTCGTGCTGGTTCTCGGCGAAGGCGATGGCGGCCAGCCGCTGCCGTGCGGGGAAGAACCCCGCATCCGCCTGGAGTGCTTCCTGGAGGGTCTTTTTCGCTTCATCGGTCTTTCGGGTCAGGAGAAAAAAGTCAGCCAGCTTGATGCGGGCGAAGGACCCGGGCCGGGCGAACCCGGCGGCGGCCCTGTACTCCTCCTCGGCCTGGCTCAGGTCCCGACGCATGAGGGCGAGATCGCCCATGGCCAGGTGAGCCTCGACGGACTGCGGATTTGCGGCCAGGGCGTCCCGCACCGCGGCCTCCGCCGACGGCGGGTCCTTCTTCCTGAGGTGCAGCATGCCCAGGGTCAGGTGGTAGCGCACCTTGTCCTGGATCTGGTCGCGGACCTCCTGGAGGCGCTGAAGGACGTCATCCACCTCCTCGGGTCGGGTCACGATGTCGCCCAGGATGAGCAACGCCTCCGGGTTTGCCGGCTCTTTCCCGAGCACGGCATCCAGCTCCAGCCGGGCGCGGTCGTGCTGCTGCCCGGCGGCTAAGAGCCTCGCCAGCTTGAGCTTCACCTCCAGGTCGCCGGGGCTCAGGTCCCGGACCTTGCCGAAGTAGGGGAGAGCCTTGACCGGCTCGCCGGAGGCCTCGTAGGCGAGGCCCAGCTGCTTCAGGGCGTGGACATGATTGCCCTGGATCTGGATCACGTTTTTGTACTCGATGATGGCCTCGTCGTACTTCTGCTCCTTGAAGTAATCGTCTGCTTTGGCCAGGTGCCGCGCCATCTTCTGCTCCTTGGAGCAGCCTCCGGCGAGGGCCAGCAGCAGGGAAACCATGACGAGCGCCAGGGTGCGTGTAACGATGGGATGGGCCATCCTGACCTCCTTGATGGGGTGTTCAACTGGAAGAAGAGCAAAGACAAAAGGCTTTTTACCACGAAGAGCACGAAGAAAGCCTCTTTTATCATTTCTTCGTGCTCTTCGTGTCCTTCGTGGTGAATGATTTCTCTATTTTAACGGAAGCACCACCCGGAAAGTGGACCCCTTCCCCTCGACGCTCTCCACCTCGATCCTCCCTTTGTGGGCCTCGACGATCATGCGGCTGTGGTAGAGGCCGATGCCGAGCCCCCGCTTCTTGGTGGTCTTGAAGGGTTTGAAGAGCTCCCTCGCCATGAACTCCCGCGACATGCCGCACCCCTCGTCGGAGACGGAAACGAAGACCGCGTCCTCCCGCCGCCCCGTGGCCACCCGGATGGCCCCCCCGGGCCCCGAGGCCTCCCGGGCGTTGATCACCAGGTTCAGGAGCACCTTCTCCATCTGCTCCGGGTCCAACGGGACTTCCGGCAAAGGAGTCACCTCCCGGTCGACCGGGTTCTCGCCGTTGCCGGCCCCGACGCCGGCCAGCACGCTCTCTACCAGCCCGTTCAAATCGCAGGGCCGCTTCTGGACCTCGATGCCCTTCCGGAAGAGTGAGAGGCGGCTGCACAGCCCCTGCATCTTCTCCACGGTGCTCCCGATGACCCTGAAGGCGTCCGCCCGGAACTCCGGGTTGTCGAAGTGCACGGGGAGGTTCTGGAGCGTGAGGGAAAGCGTGTTGGTCAGGTTCTTGAGATCGTGGACGAAGAAGGCCGAGATGGTCTGGAGGGCCTCGAGCTCCCGGGCGTGGGCCAGGTTCTCGAAAAGCTTGAGGTTGAGGAGTATGCCGGCCGCCTGGTCGCATATGGTCTTGAGGAGGTCCAGGTCCTCGATGCTGAATTCCTCGCCGGTCATGCGCTCGTTGAGCGTCATGAGGCCCAGGAGCTCGCCCCCCATGGCGAGGGGGGCGCAGGTGCGGATCCGGGTTTCGTCCGGCCTCCCGTTGCCTTCGGCGGCCGTCGCCGGGACTTCGAGCGCCTGCCCGGGCCGCCTCAAGTCCACGGGTTCCGTCTTCCCCCGAAGGCTCATCATGAGGAAGGCGATCTCGCGCTCCACGGGCTCCAGCCCCTCGGGGCGGTTGGCCGAGAGGGCTGTCGAACCTCCCAGCACCGGCGGGCCCCCCTTGTCGTCGGCGAGCCAGATGGAGACGGCCGAGACGCCGAAGGTCTCGGAGACGGTCCGGGCCACGGCCCGGCAGAGGTCCGGAGTGTTCACCACCGAGCTGGTCCGCTCGGTCAGGGTGGCCCAGACCTTCCGGTAGTCGTGGAGGGGCGTCCGGAAGTGGCGATGGGCGAACCGGCGGGTTTCGTTCCGGATCTGGTCCGAAAGGAGGATGGCCGTGATGCCGAGGAAGGCCACGAAGACCAGAAAGGCGTTCTGGACGAAACCCTCGGCGGCCCCGAAATAGACGGCCACCTTGGCCAGGACCCCCACGGCGATGAGGTAGAGCCCGACGATGACCACCGTGAGGGAGTAGCGCACGAGGTCCTGGGAGACGTGGATCGTGACGGGCTGGTCCTTCTGGCGCAGGATGGAAAGGAGCACGAGCGGGAGGGCCGGCACCTGGACCAGGCTCTCCAGGTAAACGGTGTGGGTGCTCACGGCGGAGTAGAGGAGCACGTCCGCCGTGGTGTAGATGCGGAAGGCGAAGACGGCCCCGACGCCGAGGAGCGTGAATTTCACGCGCCAGCGCTGGTCGCCGATGGACGCCCGGAGCAGCCGCTCGAGGCTCACCAGGATGGCGACGGAGCAGAGCAGGGCCAGGACGTGGGCGGCGTAGCCCGGAGTCCCCACGGAAAGGTGCCAGAAGGGGCCGAGCCCCGCGGTGCTCCGGGCCGCCGTGAAGAGCGAGCCCGGGAAGAAGAGGAGGAGGACCGCGACGGCGGCCGGGGGAGCCAGCGCGGGGACGATCCAGCGCCCGGCTCCGCCCCCGGGCTTCTCCCGGGCGAACCGGGCGCTGAAGAGGAGGAAGGGCGAATAAGCCAGGGTGGCCGCGGCGAACCGCCACGTCTCCCACTGGATGACGTCCGACGGGATGGCCGCCCCCAGGGATTGGACCGTGAGGACTTTTTCCCCGGCGAGGAGCCCCATGCCCAGGGCCAGGAGCAGGAAGACGGGGGCCCGGGTGGCCAGGAGAAGCGCCGCGAGTCCTGTCAGGCCGCTCAAAACCGCGGCGGCGATGGGAAGGACAATGGTGTGCGTCATGGGTAGCGATTCATCCATGCAATGGAATAGAAGCTTGAAACCATTTTACCACGAAGGGCACGAAGAGCGCGAAGGAAACCCACCAGACAGGAGTTTAAGGGAAATAGCATCCTCTCCATCACTTTAGCCAATAAATCC
>CAZLCS010000018.1:0-95748 GCA_964557955.1 uncultured Syntrophobacteraceae bacterium
CCCTCCTTTTGATCTCCTCCCTGAACGCCGGGTCTTCGTAGACGACTTCCCAGAATGCATCCGGGTTCGCCAGCGCCTCTCGGGTGGTCCTGTAGAACCTGGCGAAGTTGTCGTTCATGTATTCGAACCTCACACACGGATCGACCGAGTTCACGGCGATGCCCACGGGGAGATGGTCCAGGATGGTCCGTATGAAGTCCTCCCTTTCCCGCAGAGACGCTTCGGCCCTCCTGCGCCTGGCCTCGCCTTCGATCATGTCCAGCGCGAACGACACATCCATGGCGACTTCCCTGAGAAGCTCGATCTCGCGCTGGCGAAAGAATCCCGCTTGCCTGACGCAAAGACTGAATACGCCCCAGATCCGGCCCTGGAATCGGATCGGGAAAGAGCCACACGATTGGAAACCAAACCGGGCCGGAGCGAGAGATGAAGGGTAGAGGCAGTCGGCGGTAACGCACTCATTGCAGACGAAAGGCTCACCTTCACGGATGGCTTTGCCCTGGCTCCCTTGCCCCTCGGGGCGGCCGTTGGCGAAGAATTCCGCATCTTCCAGGATCTCGCTCTGCGTTCCGAAATGAGCAACGGGGATGATTCGGGAGGTAACCGGGTCCAGTCGGCCGATCCACGCCAGGTCGATGGCCCCGCGCTCCACCACCAGGCGGCAGACGGCAGGCAGAAGCTCCTCCGGGGACGAGACGCGCAAGACCGTCTGGTTCACCATGCTGAGTACATCGTAGAGCCGGTTGAGGCGAAGGATTTCGGCTTCCGCCCTGTGCTTGTAAATCGCGATCTCGATGACGGACTTGAGCTCCCGGTCGTCGAACGGCTTGAGGATGTAGCCGTAAGGTTCCGCGCGCTTGGCGCGCTCCAGGGTGGCCTCCTCGGAAAACGCGGTGAGAAAGACTACGGGAAGCTGGAAGCGACTGCGGATTTCCTCGGCGGCGGTGATTCCGTCCATGGCTCCCTGGAGGCGGATGTCCATCAGGGCGAGGTCCGGGCGCTGCCGTGCCACGAGGGTCAGGGCTTCCTCGCCGCTGGGGACGCTGCCCGCGAGCTCATAGCCCATGGCTGCCAGCCGGTCTTCGATGTTCATGGCAACGACGGCCTCGTCCTCGACGACGAGAATGCTGGTAGGCTTCATCGCAACTCTCCACTCACGGAATTCTCGGAAACGGGAATATCGACACGGAACCGGGTACCCCTGCCGGCTCCGCTCTCCACAGCCAGGCTCCCCTTCAGCTGTGCGACCAGCCTGGAGACCAGCCTCAGCCCGAGCGACCCAGGCGATGCCCGGTCCAAGTCATCGGGGAGTCCGACACCCTCGTCGCTCACCGTCAAAGTGAGCATCCCTTCACCGGTCCGGACCAGCTCCAGCAGGATCGATCCGCCGCGCCCTCCCGGGAAGCCATGCTTCAATGCATTGGACACGAGCTCGTTGATGATCAGGCCGCAGGGAACCGACTGCTCCAGAGGCAGCCCGATATCCTCGACCCGAATGTCCACTTTGACCTGTGACGCTGCAGCCCCGTAGGCCGGCAGCAGTTGTGCGCACAGGTCCCGGGCGTACAAGGCAAAGTTGATGCGCGCCAGGTTTCCTGAGCGATAGAGCACCTCGTGCAGGAGGGCCATGGAGCGCACGCGGTTGTGAGTGTCACGCAGGACGTCCAATGCTTCCGGGTTGGGTGTGCGGCCGGCCTGCAGGCTCAGGAGGCTCGCCACAATCTGGAGGTTGTTCTTGACCCGGTGATGGACCTCCCTGAGGAGGGCGACCTTCTCGTCGAGGGAGGTGCGCAGCGCGTCCTCCGTGCGTTTCAGCTCTGTGATGTTGCGGGAGATGCCGAACGTGCCGACGACGTTGCCGGCCGTGTCTTTGAGAGGCCCCTTGGTCGCGAGGAAGGTCGCTTCGCCATCAACGGTGCTGAGATCTTCCTGAAAGGTGACCGTCCGGTCTTCCTGCATCACCTTCCTGTCGTTGCTCCGGATCAATGCCGCCTGCTCAGGGGGAAATATGGCCGTGTCATCTTGGCCGATCACCTCGTGGGCGGGCTTTCCGGCAATGCGGGACGCCTCGTGATTGAAGAGCAGGTAACGGCCCGCTACGTCTTTGGCGAAAATGGCATCCGCCGAGCTTTCGGCGATGGCGCCAAGAAGTTGAAGGGCTCGGAGCTTCTCTGACTGGATTTGCCGCTCTCGCAGTGAAGCGGCCAACTCCTGGCGTTGGCGGAAGAGAAAGAGTCCGCCGCCGGTCATGAACAGGGTCAGCAATCCGAAGAGAGCGATCCAGGTAACATCCCGGGTCATGTCGGCGTACAGTTCAGAGTGGTCCAGCTTGGCCACCAGGAACCAGTCCGTACCCTGGATGGAGCGCACAATGCCCATGGCCGGAATCCCCCGGTAGTCCTTCCCCTCCACCGGGGAGTTCTCTTTCGCTTCCTCGCGCAGGACTTGTGCAGCAAGCAATTTTTCATCCGCCACATCCCTGCGGAACGCCACAGCCGTTTCGGCCCGGTGGCGGAGCTCGTTCAGGTAGACCACATGGTCGCTCTCTTTCCGGAAGAGCAGGGTTTCGCCCGTGGCGCTGGGCACGGGCCAGGTCTCAAGCATGGCGAACAGATGCTTGCTCGGATCCACACGCAGGATGATGACGGGGTGCGTGCGGCCGTCGGAGGAGGGCAGGGGAGCGATGAAATCGAGGCGCAGGCTGCCGGCGTCGTCGCGGTAGGGTCCGAGGTGAATCACCCCGTGGCCGCCAAAAGATCCACGGACGGCATCAAGAAGTGCTGGATTCATGTCCGGGAGCTGCTCTTCTGTGCTCCACAAAGCTTCCATCTGTTCATCGAGCAGAAGCGCACTCTGAAAAGACCTGTTTTCCACGAATTCCCTGAGGCGCGACAACATCAGGTCGCGGCCGGCCGTGTCGCCGTCGTGGCGCCATCGATGGTAGAGCTCGCCCCACAAGCGGTTTGTCCGCACGAAACGGGCGTCGCCGAACCGCTCTGCCAGCCACGCCTCGATCTGTCGGGTCTTGAGATCGGCGATGGCCTGAAGTCTGGCCACCTCCTTTTCCTTCTGATGAGTCAGAGAGTGGCCGATGCCCAGGCCGGTCATGGCGACAACGGCCGCCGCCAGAAGTCCCAAAGGCCAGGCGAGGGATTGCATTCCGACAGCAGCGGACTCGGCAGAGGGAGGCCGGCCTGCAAGTCTCCCCATCAACCGATAGAGCAGAAAGGAGGTCACGGCCACGAAAGCCCAACCCTTGAGGGTGCTGATCACGGTGTTCTGCGGTGACTCCCGGAACAGCCATTCCATTGCCTTGTCTGAAAGCAGGATCCAGAGGGAAGCGAACGCAGCGTAAAGCAGGACAATTTTGAGTCTTTCCACGGTTCTCGGGAGGACAACATCTTGTGCCTGGGTGTCCCGAACCATTGGGTCCTTTCCTCCTGAAGAGTGTTCTCCCTGCAGGCCTGATCCTTCAGACCCGCCGATCTGCCACGGGAAGCCGAATGATGAAGGTGGTTCCCCGGCCGGACTCCGATTCGACGGTGATGGTGCCGCCATGTTTGTCCACGATGACCGAGTGAGAGATGGCGAGACCCTGGCCGGTTCCTTTGCCCACCCCCTTGGTGGTGAAGAACGGGTCGAAGATCCTGGACCGTATGGCCTCCGGGATGCCGCCGCCCGAGTCGCTCAGCCGTATTTCGACCCAATCCCCCTCGTGACGGGTGCTGACGCGAATGAGGCCCTTCCCCCCCGAGCCTGACTCCACGACATCTGCAATGGCATGGACGGCGTTGATGATCATGTTGAGGATGACCTGGTTGAATTCTCCGGGCAGGCACGGCACCAGGGGCAGCAGCGGATCGAAGTCCGTGATCACCTCTGCCACGTATTTCCACTCGTTGCGCGCCACGGTGATGGTGCTCTCGATGGCGTTGTTGATGTCGATGGGCGTCTTCTCTTCCGTTCCCGGGTGGGAGAATTCCCTCATGGCGCGCACGATCTTGCTGACGCGCTCCACTCCCTCCAAGGATTGCTGGATGGCCTTGGGAATTTCCTCTGCGAGATACTCCAGGTCAGCCTCTTCAGCAGCCTCCCTCATCCGCCCGGCGAGCTCGTCCGCCGGTGCTCCGTCCCTGAGGGCCCGGGGAATCTCCATGTATCGTTTGATCAACCGCTGCAGACTCTGGAAGGCATCCTGCAAAAACTGGATGTTATCGCCCACGTACTGGGTCGGTGTGTTGATCTCATGTGCGATTCCCGCCGCCAGCTGGCCGATGGATTCCAGCTTCTGCGCCTGCGCCAGCAGGCTTTCCATGTGCTTGCGGCTGGTAACGTCACGCGCCAGGAGGATCAGTCCTGAATGACCTTCCGGGTTGACTCCCATGGGACTGATCGATATCCCCAGAAACCCTTCCTTGCCGTCGGGACGTACGAAGCGGATGTCATCGAGCCTGTGCAGCGTTCGATCCCGGCGACTTTCGGAAATCCCCCCGAGGACCGTCTCCCAGCTCCACTGAAGCCGGCATTCTCTCAGCGGGCGCCCCAGGACCTGTTCCTGCTTCAGGCCAAAGGTTTCCTCCGCCGCCGCGTTCCACCAGATGATGCGATCGTCGGCTGAGAGCCCGATCAGAATGGACGGGATGGAGGCAACCAGCTGCGCCATCTCCGCGTGGGCTGCCTGCAGCCCGGCCTCGGCCTTTCTCCGGGAGACGATCTCCTTCTGGAGGCTTTCGTTCAAGTTCCGCGCCTCCAGCAGGGATTTCTTGAGATCGCTCAGGTCCCTGGCGACACAGACGCTCCCCTGAACCTTGCCCTCGTCGGAGTAGAGCAGACTGATGGACAGCTCGAACGGCGCGGTTGAGCCGTCTTTTCTGCGAATGTCGATCTCGTACTTCTGAACCCTTCCGTCACGGCGCAGGCGGGCCAGCATCGCTTCCAGCTGCTGCTGGTCCGCATACAGGTCAAAAACCTTCTTGTCGTGCAGCTCTTCAAGGGTGTAACCGAACATGGCGCCGGCCATCTTGTTCCACTGAGTCGCTCTGCCATGCTTGTCGATGATGCCTATGGCGTCCGCAGAATTGTCGAACACTTTTTCAATGTGATCCTTGGCCCGGGCAAGGCTTTCCTCATCCCTCTTGCGCTGGACGGCCAGCCCGTAAACCTCCGCGAGCCGGCAGATCACCTGCAGGTCGTGCTCCGTGTAGTCACGGTCCGAGTTTGCCAAGGCGATACTGCCGATCAACGCGCTCCCCAGGGATATCGGAACCGCGAGAAAACGGCGGACGGGCTCGCCTGCCGGAGTCAGTGCGGGCACCCCCGGGGCTTCCACCGGAGCATTCTGCAGCACCGGCTTATGTTCATCGGAGAAGTAGTCAGGCAGGTGGTAGCAGCGTTCGCAGACGAGCGAATCTTCCGGTAACCTGCAGACCGCCAGCCCACCCTCATCGAACATGGCGCAAATAGACAGACTTCTGCTGGCGGGATCCACCTGGACCAGGCAACCGCATCGGCTTGCGGTGAGCTCGCGGGCTCGAGTGAGAGTCAAGCCGGATATTTGCTCCATCGGCACGGAAGATATCAGGGCCTTGGAAAGGTCGGCCATGGTAGCATTGAGCCGGGATTCCATCGCCAATGCCTCGTTGCTCGCCTTCAGAAGACTGGTGATGCCCCGCTCTCTTTCAAGACGCTTGAGTTTGGCCTTCAGCTCGCTGATCTGGAACGGTTTCGTCAGGTAATCGACGGCTCCCGCCTCGATGATGTCCGAATAGGGATAGTCCTCCGCATGAGCGGTCATAATGATCACGCTCGCCGGGTAGCCTCGCCCGTTGACCACCTTCAGGAGCTCCAGACCGTCCATGCCCGGCATCCGGATGTCGGAAATCACCAGGTCGTAGGGATCGCTCTCCAAGACCCTCAAAGCCGCCTCGGCATCCTCGACGCTGTGGCATTCGTACCCGAGAATGGAAAGATGCTGCCTGATCACGGTCCGATACGCCGCCTCGTCGTCTACAACCAGCACCCGTTCAAAAGGGAGCTCAGCCATACCACCGTCCTCGTGTCCTTGGATTCATCGCCAACTCCCCGGCTGCGCGCAACGATAACCAGGAGACCATCTCAAAAACTCTCCGAAGGATCTCGATCGTCATTCCGGTGAGACGTGTCCCGGCAAACTTCAAGCCGGGAGCCGGGATTCCTTTCTTCATCCGAATAAGCACGGCGTATGTCACGGAAGTCCGGCGCGATTCTTTCGAATGCCGCGTGAACCGCGGGATCGAAATGTTTCCCCACTCCATCCCCCAGGGCAGCGACCACCTCCGCTTCCTGCATCGGGGGTTTGTAGGGGCGGCTGGATGACAGGGCATCGTAGACGTCGGCCAGCGCCACGATGCGACCTTCCAAGGGGATCGCCTCGCCACTCAAGCCGTGCGGATAGCCGGAGCCATCCCATCGCTCATGGTGCGAAAGGGCAATGGTCGCGGCAGTCTGCAGCAGGGGCAGAACCTGACGATGGGGAATCGCTGCCCGGCCCTGCAGCTCGCGGTACACTCTCATCCCCAGGGATTCGTCGCAGAGAATCCGAGCCCCTGCCTCACAGTGGGTCTTCATGACTCTCCATTCCGTGTCGTTCAATCTGCCCGGCTTGAGAAGAATCGCGTCCGGAATGGCGATTTTGCCCACATCATGCAGGGGGCTCGTCAAGAAGACCCCGTGAGCTCTCTCCGCATCGAGACCAAGCGCCTGGGCCAGAGCGCGGCAGTAGAGACTGACCCTGATGATGTGCTGACCGGTGTCTTCATCCCGGTACTCGGCTGCCTTGCTCAACCGCCAGAGAACGTCGAGCCTCGAATCCTCGAGCTCCTGCGTCCGTTCAGCGACGAGCCGCTCGAGGCTCTCACTGTAGGCTCTCAGTTGGTCGTGCTGAGATTTGATGTGCAGCGCACTCTGCAACCTGGCTCTCAGGTCCTCGCCGCTCACCGGTTTGCTGAGCAGATCGGTGGCGCCCAGGTCAAGAGCACGGCGTTTCAAGGCTGCATCGCCCAGGCCGGTCACGACGATGATCGGAACGTCCAGCAGGCTCAGTTCCTCCCTTATCCGCCTGATCAGCTCAAACCCGTCCACCTCAGGCATTTGAATGTCGGTAACGATGGTGTCCACTTCGTGTCCAGCCAGGTGATCGAGGGCCTCCCTGGCGTCGGAGAAGAACCTCATGTCCCATATACGCTCCTGCGGGTGCAGAGCGCGCCGGAATGCTTCGAGAACGTTCCGCTCGTCGTCCACAAACAGGATCTGCATCTTGTGACGCATTCAGTGTCCCCCTTGACCGCCATGGCCCAAGCGACGTTTTGGATACAGGCGAAAAGAACACTCAGAACTTCGACAACTGTTCGCCGACCTCTTTGAGGTCCCCGGCACCTGCGGAGGATGCGATTTCATTGAGGCCACCACTGACCGGCACGCTCGATGCCAGCAGGACTATGGTGAACAAAAAAAGCGAAGATGAGCCTGACTCTCTCCCAAGGCCCCAACGGGAGGGGCCGACACTGGTCGGATCCGGGCCGGGAGCCTATATCGGGCATCGAGTGCCCGGACTCGCCGGCTGTTCCTCGATCTCATCGGCTCCCCAGGCCGTATGCGAGCCAATCGTGTCCCAGGGTGGGGATGAATGGCGCCGGATCTCCAGTTCGCAGCCGTTTACGTAGATGTAATACCTGGCTTTGGGCTCCCTCTTCATTGGTAACTCCTCACGGTAGTCGAATGGCTCCTCATACCATGAGATACGGAAAAAAGGAATCACCCGAAAAGATGACTACGATGAGCGTGAACGGTGTCGGTGTCTTCGCTGCGTTTCGGTTTGGCGTCGTCATGATGATGATCGCCGCCGAAGGCTGGCGTCGCATCAGCACTTTTGCTGCTTCGATTCCGCTGGGCTTCGGCATGGTGATAGATCCAGAATGGCCGGAGATAATGCACGTATTCTGGCTCCATTGCCCGGCACGCCGCCTGTCATCGAATTCCCCCGTGCACCCGAATGATCTCCTGGGCTGCAGCACGAGAGATGCTGATTCGCTGGATTGTGCTCTCGGACATCCCTCCCGCTGTCAGTAGCCGCCCAGTCTGAAGCTTTGGAAGATCATCGGATAAAGGGTGATCAGCACGAAAACCGCTCCCGCGAGCAGGGTGACCACGCAGTACCGCCTTTGAATCCTCGGCACCACTTCCTCGAGGGACGGGATGTATCGGAAACGGTCGAGGACCCAGATAGCGGCGCTGAAAACCCCCAGGACGAGCCACGAGATATAGAGGGGGTATCCCACATAGCCGTATTCCTTCTGGAGTACGCAGAAGGGACAGTGATGCGAGGGCATCTGGTAGAGGTAGAGGGAGATGAACGAGAGAATGGACGCCATGCAGACACAGGTGAACCAGATTCCCGCGAGTGCACAGCCTCTGGCAGGATGCCCTTTCAGGATGAAGTGCATTCCAACCCGGGCCAGGACAAACGCGCTGCAGAAGAAGATGAACCTCATGGTCTGCGGGGGAAGATGGGCCAGGTCTGCCGCAAGGGAATCGTTGCCGTCGCCGAAGAGCGCCCCGCAACAGGATGTGATGACATCCGGGTTGAGGTTGCGGAAATAACTCCACTGGAGATAGAGATCGATGAGAAACAGTCCATGCAGTACCAGAAGCAACCTGTATTTGAATCGATGGAGCGGGTATTCGATCGACTGACCGTCAGCGTGATTCACCAGGATCCAGACACCGCAAAGGAAGCTCGTCAGGATCTTGATCTGCAGGGCCGGATAGCCATACGCGTTGGCAGCGAGGGTTCCAGCGGCGCACATGGCTCCCACGAATTCACTGTGAATGTGGTCGGCCGTATGAACAAAGAGGAGTAGTGAGGCGATCTGGTAAAACATCAGCACGTTCACAAGGGTGGCGACCAGATAAGTCTTGCGCTCGAGCATGAGCTGCCGGGTTGAGCCGCTGCGGAGGTCCCAGTGATTGAGGATCTCGATGCCGGTCCGTGACGCATAGATCATGAAAAGGTTGTTCAGGAACGAGCCTCCCAGCAGGGAGATGACGGCGGGGTTGAGAAACACTTGGCGAATACCTCCGTGTCAGGACAGTCTCATGACCAGATCGGGGTCGCCGGCCGCCGCCTTCCACGAGGGAATGACCACCATCAAAGCGTAGGGCATGACCGTCAGCAGGAAGATCGTCCCGACCTGGTAGGCGTCGACGGTTGGCTGCAGTTCGAACTGAGGGTACAGGACCGCCCAGCCCCTCAGTGCGTGCTTGAAGAGGGAGGCTCCCCCGGCATAGACATGCCAAAAGCCGCCCAGGGTACCCAGGAGAAAGGCGGTCAGAGAAACCATGGCAGCCTCCCAGAACTTCAAGGTCAGAACGTGCGAGGTGTTCCACCCCAAGGCTTTCAGGATGCCTATTTCCCGCCTCTCTTCCGCACTCATCCCCGTGGCTTTCTCCCAGGCAAAAATGAAGAACGAAAGCACCGCACCGCCCAGCAGAACGACAACATACCCGCTTCGCCAGTCGAAGAGCGAGGCGTACGTGCGCTCGATCTCGCTTCGAAGGATGGGGCGTGTGTCCGGATGCAGTTCCATGATCTTCCTGGCGATGTTGCGGCATTCGAGCGGATTTCTTACAAAAACGGCCAAATCTGTGGCGTAGCCGGGCGGCATTCCGGTGAGCTCCCGGAACGTCCTCTCGGATAGTTGAATGACGTCTGCAGCAACGAGGTCGATGCCCGCATCCAGAACTTTTGCAACCTGCAGGGTGATCAGTCGCCCCTGCGAAGATTTCAGGTGGATCTCACTGGCTGCATCCGGTCCCCAGGCGCGCAGCACACCACTGCCGATGACAGCCTTCCCGTCTTCCGGCGCCTCCTTTTCGGGTACGATCAGCGTGAAATTGGAGCGCGATGCAGGATGATAATGATAGCCCCACAGACGGGGGATTACGCGTCTCACGCCCCGAATGGACTTCAACTGCTCTGAGACGTCGACAGGCATCAAGTCATGGCGTCCAGCAAGATTCCTCTGCACGATGATTTCGGGGGCAACCTGCAGGACCGACCGGGCCTCCTCTCGCAGGGCATCGGCAAAAAACAGCACCGAACAAATCAGGTACACCACGACGGAATAAACGAGAAGAAGGCCGGCGTTCCGCCATTTGCGTCGCAGCATCGATGACAGCGCAAAATCAATGAAATGGATCTGCGTTCTCAGCCATGTCATGGGACGACCCCCATATGAAGTAGGGTGGCAGCAACAGCGAACCGGATGGAAAGTAGTCAAAGGACCTGGGATTGTCCTGGAAGGCACTGTGAAAATCCGCCTGGGAGACATGCCTCAGGTATCGGCCATCGGTGAAAAGACACAGGTCGGTGAGGAGAAGCCCGCGGGCCAGGGAGCGCACCTGTTGAATGTGATGGAGCCGCGCCACTTCGGTGAAGCACGGGAAGACGAAAAGGCTCCATATCAAAACCATGAAGGTCAAAGTCGACAAGGTGAGCCACACATATGCCTTTCGAAATGAATACATAGCTGTACCTGTGAATGAGACTTCCAATGCGCCAGGGAGCCGTTAGCGTCTATCGAAGAAATGTATAGAAAAAACGACAAATAGGAAACTCTTTCTTTGCAGTCCAAAATGGAACCGTACCAAAATGATCTATACTGACTAACCTATTATTATATTAAGTTATTCTAATTTCAAGCCGGTCATTTTGGCGGGATGTCCCCATTCGGGTCCCTCTCTGATCGGTCTGCTCAAAACGCCCACGCATCCTAACTTCTTGTTTGAGCATATGGATTCAGCGTGGTGCGGCATGGTTCAACAGTGGCACATCCGTTGCTCTGTATCTGGGCCAGTCGAAAATGAGGTGCTTACAGTCCTTGTGAGCTGGAAGCGCGGCCTGAGGTCATTTCCCTTGGCGGCGGGAGGCTTGACGAAGGACCCGAGGAAGAAGCAGACCCGGATGGGTGTCGGGTGGGCCGGAACGAGTTTCCCGGGGGGGCGAGCTCATTGATGGCGATGCATCAGCTAAGTATAAATGACCAGGTCAATTGATCAGAAGTGACTATTAACCTCAGGGTAGCGAAACATTACACTTAAGATGCAAGATGTAATCTCATCGAGGGGCATCGTGTGGAAGGGGCATAATTCACTGCATCAAGCCTCCTGTTCATTGTTCTCCCATAGATTTTTCGTTCGTGCTTTCATCAGCGGGTGGTGAGTCTTTGCATCATCATGGCTGTTGATCCTCATGAAGTGAAATCCGTGTTGAGCCGATCGCTTATCTCTCCTGGGGGGGGCAAGGATGTCGGTTTTTAAGCAAAATTCTGCAGAATCGCCTCTGTGCCGCAGGGCGCCGTCCATTCGCGGCGGCTCGTGCTGCACCCTCACCATCGGGGTTGCCGGACTCCTGATGGTTGCCGTGTGGCTCTGCACGCCCTCAAACGGTTCGGCCGGAATGTCAGTGGACGCGCTTCTGGCGGGCAGCCCCCAAAGCACCGCCATCCCCGTCGTGGTTCGTTTCCGACGACCTGACAACCCTCCAGCAAGCTTTCGAAATGAACAAAGGGGTGACTGGTTCGCTGAAATCCTTGGCCGGAAATCGCGGGCCGTTGCCAGACGAACGAAATGGAACAAAAGGCTGTCAAACGCCGGTGCCGGACGGGTACGCGATTTGTGGATGATCGAAGCAGTCGCCATGACGGCGCCTGCCGGCCTGGTTGAGGAGCTGAGGTCTGATCCTGAAGTGGAGAGCATTCGGCTTGATGAAGTTCTGGTGCTGGTTCCCGCCCCGTCGGAAGCGCAAATCGAAAGTGCACCGAACTGGAACATTCAGATGCTTCGGGCCCCTGAACTGTGGGATCTCGGCCTTCGAGGGCAGGGGGTTGTCGTGGCCACGCTGGACTCGGGCGTGGACCCGAATCATTCCGACTTGAAGCACAAGTGGCGGGGGGGTGGCAACAGCTGGCTCGATCCCCATGGCGAGCATGCTGAGCCGCACGACCGAAGCGGTCATGGGACCCAGGCCATGGGCATCATCGTCGGAGGGGATGCCGGCGGACAAGCCATCGGGATCGCTCCCGGCGCCCAATGGATAGCGGCCAAAATTTTCAGTGACGGGGGTCTCTCTTCGTTCAGTGTCATTCATGAAGCTTTCCAGTGGGTCCTTGACCCCGACGGAGATCCGTTGACCGATGATGCGCCTGCAGTGGTTGTCTGTCCCTGGGGCATCGCAGGTTCCCTGAACCAGTGCAATCCTGAGTTCAATGACGATGTTCAGGTTTTGAGGGCCGCCGGCATCGCCGTGGTCTTTCCTTCCGGAAATGATGGACCGGGCTTTCGAACGAGCTCTGCTCCGGCGAACACACCGGGCAGCCTGGCTGTGGGCGCCGTCGACAGGTGGATGAACCTGGCTCCCTTCAGCAGCCGCGGTCCCTCCCCATGCGGCGGTGAGTTCTATCCTCAGTTGACAGCTCCGGGAGTGGGGATCAGGACTTCCGACCTCACGGCGGGGGGACTTTTCCCCGAAGCGACCGCAACCGTCTCCGGGACATCCTTTGCGGCCCCCCACGTCGGCGGTGCTTTGGCGCTCCTCAAGAGTGCGTTTCCGGCGGTCCCGATCGAGCAGATTGAATCTTCTCTGCTGCGCTCGGGCCTCGATGGGGGCACACCCGGGCCCGACCATGGGTTCGGCTTCGGGGTTGTGGACGTCCTGGCCGCCCATGGGGAGCTGCTCGCAGGTTTGGCATGCACCGATTCCGACGGCGACGGCTTCTATGCCGAACCGGGCTGCGGATCTCCACTCGACTGCAACGACTCGGACCCCGCCGTCCACCCTGGCGCTGTTGACCTGGCTCGGGACGGGATTGACCAGGATTGCAGCGGGTTTGATCTCAGCATTGTGGTGCGGCGGGCTGTCTGCAGCTCACGATCCGGAATTCTCCAGATTGTCGCAAGCAGTGAGCTCAAGGGAGATGCCCAGCTCTCGGTCGAGGGGTTCGGCGCCATGGAATACCGTCGAGGGAAGAACTGGTCCGGCAGGTTCAGGGAGGTGCAGACCTGCCCGACAACGGTGGTCGTGACGGGCCATGAAGGGTCCCTGGCTGCAAGCGTTCGGGTTCGTCCCCGACGCTGAGGTCTGAATATGCATGGTGGTGTACAGGTTAACGAGCGTCAAAGAGCCGTTTGGTCAAGGGAGGATGGCATGCAGAAAAGAAGGTTATTGAGGATGACAAGCAATACCTGGAAATGGCTCCTTGCCATCGCAGTCGTGATGGTGGCTGCCCTGGCTCACTCGGAGGCTCAGGCCACCAGGGTGACGGTCGTTGACGAGAACAACCAGCCGGTCAAAGGGTTCCGCTGGCTCCTGGAGGAGGATACCAGTCGAGCCATCACTCCCGGTGTCTACCAGCCTCCGGAAAGCACGGTTCGGCTCAGCGTTTACCGAAGCTACTCCCCGGTTGTCAAAACCGGGCGTTCAAAGACCAACCGTGTGAACGTGAATGTCCCGAGAGGCAAGCGGTGCTTCCTATCCGTTCTTCCTGATTCGGGGCATGGAATGGGAGGAGCTCTGATCGAGCCGAGGCAGAGAGCCGCTACTGTTGTGGTCCCGAAGCACCCGCTTCCGACAGCCCAGATCACCGTGAAGGTCTTCCACGACATCAATCCGATCAACAATGCGCCCGATGCCGACGAGGCCGGTATACCTGGATTCAGGATCATTATGTTCGATCAGTTCGGGCAGCAGGCCTTCGATGTCTTCGGCAATCCACTAGGCACGACGTACCAGACCGACGCGTCCGGGAATTTCATCCTGGATGCGGACGGCAACCCCGTTGTCAGTGCGGTGGGCAACGATCTATACAGCGACGCCAACGGCGAGGTGACCATCAAATTCCTTGCACCGGGGAAATACGGCGTGAGGGTTGTGCCCCGACCCACGACGGTCTCTGTGAATGGTGTGCCGACCCTCTTCAACGATCCCAATGTGTGGAGTCAGACGGCCACCATCGAGGGCTCGCCGACCGTAGACGCCTGGGTGCGGGCCGACGAGCCGCCGGCCCTGGTGGAGTTCGGGAAGGCGTTCTGGCATATCTTTATTGGATTCGTAAACAATGGATTCAATGAACTGGCCACCATCCCCAATCCTGCACTGACCACCGGCACGATTGTGGGGAACATCCGGAACGTGCACCAGTCCCGCCCGCCGGCTGCCAACCTGAACGAGGGCGTGCCGGTTCCTGACGCCTGGATTGGACTGAACGTGATCGAGGGGGGCCTCTCAGGCAAAGGGGTCTACGGGGCTCCAGCCGACCCGGTCACGGGGGCCTTCAGCATTCCGGACGTTCCTCCTGGAGCCTACCAGCTCACGGTCTGGGACACTCCTTTGGACCAGATCTTCGGTTTCCAGACGGTTATCGTGCCTGAGACGGGCGGGGTGGTGGACATGGGCAATGTCCTGGTGAACGCCTGGTTCGGACGCCTGGAAGGATCTGTCTTTGTCGACGACGGAGGCGGCGATCCCGCGAAGGCCGATAACGGCTTCAGGGATCCCGGCGAGATAGGTATCCCCGACCAGGCGGTGAATCTCAGGTTCCGAGATGGCCGCATCTACCAGGCCACTGCCACGGGAGCGGACGGAAGTTACGGTCTCAACGAGATCTTCCCATGGTTCCGTTGGATCGTCGCCGAGGTGGATTACCTGAGGTATAAGCCGACGGGCAACACGGTTGTGGTGGACGACGGCGGGGTCATCCCGCCCGATGCCGGCTGGGATATGCCTTCGGAGAACGTACGTAACCCGCAGCCCCAGGCCGCCATCAACCCCAACACGGGAAACAATCTCTCCCGCACGGAGGTGGGGCCGACTCTGTTGCAGGCCGTGATCGTCTACGCCGACCAGAATCACCGCATCGACTGGGGGAAGCACATCTACCAGCCGGGTGAGAACGGCGGCATTTCGGGGATTGTCTTTTACGATACCACCCGCGGTGAGGACCTGGCGCAGGAGAACGTCGGGGACCCCTGGCAGCCCGGAATTCCCAATGTGCGAGTGAACCTCTACAGGACGGATGGAACGAATCCCAGGACTGGAAAGCCAAACCTCGTCATGGTCAACAGCACACTGACGGACAGCTGGGACGAGAGCCCTCCCACGGAGTGCATGAGCGAGCAGCAGGTGGATCTCCTGGGAAGCCCGATCGACAAGTGCTCGGAGACGCTGCGCACCTGGAACCAGGTGCGGCCGGGCGTGTTCGACGGGGGGTATGCCTTCGAAGACTACTATCCGGGCGGCATCAAGAGCCGCAGGAGGCGCGGTGCCGTCGAGCCGGTCCTCGACCGGAGCGGCAACCTGGTCCCGAATGTTCCTGGCGAACAGCCTGTAACGTTGTCCCCCGGTCAGTGGGTGGTCGAGGTGGTGCCGCCTGCGGGATACAAGGTCGTTAAAGAGGAGGACAAGAACGTCGATTTCGGAGACGCCTACAAGCCGAGTCAGCGAGCCTTGCTGCCGCCGTGTGTCGGCAACGATCATGTCGTACCGGCCGAACTGAGCCTGTTTCCGGGCGTTCCCGTCCGCGAGGACCTGGCGGGCACCGTGAAGCCGCTGTGCGATCGAAAGCTGGTGGATGTGGTTCAGGATCGCAATGCGGCAGCGGATTTCTTCCTTTTCACCGAGGTTCCCAAGGCCGCCAAGTTCCACGGTATGATCACCAACGACCTGACCAACACCTTCAACCCGGCGGACCCCAATTTTGCCGAGAAGCTCTCTCCCAAGTGGGTTCCCGTCAGTTTGCGTGACCACCTGGGCAATGTCGTGACCCGGACTTACTCGGATCAGTGGGGTGGATACCATGTCATGGTTCCATCCACCTACACCATCAATCCTCCCATTCCGACCGGGGTATCCCCCAGCATGATGCAGGTCTGCCTGAACGACCCGGGTCCGAACCTGGCCAAGCCCGATCCCTTTTACAATCCCGCTTATGGTTTTGTTTGTTACAACTTCGACGCCTGGCCCGGTTCGACCACGAACCTGGATACACCCGTTCTGCCGGTGGGTGCGTTCACGGGAGCTTTCGCCAACCAGCTGGACTGCGAGCTCCCCAATGGGACACCGCGCATCAGCCAGGTGGTGGGAGGACCCTATGTGAGCGGAGCCGGGGGGACCGTCACGATTCAATCCGTCGGCGCCTTAGCGGTTCAGAATCCCGATTTCGACATCACGAAGCCCGTCAGCCCGGCCAATTCACCCACGGTTGTGCGAGACTACGGCTTTGGTGCTGGACGGGGCCGGGTGACGGTCGGAGGCGTGGACCTCAACATCGCCTCATGGAGTGACAGCCAGATCCGGGCTACGGTACCGGCCGGAGTGTCGACGGGGACTCTGACGGTGACCCGGGCGGACAACCTGCTCTCCTCGGTGGTCGGCATCACTCTGACGGTAGGTGGACCTGCGCCCATCAGAGTGCCGGAAACCTTCGGGTCAATCCAGGCTGCGGTCGACAACGCCCCCAGCGGGTCGCTGGTTTTGGTCGGCCCCGGCGTGTACACGGAAAATGTCGTTCTTTACAAGCCCCTGAATTTGCAGGGATGGGGTGAGGGCTCCACCTTCATCAACGGCCTCGATTTCACCCTGAACAACGAAGCGAACTGGGTCAGTTTCGTACAGGGACTGGTCAATGCAGGGGTCGTCGATCTCGTGCCGGGGCAGCGGGCCGATTTCCTGCTGGATCGCGGGGCCGCCGTCACGGTCCTGGCCAAGGACGGTCAGTTCACGCAGGGGCGCATCGATGGGTTCACCCTGACTCAGTCGGTCATTGGCGGTGGGGTGTTCGTGAGCGGTTATGCTGACGGGCTTGAAATCAGCAATAACCGGATTGCCAGCAATTCTGGGAACTTCGGTGGCGGCATCCGTGTGGGATGGCCGGCCGGCCCCGTTGCGGGTATCGAGAGCAGCGCTTCGGTGAACAACCTCCGCATTCACCACAATCACCTCATGCAAAACGGAGGGACCGATGGTGGCGGCGGGATCACCCTGTTCACGGGAACCGACGGGTACGAGGTGAGCGACAACTTCATCTGCGGCAACCTGAGCGGCTGGCAGGGCGCGGGGATCGCGCACCAGGGGAAGAGCGACGGGGCCATCCGCAGGAACAGGATCATCTTCAACGAGACGACCACGGGGGACAAGCCCATCCGCGGCGTTCGCGGAGGCCAGGGCGGCGGTATCCTCATCTCCGGTGAAGAAACGGCTGTGGGCGGCACGAATCTGACCCCCGGTGCGGGCAATGTCACCATCGATGCCAACTTGATCCAGGGAAACGGGGCTACCCACGACGGCGGCGGGATCGCGCTGGTACAGGTGAACGGCCAGGATGTGGCTTCGAATCCGTCCGCTCCGAATGCCTGGCATTTCATTCAGATCACCAACAACCTGATCGTGAACAATGTGGCCCAGATGGCTGGCGGGGGGATCTCACTGGGTGACGCCGCGCGGGTGAGCATCGTGAACAACACCGTCGCCCATAATGACAGCACAGCCACCAACCGCGCGGCGTTCCTGGATCCCGCCAACCCGAACCTTGCGACGGCGCAGGTGGCCGGCATTGTTTCCAGGGCCCACAGCGCTGAGTTGGCTGCCGCGTTCGGGGTGGGGCTGGAGCAGACCTTCTCCGCCCCTCTGGTTCATGACTGCATCATTTGGCAGAACCGGTCGTTCTTCTGGGACGGTGCATCCAACGGCGGTCAAGGCTCCATCACAGCGGCAGCCAGTCCGTTCTCGGACGTCGGTGTGGCTGGGGCCGCCGGGACCCTCAACCCCGTGAACTGCATCGTCTCGGGGGGCACGGTTGCTGCCGACTTTGTAGATCCTTATTTCAACACCCTTTTTGCGGCTGGGGCCGGCGGTGAGGGAGGCAACTTCGTGAGCGTGGTATTCAGCCCCCTCAAGCAGTTCGGCAACTACCATATTCTGGCGCCGAACGGGGTGGGACAGGCCGGATTCTCCCCGGATCTCCCCCAGTTGGCAACGGACATCGACGGGGATGCCAGGCCGAGAACGGCTCCCCTGGACGCGGGTGCGGACCAGTTCCCCGCAGGAGCTGCAGCCCTGAGGTAACCCTCAGTCAAACTCGTGCCCCCGGCCCCGGGACCGAAAGCCCTCCGGGGCGGGGGACTTCCTCCAAGGAGGCGGACAATGAGAGACATGAAACCATCGATCATCTGGGTTTTGATGGGCGTGCTGCTGCTCTTGATGTCAGGAGCTGCCAGCGCGCAGAACCTCCTGGTGCAGTGTCCGACGGACACCAATGGAGACGGTATTTCGGACGATCCCAACGTCGTGTGCCTGCACATCACCGCCGGGGACGGGTTCGCCAAGATGGCGGACGGCAAGCTCATGTACACCTTCGGGTTTGCGGAGGTGCCGCCCGGGACGCCCGAGGCGACGGTTTTCGCCAATCAGCAGCTCGCGGCGGAATTCACAGGCCCGCACATTGTTCTGACGGAAGGGCAGGAGCTTTATCTGAACCTGACGAACGTCGGCATGGTGGTGCGGCCGGACCTTTTCGACGCCCACTCCGTGCATTGGCATGGGATCCCCAATCAGGGCTCGATCTTTGACGGGCTGCCCGAATCGGCTCCCACTGTAAGGATCGGAGCCACCTTTCCTTACTATTATGCGACGGCTGGAAAACCCGGCACCTATTTCTATCACTGCCACGTGGAAGTCTCCGAGCATATGCAGATGGGGATGATCGGGGCCCTCGACGTGAAGCCTGCTCAGGACGGGACAGCGCTGGGCGGTTTCACGCAGTTTGCCTACAACGACGGCGACGGCTCCACGGGGTATGATGTGTCGAAGACGCTGGTTCTGGCCGGATTCGACTCGAACTTCCACGAACTGCACATCGGAGTCCAGCCCTTGCCCTTTGCCGACATGCTGGACGACTACCACACTATCAACGGGAGAGGTTATCCCGACACGGTGAACCCGAATCCCATCGGAAACGTTCCGGATAACAACAACCATTTGAGCCAGAAGCACAACGCGGCCGTCACCGTAACCCAGGGACAGCGTCTCCTTCTGCGGGTCCCCAACATCAGCACGACCCACCTGTTCACGCTGCGCGTGCTGGGGATCCCCATGAAGGTGGTGGGAATGGACGGGAAGCTCCTGAGAAACGGTGCCACGGACCTTTACTATGACACCGACTCGGTCACCGTTTCAGGTGGTCAGGCGATGGACGTTCTCCTGGATACCACGGGTGTAGCGCCGGGGACGTACTTCTTTTACACCACCAATCTTGACGATCTCATCAACGGCGGTGAGGAGCGGGGAGGTCTGATGACGGAAATCGTCGTGCTCCCATCCGGAGTCTGAGCCTAACGAACAGCAGGAAACGCATGAGGAGGTTTACCATGATTCCATTGCCTAAGAATTTTCGGTCAGTCCTGGCCGGCGTTTTTGCGGGACTGATCCTGCTGGTCGGGACGCAGGCCTTCGGAGCGATCCAGGGCGTAACGGGAGCGAATTTCACCCTGGTGGCCAGGCAGGATCGTATCACCATGGGGGACGGGGACAGCATGCTCATGTGGGGGTATGCCAACGGCTCGGGGCGGATGCAGTACCCCGGCCCCACCCTGATTCTTCAGCAGGGTGTTCCTGTTACCGTGACACTCGTCAATGAGCTTCCACCTGCGGCGGGCAACGTTTCCATCGTGTTTCCGGGGCACCAGGTGACGGCCTCGGGGGGCGTGACGGGGGCATTGACCCGGGAGGCGGTCAGGGGCGATCCCAACGGAGTCACCTACACGTTCACGCCGACGGAGCCCGGCACCTACACTTATCACAGCGGCACCAGGGCGGACCTTCAGGTCGAGATGGGGCTTGTGGGGGCCATCATTGTGAGGTCCACGACGCCGAACACCACCGGGTGTCCCGATCTGGGGGCTGAATTCAACAATCTGGGCGCCGATCCGCGATGCCTGGAAACCAAGTACGCCTACAACCACGCCGGTACGGGGTATCATCGAGAATTCCTCTTCTTCATGACCGATCTCGACCCCAAGATTCACCGGCTGGTTGAATTCGGTCTTTTGAGCCAGGTTGACACCACCGAGACTTTCGCCACCTGCTGGTTCCTGAACGGAAGGAATTTCCCCGACACCATGGCGGAGCCGGGAATCCCGTGGCTCCCCACGCAGCCCTACAACATCAGCCCCATCATGCGGCCCGGCGAGACCATTCTGGCGCGACTGGTCACCGGGACCCGAGATCCGCACCCCCTCCATTTCCACGGCAACCATGTGCGGGTGATCGCCAAGGACGGAAGAATGCTTTCCAGCGGCCCGGCTAACGGGCCGGACCTCGCTGTCCAGAACTACACGGTTGTCGGCAATCCGGGTGAAACGGTCGATTGTCTTTTCACCTGGACCGGTGAAGGCATCGGGTGGGACATCTACGGTCATGCGCCGAGTGATCCTCAGGAGCCCTATGAGTTCACCGCCGACCACGGCACCCCTTTCCCGGTGATATTGCCCGCCCGGGACGATGTCGTGCTGGGGCAGTTTTACAGCGGGAGCCCGTTCATGGGAGGACGGGGGAGCCTGCCTCCCGGCCATCCCGGTCTCAATGCGGCGGGAGGGTTCTTCTTCATGTGGCACTCCCACACGGAAAAGGAGCTGTCCAACAACAACATTTTCCCCGGTGGTCTGATCACCCTGCTCAATGTGGTGCCTTGGACTGCAGATCTGCCAGTGGAATAGAAGGAGGGTGGCACAATGCGCAAGAAACGCTTGATCGGATTGCAGATCCTGCTCCTGGCCCTGGCAGTTCTTGCTGTGACGGCCGACAGGAGTTCCGGAGCCACATTCAACTTGAGGGCGGCCCAGACTACCCTGACGATGCCGGACGGTATCGTGGTGACGGTCTGGGGATACGGGCTGGACAATGGCCCCGTCACGGTTCCCGGACCAGTGCTCGAAGTGCCCCCCGGAGACACGGAGCTCATCATCAACCTCTCCAACGAGCTTCCCGTGCCGACGTCGCTGGTGATCCCCGGCCTGACCCTGCCGACGAACAACGCCGGGCCGGTCTGGACGGACTTCCCGGCGGAGACCCAGGTCTGGACGGGCGCCCGACCGGCCGGCAACTACACGGCCCGTGTGCGCTCGTTCGTCCATGAGGCACCGGCCAGAGTGGGGGCCGTACCGGGCGCGGCCACCTACATATGGAGCAACATGAAGCCGGGGACTTATCTCTATCAAACGGGTACCAAGCCCTCGTCCCAGATGCAGATGGGCCTCTACGGTGCGCTGAAGCAGGTCGCCGCCGTCGGACCGCCCTTCCAGGCTTATGGGGCGACAACGGAATACGACCAGGAGCTGATCCTGGTCTTCAGCGCCATCGACCCGGCGATGAACGAGGCCATCAGCGGAGGGAATTTCGGGGCAGGCAAACTCGTCACCAACACCAAGGACTACTCACCCAAGTACTTTCTAATCAACGGCAGGGCCTGGCCGGACAGATCCCTGGCTCGAGCCAATGCATGCACACCGCTTCTGGCGAACGAACGGGTCCTGCTGAGGCTGCTCAATGCGAGCTTTGAAACCCTCATCCCTATCCTGCAGGGACCTTTTATGAGCATTCGGGCCGAGGATGGTCACCTTTACCCCTTCTTCAAGGAACAGTATTCTATCGAATTTGGTGCCGGCAAGACCTTTGATGCTTGGGTGCAATTTCCAGCGGACGGCACTTATGTCCTGTTCGAGAGAAGGCTGCATCTGACCAATGCGGGTAGTGACACGCCGGGGGGCATGATTGCCCACCTGGAGGTGGGTGCACCCGGCGCGGCCGACCTGGAAGGGCCTCTGGTCACAGCGGCGGACACTGTCCCCGATCCGGCCTCCGGCCCGAACGCAGCGACCCTCGTGGCCACTGCGGATGAAACCGGCACGGGTTGCAGCAACATCGCCGGCGGTGAGTGGTGGATCGGTGCGGATCCCGGTGTGGGGGGCGGCACCCCGGTGACGGCTGCGGACGGTGCTTTCGACTCGCCGTTGGAGGTGTTGACGGCGTCCATCGACACCACCGGGCTCCAGGTCGGTATTACTTCCATCAGTGTGCGCGCTCAGGATTCACAGGGCAATTGGGGAGCGGTCACCACGTTTCTGCTGAAAGATGTGGTGACGATCACGACCACCGTCCATTCGCGTAACTCCATCCAGGTGGTGGCGACGAGCAGTTCGAGCAAGCGAGTGGTCATGACCGTGCAGGGATTCACCCGGGGCAACAATCTGAGGTTCCGCCGCAGAACCAATGACTACCGTGCCATCATCCGACGTGTGCCCACCAATCCCGGCTCGGTGACGGTGACGAGCTCCGGCGGTGGCTCTGACACGAAACCGGTGCCGTTTCCCTAAGCTCCAGGCGATGGGGCGTCGTTGACGAAGACAGGGGGAGGGCCATGGAGGTTTCTCCCCCTTGTCTTTGCCCGGTCGCGCGATTTTCGTTGTCCGTTGTCGGTTTTCTGGACTTTTGGCTCTCTGGAGCACTACAATGGTGGACATCTTCATTGACGGCGCTCAAAATCGGTTTTGAGACGGGGTGTTGCTCATGATGAGTGGAATCCGTACCCTGACGGTCTGCCTGGCGATCGCCATCGCAGTTTCTTTGGTTCAGTTGCGTCCTTGCCTCATGGCTGCCGAACGGGAATCCCCTTCGCCGCCGGATTTCGTAGAAATCGAAGACAAATGGGGCATCCGTGATATTGTAGTCCGTCTGATCGCAAATAAGGCCATCGTGGATGTCCGGTACAGGATCACGGACGGAAAGAAGGCGGGACCGTTTTTCGATGGCAAGAGCCAGCTCAGGCTCGTTCACCAGCCAACGGGCAGGGAGCTCCCCATCGCGACGAGCAAGTTTGGAAAACTGCGCCAGACTCCCGCCGACCCCGGCGCCCACCGGTCCTATTTCGCACTGTTCTCGAATCGGGGGGGCCAGGTAAAATCCAAAGACCGTGTGACGCTCATCATGGGCGATATGAGAATCGAGAACTTGGAAGTGGAGTGAGCCCGAAAGCGGGGGCTTCCCGTCTCCCCGACGGTCAACGAACGGAGAGCGGTGATGAGGAGTGGAGAAGAGGGGTCTGCGGTGCAAAGATGCCTTCCGTTCATCCTGGTTGCGGTGATCCTGTCCTTCGGTCTGGGAATTGTGGCTGCCAACCGGTTTGGCGGCGACAGACCCGGCGTTTCCACATCGGGGATGGATTCACGGTCCGCCCAGAGTGCGGCGGCTTCGGATGAGCTTTACGTATGTCCCATGATGGATGTCCCCCCCATGCGGCGGCCGGGAAGATGCCCTGTCTGCGGCATGGATCTGGTCCGGGTATCCGGTGCGGAAGACAACGGTTCGGGAGCCAACTCCGTGATGAAGCTGGCGGCGCGCACGGCTCGACTGGCGGGAATCCAGACGGCTCCTGTTCAACGGAAAGCCGTTACCAAGGAGGTCCGGCTCTATGGCAAGATCGAGTACGATCCTGCGCATTTGAGCGTGGTGAGCGCCTACATGCCGGGAGTGATCGACCGGATCTACGTCGAGCGGGCCGGGGTTTCTGTGAAATGGGGGCAGCCCCTTTTCGACTTCTATTCATCGGATCTCTATTTCACGGAACGGGAGCTCTTTGAGGCGGCTCAGACCGCGCCGGGTCTCCTGGCTTTCCGCGGCGCTGCGCCACACACCGCCCGCAAGGGTGACGTGGAGACGAGAGGCGCCGATCCAGCGAATTCGATGACTTCTGAAGCGTACTATGCGGCGCTCCAGAAGATGAATGCCATCCGGCACAAGCTTCAGATCCTGGGCTTGTCCAAGAAGGACCTCGATGAGCTGCAGCAGAGGTCTGAGCCGACGGGGATCGCGACGGTGACTGCGCCCCGTGCGGGGGTTGTGATTCAGAAGAATGCCTTCGAAGGGACCTTCGTCAACACCGGCACCCCTCTCTTTACCATTGCGGATCCCAAGTATATCTGGTTGAAGCTGGACGCTTACGAAGAAGACCTTGGATGGCTCAGGGTTGGACAAGACGTGGATTTCTGGGTGGAGGCCTATCCCGGGGAGAGGTTCCGGGGAAAGGTGATTTTCGTCGACCCCATTTTTGACGCTCAAACGCGCACCATCAAGGTGGGAGTCATCGCACCCGATGATGTGAGGCTCAGGCCGGAGATGATCGCGAGGGCGACGATTCACGCCGCACTGGGTGCCGGGGGCCATGTGGGAGGGGGAACGGCGGAGACAGGGTTGCCGCCGCTGGTCATCCCGGTCACGGCTCCACTCATCACCGGAAAGCGCGTCATCGTTTACGTCGCTTTGCCTGACGAGGATTGGACCTACCAGGGGCGGGAGGTCCAACTGGGCCCCAGGGCGGGCGACACCTACGTCGTTCGCGGAGGTCTGGAGGAGGGTGAGCGGGTGGTGGTGAACGGGAACTTCAAAATCGACAGTGCCGCCCAGATCCTTGCCCGGCCCAGCATGATGCAACCGAAAGGTCAGTGAGTCCCATGCATCGCCCAGGTCTTCGCAGCCCGGAGCGCCCTCTGGCCTCGTCCCCCCGCCCGACCATCGGGAATGTTCCGTGACCGATACCAGGCACCATCCCCCCCCTGAGAATGCCGGCCGGCTGAACCGAATCATCTGGTTCTTCCTCGAGAGAAAGCTCGCGCCTGTATTGCTCGTTCTTGTCATCGTGCTGAGCGGTCTGGTTTTCTCTCCCTTCGATTTGAATCTTCCCTGGCTCCCCCGCCATCCCGTGTCAGTGGATGCCATTCCCGATATAGGAGAGAATCAACAGATCGTCGTGGTGGATTGGCCCGGACGGTCTCCGCAGGATGTGGAAAACCAGGTCACCTACCCCTTGACCGCCGCCATGATGGGGCTCCCCAGGGTTAAGGCCATACGCAGCACTTCCATGTTCGGGTATTGCGTCGTCTTCGTGATCTTCGAGGACGACGTGGAATTTTACTGGTCGCGAACCCGCATCCTCGAAAAACTCAGCAGCCTTCCATCAGGAGCTCTCCCCGCAGATGTGCAGCCCGCTTTGGGGCCTGATGCCACGGCCCTGGGACAGGTCTTCTGGTACACCCTGGAGGGCCTGGATTCGGAAGGGAAGCCGCTCGGTGGGTGGGACCTGCATGAACTGAGGAGCGTTCAGGACTGGTATGTTCGCCTGGCTCTCCTGGCCGTGGATGGGGTGAGCGAGGTCGCGTCCATCGGAGGGTTCGTGCGCGAATACCAGGTGGATGTCGATCCCGGCCTCATGACGGCGAGAAACGTCAAGATCGAGGAGATCGTCTCCGCGGTACAGCGGAGCAATATCGATGTAGGGGCCCGCACCATTGAAGTGAACCGGGTGGACTATGTCATACGTGGTCTGGGGTATATCAGAAGCATTGATGACATCAACGATGCTCTCATATCGGTAAAGGCGGAAGTTCCCACTTTCATCCGGCAGGTGGCTCGTGTGAGTCTGGGCCCCGCCTATCGTGCCGGGGTGCTGGACAAGGGCGGGCAGGAGGCGGTAGGAGGGGTTGTCGTCGTTCGCTACGGCGAAAACCCCATGGAGGTGATCGAGAGAGTCAGGAAGAAAATCCAGGAAATCACTCCCGGTCTTCCCCGGAAGGAGCTTCCCGAGGGTGGGGTGAGCCATGTGAGGATTGTCCCTTTCTATGACCGGACGGGCCTTATCCATGAGACCCTCGGGACTTTGAGCTCGGCCCTCTACCAGGAGGTGATGGTCACGATCCTGGTGATCCTCATCATGCTCAGGCAGCCCCGCATGTCCCTGCTGGTTTGTTCTGTCCTGCCGCTGGCCGTTCTCACAGGATTCACCGCCATGAAGCTCCTGGGGGTCCAGGCGAATATCGTTGCGCTTTCGGGGATTGCTATCGCCATAGGGACGCTGGGCGATATGGGAATCATCATTGCCGAAAGCATATATCGGCACATTGAGAAGGCCGACAGCGGAGAGGACCTCCTGCAGATCATCTACAAAGCATCCGCTGAGGTGGGAGGGGCTGTTCTCACGGCCGTGATGACGACGCTCATCAGTTTCGCTCCGGTCTTTCTCCTGACAGGGGCCGAAGGGAAGCTTTTCAGGCCGCTCGCCATGACCAAAACCCTGGTGATCCTGGCTTCCGTTGTCGTGGCCCTGGCCGTCATCCCGGCAATGGCTCACGTGCTTTTCGGCTTCCGCCCCAGCCGCTGGCGCAGGCCCTGGTTGTTCTACGAAGGGATGATCTATTTCGGCGTCCTCGTTGCCGTCTTCTCGAGCCTTTGGATCGGCGGGGCGCTGGCCATTGCCGGCGGATATCTGCTCCTGGAGCGTTATGTGCCGGCCGCTGTTCGGCGATGGGCTCCCTCAGCGGGCCTCGTCATGGTCATCGGTGGGCTCACCGTCACCCTGACACTCGACTGGCGCCCTCTTGGACTGGATGCGGGGGTTCTGCGCAACCTTTTGTTTATCGCCGGAACGATCGGCGGCCTCATGGGGCTGTTTGCTCTGTTCCAGAGGTATTATGCCCGCATACTCTCCTGGTGCCTCGACCACAAGAAGCTCTTCCTGGCCGCTCCGTTGACTGTCGTTATCCTGGGAGCTACCGTCTGGCTGGGCTTCACGAGGGTATTCGGCTGGCTTCCGGAGCTTTTGCGTCTGAGCCCTGCAGGCGTATACCTCGCCCATGCCTTTCCGGGGCTTGGGAGTGAGTTCATGCCGCCGCTCGACGAGGGCTCCTTCCTGTACATGCCTTCGACGATGCCTCACGCTTCCATCAGTGAGGTATTGGACATCATCCAGATTCAGGATCGGACGATCGAGTCCATCCCGGAAGTGGAGAGCGCTGTCGGGAAGGCGGGGAGAGTTGAGAGCGCTTTGGACCCAGCCCCGATTTCCATGATCGAAACGCTGGTCCATTACAAGCCTGAGTTCTTGACGGACTCTGGCGGGCGTCATCTGACTTTTCGATTCGATCCCGACCAATCGGACCTGTTCCGGGACGAAGCGGGTCGTCCGGTCCATGCCTCGGATGGCCGCCCCTACCTGGTGCGGGGCCGATTCCTCAGGGATTCGGAGCAGCGCCTGATTCCAGCCTCTGAAGGGAAACCGTTCCGGTTGTGGCGCCCGGCGTTGGACCCAGAGCTGAACCCTGGTCGGGAGGCTTGGAGAGGCATTCAGACTTCAGGCGATATCTGGGAATGCATCATTTCAGAGGCGACTCTGCCGGGCACGACAGTAGCCCCGAAGCTTCAGCCTATTTCGGCACGCATCGTGATGCTCCAGAGTGGCATCCGGGCCAGCATGGGCGTTCGGATCCAAGGGCCTGACCTCGAGACCATCCAGCAGGTGAGTCGGCAGATTGAGCAGGTTCTGCGGGAGGTGCCCTCCCTGGATCCCGCTTCAGTGGTCGCGGACAGGATCATGGGAGTGCCTTATCTCGAAATCCATCTGAATCGCCATGCCATGGCTCAATACGCTGTGGACGTGCAGCAGGTTCAGGACGTCATTGAGTTCGCGATCGGTGGAAAGCGAATCACGACCACCGTGGAAGGCCGTGAACGGTATCCCGTTCGCGTGAGGTATCCCCGGGAGCTGCGTGATGATTTGGAATCGCTGGGCAGAGTGCTGGTGCCATCCCCGGCAGGGACCCAAATCCCTTTGAGCCAGCTGGCCGATATGCGCCATGTTCCCGGTCCGCAGATGATCCGCAGCGAGGACACTTTCCTGGTCGGCTATGTCTTGTTCGAGAAAAAGGCGGGTGTTGCCGAGGGCGATGCCTTCGAGCATGTGGCGCGTTACCTGAGGTGGAAGGTCGAGACCGGGCAGCTCCAACTGCCATACGGGGCGAGCTTTTCCATGACGGGGAACTATGAAAACCAGGTGCGCTCGCAAAAGAGCTTGACCCTGATCATTCCCGCCGGCTTGACGATCATCTTTCTGATCCTGTACCTTCAGTTCAGATCTTATTCCAACGCAGCCATGGTCTTCGTCTGCATCGCCGTGAACTGGGCCGGGGCCATGATGATGCTCTGGCTTTATCAACAGGCGTGGTTTCTGGACTTCTCGTTGTTTAACAGCCCGATGCGCGAGGTCTTTCAAGTGCATCCCATCAACATGAGTGTGGCTGTCTGGGTGGGCTTTCTAGCGCTTTTTGGAGTATCCTCTGACGATGGTGTTGTCATGGGGACCTACTTGAATCGGAGGTTTTCCGAGGACCGACCTCAGACGGTGCGTGAGGTGAGGCAGGCTGTGATTGAAACGGGGAGAAAGCGCATCCGTCCGTGCCTCATGACCATGGCTACGACGCTGCTGGCCCTCCTGCCCATTCTGACGTCCTCGGGTCGTGGAGCGGACCTCATGTGGCCCATGTCGCTGCCATCCTTTGGAGGGCTTTCCGTCGAGCTGATCACCATGATCATCCTGCCGGTGATGTTTTGCGCCCTGGAAGAGCGCCGACTCAAGTCCGGCATTGTTGAACGCTGAATTTCCGGAAGCACTTACCGGCGACGAAGGAGAAGGACGTATGAGCACTCCGAAGACGATTCCCTTGCTCTGCCTGGCGATCGCGTGGCTCGTGGGGTCTTGTGATCTGGCAGCCTGGGCTGCCCCCCCGTCAGCCTCGGACATGCAGCCCCGGAAGGAGGTGAGCGACAGCCCCCGGGAGGATAAGCGGGGTGCTGAGGCCGGCCCGTCTTCGTCCGGCGGCCTGCAATGGAACAATCCCGAACAGAAGGAGCGGTGCGAAGCCCTCCTGTCCCCGCTCAACCTCAACTTGTCCAAGGCCCGCGATTACTCCATCTATGGTGATCCATGTTCTTCCGCCGAGCATGCGAGGCTTTTCAAGGAGGATATTGAAAGAGTCCGCAAGGAGTGCCCTGAAGGATTCCTGAAGCACCACGCTATCAGTGAACGGACCATAAAGAACGTCAATACCCTTTACATCATTGGAAAAAAACGATGCCGCCAGCCCGAAGGGGCGCCTCCCCAATGATCGGGGGGATTCTGGTCTCTGCTGACTGCGCATCGGACCTGTTCTGAAAGGTTTCTGGTTTCTGGTTTCTGGTTTCTGGTTTAAAGCTTAGAGTTTCGAGTTTCGAGTTGAAAACCGGGCCGTCTGTTGGCCTTTTCATCGTTCAGGGTGGCTGGAAGAGGGATGAAAGACTGCTCTGAGCCGCACCGTCGTGATCGACGCCCCGGGCCGGGGAATGGCGCGGGATCATTGCCGGCGGGGTGGCTTCCGCACCGATCATGCTGTCCTCTTCCCACCCCCCGCCTCACCATGCAGTGTCTTCACCCTTTTGGGTCGAGTTGAATTTCCCTGGCCCAGTATATATACTAAGTGAATTTAAGAAAGAAACTAACCCTTAAGCGATGTCTTTGATGCGACAGACCAAGCTGTTTGAGCGGAAGGGATCGGCCGATTCTGTGGGCGGTCAGGCGCCTCTGGCTGAGAGGATGCGTCCGCGCAGCCTCGAGGAATTCGTGGGCCAGGCGCATTTGCTGGGTCCCGGGAGAATCCTGGATCGGCTGCTTCGAACGGGAGAGTTTCAGTCATTCATCTTCTGGGGGCCGCCCGGTTGCGGGAAGACGACCCTGGCATCCATTCTGGCCGGCCATTCCGACGCGCACCTCATTGCGCTTTCGGCGGTGATGGCGGGAACTCGCGAGATCCGCTCAGCGGTGGAGGAGGCCCAGTTCACCTGGGCGAAGGAAAAGAGACGGACATGGCTCTTCATGGACGAGATCCATCGGCTGAACAAGGCTCAGCAGGACACCTTGCTTCCGCACGTGGAAAACGGAACATTGATACTCCTCGGCGCCACGACGGAGAACCCGTCTTTTGAGGTGATCCGCCCCCTCCTTTCGAGGGCGAAGGTGCTTGTGCTCGAGCCACTCAAGGAGGATGAGCTCCGAACGATTGTGGAGCGGGCGCTGGAGGATCGGACACGCGGATTGGGGGGGACGCCGGCGAGATTGACAGAGGATGCCGAGTTGCTGCTCTTTTCGGCCTCGGGAGGGGATGCACGCATCGTACTCAACGCCCTGGAAGTGGCTGTTCTGACCACTCCTCCACAGGCTGACGAGGCTGTTCGATTGGTGGACCTGGAGGCGATCCGGGAATCGCTTCAGAGCCGGGCCGTCCACTATGACAAAGGGGGCGAGGAGCATTTCAACCTGATTTCCGCCCTCCACAAGAGCCTGCGGGGCAGCGACCCGGACGCGTCGCTGTACTGGCTCGCTCGCATGCTTCAGGGGGGCGAAGATCCCCTCTACATCGCCAGGCGGCTGGTGCGCATGGCCTCCGAGGATGTGGGGCTTGCGGACCCCTTCGCCCTGGTGCAGGCTATACACGCCGCGCGGTCTTACGAATTCCTCGGCAGTCCCGAGGGTGAGCTGGCCCTGGCTCAGGCTGTGGTCTACCTCTCTTTGGCCCCCAAGAGCAATGCTGTGGATGTTGCCTTTGGAAAGGCGCGGGAGACGGCCGCCAAAACGGGTGCGGCCCCCGTGCCTTTTCATATCCGCAATGCGCCGACCCGTCTCATGAAGGAGCTGGGGTACGGCAAGGACTACCGGTTCCCACATGATGATCCTGAAGGGTGGGTGCCGGAAAGCTACCTGCCGCAGGGCCTGGCAGGGACCATCTTTTACGAGCCCACACCGAGAGGATGGGAGGGCAAGTGCAAACCGTTTCTGGAGCAGCGCAGAGAAAAGGCGCGGAAGGCTTTCAGAACGCGATCTTCGGAAGGTGATCCATGATGTTGGATTCGGGTGTCATTGCTCGGGAGGCTTTGGCTGCTCCCGAGGAGGAAGTGACGTGCCCAGACCGGCGTGGGGATCTGGCCGATGGCGGCAAGGGGGCCATAGTCGCCCGGAGCGGAAATCTCGGGGCGATGAAGCCGTTCCGACTGGTGAAATACCTGTCACTTTCCAGTCTGGTGGTCATTCTGGGGTGTACAATCCTGCTCTCGATCTTCATCTCGCAAAGGGCTAAGGCTATTCTGCTCAAGAAGAGCGAGCAGTACGCCCTGCTGGTTGCCGAGAACCTCAACCATCAGGTATTTTTTCAGTTTACACTGCCGACGCTCATTGCAGATGGTGAAATCAAGCTGAGTCGCCAGAACCAGTATGAACGGCTGGATCGCGTCGTGCGCAACACCATTCATGGGTTCTCCGTTGAACGGGTGAACATCTACGACCCTACACAGACTTTGACCTACAGTACAGATCAGAAAATGCTGGGAATGGTCGGGGACCTCGGCTCGGCTTTTCAACGCGCTCTCGGCGAGGAGACCGTCTCGCTGATTCAGGGAGACGGGTATCCCTTCTGGAGCTCCCGGAAAGACGAGGACAAGCAATTATTGGTGACCTACCTCCCCATGTGGGAGGAGCGGACGATGAGCTGGAAGCGGGGAAAGATACTGGGGGTTTTCGAGATCACCCAGGATGTTACCGGCGACTACAAGACCATCCACCGATTTCAATGGATCGTGGTGTCCGGATTTCTCCTGTTCGTTGGAGTCCTCTTCCTGACCATCAGCCTGATCGCCCGCCGGGCTGAAGGGATTATCAAGGCTCGCTCCACCGAGAAAGAGAGGCTGGAACAGCAGCTGCACCAGGCTGAACGGCTCGCCGCTTTGGGAGAGATGATCGCAGGCGTCTCCCATGAGATCAGGAATCCTTTGGGCATCATCCGGAGCACGGCGGAGCTTCTGCACGGCAGGATCGAAAACGACAGGCAGCGACGATTGTCGCACATCATCGTGGAAGAGGCCACCCGTCTCAACGATATCTTGACCGAGTTCCTGGATTTTGCCCGTCCCAAGAACCCCAGGACGACGGTCTGCAGGATTGAAGATATCCTCGAGAGAAATCTGGCTGCCATGGAGGGCCAGCTTCAGCGGTCTTCGATTCAGGTAGAGCGGCTTTACGAGGCCGGCGACTACGTCATGGAGGCCGACGCCGACCTGCTGTATCGTGCCTTTGTGAATCTGCTGGCCAATGCGGTTCAAGCCATGCCCGAGGGCGGTGTGTTGCGGGTGCGCACCCTCCTCAGAGAATCCACTGGCGTTCCGGCGCAGGTCGAGCTTCGCATTCGGGATTCAGGCCCGGGGATTCCCGAGGACCTTCAGAAGAAGATCTTCAATCCCTTCTTCACCACTCGGGAGAAGGGAACGGGGTTGGGCCTGGCCATTGTGAGGAGCATCATAGACAGCCATCGGGGGGAGATCGAGGTTCGAAGCCGGGAAGGCAGGGGAACGAACATCATCATTCGACTGCCCCTGACCCAAAGCCGGGAGGGGTGACTGGACGGCAACGAAGGTTGACGGGATATGGAAACGCTTTTGATCGTTGATGACGAAAAAAACTACCTGCTGGTTTTGGAAGATCTCCTGGCAGAGGAGGGCTATGAGGTCATCACGGCAGACAGCGGCGAGCGCGGGATGGAGATCGTGCAGTCGTCGGACCTGGATGTGGTGATCACGGACATGAAGATGCCGGGGATGGACGGCATGGCCCTGCTGGAGCGTTGCCATGCCGAAAAACCGGATCTGCCGGTGATCATGATGACGGCCTTCGGTTCAGTAGAGAAGGCCGTGGAGGCCATGCGAAAGGGCGCCTTCGATTATATCCTCAAGCCCTTCAAGAACGAAGAGCTCAAGCTCACCATCCGAAAGGCCGCCGACCATTACCATCTTTTGCGGCAGAACCGATTTCTGACCCGAACGCTTCAGGATCGGTATCAATTCAGCAATATCATTGGGAAAAGCCCGCAGATGCTTCGCATCTACGAGCTGATCGAGAAGGTGGCTCCCGCCAAGGCCACCGTGCTCGTGACCGGGGAATCGGGTACGGGCAAAGAGCTCATTGCCAGGGCCATCCACTTCAACAGCGCGAGAAAAGACAGGCCCTTCATCACGGTCAACTGTGGCGCTTTGCCTGAAAACCTCCTGGAGAGCGAGCTCTTCGGTCACGAAAAGGGCTCGTTTACCGGTGCGGTGAGCCAGCGGAAGGGGCGTTTCGAGCTGGCCCATGAGGGGACGCTGTTCCTGGACGAAATCAGTGAAATGTCCACTCCGCTCCAGGTCAAGCTCCTCCGAGTCCTGCAGGAGATGGAATTCGAGCGTGTTGGAGGGGCCCAGACCCTCAAGGTGGACGTTCGGGTCGTCGCTGCGTCCAATCGCATTCTGAGGCTGGAGGTGGATAAAGGGAGGTTCCGGTCCGACCTTTTTTACCGGCTCAATGTGGTGCATGTCCATGTGCCGCCTCTCCGGGAGCGGGTTGATGATATCCCCCTCCTGGTGAACCACTTCCTGGCCAAGTGCACCCAGGATAGACCCGAACCGATGAGGATCGACCCGGAGGCCATGAGATGCCTCATCGAATACGGGTGGCCGGGTAACGTGCGAGAGTTGGAAAATGTTATCGAACGCTCCGTGATCCTGTCCAACGGTGAGACGATCTTTCTCAAGGACCTGCCGTCGGAACTGCGCTCCCCGGTGCAGCACGATCCTTTCCAAAAGCACGATGCCCGGTTAGCCATCGATTCCACGGGAGATCGCGGAAGGCTTTCGGCACTCGGATTCGATGATTTTCCCATGGAGGGCGGCCTGCGGCCTCGGCAAATGAGGGCCCTGGATTTTGTGAGGAGGAATGGCTTTATTACAAACAGGCATTACTCGAAACTGAACGACATTTCCGAAAGACAGGCATTGCGGGAATTGTCGGAAATGGTGGATCAGGGGATGTTGAGTCGGGTCGGGAAAGGCAGGGCTTGTCGATATATCGCGGGAAGCGAGTGAGGTTGAGTCGGGGGCGCCGGTTTGATCATGGATAACGAGCTTTTCAGCTGCTTCATGAAGTATATGCCCGGCATCGCCTTCATCAAGGACTCCGGTGGACGATATCTTTTCATCAATGAAAAGGCTGCGGATGTGCTCGGGGGCTCAGCCGATTCATGGGTGGGAAGGACCGATGATGAGATCTGGCCGGAGCGGGTGGCAGAACGCCTGAAGAACAACGATCGGATCGTTCTGAAGGAGGGCAGGCCCCTCCAATTTGTGGAAATGTTCAATTGTGGTGACGAGCCACGTTTCTGGCTGGTGAACAAGTTCCCCTTGACGTTGGCTGAGACCGGTGAGCAGGGCGTCGGGGGAGTGGCCATCGATGTGACACGGCGGATCAGGTTGGAACAGGCTCTTTTGGGGGTCCGAAGTGAGCTTGCCAGCCAGGTCGATCAATGCTCCGAGAACCTTCGTGAAGCCAACAGCAGGCTGAGCAGGGAGCTCGAAGAAAGGATTCGCGCCCAGGCCGCCGTAGACGAAGAAAGAAACCGTCTCCTTTCCATTCTCGAACACCTTCCGGTCCTGGTCCTGCTCAAGGGAGCCGACTACCGCATCCGGTTTGCCAACAAGGTTGTCCGGCGGGAGTTCGAGCTCGAAAATCACCCTCGCTGTTTCGAGGTGCTCCGGGGTAGCGACCATCCCTGTGAGGATTGTCCACAGGACTATATGACGCGGATGAAGCACCCTTCCAAACATGAATGCCGGCTCAGAAACGGGAGGGTTTACGAAATCTACGACTACCCATTCCAGGATATTGACGGCACGGACCTGATCCTCGAGCTCGGTATCGATGTCACTGAACGACATTCGGCCGAAGAAGCGCTGAGGGAGTCGGAACAAAACCTGCGTCGCCTGGCCTCGGAAATTCTGGTCGCCCAGGAGCAGGAGCGCAAGCGCCTCTCCCAGGAAGTCCACGATGAGCTGGGCCAGTCGCTTCTATTCCTGAAATTGAAGATGGGAAGCCTGAAGCAGGAGGTGCCGGCAAGGCTTAGAAACCTCCAGGGCGGATGCCAGGAAATGCTGGACCACATGGACGATGTCGTTGACAAGATCCGCCGCCTCAGCCATTCCCTCAGTCCTTCCGTTCTCGACGATCTGGGGCTGACTGCGGCCCTGAGACACCTGGTGGACGAGTTCTGCAAGCATTTCAGGGTCGAGTGCTGCTCGATATCCATCGACAATGTGGACGACCTGTTCGCGCCCCAGGTGCAGACTCATCTCTACCGGGTGTTCCAGGAGGCCTTGACCAATATCGGCAAGCATGCCAACGCTACCTGTGTTACCGTCGACGTCAAGCTGCATGAGGACTGGGCGGTCTTCACCATCGTGGACAACGGCCGAGGTTTCAATCCGGCGGCTGCAAATGGGGTCCGCGATGAACCCAGAGGGTTGGGACTTCCGACCATCAGGGAAAGGGTCAAGTTCTTCCAGGGCGAATTCGATATTGAAAGCAATCCGGGGGAGGGTACTCGGTTGACGTTGAAAGCGCCACTGGCCTGATGGTCTTGAGAATGGGGTTCCGGCTTTCAAGTGTGGGGCTCCCGGGTTGGCCTGTGCCCGGTTTTGCCTTGAAGCTTGGAGGGCGTTTCGCCGGACCCGATTGAGTGTGTGAACTTCTGAAAGGAAGGGCCATGGCTGCCTATCGTGTTATCATTGCCGACGATCACCCGTTGTTTCGACAGGGCATTCGGAGCCTCATCGAGAAGGACGCGGACATCAGAGTGGTTGGAGAGGCGGGAGATGGCTTTGAGCTGCTGGAGATGATCAAGAGGATTCCGACGGACCTGGTGATCATGGACATTGCCATGCCGAGGATCCAGGGACTGGATGCCACCCACGAGGTCAAGAAGGTTTCTCCCCAAACCAGCGTCCTCATCCTGACCATGCACAATTCCAAGCAGTATTTGTATCACGCCATGTCGGTCGGTGCGGATGGGTACCTGCTCAAGGAAGACGCTCATGACGATCTGGTGACGGCCATCCGGACCATACAGCGGGGGAAGTTCTACATATCTCCGCTCGTTGCCGATCAGGTGACGGACCTTCTCGTGCTGAAATCCCGGGGGGCCGATCTCGACCATGATCCCCTCAGCCCGCGGGAGCGGGAAGTGCTCAAGCTGGTGGCTGAGGGAAAATCGAGCAAGGAAATCGCCCAGGTTCTGTTCATCAGCACCATGACCGTTCAGAACCATCGCGCCAACATCAAGCGAAAACTGAACCTGCGACGGAATACGGATCTCATCAAGTATGCCATGGACAATGGTTATGTATGAATCACCTGGGGTGTTGCCCCACCTCAATGATCACAAATAGCTATTCACGTGTGATCAGTTTGAGCCACACCGTAGTAACTTCTTGCCACTACAAAATCCTACCTAGTGTTCATTTACTAATTTCCCCTCAGTAGCCATGTTCAACGCAAGCTGCAATTGCGTAAGTAGATCAGGCAAACTACGTATTACAGCCTGACCCGAAAATTGTGTCATCCCTTGCGGGGTGAGTGGTCTTCTTTGCTCGCGGCGCCACTCAGTAATTTCGAGAGCAACACGCCGGCGGGCTCACTTGAGAGCTATCGAAAGGAGACGCCATGAACCGAATCAGGAGCCTCAACCTTTCGGTTTTACTGGTGATGACTGTGAGCCTGTGTCTGGATGTGCCGGACGCGGAGGCTCAGCGGCGGCGAGCTGCAGCTCCCCGGACGGTTGTCGCCAATGTCGTGGCCCTGGATCAGCCCATCGTCTACAACCGTATGGGGGTTGTCACACCGCACGGAATGGTTTTCGCCCTCCTCCGGGATATCGATGCTTGTGATGCAGCCATGTTGAACTGCGTTCCGGCGACCTCACCCGGCGCCCAGTTAGTACCCGGCCAGGTTAGGTTGCGTGTGGACAAACGCCCCCGCCCCCTCGTTCTGCGGATGAATGCGGGTGATATTCTCGAAGTGCGCTTTCTGAATCTCCTGGCTTCCACCCCAAAAAGCCTTGAACAGCCCGCGACTCGAGCCGCGTCATTTCATGTCATGGGGCTGCAGCTGGTGGGTGGGATCGAGAGCGACGGTTCTGCAGTCGGCAACAACCCCAGCTCCCTGGCGGCCCCGGGTCAGACGAAGGTGTACCGATTCTTTGCCGAGCGTGAGGGGACCTTTCTGGCCTACACCAACGGGGCCGTGGCGGGCGGCGAGTCCGAACTCGGCGGAATATCCCTGGGGCTCTTTGGCGCAGTCAATGTCGAGGCCGCCGGAGCCGAGTGGTACCGGAGCCAGGTGACTCGCGATGACCTGGAGAAGGTGAGCATTCCCTGCGTCAATGGTCAGCCTCGCACGGCCGACGGGCATCCCTGCATCGACTACGATGCCCGCTATGTGGAGGGTCGTTTTGCAGGCACTTATATCCTGAGGATGCTCAATGAACAGAATGAAATCATCCATTCCGACATCAATGCGATCATCACGGGTCCCAACAAGGGGAATTTCCCGGACGGGACCTATCCTTCCGTGGCGGCCCTGGTTCCTCCGGAATCGGATGACGCCATCCCGCGCCGGCGCGAGGAGCCTTTTCGGGAGTTCACCATCATCTTTCACGACGAAATCAACGTGCTGCAGGCCTTTCCCCAGTTCAACAAGCAGGTGAATGCCCTGGGCATCGATCTGAACCCGCTTTCCCACACCCTTCAGAGCGTAAGAGACGGATTTGCCGTGAATTACGGAACGGGCGGCATTGGCGCCGAGATTCTGGCTAACCGTGTGAGACTCGGCCCGATGGGCGACTGTCCGGAGTGCAAATACGAGGAGTTCTTTCTCACTTCGTGGGCGGTCGGAGATCCGGCCATGGTCGTCGACCGACCGGTAAGCGCCAACCTGGATTCCGCAACGGGGGCTCCTCTCGCCGCGCCGATTCCAGCCAGGAAGGCTTATTACCCGGACGACCCCTCCAATGTGTTCCACAGCTACCTGAACGACCACGTCAAGATGCGGAACCTCCACGCCGGCAAGGAGCATCACATGTTCCATCTGCACGCGCATCAGTGGATCTTCACGCCCGATGACGACGACGCGAGCTACATGGATGTGCAGGGCATTGGACCGGGCTCCAGCTATGTGTATGAGATCGCCTACAACGGCAGCGGAAACCGCAACCTGACTGTTGGAGACTCTATTTTCCACTGCCATTTCTATCCGCATTTTGCCCAGGGCATGTGGTCCCTCTGGAGAGTTCATGACACTTTTGAAGAGGGGACGCTCATGACAGCGGATCCCAACGATCCATTCGGCGCGCCGATTCCTGCTCCGGGTGCGCGTGCATTGCCCGACGGCGAGATCGTTGCGGGGACGCCCATTCCCGCCGTGGTTCCACTTCCATCTCGACCCATGGCTCCCATGCCGGGTGCTGTCCAGATCGTCCAGGAAGCAGGGCTGCCGGGTGGACAGGTCCAGGTCCTCGACGCGTCCAGGAATCCCGGCTACCCGTTTTTCATTGCCGCCAAGGCCGGGCATCGGCCTCCCAAGCCGCCGTTGGATACTCTCCATGACGGCGGTCTGCCGCGGCACATCATCACCGGCGGAGTGGGTAACGAACCCACACTTCACGTGGAAAGCCGTCTGAGCATGGACAAGCGACTCGTTGCCGTCACGGCCCGTCCAGTCCCGGAGGAGGGAACGGCCATCGAGCGGCTGGCCATGGACTTCCATTCCCGTCGTTTTCACCCCACCTTTCTTCCCGATGGGACCCCGGTGGGGGATGCCGTAAACCCGAATGCGGGCTTCAAGACCAACGGGCTGCCCGCCATCGCTGGCGCGCCCTTTGCCGATCCCTGCATCGACGATTCCGGTTTTGCGGCGGCGGCATCAACGCGTCAGATCCAGGCGGCAGCCTTCCAGCTGGACATGGTCATGAACAAGCTGGGCTGGCATTTCCCGCAGTCGCGCATTTTGGCCCACTGGCAGGATGTGGGGGATATCCTGAACCGGGTGAAACCGACGGAGCCTTTCTTCTTCCGGGCCAATTCGGGCGACTGCATCGAATTCTTTCACACCAATCTCGTTCCCCATGTCTATGAGGCGGACGATTACCAGGTGCGCACCCCGACGGACGTCATCGGGCAGCACATCCACCTGGTGAAGTTCGACGTGACCTCTTCGGACGGCTCGGGAAACGGCTTCAACTACGAGGACGGCACGTTCAGCCCGCTGGAGGTCCAGGAGCGCATCGAAGCCATCAACGCCGGGCAGGGCGGCCTGAACGGCCAGGCCCTGGCGGCCCGGGCTCACCCCTTCTTCCAGAGCCTCTCCTTCCCCGGCCTGGATACCCTGGGGGCCCAGACCACCATCCAGAGGTGGTATGCGGATCCCACGGTGAACAACCAGGGAGTTGACCGTACGCTTGGAACCGTGTTCACCCACGATCACTTTGGACCATCGACTCACCAGCAGGCCGGACTGTACGCTTTTCTCGGGGTTGAGCCGAGAGGCTCCTCGTGGCGGGATCCCGAAACCGGGGCTCCTTTCGGGGTGCGGGAAGACGGCGGTCCCACCAGTTTCCGTGCCGACATCATCGCCGGCGGCGATGGTGCTGACAGTTACCGTGAGTTTTTCATGTTTCTGGCAGACTTCCAGCCTGCCTACGCCGAGGGGCCGCTCCTGCCCATCGAGGACTCGGAGCACGCAGCGGTTTTTGGGGAATCTGTGGTGGGTCGTGGCAACCCCGAGCTTGCCGTCAACCCGCCTGCCAAGGAAAAGGGTGTCCTTCCCGGAGTGGTGGGGAGGGCTGAGCTCTGCCCGGATGGTGCCAACCCTCCTCCGTGTCCGGAAGCGATTATGGCCGAAGATCCGGGCACCATGGTGGTGAATTATCGCAATGAGCCCATCGCCCACCGGATCGCCAATGCGGCTTTGAACGGGCAGGCGCTGGGGCAGGCCGGTGACCTCGGGTTTGTATACCGTTCGGATGTGGTCCGGGAGATTCCCGAGCTGAATGTGCAGCCGAACTTCTTCGCCAAGCCTCTCACGCTGGGAGTGAACCCCGGGGATCCGTTCACACCGCTCCTGCGGGTGAACCAGGGGGACAAGGTGACTATACGGCTGGGAGTGGGCGCCCATGAGGAGTCGCATAATGCGACCTTTCATGGACTCCGGTGGCTGCTCAACCCCGCTTCGCCCAATTCAGGCTACCGCAACCACCAGCACCTGGGCATCGCGGAGCACTTCGAACTGAGCACGTCCATCGTGTCTGCCGAGCACACGGGAGCCGGGCCGGTCGATCACCTCTACAAACTGGGTGCGGCCTCGGAGAGCCAGTGGAATGGAGCATGGGGCCTGATCAGGGCCTATGACCGGGACGGCTCCAATGAACTGCTGCCGCTTCCCAACAATCTGCCGAGACCGGCTGCCATCTCCAATGCCGACGAGTTCGATGGGGTCTGTCCGACCAGGGTGCGGGGAAGGGCCAGGGCGCGGATCAGGAGCTACGACGTGACCGCTGTGACAGCGGCCGATGCACTGCCCGTCGCTTCGCTTTCAGGCATCAACCTGGCCCTGAACCCCGAATTCGGTCGGGATATGGGGACGCTCATTTACAATCGCCTGACGGGCAACCCGGCATCCCTGGTACAGGGGCCTCTCAACGACCCCGGGGCCATCCTGTATGTCAGGACCTCGGACCTGGACGCCGACGGAAAACTGCTTCCCGGCGTTCCTGTCGAGCCCCTCATCCTGAGGGCTGCCGCCGGGGAATGTATTGAGGTGACTTTGCGGAACCGGCTGCCGGCAGCCCCCGAGGATCTCATCGATCAGGCGGGATTCAACCATTTCCCGTCCATCTTGGACGGGCTCAACGCCAACCAGGTGAAACCCTCCAAGGAGGTCGGCCTCCATCCGCAGTTGGTGGCCTATGACCTGTCTTTGGCCGATGGAACCAATGTGGGGGGCAACAGGAGGTCGGACGGTGTGGTGAACAAGCAGACGGTGGCACCCGGTGAGACCATCACGTATCGCTGGTACGCGGGGATTCTCACCGAGGGAGCCGACAACCGGCTGACGGCGACCCCCGTGGAATTCGGCGCAACAGGCCTGGTTCCCGCCGATCCTTTGAAGCAGGCTGGAAAGGGGCTCGTGGGAGCCCTCATCATCGAGCCTCCGAGGGCGAGGTGGAGGGAGGACCGCAGCTCGCGGGCGTCTGCCCGGGTCAGCGCGCCTGGCGTGCGCCCTTTCAGCGAGCACGTCCTCGTGATTCAGGACAGTGTCAACCTGGTGGATGCGTCCGGTGCCGTCGTCCCTTCGGCAGTAGTTGAGGAGGATGCAGAGGATTCGGGCAAGGAAGGATTCAACTATCGTGCAGAGCCCTTCTGGTTCAGGCTGGGATTTGCTCCCGCTGCAACACCGGAACAGGGGAACGGGGTGGACTTCAAGGATGTTTTCTCCAACGCGCTGACGGGGGAGGATCCGCAGACGCCCGTGTTCACGGTGAGAAGGCGGACGCCGACCCGGTTCAGGGTGGTCATGCCGGGCGGTCACATGCGCAACCAGGTCTTCGTGCTGCATGGACACTCTTGGGAGCGCCTGCCGTATGTCAACAGCTCGACGCGCCTGGGCAGCAACCCCCTGTCGGAACTGATCGGCTCCCAGGAGGGCATCGGGCCCTACGCCCATCACGACTTCATCCTGAAGAACGGCGCCGGCGGTCGATTCGCGCTTCGCGGCGACTTTCTCTACCGCGACTTCTCACCCTTCACCCAGGGTGGAGGCCTTTGGGGGATCCTTAGAGTGCGATGAGGTGGAGACGCGTGGCGGTCTCTGTCCATCCCTGGTGCCGTCACGGATTTGAGGCCCGGCATTGGGAAGGGTTTGGGGCGGTCCCATTTGTGGCCGCTCCTGCTGTTTTGAATTGTGAAGGCTCCAACGCGTGATTATAAAGATTCCATTGGATTTTTCGGAAACCGAGAGGTTTTTTTCCATGGCAGATCAACGGATGAGTCATTTGAAGCCTTGCGAAGAGGAGCGGCCTTTGAAAAGAGCACCGGGTGCACTGCTCCTGGGCATGCTGACATTCCTCCTGGCGCTGCACTCGTGTGGAGGGGCGAATGCCGTCGAAACGGAAAAGGCGAAGGTTTCCAGTGTGGGGAGCGGCAGGACCATCAGCCGCGAGGGGATCACCCTCGAGCTGGTGGTGGAGCGGCTGGGAAAAGATCGCGAGCGCATGGATCTGCGGGAAGGGGATGACATCGTGCTGGGCTTCAAGGTCAGGGACACGGCTACAGGGGCCCCCATGACTTCTTTGCAGCCCGCCGCCTGGATCGATCCTCACACACCCCCGGGCCAGGGGGCTCTCGTCAAGCCCGGAACGAGCTGCCAGGACAAGATCAAGCAGTTTCTTCAGGGAAGCCTTGCCTACCGGCCCGAAATGGATTTGAACACCTATCACATCCTGACTTTGAACGACCGAAAGAGCATTTCCGTCATCGATCCTCACCTGGGATTCTACATCTCCAAGTTGATCACCTCCATTCCGCTCAAGAGCAACGGGGAAGACTGGGTGCTCGCCGACTATGGCAACCGCCTTTTCGTGACTCTCCCCGAAGTGAGCCAGGTGGCGGTCATCGATACGCGGGCGTGGAAGGTATTGACGCATATCGATGCTCCGGAGAATCCCGGGAGGATCAGCATTCAACCTGATGGCAAATATATCTGGGTGGGGAACGATGGCCTCGATCCGGGCTCTTTCAGCGGCGTCACGGTGCTGGACGGGGCCTCTCAGAAGGTTGCAGCAGTCATCCCGACGGGGCCTGGGCACCACGAGATCGCCTTCGCCGACGACAGCAGCATGGCCTATGTCTCCAACGCTGACGCCGGCACCGTTTCGTTCATCGATGTCGCCCGCCTGGTAAAGGTCAAGGACTTCAGGACGGGTGAAAAGCCCGTCTCCATGGCCTTTTCATCCGCTGCAAAAGCCCTTTATGTGGCTCACAGCGGGGACGGCAGTATCGCGGTCATCCGAGGGGCTGAGCCGGAGATTGTTGCGACGATCGAGACGAAACCGGGGTTGCGCTCCATTCGATTCAGTCCGGATGGACGTTGGGGGTTTGCCACCAACACCCTGAACAACACCGTCACGATCCTGGATGCGGCCACGAACCGGCTGCGGCACACGGTGGTGGTGGACGATCGGCCTGACCAGATCGCTTTCAGCTCCCTTTATGCCTATATCAGGGCATTGGGATCCGACCACGTCGTTTCCATTCAGATCTCCCAGATCGATGGATCGGAGAGCATCCCGATCGTTCGTTTTCCGGCGGGTCAGAAGCGGCCCGAGGAGGCCTCTTCCATCGGCCTGGCGAACGCCGTGATACCGACCCCTGAGCGCGACGTCATGCTCATCGCCAATCCTGCGGACAAGACGATCTACTATTACATGGAAGGCATGCTGGCGCCCATGGGGAGTTTTCAGACTTACGGGCACGAGCCCAGGGGTATCCTGGTCGTGGATCGAAGCCTGAAGGAGACCGCCCCGGGCTACTATTCCACCAACCTCAAACTGCCGCACAGCGGGACCTTTGACGTGGCCTACCTCATGGACAATCCACGCCTCTATCACTGCTTCAAGCTGGAGGTGGGTCAGGACCCGGATCGTCCCGGGAAGGGTGGCCCCCCGATCAGGATCGAATTCATGTCGGCTCAGCGGGATGCCGTCCCGGGCCAGGAGATGAAGTGGACATTCATGATTGTGGATGCGGAGAATCATGAGCCCGTTTCGGACCTTCGGGATGTTCAGGTCATTACCATGCTGGCTTCAGGGACGTGGCAGAACAGGATCTGGGCGGAATCGAAGGGCCGGGGGGTATACGAAGCTTCGATCACGGTGCCCGGGGTTGGGGTGTATCAGACATTCTTCCGGTGTGCGTCGAAGGGGGTGGGCGTTGACGACCTGCCTCGCATGATGTTTGAGGCCAAAGAAATCTCCCGGGGCAAGGCGAAACCGTGATTCCAGGTGGTTGCTGCGATGGGAAATCAACATTTCAGCAGGCTTCGCGCGTGCGGCCCTGCGCAACGGGATGGATTTGGATCGGCCCGTTGAGGTGTTCATGATGGAGAGGAACAGGTCAAAGGTCTTCAGGCTTTTCCTTGCTGTGGGCCTGGCTTGCAGCCTGTTGCGGGGAGCAGATCCGGGGCAGGTTTCAGCCGCCGGGACCGATGGGTCCAAGGAGGATCACGTCAAGGTGGAGCTGCATGATGTCGAGCTGATCGACCAGGACGGAGGACGGGTCAGGTTCAGGAGCGATGTGATCGGCGACCGGGCCGCCGTGGTCATTCCGTTCTATACCACCTGCACGACCTCGTTTCCCATCTTGATTTTCGTTTTGACGCGGCTGCAGGATATGCTGGGAGAGAGGCTGGGCAGGGAGGTCGTCCTGGTCTCTGTCACGGTGGACCCAAGGACTGACATTCCGGTGCGCCTCAAGGCCTACGCCAAGAAACAAAAAGCCAGGCCCGGGTGGGTTTTTCTGAGCGGTGATCGCAACAGCCTGGGGCAGGTCCTCTTGGGAGTGGGGGTCCTGTTTTCATCCAACCTGGAGGAGCACAACCATATCCCCGTCACGATGGTGGGGAGCTCCTGGTGTGAATGGAGAAGGTTTCATGGTTTTCCGACGCCCGAACAGCTGCTGGGACAGTTGGAGAAGGCCCTTGCTTCAAAGCCCGCTCCCTGATTGTCCAATGACCATGAGACCCCTCAGAGCCTGTTTGGGAGTGACAGTGACTGACGGCAGCTCCTATCTGGCAACGGGCAGACCGCGCGTGGCAGGCCTTCCGACCAGGACGTCGAGCCTGGCACGGTGGAGCCTGATCATGTTCATGCTGCTCGTCTCGTGCGCTGTCCCGCACTCGCAGCCTGGCGCCGGCACGGACTCTTCCCATGAGAGTCAGAAGCTCGATGAGCAGAACCGAGATTACTTCACGGACCTGCCCGTCGTGACTCACGAAGGGCAGGAGCTGCGATTCTACTCGGATCTTCTGAAGGGGAAGCGGGCCGTCATCAGCTTCTTTTACGTGAATTGCCCGACGGCTCAGCCGTCGCTCATCAGTCTTTTCAGGCTCCAGAAGGCGATGGGTGAATCGATGGGGGAGGATATCGTGCTCGTGACGCTGAGTGTGGACCCCGTACGGGATGGGCTGCGGGAGATACAGGAATATGCCAGGCGCTACAACCCCCGGAAGGGCTGGTATTTCGTGACGGGAAAACCGGAACATCTGGACATCATCAACCGCAAGCTGGGGAACACGCTGAAGCTGCCCGAGGGGCATCTGAGGCAGTTTCTCATCGGCAACCTCCGCACCGGCCACTGGATGAGGCTCGTCGAGACGGCGCCGGTGACGGCCCTGAAAGACGGTCTGAGCACTCTGGCGGAGTCGACCCCATGAGCGCCGCCCCGGCTCGTTGGCGAGGAGAGCGGCCGTGATGGCAATGTTGTTCTGTGCAGGGACCCGGGCCTGCCGGCCGGTGGTCATCGTCCTGGCGGCCTTTGCCATCCTGTCGGCGGTGGAGGCTTTCTCCGCCGGCTCCTCATCCTCGCTCACCGCTCAGGAAAGGCGGGGCAGGCGGATCTATCTGAAGGGAGCCGGCGAAGCCGGGCGGGACATTCTGGCGTATGTGGGGAGGGGAGCCATCGAGGCTCCGGCGTCAGCCATGCCGTGCGTCAACTGCCACTCCCGCACGGGAGAGGGGCTCGTGGAAAGCGGGATTGCGGCGACCGACATCAGCTGGCGGGAATTGACCAAGGTCTATGGCTTCAGTCGCATCCGAGGTCGTGAGCATCCGGCCTACACGGTCGAGAGCCTGGCCAGGGCTATCACCGAGGGAATCGACCCGGGCGGCAACGAGCTCGACGTCTCCATGCCCCGCTACAAGATGTCCGGTGAAGACCTCCAGGACCTCATCGCATTCATACAACGGCTGGGAACGATCATGGATCCCGGGGTGAGTGAGGGATTCCTCGATATCGCAACGCTGCTTCCCCTGAGTGGTCGTCGCAGTGAGCTCGGTCAAGCAGTCAAAGGGACCATGGAAGCCTATCTTCGAGAGATCAACGACCAGGGAGGAGTCTTCGGTCGCAGGATCCGGCTTCAGGCGCTCGATTATGGGGAAGACGGGAAGACCGGCCTGGACCGCATCAAGAGTCTGGTGGCGGAGGAAGGGACCTTTGCGCTGGTTGCTCCTCTCATCTCCGGCATCGACGCTGAATTCATCCAATGGGTCGAGGACGATGAAATACCTCTGGTCGGTCCCATGACGGCGCGAACGGAGAGTCTCTCCCCCCTCAACCGCTATTCTTTTCTGATCTTCTCCGGATTGAGAGAGCAGGTGCAGGCTCTCGTGGCATTCCTGGCGGCGGAGCGTTCCGGTGTGGCCCGGGGGCGGTTGTCCGTCATTGGCCCCGAATCGGACCTCTCGAACGTGCTTGCCGATTCCGCAGGCGAGCGGTTGGCCAGGGAGGGTTGGGGGGCCCCGGAAAGGCTTTTCTACGATCACCGTGGGATTGCCGGTGCAATAGCTGATGGAAGGCTGAAAAACGTCGGCCTTCGAGCACTGCTCTTCCTCGGGAGCGGAGATGATCTCCAGGTCCTCCTGAAGGAATGGGGAGGGAGCGGGGAGCAGGTGGTGATTCTGTGCCTGGGCTCGCAGACCCGTTTGGAACCCCGTCAGATCCCTTCGGGATTCAAGGGGGAGGTCTTCTTCGCTTATCCAACCCTCCCGGCCGACCAGAATGACCGAGGCAGGGTTCGCCTGGGGCGCCTCCTGGAGATCCGCCCATCGAGCCAGGGATATGTTGCCGCTCAGATTGCGGCCTGTGCAGCACTCGATCTGTTTGTGGAAGGTCTCAAGCGCTCCGGGCGTGAGGTTACAAGGGAGAAGCTGGTCTCGACACTCGAGCGGGTCTATGGACTGGATACGGGCCTGACACCCCGTTTGACCTTCGAACCCAACCGGCGCATCGGAGCGTTGGGGGCTCATGTTGTGTCGATGGATCCGGAAAAAGGGAGGTTGGTGCCGGAGGCGCACTGGGTGTCTCTGGAATGATCGATACCGGCTTGAAAAAGGGAGGATGTCAAATGAGCAGAAAACTGTGGATCGTGTCCATCATCTTCGGCCTGTTGTTTTCAGGCGCAGTTCTGGCTTTTGCTGAGGCTGACAAGGATATTCAGGGCCAGCCCTCCTGTAAGTACTGTGGCATGAACAGGCAGATGTTCGCCCACAGCCGGATGCTCATCGAGTATGACGATGGGACCACCCTTGGGACCTGCAGTCTGCACTGCGCGGCCATGGACCTGGCTCTGCATCTCGACAGGACGCCCGTCAGCATCAAAGTGGGTGACTATTTCAGCAAGGAGTTGATTGATGCCGAGTCGGCCGTTTGGGTCATCGGGGGAGACAAGCCCGGCGTCATGACCGGAAGGGCCAAGTGGGCCTTTGCCGGCAAAGGGGATGCGGAGAAATTCATAAAGGAAAACGGAGGTAAGACGGCCACCTTCGACGAAGCCATGAAGGCTGCCTACGAGGACATGTACGACGACACCCGGATGATCCGTGAGAAGCGAAAAGGCAAGGGGACACACGATCACGATCACAAAGGCCACCAAGGGCATAAGCACAATTAGACGCCTGGAGGATGCTTCATGAAGCGACTGTTCTGCGTTTGGTTGACGATTGGGTTGATGACATCGACGCTGGGGGCGGAAGAAATGAAGCCTGCCGCCCCCTCCAAGGAGGACAAGTGCCCCGTTTGCGGGATGTTTGTGGCGAAGTATCCGGACTTCCTCTGTCAGGTGGTCTTCAAAGACGGCTCCAAAGCGTTTTTTGACGGGGCCAAGGACATGTTCAAGTACACCCTGAATCTGTCCAAATACAACCCCGGCAAGGGCCTGAACGACATTCAGGCGGTATTTGTGACCGACTACTACGATTTGGTGCCCATTGACGGCATGAAGGCGTATTATGTCGTAGGCAGTACAGTGTATGGTCCCATGGGAAAGGAGCTCATCCCTTTCGTGGATGAACAGGCCGCCAACGAGTTCCTGGTGGATCACAGCGGCTCATCGATCCTGCGGTACAGGGAAGTTACGCTGGAAACCCTTAAATCCCTGGATTGAGCTCATGAGGAAATGTCACGTCTTTTTCCTGTTTGTGGCTGTCGGCTGCTTCTGGGTGGGCATGATGCTGTTGCACTCCGGTTTTCTCGAGCAATCCGAGGAGGCCAGGGTGGGCCAACGGAGGGAGTGGGTCCGAAAACTCGGCCTTTCCGACCTGTGCCTGTTCACGGACGCTCGCTACACGCGCCACCCGGTTATGGCCGATTTGCATACGCCGTTCCAGGATTATCCACTCTCTTTCGAGCACTTCCCTTCGGGGTCGATGCTCAGCGTTCCGCCGCATCTCAGGGGAAAGCCGCTATGGTGAGCCATGCGATGGTTTGAAAAGCAGAAGAACATACTGGATTTTACCCTTTCCGCCCTCTGGCGGCGGAAGGGCAAAAACCTCACTTTGGTGGCCGTATACACCTTCATTGTCTTTCTCGTCTCCTCGGTGGTGTATCTCACGAGCTCCATCAAGCACGAAGCCGCCCGTGTATTGTCGGAGGCTCCGGACATGATGGTTCAGAGGCTGGTGGCCGGCCGGCATGACTACATCCCCCTCGATTACATGAAGAGCATTCGGGACATTCGAGGGGTTCAGGGAGTGAAGAGCAGGCTTTGGGGCTACTATTTCGATCAGACCAACGGCGCAAACTACACCCTCATGGTCAATGAGGATATGGGCATTCAGCCCGGCACCATCGTGATCGGCAGCGGGGTTGCCAGGAACCTTCTCGTCAGGGAGGCGGGCGCCATACCCTTTCGAGCTTACGACGGATCGTATGCATTCCTGAAGATCGGTCGCATTCTGGAGGAGAACCTTGACCTGGTGGCCGCCGACCTGATTCTTTTGACTCGAGAGGACTTCAGGAGGATCTTTCTCACTCCCGAAGGGCAGGCCACAGACCTGGTTCTCAAGGTGAGGAACTCCAAGGAATTGCCGACCATCGCCAAGAAGATCGTGACCCAGCTGCCCGACACTCGGCCCATCCTCCGGGAAGAGATTCTGAGGACCTACGATGCCGTATTCGAGTGGCGGGGGGGGTTGACCATTCTTGTGCTTTCGGGAGCGTTCCTGGCTTTCATCATACTGGCCTGGGACAAGGCAACGGGTCTCAGCGCGGAAGAGAAGCGCGAGATCGGAGTCCTGAAAGGTCTGGGCTGGGAGACTTCCGACATTCTGCAAATGAAGTTCTGGGAAGGGGTTACGGTTTCGCTCACCGCGTTTTTGGCCGGACTGGTGCTGGCATACGTTCATGTCTTCTTCACTCCCGCTGTCCTGTTCGAACCGGCTCTCAAGGGCTGGTCCGTTCTCTATCCCAAGTTCCAGCTCACGCCTCAGCTCAGTGCTTACCAAATCTCGACGCTGTTCTTCCTGACGGTGGTTCCTTACACTGTGGCGACGATCATTCCGTCGTGGCGTGCAGCGACCGTGGATCCCGATCTCGTCATGAGAACCTGATCGGGGATGGAGAACCACTGGCGAAAACGATGCATATCGTTACGGACATTGCTATTTTATGGTCATGAACGCATGGTGCAGGAGGGGTTGTGGATGAACTGATTCAGGTCAGGGATGTTCGCAAGGTGTTCAATATGGGCAAGCCCAATGAGTTTGTTGCCATCCATGGTGTCAGCCTGGCCATTGATGCCCACAGGGCCACCGTGCTCAAAGGGCCTAGCGGTTCCGGGAAAACGACGCTTCTCAGCCTTCTGGGCTGTATGGCGCGGCCGACATCCGGGAGGATCTCCCTGATGGACCGGGAGATCACGAGTCTCCCCGAGCGTTTCTTGACGGATATTCGCCGGAGGAGCTTCGGTTTCATTTTCCAGCAATTCAACCTGATCAAAGGGATTACGGCATTGGAGAATGTCATGGTGCCGGCGTATCCGACAGGAGAAAAGCATTCGTCGTTGAAGAAACGGGCTTCGGAACTGCTGGACCTGTTTGACGTCGGGCGCAAGGCCACCGCCAGAGTCGAGTGGCTTTCGGGAGGCGAGGCTCAACGGGTAGCCATTGCGAGGGCCTTGGTCAACGATCCCATGGTGATCATCGCCGATGAGCCCACGGCTCACCTGGACAGCCGTCTCTCTCAGGAGTTCATGGAGATCATGAGAACGTTGAAGGCAAAGGGCAAGACGTTAATCATGGCCAGCCATGATCCCATCGTTCATGAATCTGCCGTAGTGGATCGCGTCGTTGAAATGCGTGACGGCAAGCTGGTCACAGGGGATTAGAACCATGTTCTTTCATCCTGCGGTTTTGGCTCTCCTCATTGGCTCGGTTTTGACCGGCTTCATGCTGGTTTATTCTTGCTCCATCGGGGGCCGGATCCTCAGGCGATGGGACATCAGGAGCGGCAGCGAGCTGCAGTTGGTACTGGAGCGGCGCACCTACCTCATCTCGACGGTCATGACCTACGCCCTCGGGTTTCAGCTGTTGTCGCTCTTTCTCTTCATTTACACAGTGGACCATCTGGCGGTCCTTTTCGTGGGGGCCATGTGCGCGGCGGGGTCCCTGAACGCCAATGGCTGGGGATATCCGACCCTTGTCCTCAAGATCGTCAACTTCATTTTGGCCGGACTTTGGCTCATCGTGAACTTCACGGACAACCGCGGGTATGACTACCCGCTCATCAGGTTGAAATATGTGCTGCTGCTTTTGATCGCACCCTTGATTGTGATCGAGATGGTCATTCAGTTTGCCTATTTCATGGGTCTGGAGCCGAACATCATCACATCCTGCTGCGGAACCCTGTTCACGTCGGATGCCGATGGGGTGACCTCGGGGATCATGGTGCTGCCCAACGTTCCCGTGGAGCTGGCGTTCTACCTGAGCCTTCTGCTCACTCTGGGTCTGGGGATTCGATTCTACCGAACCGGCAAGGGGCTTTTGCCTTTCACTCTGCTGAACGGTGCGGCCCTCGTATCGAGCATCCTGGCGCTCATGTCTTTCATTTCGCTTTATATCTATGAGCTCCCCACTCATCATTGTCCGTTCTGCATTCTTCACAGCGATTACAGTTACATCGGATACCCGCTCTACATTGCCATTCTGGGGGGTGCCGTATTCGGGTTCGGCATGGCTGCAATCGCTCCTTTCCGCAGGAAACGCAGCCTGTCGGCTGTGGTGCCGCAGATTCAGAAGGCGCTGACGCTCATGGCCCTGGGATTTCATGGCGCCAACCTGCTGATCGTGCTTGCGGGAGTGAGCTTTTCCAGCCTGATGTTGCACACGTTCTGATCCCGGGCAGGAAAGACTTGGGGGTGACATTCGGCGGATTTGTCGCCGATGCCCCGCAGACAGTTTTCCAAGAGAGAAGAACCGTGAGAGAGATGGTCCCCTCAGTGAGTCTGCGATCGATCCTCTTCCTGCTCGTGTTGCTCGCCGTCCTCCCTTTGTGGGGGCTGGCGCTCTACACGACCTTAGAGCAGCGGGAGCATGGACTTCAGGAACTGGAGGAGGACATCCACCGGTGGACGCAGTTCCAGGCTGTGAGCCAGCAGATCTATCTGGGCAGTGTGAGGCAGCTGCTGTTGACCCTGGCTCAGGTGCCGGAAGTTGCAGGAAATGATCCCGGGGAGTGCAGTCAATTTCTCTCAGAGCTCATCGGTCATTTCAACGAGTACTGGATACTGGCTGCAGCGGACATGGAAGGCACGGTGTACTGCAGCTCGACGCCCCTCATCAAGCCCTTGAATTACGAGAATCACTCGTGGTTTCAGCAGACCCTTCAGACCATGGACTTCAGTGTCGGTGGAATCGCGGAGGATGCCTTCAGCGAAGAGCCGACAGTGTATCTCGGGTATCCCATCGTAGATGCCCAGGGTAGCGCAGTGGGGGTTTTGTTCGCGGGTCTGGAACTGACCCGGCTGGAGCTTTGGGGATCCGACGAGAGTCTGCCCGATGGTAGCATCATCGCTCTTTTTGACCGTCTGGGGACCGTGGTGGCTCACTATCCCGATCCGGAAAAGTGGGTGGGCAAGACCCTCCAAAGCACTGCCCTGGTGGTGAGCGTCATGGCTTTGGGTGAAGGGCTCGTTCGAGATTCCACCTTCGATGGGACGGAGCGCCTCTTCGGTTTTCAGAGGCTGAGGTATCCGGTGGATACAGACCTTTTTCTGGTTGTGGGCCTGCCGATGGAACTGGCGTCGGCCAGAGCCGAGCGCATACTCAGAAGGAATCTGGCGGGGTTCTTTCTGGTGGCGATCATGACACTCCTGGCGGCATGGTTTGCTGGTAAGCGGCTCATTCTCCGTCGGATGCAACTGCTGCTCGACTTTCTCCAGAAGCTGGAAAAAGGGGATTTGAAGACCCGCAGCGGCTTCCATCGAGGAAAGGATGAATTCAGTCGCCTGGCGAGCGGTATCGACTCCATGGCGGCCTCGCTGGAGGAGCAATCCTTTCAGCTCCAGCAGGCGGAAGCACGCTACCGGATGCTGGTAGAGCAGATTCCCGCGGTAACCTACGTCGTTTCCGTGGAGGCCGACCGGCCGTACCTCTATATCAGTCCACAGGTCAAGACCTTACTGGGTTTCTCTTCCGAGGAATGGAGGGCGGATCCAATGCTGTGGGAAGCCCAGATTCACCCGGACGACAAGGAGCGGGTGTTGTCTGAGACTCTGCGGGGACTCGAGGAGCATACCAGGATCCGGTTTAGCATCGAGTACCGTATGATCGCCAGGGACGGCCGCGTTGTGTGGGTTTTGGACCAGACGGTTCCCGAATACGATGCCGCGGGGCGTCTGCGGAACCTGCGGGGGTTGGTGCTGGATGTGACCGAACGGCACACTTACGAAGAAAAGCTTTTGACTTACCAGGAGCAGCTCCGATCCCTCGCGACCCAGCTGAGCGCGGTCGAAGATCACGAGCGTCAACGTATCGCGACCGAATTACACGATCATGTGGCCCAGAAACTGGCCATCGCAAAGATCAAGATCGAGGGGCTCAAGATCTCTCCCCCATGCCCCGAAGCTTCCGAATCCATCACGCAGGTCTACGAGCTCATATCCCAGTCGGTGCAGGACACGCGTTCGCTGATGAATAAGATCAGCTCACCCATCCTTCATGAGCTGGGCCTTGAGGCAGCTCTGGAATGGCTTACGGAGGAATTTCAGAGAATGCATGGACTGACATGCACCTGTGAGGACGACCAGGAGCTCAAACCGTTGGAGCGTGATGTCAGTTCATTGCTTTTCCAGGCGACCAATGAGCTGCTTGTGAATGTGGTGAAGCACGCGGGTGTGGAGGAATGCGCAATCCGCGTCCAAAAGGAAGGAGACTGGATCCGGGTCACCGTGGAAGACCATGGCACGGGGTTCAACCCTTCCGACATCGGCCCGCGCAGAAGCATGGCGGGGGGATTCGGTCTATTCAGCATCAGGGAGCGCATGAACGGAATCGGAGGGCGCCTGGAAATCGAATCGGAGCCGGGGGAGGGGTCCCGGATTTCCCTGGTGGCTCCACTCAAGCAGCGCCATGATACCTGAGAATTCCTGGTCAGCCCGCGTGACGATGGGCCTGACCCTTGCGGGATGGATTATTTCGATTATGATTACACTTACGCTCACGAGGTCGATGGAAATGAAGAGGTAGTGCATGGGGCAGAGCGTCAACTTCGGCAATGCAGCCATCAACGAGTCGTCAATAGAGTGTTCGACAGATAGCGAAGGAGGGAACGCATGAAGTTGACTATTCTCCTGGCAGACGATCACAAGATTGTGCGGGATGGGCTCAGAGCTCTGCTTGAGAAGGAGACCGACATGGAGGTCATTGCCGGGGCGGAGGATGGGGCCTCTGCCGTGCGGCTGGCCGGCGAGCTCAAGCCCTCTGTTGTGGTGATGGACATTGGCATGCCGGATATGAATGGAATCGAGGCCACCAGGCAGATCATGGCCAGCCACCCCGATGTCAAAGTCATTGCGCTGTCCATGCACTCGGACAAAAGGTTCGTAGGCGGGATGCTCAAAGCGGGGGCTTCAGGCTACCTCCTCAAGGACTGCGCTTTCGGCGAGCTGGCTAAGGCCATCCGCGCCGTAATGGGCGGCCAGACGTATCTCAGCCCCCACATCGCCCAGGTGGTGGTGGAGGGCTATGTACGGCAGATCGGACCGAGTGCCCCTTCCGGCGCTGAGGTTCTGACCGGGAGAGAACGGGAGGTGCTCCAGCTTCTCGCCGAAGGCAAGTCCACCAAAGATATCGCCGCCCTGCTCGGTCTCAGCCCCAGGACCGTGGAGACGCATCGGCAGCAAATCATGAACAAATTGAACATCCACAAGGCGGCTGAACTGGTCAAGTACGCGATTCGCGAAGGAATCATCTCTCTCGACGATCACTGAAGCACGGGAGGAGTTACGGGGAGAGCCTTTATAATCCCTCCAGATTCACTCTGATTTCACAAAATCGATATCCGGGCGCCCAGCAGCAAATGCGGAGCTCCGAAAGGGAGTCACCGCGTTCCACAGACAGAAGCTCGACGGGGATGCTGAGGCGGGTCGAGGAAGGCTCCAGGCGTTTCAGCATCTGCTCACCAAGCCAAATGGTCAGCACGCTGCCGGCAGGACAGTTCGATAACAGGATTTCGAGAGAGTTCGACTCAATCCTGGCTTCCACGGTGAGCATCCTCGGGCACTCCGTCCAAATCTCCAGCGTGGGGTCGCCGATCACGTGGTAGATTTCAAAATGGTCTCTTATGTACATGACCCCATTGCTGCTGGCGTCGAGTGGAAGGTATGCTTTGGCATAGTTGAGAATATCTCCGAGGCGGCGGATGGGGACTGCTGCTCCTTGATTTTCCTGGTAGTTCGGCAGCACGTTTGGAAAAGTCGCATCGAAGAGTCCTTTGAGCAGGAGATTGTTGAGCAGATAGTTGGATTCCCTCGTGGAGGCTATGACGGACACGGCTCCCCCAGCCATCTTCAGGCTGTTTTGTGCAAAGCATTCCAGGGGGTGGTCGAAGCACCCGGTATCGCATTCTATGCTGTAGAAGACGGAGGGAACGTCGCCGGCCGCCCGGTTCAAGTGCGACTTCTCGAAGGGTGGGCTGCTCCATCCCTTCCAGCTCCCGTGTCCCCTGTGGCAGATGATCAGCTGGCCTCTGCTCGTGGCGGCTATAAGCGCCTGTGTCGCAGCAGCCTTACTGTCACGGTGAAGGATGCTGAACATCTCCTGTCTCACTTCGGATGGTACCGGGGTGGAATCCCGGTAGTATAATTGTGGAGCCATGTTGTTGGTGACATATACCCTGTTTCCTACATAACCAAGCAGTTCAAGGCTTTTGCGAATGCATTCCACTGTTTCAATGCATCCCCTGTCTTCATGTCTATCCTGAACTGGAACATCTTCAAAATGAGCTGCAAACAAGATTCTATTATAATAGTGAGGATCATTGGGTGGATTTTTTTCATAGGCAATGACTTTATCAACTATGTTCATGGCATCTACAGGATTTGATACAGGAATTCTTCCTATTGCCAGCCATGGGAAGATGTATTCATCATTATTTATATCTTCAGGATCTTCTTCGGTAGAATAGTAATAGTCAGTGATGTTATTGTCATATCGATCGTCATCGATTCCTTCTGATGGGATGCTGCAGGTATCTCCAAACAGGAGAACATAGCGAAGTCGTGACGAGGCGGGTTCCTTCAGGGAGCGGATATGGGACTTCAAGGCTTCTATCGTGTCGCCGGCCACGCTCCGTGACTCTGTTCGGGTCATGAGTCCGCGGGAGCTCTTCCAAAGAGCGAGCTTCTGCGCTGCATCCTTCAAGGGATCCGAATGGATGATCAGAAATTCGGTATCCGGGGCATCAGCGAAACCACGGGCACCCGGGAAGTCGAGAGTCGCTTCCGGACTGCCATGGGCATTGAAGAACAGCCTGCCGCGTACCGCCCTTGCTCCGGAAGCGGTTGTGGCGTCAACGCGGGGTGCCGCCTGACGCGGTCTAAGCTCAATGGAAACCTGGATGCTTCCAAACCCCAGGAGTTGTTGTTCGGCAGGAATGTACTGGAAAGGTGTGACGTGAACGAGAAGAGAAGGGATGCCACCGATGCGGCAGGGGCCTCTGACCTGGACGATGTTCTGCGGGTATGGCGCGCTGCTGGAGTAAAGATCTTCATCAAACTCAAAGACGTGGTTTCCATCCCGACCATTTGATATTTCCATCTGGGCCGGCCAGACCAGAACAGGACCCTGAGAAACCTCTTGGGCGGTTGCCGTACGAACCTCGTAATTGCAGCCGGGGGGAATCCGCAGGTAGCGCCCCAGGGTCGGTAGTTGTGGCCGGCCGCTTTCGCATAGCGAACCGGTGAGTGGTATAGTAAGTTGTTGAAATGGCATCCATTCCCCTGCCACCTCCCGAGGGTGATCGACGAGGAGGCAGCCGGGGAAGAAGCAGTCCAGCACGATCGTTTGTCCGCAATCCTCCACCAGGACCCTGGGTTCCCCCAACGAGTCGGAGCCAAGCGGGATGAATCTCTTCATGAGCTCACTCCTTCAACCGAAAACGATCGATTCGGTTGATCCATTTCCAGTCGGGGGGGGGAGGCGTCGCCTCAGGCTTTTCCCCCTGCGTTGATTCATGCTGCCTCAGAATCTTTTCAGGGGCAGTACCACTGCCCATTGATGAGTTTGCACCCCTTGGGGTCGGAGCCTTCATCGTCAGGGGGTCTCAGCAATACCCGATACCCGACAAAGGAGTTGTTGTCCGTGTAATCCTGGGAGCCTTCGGCCCTGCCAAGCAGTACCTCATGCTCATCTACGGGTTCGACCAGCAGGCATCCTTCGCCATCCACGCGGAGCCTCACTTCGTATCCTGCCGTTCCTTTCTCCTTGCCAGCAATCATGAGATGTCTCCTTCTTCTTAAGGTTAGCCTTCTGTTTGCCCTTCACGACCAGGTGGATGATGCATGATGAGGAGGACTCCCCCTGCGCCCTTCCAAGAACAACGCATGGTGGGTTCAGAACGATAGCATCCACTTCAGGGCGATGAAACGCCTGGGTGAGACCTCCGGGTTCGCGGGGTCCGTGTCCTGAAAATCGAAGCTTCGATCGAATAGGTTCTTGGCCGAGACTTCGATCAACCCCCATCTCCGAGGCAGGCGATAACCGATGGATGCGTCGAGTACAAAGAAATCGCTGTTTCCCGGTACAGCAGGATCCGAGGGGTTCAGGCGGAACTCGCCGTCCTGGGTCATCCATGCAGGCCTGAGACGGGCAAGGAGCCCGCAAGGATGAAAGAAGCCTATGCCGAGCCCCAGTCGGTGTGTTTCGAGACGCGATATACCGAATGCAGGCAGCGCCGGGCCAAATTTGGTCAGTTCAAAACGGTATTCGGGACCCACGGCAAACCAGCGATGGGGTGTCCAATACAGATAGGCTCTCCCAAGTGTTTCCTCCTCGTCCTCTTCGACGACTTGACCGGTAGAAATCGACTGTGCCGGCGTGCTCAGCTCCCGCCTGGAGATCTCGACTCCGGCATGGAGATTGTCCGTCAGTTTCTGGTCGAGCCCGAGCCCGAACCGCCAGGCGTCAGTCCCCTCACCATCATCGAAGAACTGGTTGAAACCGGCAACCTGGGTGGGTTCAATGGTTTGCTCCGTCAGCAGAGTCCGTTTGAAGGTCCTGAAAATGGCCCCCCGCAGGGTAGTGCCCGGGAACGGGGTCCATGCAAGTCCGAACTTCGGATTGACTTGACGGACATCAATCTGCCTGAAGCCGCCTTTGAAAAAGTCGGCACTCAGGCCCAGACTCCAGACACACTGATCGGGATAGTTGAGATGGGAATAGAGGTACAGGTCCGTATGCTTCGTGTCGAATTGGCTGAACAGGGAGAGACCGAAAACCGATATGTTGTCTTCCTGTTTCCTGTTGAAATGGCCTGCTCCCACCACAAGGTTGTATTTCTCAGACCGAAAGAGATGCTGAAGCTCGACCCCGAACCCACTCTGATCACTTTTCAAGGCATCAACGGATGACTGAAAATCGCCCCGGAGGGTCTGGTACATGAACGAACCGATGATATCTGAGCCGGGGGCAAAGGAATGTCGAAATCCGAAACGGAAGGTTTCCCGCTCCACTTCCTGCCTTTCCTCAAGATCTGAGAATTCAGGAATGAAGAGCAGCGAGAGATCCCCAAAATGCCGGTCACTGTAACGATACTCGCCCTGGAGGCTTGTGCTCGGTGTGAGGCTCGCCTGTATGAAGGCGTTGTAGATGTTCTGCTCCTGGTCGTTGTTTCTTCTGGACCCGTTGGTTTGAAAATGGAACTGGCCCAGGCTGCAGGAGATGCGGTCCAGGATCCCCGAGAGGACCACATCGTCTGCGAAAGTCCCCCTCTCCCCGCCGAGTCCTCCCAGGAGCAGCGCCAGTTGGTTTCGGGTAAAAAGCGGTGTGTACTCGTTGAACGAAGGATCTCGCGGGCCCGGCCCGCTGAGGGGAAATATCCTGCTTTCGGCGAGCTGGGGCTGAATGGGCAGGATGTTGATGGGCTGAAGGAGCTGGGACTGGAGCAGCTCGCTCACCCTGGCGATTTCGTGACGCGGGAGTGAAAAGTAGGAGTCGGCCAGGAAGCGGTGGGCGGAGAAATTGGCGGGATCCCGTTCCAGGGACCTCGCCCCCTCGTTCAGGGCCAGCCACTGAAACCCCAGATCGTCGTAGATGCGTGCCAGGCTGACGCTGCGCGCCGCGAGATCCTCATCCAGGAGCAGGCGGGATCGGTAGACCGCCCGATTGTCGTTCCGGGCCATGGATTGCTGGAGGTCCTGGAGGGCTTCCGCGGGGCGGTTCACGGTCTGTTTGCGGATGGCATCGTAGAGCCAGGGTGTAGGGTCGAGGGGGTCCATCTCCTTGGCTTTGGAGAGCTCGGCAGCTGATTTCTCGTCACGTTTCTCCTCGTAATAGGCCTTGCCCAGATAGCTGCGAACGAGGGAATTGTCGGGATCGAGCATCGCCGCGATCTCGATTTCCGCTCGCCCCGCTTTGAGCTCTCCATCGCGGATGAGGGCAAGTCCAAGCCCCAGGCGGGGCAGCGGATCGGCCTGATCCCGCTGAATGGCCTTCCGGAAGGCATCTTTGGATTCGTCGATCCTGATCTGGGTGAGATACGCGTATCCGAGCACCGTCTGGGTCCTGGCCAATTCGGGGGTTCTGGCCGCCGCTTCCTCAGCCGCATGAAGCGCCCGGTCCGGGTAGCCTTTGGAGAGCCACAGCTCCGCCAGTCTTGCTCGGACGAGGCCATCCGCTGGATCGGCATCGGCAGCCTTCTCAACACTGGACAGGGCGCCATCCAGATCGAACCGGGCCTGCTGAACATATGACAGGGCTATCAGGGGAGCCGCTGAAGCCGGGTTCAGCTCCACAGCGCGCCGAGCTAAACCGGCGGCTTCCTCTTTCCTGTTCTGAACCAGGGAAATGATCGATTGGAGCGACACAGCATAGCCATCATCCGGCCGGAGCACGACTGCGCGCTCCAAATCCCTGGAGGCTTCTTCGAATCTTCCCACCGTGAGATGAAGCACGGCCAGGTAAGCGTGAAGTGCGGGATCGTCCATTTCCGGCGGTACACCTCTCAGATGCGCGAATGCGTCGGCCAGGTCCCCTTTGCGGAAGGATTCCAGTGACCTTTTCACAGCCTGCTTCCATGGAGCGCTTCCCTCGGTGAGGTCTTCGAGGTCGCGGTCGGAGATCGGGGGGTAGTAGAGGGCCCACCGTACCGCATCCCGGGGGCGCACCACCGTCTTCAGGTACGGCGACGCTCCGGCCGTGGCTGAGGCCGATTCTCCCCGGCCGATCACCAGTGAGCCCTCTTCGTTCTCAGCTCTCACCCTGCCTTCGTATACGATGATCGTGGTTTCGGTCCTTCCCACCTGGACCAGGAGTTCGGTCCCCTCGATGTTGGCGTTGACGAACGGAGTCAGTATCTGCAGGTTGAAGGGAAATCCGCTCAGAATGAGGGCGATCCCTGTAAGGATGTTGAGGTTCAGCTTTCCTTCTCTCTTGCCATCGGCAAGGGTCACGGCGGTGTTCTGGTCGAGGCGGACGATGGCCTCGCTGCGCAGCTGGATAGCGGCGCGGCTGTTCTCCTGCACCCGGAGCATGTCGCCCGGGCAAAGCACATCATCCAGGCGGGCATCGATCCAGCGGGTCTGTGTCACCCTGCGGGTCTGGACGCTCCCCTGGGCTGAAACGATTCTGGCCATCCAGTTTTCACACCCTTCGGAAGCGAGGAGGTGAGGGGTCGGAGCGAGACCGATGATCCAGATCGCTGCGATGAAGAATCGAAGGGATGGAAGGTATCTGGGACTTCTCATCTTCTGTGGCCTCCGGAATCACCAGGGGACCTCCGATCGAGACCGCACCGACAGGAGACTCCCCAAAAGGGCCGGATCTCACTTCTTCTCACAGCACACCATCCCGTCCCATGTTTCGTCCGGTGGGTGCTCCCGGCATTTGGCGCACTCTCTCAAATAGTGCCGAGCGGCTCCATCTTCCCCGGTCATGTCCAGGTATTTCTGAAAGAGATGCTCTGCGAGGTCCCATGACCGTGCCCTGAAGGCAGTCAGCGCTTCCGAGAAGAGTGCGCATGAGTATTGCTGAGCGTTGTCGGCATGTTCCATTAAGCATATCAGTTCGTAAATATTGACAGGATTGGATTTTCCATAGAGTCGAAATATGCCCATTTCTCTTGTCAGGAAATCGTTCAATTCATCCATGGTTTCCTTTGATATGAGAATCCTTGTTCCAAAATATTTATTGAGTCCCTCGATCCTTGTTGCAGTATTGACCACATCTCCAACGGGTCTGTATTCTAAATGACCTGAACCACCAACATTTCCAAGCAATAGCTCTCCATAATGAAGTCCTATACGAGTATGAAGTTTGTATGTTTCAGACTTATTGTTGAAATCATCAATGGCATCCATGATCTGGAGGGCTGCCCGGCATGCTTCTTGTCTCAATGTTTTATTGGGAGTCGCACTGGCCCATACTGCGAGCATCGAATCGCCGATGATGTCCGAAATTATCCCATTGTTGCCCTTAACGGGATGAAACAAGGCTTCGTAATATTGGTTCAGGAATATATTCAACTCGCGGGGCTTCATCTTCTCAGACAGGGCCGCATATTGAGAGCCGTCGGAACAAAGGATGGTTCCGAATACGGTTTGATGAGTCTGTGCGATGTCCTTGGCAGCTCTCATGTCTGCCATGATCCGGTCGATCACATCGTCCGGAAGGAAAAACCCGAACGCCTTGCGGATCCTTGTGCGTTCCTTCTTCACTCCGGCGTGATGCAACAGAAAACCGCCGCACAGGGCCAGGGGAGCCTGGACGGCAAAGGGAACAGTCAGTGGAAGCCAGACGCCTTGGTCGGAGAACAAATAGGTCGCAGCAAGCCCGTATGTCAGCAACAGGCAGACGACCACGACGAGGGCGGGCAGTGGTGTCAGAAAGCAGCAGACCAATCCCGGGAGAAGTCCGGACAGAAAGACAGCTCCCAGAAAGGCACCCGTTGGTGCCGGCCGGACCGGCATGCCTTCGACCAGATTGGCAAAGGCGGTGGCCGCAATCTCGACTCCGCTCAGATCTACCCCGTCCGCTCTCGAGTAGACGGTATGGAATCCATCTCGGTTTTCGGGGCTCGTGAGCTCGGAGACACCCACAAAGACCACCTTCCCTTCGAAATCCGGGTGTTTCGCGGTGCCGCCCCGGGCATTCAATGCGCGGTGAAAGGGTATGGTGGGGATCGTTCCCGGTGGGCCGTAATAGTTGAGGAAGACGCTGTCCGGTTCGGTGTAGGCTGTGATCAAGGCATGGAGTCGAGTCGTCTTCCTGGAATGCCGGGCCCCGGCGGGGCGCGCTTGCAGTTCCCTGATCATCTCATGTGCTATCCAGGTTTCTTCCTCGAATATCGTTCTGAAGGCAGAGGCGATGCGACCGATGTTTCTTTCCGCACGGACAGCCTCAGCGTCGCTGGGGAATATCCTGGAGAGCGACGGGCGGACCGATTGGAGCAGCAGGATGAAGTCCCGGTAAACGTCAAGGCAGAAGAGCTGAAAAGCCAGAAAAGGCAGTGTTGGGGTGCTCCCGGCCTCTGTCTTGAACCTCCATGTCTGCCTGACCAGCATGGGGACTTTCGGCAGGGGGTAGGGAGCAAGGGCTGCTGCGGCAGCTGCAATGCACGGGATGGGCGGGACAACCCTCTCAAGATAGAGAACCCCCCCTCCGGTGTCCCCCCCGGTAACGGGAATAACCTCCCGCTTCAAGTGCTCGCAGACCAGAACATTCCCAGCCGTTTCGAAAGTCCGGGCGAGATGCTGGTCTTCGTCCTCGGATGTGGGCTCTCCGAAGAAGATGTCGAAGACGATGACCGATGCGCCGCTTCGGTAAAGTGATTCTGTCAGCCGGGCATAAAGGGTGCGCGGCCATTTGACCGGGTTTGAGGGGAGCTCCAGTTGCTCGGCCGTCTCATGGTCCAGCGAGACGATGGCAACTTCGGGAGGAACCGCTCTCGGACCCCGCAGAAGGAACAGCACCTGGAGATCCCATCCCTCCTCGAGGTTGCGGCCTGGGGGCATCAGGTGCAGAATCAGGCCGAAGACCCCGATCGAGAGCGCTACGAGCACTGGTGTTTTGAACTTTCGGACCATGTGTCACCACTGCAAAGAGAGGTGAAGTACCGAAAAGCCAAAGCTCTGACCAGGTGGAACGACCGCCTTGGGCTGAGAGCTCCGTTGGGAAAGGCTTTGATCCCACGGGAATGGGTTCCAAGCCACGCACTCTCTGGACTTTGACATGAATTCCGGCTCTGGAGGACTCTTGCGGCCCGGGCAAACCGATCGCTTCAACCGTCCCGGGAAAGAACACCTTCATTGCGACAGTGATTCCAGGTCACGACCGCTTGCACAGCTGTACATGGAAGTCTGTTCAGGAATTGATTGCCTATATAATACTGTCTCATTCTCCTTACGCAACCCAATTTATCATTGGGGAACAAAAACGTTCGATCGAACGGATCGGCGGGATCTGCCGGTGCAGGCAGCCGGGGTGGATTCGCTCGCTCTGCACAATCATCGTGCGCGAAGGTTATGTTTGACTAACAACCCATAATGAAGGAATTTGCAGATCACGATCGGGCAGAAAGGTTTTCTCGGAGGAGGTGTAATGGAGCGGTTCTTCAACGCGCAGAGTGTTGTGGTCATCGGTGTTTCCAATTCGCCCGGCAACCTTGGACGTGCTATCATGTATAATCTCATGGAGTTTCGCTACCAGGGGGTCGTTTATGCAGTTGGCTCCAAAGCCGGTGCCTTCATGGGCCACAGGATCTATCCGAGTGTCCTGGAGATCCCGGAGATCGTTGATCTTGCCGCAGTTCTGGTTCCGGCGCCCGCAGTTCCGGAAGTGTTGAGACAGTGTGCTCAGAGATCCATCCGGAGAGTGGTCGTCGAGACGGCGGGCTTCGGGGAGCTTGGTGAGGATCGCGCTTCCCTGGAGGTGCAGATTCGCGAGGTTCTCCGGGATCATGACATGCGTATGATCGGCCCCAACTGCATTGGGATCATCAACCGGGCCAACGGGCTGGCCGTTCCTTTCATGCCTTTCCGAATGGAGGCTCCACTGGGCAGGGTCGCCGTGGTGTCCCAGAGCGGCGGGGTGGGGGGGACCATGCTCAACCTGCTCGCGACGGAGAACCTGGGATTCAGCAAATTTGCGAGCATCGGGAACAAACTGAACGTCGATGAAAACGATCTGGCCGCCTACCTCTGTGGGGACCCTGAGACCGATACGCTCTTCTGCTATCTGGAGGGGATTGCGGATGGGCGTCGATTCATGGAAATTGCCTCGTGCTCCGCAAAACCCGTGGTGGTCCACAAATCCAACACCGGTGGAGCCGGTGCTGTCATTGCCCGATCCCACACGGCCTCACTGTCCTCTGACGATCGGGTGGTGGATGCCGCGTTGAGGCAGGCTGGCGTATTTCGGGCCCGTGAACAGCGTGAGGCTGTCGAAATGATGAAGGCGTTCTCCCTGTCACCCATGCGGGGTTCGCGACTGGCGGTCATTTCCAGGTCGGGAGGACATGCGGTGATGGCGGCGGACGCTGCGGATGAGTATGGTTTTGAGCTGCCCCCTTACCCGAAGGATTTCACCGAACTGGTGCTTGCCGAATCGAGGGCCAAAGTCATCGAGCCCCACAATCCCCTGGATCTGGGAGATCTGTTCAATCTGCCTCTGTATCTGACTCTTGCTTCCAAGACCCTGGAGAGGGAGGATATCGACGGAGTGCTTTTCATCCACAACTATCAGGGGGTTCTCGATGCAGGCGATTCCAGGAAATTGATTCGGGGGCTCGGCGACGTGATCGAGCGCTCTCCAAAGCCCGTGGCTGTCTGTGTCTTTACCATGCAGAGCGAACTGGAAATCAATCGCCGGGCGGTGAGCTTTCCCATCTTCACCGATCCCAGGGAGGCGGTGCGGGCCCTGGCCTGGAACCGCGAGTTTCACGCCCACCGCCCCATTGCGTTGGGCAGCGAGCGGCCTCCGGACATTGAACCGGAAAGGGCGAGAGCTTTCCTGGAGCAACGGTCCAGCGGTCCCCTGCACTCGAGGCAGCTTGCGCATATTCTGGCGGCTTACGGGATTCCCCTGGTCCAGCACCGACATGCTGCGGATGAAAGGGAGGCCCTCTCATCGGGAGCGGCGCTTGGATACCCATTGGTAGTGAAGACGGCTCAGCCCGAGTTGATCCACAAGAGCGATGTCGGGGGTGTCTTTGTGGGCGTTGCCGATGACGGGGCGGTTCGTGATGCCTATCAACGTCTGCTGCCCCTGGGTCCCGAAGTGCTCCTGCAACGCATGGCTGAGCCGGGGCTCGAGTGGTTTGTGGGTGGGCGGCAGGACCGGACGTTCGGACCGGTAGTGGTCACAGGGCCTGGTGGCATATATGTTGAGCTGCTGGGTGAGACGGCCATCCGGGTCGGTCCACTCCGTGAGGAGGAGGCAACCGGAATGCTGGACGAGCTCAAGGGAGCATCTCTCCTTTCGGGAGCTCGGGGGCGCCCGGCCTTGAGCAGGCAGGGACTGATCGATCTCCTGGTCCGTGTCTCATGGCTGCTGGCCGACTTTCCCGAAATCTCCGAGCTGGATCTCAATCCGGTGCGCCTGTATGTTGACGCCTGCCTGGTTCTGGACTGGCGAGCGTCTCTCCGCAGTTGAGGGAGTTGAAGAAACATTGAGGAGCTTTTGATGAATTTTGCTTACAGTACCGCGGTTCTCCGGTTGCGGCCCATTGCTGAATCCATTGAAATCATAGCGAAATGTGGGTTCACAGCCGTGGAGCTTCTGGCCGACCGTCCCCATGCCTTCCCCGAGGATCTTACAGCGGCTCAGAGCGCCCGGCTGATTGAATGTCTGACCCAGCGCAAGCTCAAGGTGTGCAACCTCAGTGCGTGCAACGTCACTGCCCTGGGAGCCAAAGACCATCCATCATGGCTGGAAGAGGACTGGGTCCAGCGTGAAACGCGCATTCGCTATACACTCGATTGCCTTCGCGTGGGAGCGGCCATGGGCATACCGTCCGTGTCGACACTGGCTGCCGGGCGCATTCCGTCCACCATGAACCGGATGGATGGTTGGCGCCTTTTCGTGGCGAACATGCAGCGGGTCATGCCGCTGGCTCGCAAGCTCGGGGTCAAGGTGTACATCCAGCCCGAGCCGGATCTTCTACTGGAGCGCAGTGGGGAGATGCTGGAGTTTCTCAAGGAATTCGGCATGGATCCCTTCATGCAGGTGGATTTCAACCTCGGCCATTTCTATTGCGCCGGGGAGGATCCGCTGGAGGCATGGGAGGCGTTGAAATCGCATGTGGGGATCATCCACATCGAGGATGTCCCGGCCGACCGGAAGCACAAGCACGTTCAACTCGGAGAGGGAAGCCTGGATATTCAGGGCTTCCTCCATCGCGTCAAGGAAGCGGACTACAAAGGATACGTGGTGGTGAAGCTGGATGCCTATGATCAGAATCCTGAAGAGACCGTGATGGCTTCCGCCGAGTACCTCCAGCGGGCGGGCTTCATGGCGAAACGTTCCGATATCTGAATGGCTTCAGAAGAAGGAGGGGTTCATGAGAATCTCCAAGGTAGCGTTGGGTGTGTTGCTCACCCTGCTCTGGGTTGGATCCGCTGCGGGCAAGACGGTCATCAAACTTGGGGTGGTCACGATTCCGGGATCGGCCCAGAATATCTGTGCTGAGAAGTTCAAGGAGCTTGTGGAATCTCGCGGCGATTTCGAGGTCAAGATTTACCACAGTGCGTCCCTGGGGACGGAATCGGAGCTGCTCCAGCAGATTCGGATGAATTCGATTCAAATGGGAGTCATCACGGATGGCCCTTTCGACACCCTGGTTCCGGAGGCCCGGGTCATCAGCTACCCTTTTCTCTTCGACAGCTTTGAGACCGTTGATCGGGTTCTGGATGGACCGGCGGGTCGGGAATTGCTCCAGCGCCTCGAGAAAGCAGGATTCAAGGGGCTCACCTTTTCCGAGAATGGATTCCGCAACCTCACCAACAGCAGGGGCCCCGTGCACTCGGCGCAGGATCTGAGCGGCCTCAAGATCCGCGTCATGGAGTCCATTCTCCACAAGGAGCTCTGGCGGCTCTTGGGGGCCAATCCCACACCCATGGGATGGCCCATTTATACCGAATTGCAGCAGGGGACGATCGATGCTCAAGAGAACCCGCTTTCAGTGATCTGGAACTACCGGCTCTTCGAAGTGCAGAAGTATCTGACACTCACCTCTCATGTCTATTCCTCGCACATTGACGTGGCCAACCTCCAGTGGTTTGAGGCGCTCGCGGAAGCGGACCGGGAGACGGTCCGGCGCAGCATGGTGGAAGCGGCCCAATTCCAGAGGGCGTGGAGCCGGAAGAACGAGGCCGATTTCCTGAGCAAATTGAAGGCGGAGGGCATGAATGTCGATGAACACCCGGATCTGGATTCCTTTCGATCCCGGGTTGTGAACCTCAAGGACCTGGATATCTACTCCGGCAAGGATACTCAGGAGCTGCTGCAGAAGTTTTTTGCGGCGGTTCGCCAATGAACGAGGGCAAGCGGGCCATCTCCGGGCTCCGGGAAACGATGCGGGGACTCAGTGACAGGCTCGGAAAGGCGACGGAAGGGGCCCTCTGCATTGTCACGGCAGCGGTAGTGCTCCTCATTGGTGCGCAGGTGGTTTTCCGATATGTATTGAATCATTCGATCTTCTGGGCCGAGGAGCTGGGGCGCATTTTCCTGGTCTGGATCACCTTCCTGGGGGCCGCCGCCGCTTTCAAACGTGGCGGGCACATGGGGGTGGATATCATTGTCCGACGCCTGTCGCCTCGTGCCCGGGGCATCTGCCGATGCTTTGTGCTGTCTGTGGCCTCCTGGTTCTTTCTCACTCTTGTCGTCTACGGCCTGCGCTACTGCTGGTTTGTATCCTCCCAGAAGACTCCGGCCCTGGGAATTCCCATGGCCATCCCTTACCTGGTTATTCCCCTGAGCGGGCTCCTGTTTCTGCTCCATGCAGGCGAGCAGCTCGCGGAGGCATTCTCGGACCTGCAGGCTTGAGCTGTGGATGCTTTGTGGTTGCTGGGAGTCCTGATTCTCCTTTTCGCGCTCGGCGCTCCCGTGGCTGTGGCCATCGGTGTGGCCAGTCTCGTCGCGTTCGTCCTCCAGGGGGACTTTTCCCTGATGATGGTGATCCAGCGCCTCTACGCAGGCACGGATTCCTTCCCGCTCATGGCGGTTCCCCTTTTTGTCCTGGCGGGCATCCTCATGGAGGCAGGCGGTCTTTCTCAGCGCATCGTTCGATTGGCTGAAGCCATGGTGGGCTGGCTTCCGGGTGGCCTGGCCGCTGTCTCCATCGTCTCCGCCATGTTCTTTGCGGGGATAACGGGTTCGGCCGCAGCCGACACGGCGGCGGTTGGAGGGATCCTGATTCCCGAAATGATTCGACGCGGCTACGGTCGGGGGTTTGCCGCCGCCGTCCAGGCCTCGGGTGGGTCGGTCGGGGTGGTGATTCCACCAAGCATCCCCATGATCATCTTCGGATTTTTGACGGGGGCATCCATCAGCGAGCTCTTTGCCGCTGGCATTCTGCCCGGGCTTCTCATCGGTGGAAGCCTCATCGGCGTGTCCATCTATGTTTCCATGAAAGCCCGTTACGGCAGGGTAGGCTTGTTTTCCCTCGAGGAATTCCTGAGAGCGCTGTGGGAGGCCAAGTGGGCCCTGGGAGCGCCGCTGGTCGTGCTTGGGGGAATCCTCGGCGGCATGTTCACTGCGACCGAGTCGGCCGCCGTGGCAGTGTTTTATGCGTTTGGAGTCGGAACCGGGATTTACCGGCAGCTTCAGCTCAAAGAAATTCCGGACATGATCGTTCGAGCGGCTCTCATTTCGAGCGTTGTGCTGTTCATCATCGCGACGGCTTCCGTTTTCAGCTGGCTCATGGCCATTGAGGAAGTCCCGTCTCGCATTGCGGAGTGGCTGCAATCCATATCCCGCAGCCCGGCTGTTCTGCTGCTCCTGATCAACGCCCTCCTGCTGCTGGTGGGAACATTTGTTGAAACGACGGCTGCACTGATTTTGCTGGTGCCGGTCTTTGTGTCCCTGCTTCCGCAACTTGGAATCAATCTGATTCAACTGGGAGCCATCATCATCGTCAACCTGTCCATCGGGATGCTCACACCTCCCCTCGGGATATGCCTGATCGTATCCAGCGGCATCGCGGACAGCCCGCTGGAGAAGGCAGTGGCGCAACTGGGGCCGTTTTTTGGGATTCTCATCCTTGACCTTCTGATCATCACCTATTGGCCCCCCCTGACCCTGTGGCTGCCCGGCATTCTGCACCCTTGACGGATTGGGTGTCTCCAGGAGGCCGAGACTTCCGGGACGTCATCCGGAGGCTGACATGCGGGGCATTCCCGAAATGTTGGGGACCAGAGAACAAATGCTATACAATTTCAAACGTTTCTGTTATCAGATTCTGCCCAAAAAGACCCCCGGATAGGGGCTGGGGAGGTCGCCGGCGGGTAGTTTTGCCGGACCATTGCAGGCGGTTGTTATGCAAGAGTAAGGGAGTGAAAGAGGCATGGAATCGAAAAAGACGTTGTTTGCTGCGGTCATCGTTTGCTTTATGGTCGTAATGTCTGCTTCACTGATGTTTTCAATTTGCCTGGAGGCCGCTGCACCTCCGGCCGAAGAGGAAACCATCGCTGGAATGGTGGTCAAGAGCGATCAGGGGATCGTCATTGAGGCTGATGACGGGGACTACCTGGTGAAGGGTCCCAAGACACAGGAGATCGCCAAGATGTCCGGCAAGCTGGTTGAGGCAACCGGGATCATTAGCGAATCGGCCAAAGGAGACGTGATCGAGGTCAAATCCTTCGAAGAAATCCAGGAGTAAAAGGGAAGCCCCCGTCTGTCCTTCGGCATGGAGCAGGATGCCGGTTTGAGCGGGTTGGGCCGGTCTCCGATTTTTGGGGATCGGCCCATCTCTTGCCCCGGCCGGCGGTGGTTGCCGCTCATTATTCTCGCCTGCCTGCCCTCGCCGTGCACCTTTCCGATTTTAGCCCGGCCAGCCGATGGCGTTGTCTCTCCCAATGCAGCCCATCATTTCGGAAGCCTCTTCTCAGGCCTTGCACAGAAAGGCTCTTCCTGAGACGATGTATAGCAGCATCGAACGCTGCGCGGCAATGTCGAGCGGGCACTGGCCAAGGTGCGCCCGGAAGACAAGGACGATGATTATTTTGGAACCATGATCATGGGGAGGAACAGGCGAAGGATGACCGACGAGATTGGAGATGGTCAAATGGAGACCGAAAGCATCCATGAATGGATCCCTGTGGTTACACTGCCCGGCACCGTCCTGTATCCGGGTTTGGTTTCCTCGTTTGTTGTTGAGCGAGAAGACGCGCAGAAAGTCATCGACCGGGTCTTCAAGAGCGAAGGGCACTTGATCCTGCTCGCACAGCGTGACAGCCGGGTGCATGAGCCGACCCCTTCCGATGGCTTTGACATGGGCACCACGGCGAGCATCATCAGGGTTACGCGGCAGCTGGACGACACCTATCAGGTGGTGGCTCGCGGCATGGACCGGGTGAGGATCAGGGAAACCGTCCATCGCGGTGATGGCTGGGAGGCAAAGTTTGAAACGGTTGTGGAAGACATCGCCACCAGCCCCGAAATCGAAGCGATGGTATTGAATCTGCGCAAGCAGTTCGAGAAGTTCGTGAAGGTTGCCGGGCTTTCCAATGAACTGGTCATTGTGGCCCTGAATACCGAGCCTCCGCTGAGGCTGGCCTACACCGTGGCTGCCCAGCTGGCTCTTTCGGTGGCTGAACGCCAGACAGTGCTGGAGATCCCCGAGGCCGGTCTCGCCCTCGAAAGGGTGACCATTTATCTCACGCGGCAGCTGGAGCGGTTGGAGCTCGGGCAGCAGATTCAGGAGCGCATCAAGTCCGTCATGGATAAGCGGCAGCGCGAGTACTTCCTGCGTGAGCAGCTGCAGGCCATCAAACGTGAGCTGGGGGAGGGTGGGGACGGTTCCACCGAAGTCCAGGAGTTGATGGACAGGCTGGATCAAATCGACATGCCTCAGGAGGCCCGCAAAGCCGCCGAGAAGGAACTGGAGCGTTTGGAGAGGATCTCCCCCGCTTCGGCCGAATACACCGTATCCAGGAACTATTTGGACTGGCTCCTCGAGGTTCCCTGGTCGGTGTCCACACCCGATAACCTGGACGTCCGCAAAGCCAGTGAGATCCTGGACGAAGACCATTTCGACCTGGAGAAGGTGAAGCGGCGCATTTTGGAATACCTGGCAGTCCTGCAGCTCAAAAAGGAGATGAAAGGCCCAATCCTTTGCTTCGTCGGTCCGCCTGGGGTCGGCAAAACCTCCCTGGGGCAGTCCATCGCCAGGAGTCTGGGTCGCAAGTTCATAAGGATTTCCCTGGGCGGGATGAGGGATGAGGCTGAGATACGCGGCCACAGGCGGACCTATGTCGGGTCCCTTCCGGGTCGAGTCATCCAGGGGCTGAGGCGCCTCGGGTGCAACAACCCGGTGTTCATGCTGGACGAGCTGGATAAGTTGGGAATGGACTTTCGCGGCGATCCTTCGGCCGCTCTGCTGGAGGTTCTGGATCCCGAGCAGAACTCCACTTTCTCCGATCATTACCTGGGGGTTCCCTTCGACTTGTCCAAGGTCATGTTTGTGGCGACGGCCAATATGATGGATCCCATTCCGCCTGCCCTCAAGGACCGGATGGAGGTGATCGAGATACCCGGTTACACCGAGGAGGAAAAGCTGGAGATCGCCCGAAGGTACCTCGTGAAGCAACAGGTGGAAAACCATGGCCTCACGCCGGAGCATGTTGACTTTTCGGACGAGGCCGTTCTGGAGCTCATCCGGTCCTACACAAGGGAGGCGGGGGTGCGCAACCTGAACCGGAGCATTGCCGGCATTTGTCGGCATGTGGCGAGGGATGTGGCCGAAGGGAAGGGGCCGGAGGGGGGCAAACGGGTGGAGCCGCAAAGCGTACGCGAGATTCTGGGCCCTGTCCGCTTCCTGCCCGAGGCCATGACACGGTCCTGGGGGGCGGGGATCGCCACGGGGCTGGCCTGGACTCCCGCAGGAGGAGAACTCATCTTCATCGAGACACTCCGAACCCCGGGGAACGGGCGATTGACCCTCACCGGCCAGCTGGGTGACGTCATGAAGGAATCAGCCACGGCGGCCCTGACGTATCTGCGGGCTCATGCGGAGGAACTGGCCATAGAGGATGAGGAATTCGGACGGACGGACATTCACATTCATGTCCCGGCGGGCGCGATTCCCAAGGATGGCCCATCGGCGGGAGTTGCCCTCATTGTGGCGTTGGCATCCCTGATGAGCGGGCGTCCGGCGAGGCGCAACATGGCCATGACCGGGGAAATCACACTCCGGGGGGATATTCTGCCGGTGGGTGGCATCAAGGAAAAGATCCTCGCTGCACGGAGGGCCGGTCTGTGTGAAGTGCTCATCCCCCAGGCCAACGTGAAGGACATTGTGGATATCGCCGAGCACCTCCGGAAAGGTATGGTGTTCCATGAGATGCAGTCCATCGGTGAGGTACTGAAGCTGGCACTGTCGGCGGGGCAGGGAGCGGGTGGCGGCAAGAGTGAATCGGATTACGGAGTGACTTCAGCGTCCACACCGGGCTGCGGCTGATCCTGCCGCCGGAGCAACGACCTCAGGTTGCAGACGCTGCACAGCTCCCCGAAAGCCGGCTCGCCGCACTGCCTGCAATCGTTGAAGTCGCGAGGAGCAAGGTCGGGCTGCTTGCGGGCGAGGAAGGAGAACAGGAAATCGCGTTTGGTGCCTGGCATCCGTTCTTCCAGGAAATTGAGGGCTTCCTTGAAGCTGTGGCTGGTGGCGCCCCGAGAGAGGGGGCAGTCCTGAAGGACAGGCTGAATCCCTTTGACGGTGCAGTAAGCCCGGACCTCACGCGCCTCCACCCGATAGAGCGGTTTGAGCTTGGCGGTGAGACGCGGATGTGATGAAGGTAAATATGGGGATTGTTTGCCGAGATATTGGTGGCGATTCCGAACGATGTTCCCAAGAAGGCGCCCCGCTTCGTCATCCAGGTTGTGCCCCACGACCAGGGTCCGAAACCCTTCCTGGATCGCGAGACGGTTCAGCATCTGGCGTTTGAGCATGCCGCAGGTGGAGCAGATTTTTCGCCGCATGCGCCTGTGAATCTCGGGGATGGAGAACCCGAAGAGCTCTTCAACGGGGTATTCAACCCAGGGGAGTGACCGATGCCTGGCAAAATCGGCGACGGCCTCCGACGAAGCTTCTGAAAAACCCTCGATGCCGAGTCGAATGTGGAGACCCCGGGTAGAGTAACCGAGATCGTGGAGAACGTTCCATGCGGCAAGAGAGTCCTTCCCCCCCGAGACGGCCACGAGGAGCGGTGTGGAAATGGAAATCGGGAACTTCTTCAAGGCGCGCCGGACAGCGGTTTCAAAGAAGATAACAAAGCACTGCGGACAGAAATTGGCGTTGTGCGAAGGCATCGGGATCGTTGCCCGCCCTCTGCAGCGAACGCATTTGGCGTTTTCGGGCAGAACCGCGCAATGTGGTTTCATGAACGAGTGCAGGCTTTCTACCTTTTTGCCGGAATCGACCGGGAGAGCCGGCTCCGGCTGTGAATCCCATCCAGCCTCCTCCGTCATGCGGGAGGGTTCTGGGAAGTTTTGAAACCGCTATTAGATACTAGCTCAAGCGATGGATGGCAACCCGGGGATTTCCGATCGGTCCTGCTTCGACAGGGAGTGGGGTAGATCCCTGGAGGCTTCTTAAATCTTAATCCACCGCGTTGATACGACGGATATCTTGTTCCACCCGGGGGCAGAGGAGGAATGGTTTCGCCATGGATGGAATGCATTACGAAGGAAACATCATCAGACCGCCCAGTGAGGCTGACAGCGTCATTCTCCAGGTCACTGTGGGGTGTTCACACAATAAATGCACCTTTTGCGGGACGTATAAAGGGGAGCGCTTCCGAATAAAGGATGAATCGATCATCGATCAGGACATCCGTTATGCAGCCAAGAATCTCTCCTTTCTTCGCCGGGTCTTTCTGGCCGACGGCGATGCCCTCATCATTCCCCAGGACAAGCTTGTTCGGATCTTGAGCCGGATTCGAGAAGAAATGCCCTGGATTCAAAGGATTGGGTTGTATGGCAATGCCAAGAGCATCCTGAGGAAATCACCGGATCAGCTGGCCCAGCTGAAAGGGCTGGGGCTGGGCATTGTATATCTGGGTTTGGAGAGCGGTGATCCGGAGGTATTGCGGAACATAAGAAAAGGGGTGTCCCCGGAAAGGATGATCGAGGCGGCTCAAAGGATCAGGACTTCTGGTATCAAGCTTTCCGTCACCGCCCTTCTCGGTATTGCCGGTCGCGGGCGTTCCCTTGAGCACGCGCGGGCCACGGGTCAGGTCCTCTCGGCCATGGACCCGAACTATGTGGGGGTTTTGAGCCTGATGGTGCTCCCCAATACGGAGATCGGCCAGAAGGTGCGGGCCGGGGAATTCGAGGTGCTCGAACCCTTGGAATTGCTCAGGGAGCTTCGTGAACTGCTGGCTCACACGGAAATGACCCGGGGCCTTTTCCTGGCCAATCATGCTTCCAATTACCTCCCCATCAAGGTCAAAATGCCTGCCGATCGTGGGAAGGCGCTGGAGCAGATCGATCGGGCTCTCGCGGGGAAAGTCGGCCTAAAGCCCGAGTGGCTTCGTGGACTCTGAGATCAGTTTTGTCCCCATTTCAGCTTGGTTCTGAGTATCTCGAGATAATCGATGGAGGGGGTTTTGATGAGGTGAAGGGGACAGGTATCCGCAGTAATCTGGATGCGATCGAAGGCTGCCAGCTCACATCCTACCTGGCCGTCGCAGGTCAGGGCGATATCGCGGACAGCGTCGGGCAGTTCCACTTCCACTCTGGCTGTTGCCGGAAGGATGATCGGGCGATTGGTCAGGGTGAAAGAGCAGATGGGTGTCAGGATGATGGCCCGGGCGGTTGGGTAGACAATGGGGCCGCCAGCCGAGAGATTGTAGGCTGTGGATCCCGTAGGCGTGGCAACAATCAGCCCGTCTGCCCGGTAGTGAGTGAGGTACCGGTTGTCGATCTTAGCCTTCAGATCGACGATGCGGGCTAGGGCTCCCTTGTTGATGACGGCGTCATTTAAGACGGATTGGCGGAAGATCTCCCGCCCCTCTCTTTGAACGGATACCAGCAATCGCATGCGTTCTTCGATCTCGTAATTGCCTTCCAGGACCTGCTCCAGCTCAGCGTAACAGTTCTCCCGGGTGATTTCTGTCAAAAAGCCCAAGCCTCCGAGGTTGACACCAATCACACTTGTGGTACGGTTCTCCAAAAAACGGGCGACGCTCAGGAAGGTTCCGTCCCCCCCGAGAACCACCACAAACTCGGAGTCGATGGGGATATCAAGCTGTCTCATTGTGCAGTGGGTCCCCGCTCCCGAATCATTGATATTTTGTTGGCAGGTCACCTGGATGCTGCGTTTCTCGAACCAGTCTCGCAACTCGTACGCCAGCTCAGCAGCTTCACTCCGGCTTCGCTTATAGATGATCGTAATGTGCTGCATCCGCTCCTCCTGAGACGATAACATAAAATGATAGGCGGAGAGCCAAAGCAAATGCAATCAAAAAGATTTGTCAAAAGGCGTGGTTTGAATTAGATTAGCGAACGTCTACACGGTGCTGGCAGAGAAAAGATTGGAATATGGCTCGAGAAGATAACCGGCCGAAAATTGCATCCCAGAATATTCTGGTGGTGGATGACGAAGAGCAGGTTTGCGACCTTCTGGCTGAGGCATTGACCTTCATGGGGCACAACGTTTTCACCGCCGCAGATGGTCACGAAGCCATGGAGCAAATGGACAAGCTCCCGTTCGCCATTGTTATCACGGATATGGACATGCCCCGCATGGATGGCATGGACTTGATCAAGCATATCACGGCTCACCGGAATGGGACGGATATCATCGCCATTACCGGCCACACCATGAAGTACAAATATACGGACGTGGTAGCGGCGGGTGCGGCGGATTTCATCACCAAGCCCTTCACACTGAACGAGTTGGAAGCCAAGCTCAATCGGCTCCTGCGGGAGCGGTATCTTCGGCAGGAGCTCGAGCATCTGGCCGTCCGGGACCCGCTTACGGGGCTTTACAACCGCCGGTTTTTCGAAAAGGTTATCCGCAAGGAGGTCATCAGGGCGGAGCGATACGATCATCCGCTTTTCATGTTTTTCTGCGATGTGGATCGATTCAAGGATTATAATGATCAAATGGGGCATCCAGCCGGCGATGAGTTGCTGGTGAGTCTGGCCGAAATCCTGAAATCCTCCATTCGAGCCGGGGTGGATACCGCCTTTCGGTTTGGAGGTGACGAATTTACAGTGCTTCTGCCCCATCTTCAGCAGGCCAACGCTGAAAAAGTGGCCGAACGCATCCGGCAAAAGTATGAGAGCCTGAAAATGGAGCCGACCAGTATCTCCATCGGGATTGCACGGTATCTGAAGCGCGGCGGTGAAACCGCCCACGACATTGAAGACATGATTCGCCGAGCGGACGCGGCCCTATACCATGCCAAGGGCATATTGAATGGCAACTGCATCCATTTCGACGAGGAATCTTACACGGGTTAGCAGTGATCGTGGCGTGTTTTCAGTTGTTTACATCATTATTTCATTCTATTGCCCATCGCTGACCTCCTTTCTGCGCTACTATGGTTTTTTCTTGACTATCACGGGTACGCCCTTTATATAGGGCACACTTTGGCGGCATGGGCGCGTGATTTCCCTAACCGCTGGAGAAATTTAGAAGTTTGCCGTTTGGCTCCGTCTTCGGAATGGATGATTCTGGTCTGGCATGCGAAGCCGGACATGGTATTCCGGACCGGAATGCTTTTGTCTACAAACCTTCACACGCTCTGGTGTGAAATGCGTTTACTGGAATTTCCGCCCTCTGCGAAGGAATCGAATCAGCTGAGAAATGTTCGGCCGGGAGAGTCGTGACCTCTCCGGTGCCGATGATTTCTGCGGTGGCATCTCCTGGATTTGGGCGGTTAAACAAGCGGTGGGAATCGTGGGAGACCTTCAGGGTCTCCGTTGTTGCGGGAGGTGACTGCCATGGGCATGGGCAAGCCGGAGTTCGGGTTTGGGGTTCACTTGATGTTGGACGGTTATGGCTGTGATCGCGCGGTTCTGGAAGACATTCAGCTCATTTATGATTTCCTTGATGAGTATCCCGATCAAATGAACATGACCAAGATCATGCCGCCTTACGTCTTCCGATACAACGGGTCAGTCCCCGAGGATTGGGGTGTTTCGGGGTTTGTTCTCATCGCCGAGAGCCACATCAGTATCCACACCTTTCCGGACAAGCAGTATCTCAGCCTGGATATGTTCTCCTGCAAGCCGTTTGACACGGATGAAGCGGTGGAGACAGTCCGAAAGCACTTCAAGATGCAGAAGTACGAAAAGCGGGTGTTGGACCGTGGGCAAGAGTTTCCCAACACGATTCAGGAGTCTGCGCAGGTCGTGCGCATGGACCGAATGCTGATGCAGCGTTCGCGCTAACGGAACATCATGAGTGAATTCAATGAGATGGGGTTCCATCCGTTCACCGGACTGGGACCCCATCACTCGTTTTTGGGTCTGCCTCAGAGTCGTGAGTCTTTTGAAGCTGCAAAGGCGGTCTTGATTCCCGCCCCATACGATGGAACGACCACTTTTCGCGCGGGCACCCGGGAGGGTCCTCGAGCCATTCTTGCGGCCTCGAGGGAGTTGGAGGTCTTCGATGAGGAGATCTGCTCGGACATCACGGAGGCGGGAATTGCGACGCTTGACGAGATTCCTGTCGTTGTTGCATCGCCCCGGGACATGGTGGAGCGGGTGAAGGCCGTCGTTGGCTGGGTGCTGGATAGGGGCAGGTTGCCGGTTCTGTTGGGAGGGGAGCACCTTCTGTCCCTGGGGGCCATCGAAGCCTTGGCTGAACGAATCGCCGGGCTTTCGGTGCTTCATCTCGATGCGCATGCGGACCTCCTGGCCGAGTACCAGGGGAGCGCGTACAGCAACGCCTGCGTCATGCACAAGGTGAGCGCCATGGCGTCCCTGGTGCAGGTGGGCATTCGTTGTGCCACTCGGGAAGAACTGGAGACTATCAGGGGGAGATCCATTCCCTGCTTCTGGAGCCAGGCGCTCTGGCGAGATCCTTCTTTGTGGGACCGCATTGTGGAGCGGTTGGGCCCCGAGGTCTATATCAGCATTGATCTGGACGTCTTTGATCCCTCCATCATGCCTTCGGTTGGGACTCCCGAGCCGGGTGGTCCTGGCTGGTACGAGGTTCTCGGGCTCCTTCGGAAGGTTGCGCGTGAGCGCCGCGTGGTGGGTTTCGATGTGATGGAGCTGCTGCCCATTGCACACCTGCACGCCCCCGATTTTCTGGCAGCCCGTCTCGTTTACAAGCTGCTGGGCTACATTTTGATGGACAATGGTCGTTCTATTTGGTAAATGTGTTATATTTCCACAACATAAGGGCATTAAGGTCCCCTTGTTGCGTTTCTCATAAAGAGAGTGATCGGGCTTTGGGAGAGGAATCCGCCAGAGGATTTCAGAACTGGCTCAGGATGTGCTTTAGACGGTTGGCGCGCATCCATGATGCCGAGAGCGTTGAGAAAGAAATCGAGCAATTGATCGATGAAGGAGAGCAACGTGGCCTCATCTCCCCGGATGAAGGGGAGATGATTCAGGGAATTTTCTCCTTCAGGGATACAATCGCACGAGAAATCATGGTTCCCCGCACCGACACCGTCTGTGCGCGTGTTGACACCGGCATTCCCGACATCATCGATCTCATCATTCAGAGCGGGCATTCGCGCATTCCCATTTATGTCGACAGCATCGACAATGTGGTGGGTACGCTGCATGCCAAGGATCTGCTTCGACATTGGGGGTGCGGGGTGGATGTTGAATTGGAGGAGATCGTTCGGCGCCCTTACTTCATCCCTGAGACGAAGAAGATCAGTGAGGTGCTCAAGGACCTCCGTGGCAACAAGTCGCACATGGCCATTGTCATCGACGAGTATGGCGGCACTGCGGGGATACTGACCCTCGAGGATATCATCGAGGAGATCATCGGTGAGATCGTGGACGAGTATGACGCTGAGGAGAACCTCATCGTTGAGCATGACGACGGTTCGATGACGGTGGACGCTCGCCTGGATGTCGAGGATCTGGAAGATTACCTGGACATGGAATTCCCCGAAGGCAAATTCGAGTCGGTGGGAGGTTTCGTCATCAGCCTGCTCGGCAAGGTTCCCGGGGTGGATGAAAGGGTGGTTTACCAGAATATCGAGATGGTGGTCGAAGCCGCCAACAACAGGAAGATCGAAAAGCTGCGTGTGAGAAGAATCGCTCCCATGGAGGAGTTCGCTGCATCTGATACGGACCATGTCTGACGCCGCCTCCCGGGATTTTCTCCTCGGGTGGCTCCAAGCCCCTCGACCTTTTACCCCCCATGCAGTACTCGCGTTTTCACTTCGGTGCATCGAGCTGGGATCACACCCTTGCCGCATCAAAGATCATTGACCGCAGAGTCTTTATCTGGATAGGATAAACAGGTTGAGATTTGGATTTGAACACGCAGGATGAGTTCGAGAAGGTGATGGCGGGAAATGGGTTCGCAGCTGTGTGCTGCATTTTGAGTGGTCTCCTCCTCACTGCCGGGCTTCCGGACTGGGATCTTTTCCCTGTTGCCTGGTGTGCTCTGGTCCCCCTGTTCCTTGCAGTCCGGGGGAGAAGCCCGAGGCAGGCGTTTGGTTGGGGATACCTGTGTGGCATGGTCCATTTCCTGACGACGCTGTACTGGATTCGCCATGTGATTTTCTATTACGGCGGATTGGCTGCGCCGTTGGCCATAGGGGTTCTGGTGCTCCTATGCGGCTATCTTGCGTTGTATCCTGCGGTCTTCGCATGGGTGGCTCAGCGATGGGAAGGACGCCCTGCCTTGTGGGTATTGGGGCTGCCGGTGGTATGGGTGACCCTGGAATGGATTCGAGCCCACGCTTTGACAGGTTTCCCGTGGGCAAACCTGGGGTACACACAGACCCGATTTTCGACCCTCGTCCAGGTGGCCGACGTCACCGGGGTGTACGGGATCAGCTGTCTCCTGGTGCTGGCAAACACCGTGCTCATGAGCGTCCTGTGGCGAAGACCTTCCCGGGCGGGTGTCATTGTGTTTGCTCTTTGCTTTGGGGGAGCTTTGTTCTACGGAGTCTGGCGTCTCGACCAGGTACACGAGCGGCAGGAAGGGTTTCAGTCCTGGACGGCAGCTGTGGTTCAGGGCAATATTGATCAAAGCTTGAAATGGGATCCGGCTTTTCAGCAGGAGACCCTGCGTCGATATCGTGAGCTTTCGTTGACGGCGGCCGCCCAGAATCCTTCTCCGGACCTGATCGTATGGCCTGAAACCTCTGTTCCCTTTTTTTACGATCGGGAGGTGAAGCTGACCGGTCAGCTCAACGAAATGCTGAAGGAAATTGGGCGGCCCGTATTGTTTGGCAGTCCCGCGATCACCCGGGAGGAAGGGGAAGTCCGCCTCCAGAACCGCGCTTATCTGGTGGACGCCGAGGGGCTGAATCTCGGCTCCTACGCCAAGCGGCACCTTGTCCCTTTCGGGGAGTACGTACCGTTGAAGAAGTTGCTCTTTTTTGTGAACCGGCTCGTTCAGGCTGCGGGAGATTTCGTTCCTGGCAGGGACTCATCACCCCTGGTTTGGGGGGACAGGAGGCTGGGAGCCCTCATCTGTTACGAGGGAATCTTCCCCGCCCTTGCCCGCCAGACGGTTCAGAGGGGAGCCTCGGCGCTGGTGATCATCACCAACGACGCCTGGTATGGACCCACCAGCGCCCCCTATCAGCACCTGGAGATGGCGCGGTGGCGTGCGATCGAATTCAGGATTCCTGTTCTGCGGGCCGCCAACACGGGAGTGAGCGCGATTTTTGACATCACTGGAAGGGAATGCGGTCGGATTCCCCTCGATGAGGCCGGGCAGCTGGTGTGCTCGGTTCGCAGTGGTCCCATGGAAACCTTTTATGGTAGGTGGGGGGATGTCTTTGCCTGGTTTTGCGTGGCGGGCGCCATGGTCTGTGCCGCTCTGGCTGAGCTCATGGCAGGGAGGAATCCGGGGCGCATCGTTTAGGTGTGGTTTGACAGCCGACAGAGAGAATGATGTTGAAGGACAAGGAGGAAAATCCAATGCATATTGATCCAGCCGAGCTCAGATCCGCATTGAAAGAGCTTACTCAACGTTTTGAAACCCTCGGGGGGTATCTTTGACATAACTGGCAAACGCCAGCGTCTGAAAGAGCTGGACAAGCTCATGTCGAAGCAGGATTTCTGGGAGAAGCCGGACGAGAACAGACATGTGCTCAAGGAGCGTTCGGATGTGACGGATGTCATCCAGACCTGGCAGACGTTTTCCGATGAGCTGGAGGAAACTGAGCTGTTGTTTGACATGGCTCTCGAGGAGGGCGATGAGGAGACCATCGAAGAGGTGGTCCAGAAGACACGGAGCCTGCAGCGAGGTCTTCGTGATCTCGAGCTTCGTCAGATGCTGAGCCTCGAGGACGACAGCAAGAATGCCATTGTGAGCATCAATGCCGGTGCAGGGGGAACCGAGGCTCAGGATTGGGTCGAGATGCTCCTGCGAATGATCCTGAGGTATTGCGAGCGCAAGGGTTTCGTGGTCGAGATGGCGGATCTTCAGGAGGGCGAAGAGGCGGGTATCAAGAGCGCCACTTTCACGGTTTCGGGGTTCAATGCCTATGGGATGCTCAAGTCCGAATCCGGAATTCATCGGCTGGTGCGCATCTCGCCTTTCGATGCCAGTGGACGAAGGCACACTTCTTTTGCCGCCGTTCTGGTTTATCCCGAGGTGGATGACCGAATCGAGGTGGACATCAAGCAATCCGATCTGCGCATCGACACGTTTCGAGCCAGTGGGGCGGGGGGACAGCATGTGAACAAGACGAGCTCAGCCGTCCGTATCACGCACCTGCCGACGGGGATCGTGGTCCAGTGTCAGAACGAGAAGTCCCAGCACCGAAACCGGGATATCGCCATGAAGATCCTGCGCGCCAGGCTTTACGAGCGCGAGCAGCAGGCACACCAGGAAAAGATGCAGGAGATGCACGACAACCTTGATGATATCGGCTGGGGGAACCAGATCCGTTCCTATGTGATGCAGCCGTATCGACTGGTCAAGGATCATCGAACGGGGGTGGAAAAGGGGAATGTGGATGCGGTGATGGACGGGGACCTGGATGATTTCATCGAGGCTTTTCTCATACACCAGCTCAACCTGAAAGCCCGTTCCGCTTCAACAACCGGTGAGGCTCGGTGAGACTCCCGGGCACGGTTTCATGTGGGGTTGGGATCGGAGTCGGCGGTGTGACGGTGAAAGCCTCCGCACTGAGTTGGAAGAGAGGGTGCGGCAAAGAGTCCACCCCTGACGGAATGCGAGATACAGCCTTCATGACCAGGGTAGATCAGCGCGGGTACAATTCTCTAGTTCTTTGCGCCATGGATCGGGCTTCAGCCCCGGTCTTTTTTTTGTGCAAAGAGCTCCGGTGGGGCTTGTGCTGGGAAAGACCGGGGGGCAATGATCATTTCAGAGGGTATGTTCTGGGTTGTAGCGGGTTCGGCTGTGGTGGTGACGATTGCGGTGGGGTTGGCCATCGGGGCGCGGCGGAGTGCTCGAATAGGCGCCATGTATCAGGTGCAGCGTCAGTTCAGAAATGTAAAGATCATTGCCTCTTCCGACCGGGTCGAGTTTCGGGGATTGGACCGCATTTGGGATGGTCAATGGAGAGGGCTGGGGGTTTTGGTGCTTACGGATGACCTTCTTTATTTTCGACTGTCCGAGCGGAACATGGACTTGAGCGTGCCGGTCTCCAGGATTGAGCGGGTTGAAGTAGGGGGTGAGGGGGAGCAGGTCGCATTGCGGAGGCGTCAAATCCGGGTGGCCTATCGGGCCTTCGACGATCAGTTGCGGACGGCCACTTGGAATATCGGTGATGCAAAAAGGTGGAAGGAGCTGATCTTGGCCGCTTTGAACGGGAAGAACTGAGATGGAAACCACGCCCAAGCGCAACATATACTTGAAGATGAAGACCCTTGATGAATCGCGAGAGATTTGGCGTGCGTGCACAGGCAATCATCGATGTGGGGCTCAGCTGGTCCCTACGACGCGTTCCCTGGGGAGAGTCACAGCCATGCCGATTCTGGCCCGCCGGTCGGTTCCTCATTATCACGGGGCCGCTATGGATGGTTTCGCGGTATCGGCTCGCGAGACCTTTGGGGCCAGTGAAGCCAATCCATTGCAGCTGGACGTGGGAAAGTCGGCGTTTGCCGTGGACACGGGAGATGTACTTCCTGAGGGGACCGACGCCGTCATCATGATCGAGCACGTCGATCTGATGGACAGTGCAAAGATCGAGATCAGGTCTGCTGCCTTCCCCTGGCAGCACGTGCGAAAGGTGGGCGAGGACATCGTGGCCGGAGAGCTGCTTCTTCCTCAGAGCCACCGCCTGAGGCCGGCAGACCTGGGTGCCTTGTTGGCGTCGGGTGTTTTGGAGGTTACGGTTTTTCGAAGGCCAGTGGTATGGATTCAGCCGACGGGCACCGAGCTCATCGCGGCTGAGAACGCTGCCGAAGCTGAGTCCGGAAGGATCGTCGAGTTCAACGGGACAGTTCTCGCCGGGTTGGTATCGGAATGCGGGGGGGAGCCGCACCTGCGCGAGACGATTCACGATGATTTCGAAAGCGTTCAAGCCTTCCTGCGTCAGGCTGCCGCATCCGATGCCGATGTCGTCCTGATCAACGCCGGTTCCTCGGCCGGGTCCGAAGATTACACGGCGGCGTCCATCGGGGAGTTGGGGAGGGTCCTGGTCCACGGGGTCACCATGATGCCGGGAAAACCCACGGTCCTTGGACTTATCAAGGATAAGCCGGTTGTGGGGGTACCCGGATACCCCGTTTCCGCCGTCATGGCTTTCGAGCAGTTTGTAAGACCCCTCCTGTTCTGGCTTCAGGGCCTTCCCGAGCCGGAGTTCCCCGAGGTTGAGGCGTTCATGGGCCGCAAGATGCCGTCGCGTCTTGGATTGGAGGAATTTGTCCGGGTGATCCTCGGGCGTGTCCAGGGCAGACTGGTGGCCATGCCTCTCCAGAGGGGAGCCGGCGTCATCACTTCGTTGACGCGCGCTGACGGTCTGTTACGAATTCCACAGGACCTCGAGGGCGTGGACCTCGATGAAAGGATCCGTGTCAGGCTCCTGCGGCCGGATGCGCAGCTGGACCATACGCTCATCATGATCGGAAGTCATGACAACACCATCGATGTCCTGGCCAACGAGCTCAAGCGCAGGGACACGCGCGTCCACCTCTCTTCGAGCAATGTGGGAAGCCTGGGAGGGCTCATGGCGGTCCGAAGGGGGCAGACTCACCTGGCCGGCTCTCATCTCCTGGAGACGGATACCGGTGAATACAACTTCGCCTACGTCGAGCGATACCTGAAGGGGGTTCCGGTGCGTGTGGTGCAGTTGGCCATGCGGCAGCAGGGACTTCTCATCAAACCGGGCAATCCTCTGAAGATCGAGGGCATTGAAGACCTGGCCCGCCCGGAAGTCAGGTTTGTGAACCGACAGGCGGGTGCGGGAACGCGGATACTTTTGGATTACTTCCTCAATCGCAGTGGACTGAATCCGGAGTCCATCACGGGGTATGAACAGGAGGAATACACGCACATGTCCGTGGCGGTGAACGTACTGAGCGGGCGAGCCGACTGCGGTATGGCGATCTATGCAGCCGCGAGGGCCCTGGATCTCGATTTCATCCCCGTTGCCGAAGAGCGTTACGATCTCGTTGTGCCGGAGTCGAGCTGGGAAGATCCCAAGATCCGTCTTTTGCTGGAGATCATCGTGTCCGAGTCCTTTCGGTCCATGGTGAGGGAATTGGGCGGATATGATGTGGGGAGTTCCGGACGGGTGATGGGGGTTTGGGATGGAGCCCAATGGAGCGGCCGCGGGTAACGGGGGAAACGGAGTGGCCGTGAGCTCACTCGATGCTGGAGACCGACTTCCCGGCTATATCACCCTGTATCAATCGGGGGAGCTCGCCGAGCGCACCCGCCTGCTCGAGGAGATGCTGTCATGCTGCAGATTGTGTCCGCGGCGGTGTGGAGCCGATCGCACGGGGGGCAGGAAGGGGGCTTGCGGAGTACTGGCGAATCCGCTCATCGCAGCCGTCAACGTCCATCCATGGGAGGAGCCGCCTCTCTCCGGATCAGGAGGATCGGGAACGATCTTCTTTTCCGGGTGCACGATGGGTTGCGTTTTTTGCCAGAACTACCCCATCAGCCAGCTCGGAGTGGGCAGGGAGGTCACTCCGGAATCACTGGCTCGGGAAATGCTGGGGCTCCAAGGCCGCGGGGTTCACAACCTGAACCTGGTGACGGCGACACACCAGATGCCGTTTGTGGCGCGTGCGCTTCTCATCGCGGTCCCGCGGGGGCTGCGCCTTCCTTTGGTTTATAACACCAGCGGGTACGAGACCCTCGAGACACTCCGCCTGCTGGAAGGAATTGTGGACATCTATCTGCCCGACATCAAATACTCGGCCTCCGAAGCTGCACGCTTCTGTTCGGGATCTCGGGATTATGTTCAACATAATCGCCCGGCCCTGGTGGAAATGTGGCGCCAGGTGGGGCCGCTGCGGATCGACGAAGACGGGATTGCGTACAGGGGGGTGCTGGTCAGGCACATGGTCTTGCCGGAAGATCTCTCGGGGACAAGAGGTTGCCTTTCCTTTCTGGTGCATGAATTGGGGAGCTCCGTATGGGTGAGTCTCATGAGCCAGTATTTTCCAGCGCACAAAGCTCACCGTCTTCCTCCCCTGCACCGGAGGATCACCCATCTGGAGTATGGGGCTGCTCTCGAGGCACTGGACGACTTTCATCTCGAAAACGGGTTCGTTCAAGAGGAGCCATGCCTTGGAGATTTGACCGCGGTCTGACCCGAGACGCAGATCACAACGGGATTGACGCCAGCTTTTCCTTTGACTGCCTTCCCAAGCTTCTCTAAAATCTTCAATTCAATCCTTGATACGAAGCGCTCATTCGAGTTTGATGGGCAACAAGGAGTCCGGCTGTGCCCGTTGTGGCGTTTTTGCCACCAAGCCTGTGTATTTTGTAGATTTCAGGCGCATGGAATGCTTGATCCTGACCCGGTACCCTGCAGGTGATACGAATGGAAGACAAGGCGTACGCGAAGCTTTACTGGAAGATCATTGCGACGACCCTCTCCTTTTCGCTGGTTCCGCTTGTGGCTCTGGGCATCAGTATGTATCATCAGTTCAGCGTTTCCTATACGGCCAAGATCATGGAGAGCCTGCGGACCCTGGCCGAGAATCGGCGCAACGCCATCGACCTTTTTCTCGACGAGCGGATCTCGCAGCTGAACACCCTGGCTTACACACACACGTTTGAGCACTTGAAGGATGAAACCTATCTCAACAGTGTCTTCACGCTCATGCAGAGCCGTGCCAGGTCTTTCGTGGATATCGGAGTTATCGACCGTAACGGAATTCATGTAGCCTACGTGGGTCCTTATGAGCTCGTGGGAATCGATTACAGCAAGGAAGCCTGGTTCCAGGAAGTGATGCTGAGAGGGGTTTACGTCAGCGATGTCTTCACAGGATTCCGAAAATTTCCCCATTTCATCATCGCCATCATGCGTCGACAGGAGAATCGGTCCTGGATCTTGAGGGCCACCATCGACACGGAAATCTTTGACCTCATGGTCAGAGCGGCCCAGGTGGGAAAGAGAGGGGATGCCTTTGTGGTCAACAGGGAGGGAATCCTGCAGACCCCACCCCGTTTCGGGGAGAGGCTCCTCACCAAAACAGGCTATCCCGGTTTTGCAGTATTTGCGGGGACTCGTGTGGAAGAGATGACCATGGATGGTGAAAAAGCTCTTTTCGCATCGACCTGGCTGAAGAACAAAGATTGGCTCCTGGTGATCAAGGAGGATCCGCGGGAAGAGTTGCTGCCTCTCGCTCATGCGAGGCTCCTGGTTGTGGGACTGGGCGTGGGTGGCTTGCTCCTCATTGTGGTGGGAACGGTCTTCGTAACGCGGCTGATGATCGGGCAGCTCATCAAGTCCGACCGAGAAAAGGCGTCTCTGGACGCCAGCCTGATGCAGTCGACCAAAATGGCGGCTTTGGGAAAGCTGGCTGCGGGGATTGCCCACGAAGTGAACAATCCATTGGCCGTGATCAAGGAAAAGGTGGGCTGGATCAAAGACCTCCTCAGCGAAGAGGATATTCGGGGCAGCGAGAATTTCACTGAGTTCGAAGATGCCGTTCGCAAGATCGACTATCATGTAGACCGTGCCAAGAAAGTCACCCATCGTCTGCTGGGGTTTGCCCGCCGCATGGAGCCGGTGCAGGAAAAGGTGGACGTCAACAAGGTCCTGGACGAGACGGTGGATTTCCTGCGCAACGAGGCCCACTACCGCAGCATCACCATCAACACGGATTATTGCAAGGATCTGCCCCAGACGATGAGCGATACGTCCCAGTTGCAGCAGGTGTTTCTGAATATCCTGAATAATGCCATTGATGCGGTCGGCAAGGACGGAGCCATATTTGTCACCACGCAATACCGCCCTATTGAGAAGGAGGTGGTCGTTATCATTCAGGATAATGGTCCCGGTATTCCCAATGAACTGCTCACCCGGATTTTCGATCCCTTTTTCACAACCAAGGAAGTGGGATCGGGGACGGGGCTCGGCCTGTCCATCAGCTACAGCATCATGGAGAAGCTCGGGGGCAGGATCATGGTCGCCAGCGAGATCGGGCAGGGAACGGCCTTCACCATCTACCTGCCCATCAAGGAGAGTTATGCGGTTTGATGGGGCGATGCGGGGATAGGCGGATGCTACGTGGGGGTTGGATAATCTCTAGGGTCGGACATGGAAGCCCTTCTTGCTGAGCATTCCTGTACCGGCAGTGAGGAAGAATCATGGAGGCGTTCAGGGTACTGGTAGTTGACGACGAGCCGGATTTCCTTGAAACTCTCGTGAAGCGGCTCAAACGGCGCAAGGTGGATGCCTCGGGCGTCTCCAGCGGTGTGGAAGCCATGCAGCTGCTGGAGCAGGAGCATTTCGATGTGGTGATTCTGGATATTCGCATGCCGGGCATGGATGGCATTGAAACGCTTCGGGAGATAAAGCGAAAGCGCCCCTTGATTGAAGTCATTCTCCTGACCGGGCATGCTTCGGTGGAATCCGGGATGCAGGGCATGCAACTGGGAGCTTTCGACTATGTCATGAAGCCCGCCGAATTCGAGGATATCCTGGAAAAGGTACGGCAGGCTTTTGAGCGCAAGCAGCTCCACGAGGAAAAGGTCAAGGAGACGAATGTATTGAAATGAGCTGGGCGCGCTGAACGGGTGCGACATACTGCCGCAGAAATGGCTGCGGGCTGTATGTTGACATTCTGAGCCGTGGGGCCGACTTGGCTCCCACCGGCTGGGGCGGTGAGAACTGACGCGGTATTGATTCTCAAAGGCTTATCTCCAAAGATTGGAAATCCACATCGGTTTTCAGCCCAATGGTTTGAGTGCATGGCTCACGAATAGAGCTGATGGGGCCTCAAGGATGGACATGCCCGATCGATACCCTCTGTTCTGGCTGGACTACTTCCCTCCCGTCCTGATGATTGGGAGTGCCGTCGCCCTTTGGACTGTCGAGGGGCAGGGTTCATTCATTGCTCTCATGCTGGCGGTGGGCGGGGCCTTAGCCCTGTTTTCGGTGAGGCGCCTGCAGGGTGCGATACGTCAGGCCGCCGAGCAGAAGTGCCTTCTCGATCAGCAGCTGATCCAATCCCAGAAGCTTGCCTCGATCGGCGAGCTTTCCTCGGGCATCGCGCATGAAATCAACAATCCCCTCGCCATTATGGGCCAGGAGGTGGAGTGGATCCGCCATCTTTTGGGGGAGGTCGAGGGAAAGCTGGGACCCGGCGAGGCGGAGCTGAAAGACTCGCTCCAGGAGATCGGGCGCCAGGTGGAGCGTTGCCGGGAGATCACCCACAAGCTGCTGGATTTTGCCCGGAAAAAGGAGCCCCTCATCCAGTCTGTGGACATCAACCGGCTGGTTGAGGACATGGCGCGCCTGGTGGAACGGGAAGCCTCACTGCACAATATTCGGCTGGAGCGGTATTACTCCGAGAATCTGCCCGAGGCGCACACGGATGCTCCTCTGGTGCGGCAGGTGGTGCTCAATATTTTGAACAATGCGACCCACGCGATTCAAAAGGATGGTACCATAACCATACGAACGAGGGAGCAGCGAGATGGGAGCCTGGAGATTCAGGTGAGTGATACGGGGAGCGGGATACCGAAGGAATACTTGGACAAGGTCTTCGATCCTTTCTTCACTACGAAGCCCCCTGGCCAGGGAACGGGATTGGGGCTTTCCATTTGCCATGGGATCATGGATCGTCTTGGGGGGCGCATTTCGCTGGAGAGTGAGGAGGGTAAAGGGGCAACATTTACGATCCATCTTCCTCCGGCACGAACAAAGGGAGAGTCATCATCATGGCGACCAAGCCTAAAGTCTTGATTGTGGACGATGAAGAGCGTTTCAGAGTCACCCTCGGCAAGCTTCTGGGCTCCAAAGGGCTTGATGTGAAAACCGTCGGGAGTGGGCGGGAGGCGCTGCAGGAGTTGGACTCGGACGGCTACGATGTGATTCTTTTGGACGTCAAAATGCCCGAGATGAGCGGAGTTGAGGCCCTGGCGGCCATCAAGAAGTCCCATCCCAGACTCGAAGTGATCATCCTGACCGGCCATGCCTCGGTGGACGTGGCAGTAGACATCATGCGGCTGGGCGGTTACGAGTATCTGCTGAAGCCTTGCCCCCTTGAGGAGCTGCTCGACAAGATCGAAACGGCCTATGAACGCAAGGTCTCCCGTAAAGCGCAGGCGGACCGTCCCGTCGCGCCGGCAGAAGACCGCAGCTGAGGCAGGCAATCAGCGCTCAGCACATTCAGAGGCCAGGACCTAACAGCTTAAGAAACGGAGAACTGATGAGAGGATTATTACAGCTGCTCATTGGCTGGGTTCTCCTGGCACTGGTCCCTTTGGGTCATGCCGAGGAGGTGCGGGTCAGCGGAGTCACCGAGGAGTGTCTGGGGTGCCATGCGGCGCTGCATCCCGGGATTGTCGAGAGCTGGCGGAAGAGCCGCCATTCTCGGACGACCCCGGCTTCAGCAATGGCTGTGGAGGGGTTGTCGCGCAAGGTCAGCAGCCAGTCGGTGCCAGATGATCTCAAGGGGACGGCTGTTGGTTGTGCCGAGTGTCACACCCTTTCACCCGGCTCCCACAAGGACACCTTTGACCACAATGGATACTCGATCCACGTGGTGGTGAGTCCGAAGGACTGCTCCACATGTCATGTCCGGGAGGCCGAGCAGTTCGATCGCAATCTCATGGCGCACGCCCACGGCAACCTTGTGGGAAACAGTCTTTACCAGATGCTGGTCCAGTCCATCAATGGGCAGCCCGTGGTTGACGGTACGCGAGTCCTGATGAAGCCTTCGGATCGACTGACCGATGAGGAGTCCTGTCTTTATTGCCATGGGACGCGGCTCGAAGTGAAGGGAACCGAGAGTCGCGAGACGGAAATGGGCACACTGGAATTTCCTATCATCTCGGGATGGCCCAACCAGGGAGTGGGGCGCATCAACCTGGATGGGAGCAAGGGGAGTTGTTCGGCTTGTCACACGCGTCATGACTTTTCCATCGAGATGGCCCGCAAGCCCTACACGTGCAAGGAATGCCACGTGGGACCCGATGTGCCGGCCAATAAGGTTTATGAGGCCAGCAAGCATGGGAACATTTACGCGACCAAGGGGAGTGGCTGGGACTTCAATGCGGTGCCCTGGACGGTCGGAAAGGATTTCACCGCACCCACATGTGCGGGCTGCCACATGAGCCTGCTCGTGGATACGGAGGGACAGGTCGTGGTGGAAAGGTCCCATGAAGTGAAGGACCGACTGCCGTGGCGGATCTTCGGCCTCATCTACGCCCATCCGCATCCTCGTGAAGCCGATACCAGCATCATTCAGAATGCGGGAGGACTGCCCCTGCCGACGGAGCTTGACGGCAAGTTTGCCGACAAGTTCCTGCTGACGGAGCAGGAGCGGGATAAGGCTCGCAAGACGATGCAGGCGTCCTGCCGGCGCTGTCACGATGCATCCTGGGTGGACGGCCACTGGGAGCGTTTCATGAGCACCATTCAGCACACCAACGGGGCCACTCTGGCGGCCACGCAGCTGATGCAGGAGATCTGGAAGCGGGATCTTGCCCAGAATCACACCAAGGGAGGCAATCCTTTCGATGAATTCATCGAAAAGGTGTGGAGCGATGTCTGGCTTTTCTATGCCAACACGGTCCGGTTTTCATCCGCCATGAGCGGAGGAGGGGACTACAGTGTCTTTGCGGATGGGAAGTATCATCTCACGAGGGCTGTCCGCGAGATGGAGGATTGGCTGAAGTCCAGGAAGGCGGCGACGGAGAATCTCCCGGCGAAGAAAAAGTAAAGGGGGGATCAGAGGGGCAGAATGGTCGAGGTGCCGGTCTCCCCGTCGAAGTACAAGAGACGGTCCTTGTAGGCCGGCTCTCTTCCGGTGAGAATCCTCATGGCCTCCATGGCCTGCAGACTGCCGACGACGGCGGCTGTAGGCCCCAGAACTCCCATGGCTTCTTCGGCAGGATCGCGTTGCCGCCGTGCCCCATAGATTTCGGTCAGCGAATGGTCGGAGCCCGGCATGAAAGTGCTGATCTGTCCCCACCAGCCGGCCACGGCCCCATGAATGAACGGGATGGACCGGCGCACCGCCCCGGCTTCGAGATCGAAACGGGCGGTGAGGTTATCCAGGGCGTCGATCGCGAGCCCGATTCCGTTCAGGAGCTCGAAAGCATTGTTGACATCCAGCTCGACGGCATGAGCCTCCACCTCCACCAGCGGGTTGATGGCCCGCACGCGTTCAGCGGCCGTGGCAGCCTTGGATCGCCCAAGCACCGCCGTGTCGCTCATCCATTGGCGATTGAGGTTTGAAGCGACGAAGACATCGGGGTCCACGAGCCGGAGTTGGCCCACCCCCGCCCGTGCCAGCAACTGGATGATCACGCCGCCGAGCCCCCCGCACCCGCACACCAGCGCAGTACTTTCACACAAACGGATTTGCCCCGGAAAGCCGATGGCCTCGAAGTTCTTCAGGTAACGGACGGGAAGGATCTCCTGCCTCAAGGCCAGTATCTGAGCTCCCCGGGGCGAAACCCCTTGTTCTGCGGCCCACTCCAGGAGCGGCCTGTCGTCGATCACCAGCCGGGTTCCACCCTGCGCCGGAGGCTTCTCGGCGCGCTGCTTCAAATCCACGGGCATGGACCTCTTCGATGGAGGAACGGCGCAGATCGCTCCCAAACATTGGGAAAGCGCTTCAGATGAGCCTCGCCCCCCAGGGGGAGACTCTCATCAAAGCCGCATCATACCTGGTTCTTCCCCTGCATGCACCCTGAATTTCCCTTGACACCCTTTCAGCCCGCTGAGTATATTCGCCAAATCATTTGCCGGAGTGGTGAAACAGGTAGACGCGCTGGACTCAAAATCCAGTGGGCCTTGCGCCCATGCGAGTTCGATTCTCGCCTCCGGCACCAGACTACACTGAGGGCTCATGGGCATCCATGAGCCCTTTTGAGTCTCCTCGGGTACCTAAGTTTGGAGAGTCAGAGGTACCATATAAAGGGTGGACTCTCTCCCCCCCCAGTCCGTACCCCTCGTGTCCTTTCTTGGCGCCGGGTTTTGTTTCCGTTTCCGGCCGAGAACTTGGCTTCCTGAATGGATTGTTTGAAGATCAAGGTCGGTTGGAGTTTCTGGAGTCCTGGTTGAGTCTGAATGTCAACTCTTCGATCTGCTTTCTCCGGGCGGCATTTTGAGAGATCAAAGAGGAAACGAAATGGAGCAGGAAATCTTGTAGTCTCTTGACAAGAGCTCAAGGAGCTCGATTTAGCGCTAAGTTCATCCATGGGAGTCGCTGACGTGCAGTTCATTGCCCTTACTTTCATCAAGAGTGAACCGAGCTGCTTTTGATGGAATGCTTCGATCATAAGTCAGCCCATGGAGGATAGGATATCCGGGGGGTAGAAAAGGAGATTCAGGGCTGACTATAAAAAGCCCCCTGACCGCTTACGATTCACCTCACTGCCCGCAGGAGATCATGGCACTGCTCTCTCTCCTGCTGCCCTGCTTGTATGGGTGCTGCCGGTGTGATATCTCAACTTGGCGAGCTTTGACCGCCAATGGATGCTTATCGCTCGGTTCCTTGTTGCAGGTGCAGGGTCTGCCGTCATGACACCAATCATGAGCCCCTTCCGACGATTCCGCTGTCGAATAGTGAAACCCAAGTTTGTTGGGTTGGCCGCTTTGTCTCTTGTCCTCGTCATGCTGACGGTCAGCGGGGCTCTGGCACAAACGGACATTACTGATAAGGTCCGACGACACACTTCCCTGAGCCAGACCATCCAGGATTTCTGTGACTCCTACTGCCAGGGAAACCAACGCGAAGGCCATCTCATGTCCGTGGTGCTCCAGCCGACTGGGGGCAACCGCTATCGAGGATCTTTGATAGCTGACCTCAGAAATTGGCAGGAAATGGACGAGCCATTCAATGTGACGGTTTTCGACTGGACGGTGAGGATTCGCGCGGAAGGAGTTCTCGACGCCGCCACATGCACGGCGGTGATCGAGTCGGTGACCGTGGACAACGACATCTATGGTGTCTTCTCGGGCCTCTTGGATGAGCACAAGGGGCAGAAACACGCGGTCCCCAACTGCAAAAGAATACTGCCCTGACGATTCCATCGAACCCACATGCCGCGGCCCCCCCAACAGGAAGCCCCGAGAATCCAGACCATGCCCGAACCTACCGTCCACCATAACGAGACCCCAGAGAAGCCAATGCGCCGCATCCTTCACATGGACATGGATGCTTTCTTCGCCGCAGTAGAGTTGAAAAGGCATCCTGAATTGGTGGGGAAGCCCCTCGTGATTGGGGGACGCGGAGATCCAACCAGAAGAGGCGTGGTTTCGACGGCTTCCTATGAGGCGAGAAAATATGGCATCCACTCGGCCATGCCCCTTCGCACAGCCCACAGGCTCTGCCCCAAAGCTGTCTTCCTGCCAGTCGATCACAAAGAATATTCGCGAGTCTCAAAACAGGTCAAGGTCATCCTCAAGGAATTCAGCCCCGTCATGGAGGATGGGGGAATCGATGAGGCCTATCTCGACATCACCTCCTCCGAAGAATCCTCCGAGGCCATAGCCCGTGGCATAAAGGAAAAGATCAGCTCTTCTCTGGGGCTCACTTGCTCTATTGGAATAGCGGCGAACAAGCTTCTCGCAAAAATAGCCTCCGATCTCGAAAAACCTGACGGGCTCACGATCATCAAGCCCGAGGACATAGCGCTTCGAATTTGGCCACTTCCGGTGAGAAAGCTCTGGGGAGTGGGGCCCAAGACAGAGGAGCACCTCAAGCGGATCGGGATTCACACCATTGGGCAGATCGCGTCGGCAGGTCTCAATGTGTTGGTGAGGGAATTCGGCGCTTCCCATGGTCATTTCCTCCACCGGGCATCTCGTGGAATCGATGACCGTCCCATCGTCACTCACTGGGTTCCCAAATCCAGCAGCAGGGAGACCACCTTTCAACACGACATCGCGGACCCCAAGATTATCACGAAGACTCTCCTCAAGCTGGCCGATCGCGTGACGGAGGACTTACGGAAAGACGGGTTCAAGGCCAGGAATATCACCGTCAAGGTTCGCTTCAGCAGCTTTGAAACCCACACGCGCGGGATGACTCTGAGGGAAGCCACAGACGAAGCTGCAGCCGTGAGAAAGGCTGCCATGATCAGCCTCAGACGGTTTGACTTGGGTAAGTCTGTCCGGTTGATTGGGATTCGTCTGGGAGGGCTGCAGAGCGCATCGGTGGAGTCCAACTCTCCCTTCGGCTCGCCTCCCGTGCAGCTGAGGTTTTAGAGGGGGTTTACTCGTGTGGAGGAAGCCGCGTGCAGAGTGCAAGATCGGCTGAATGCCTCTCGGAGTGATCTTTTCCAACCATTCACTGATACAGGAGGCGACCTGTTCCCAGTTTGGCTCGCGCATGATGTAGTGGGCATGCCCTGGGTATTCTTGATATTCCGCCGCATATTTGCGAGCAATCGCTTGGGTCACATACGGGGGTGTGAGATTGTCGTCTGATCCAGCAATGACGAAGATGGGGCTTCGGACACGGTCCGCATTGACAGGGATGCCCATCAGAGCAACCTCGAGTCCTTGCCTTCCTGGCGCTGGCACCATTTTGCGATAGACCATCTCCTGCTCGGCTCGCGGCAATCGATTAAGATTCAGCATAAACATGTCGGCCTTGTCGGGGAGAAATGGGCGCTGGAGGATTAACGATAGCCCATGCCGCAGTGCCACCCGAATCAATTGCCACGAAGCCAGGGCAAAAATTCCGCGGGGTGCGGCAGGAGCTATCATCACGACGGCTGGCAGATCAATCGCTTCCACCAATTTCTGGGCAAGCAGTGCCCCGGCGCTATGCGATATGAGGATTGGTGGCTCACCAATGTGCTCCACAGCGGATCGAAGAGCGGCCAGATGGTCATAAAATGAGATGTTCCCAGGATCTGACAGCGGAGAAGAGTCGGGGGTTCCAGGAAGATTCAGTGCAAAACACCGGTAGCCTCTCTCTGAGAAGAAGGGCATGAAACGGTCCACCCACACCCAGGCCCCTCCCCACCAGCCGTGCACAAAAAGGATGGGGTTGGCATGTTGATGCATTCTTGACGCCGGTTGGATGCTTACGAGCGAGCTCAATGTCTCTTCCACCTGATAAGTCCTGACCTTCCTTTTATGAGCGATTTGGCACAGTATTGCCACCGATGAGGAAGTCAGCCAAAATCAACGGTTAGGAAATCAGCCA
>CAZLCS010000019.1:0-88095 GCA_964557955.1 uncultured Syntrophobacteraceae bacterium
CCGCCGCTGTTCGGCATCGGGGCGCTCGGGCCGCGTGCGCTGTTGGTCGTCACGGGGTTGCCTGCGCTCCTGCTGCTGGAGTTGCCGCTCCTCTCTCAACTGCCGCCGCTGTTCGGCATCGGGGCGCTCGGGCCGCGTGCGCTGTTGGTCGTCACGGAGTTGCCTGCGCTCCTGCTGCTGTAATCGCTGATCTTCACGCTGCATCTGCTGGTCCTGGCGCTGCTGCAGACGGTCTTCCCGCCTCTGATCCCGCAGAACCCTCTGATCTACGGCTCTCTGCTGCCGCTCCTGCCGTTTCAGCTCGCGCTGCTCAAACCTGACTTCGGACGCAGGCCTGTCGATCCTGTCCGTGGAGACCAGTCGATTGGACACCCTGGGACGCTCGACTGTCGCGTTGCGATCCAATCTCCCCTCCCGAACGCTGCGTGCCTCTCTCATCAGCTGCCTGGCTTCGATTCTCTCCTGCCGGGCTGCCAGGCGCTGGTTCCGGTCGATCCTCTCCACCACTGAGCGGTGAGGTTTGAAATTCACCTCCCGGTTGACGAAATTGAAGCGGTCCCGTCTCCTGTCAAAGTCCCTGAAAACCCTCCGGTCCACGACTGGTGAACCGTAGTAGTTGTTGATGATGGTGGTTCTGTTGATGTTTTGGACGAAGCGACCGCGGTAGTTGTCAACTCCCCAGAAATCCCGATGGCCCACGAAAACAGCCCGGTCGATGTGATGAAGCGTGGCCAGGTTGACCACCGCTGTGGCGAGGTTCAGAGTGGCGACGGCCACGGAAGCAGGGCCCCAATAATAATTGGAGTAATAGGGTTCATACGGAGCGAGCGGTGCCCACCCGATGTTGGTGCTGCTATAGATCCACGAAACTCGGCCCGGGTACCAGCCGTATGGGACGGTCCAGGGACGGGCCACGACGATGGGCGCCACCACCGGCGGAGCCCAATACCAGCACCGGCAGCTGTCGATGAAGAGCCAGTTGCCGTAGTGGTGCGTGGTGTAGCCGAAGGGCTCATACGGGACCCAGCACTGATCCCCATAATAGGAGGTCCATCTCCCATTGGTGTACGGGGCCCACTCGGGCCCCACCCTGGTGGGTCGCCAGAGCTCGCGGTACTCGCCCTGGTATTGCACCCGCTCCCACCGTCCGTTTTCCTCGAATTGATAGGCGTCGTCATAGAGCTCGGGCGGAAGGTATCGCGTAGAATCGCCCTTGACTTCGAGTCGCCTGGCCCAGAGGCTGTCACGCTGTCCGTTCCAGTCGTCGAACTCGGCGTCCACCAGTCCCTGGCCTGCTGTTACGGTTCTTCCGTCGGCGAGGAGCGAAGAGGATCCCGCTTGAACCTCGTAGCGTCCTTCGTCGCGTGAATGGATGAAATCGACGGTTTCTTTGAGGGCGATCACCTCCAGGGATTCGTCGCCGACATAAAGGTCAAACATGGAGCCGGCTGGGGCCAGTACATATCCGAAGGGGGTGGTGGCCTTGATGACGCTCTCGCTTCCGCGGTTGTAGAACCGAGCAATCCCCGAAGCCACATCGATTTCCGTAACGTCCGCGTCCAGTGCAAGGGCTTGGATCTGAGTGTTGCCTCCAATACGGACCCAGGTGCTGTTGGGAAAGATAATCTCCGCTTTGGCGTCCTGGTCTGAGTAAAGTGAGTCCTCAAGACCGAAGGGGACGTCCTGGAGGATGGGCACCCAGTCCTTTTCCTCATAAACGTATCGCAGCAGTTGACCTTCGATGTGAGCCACGCGGCCCATCACGACAGGTCCTCTTTCCTCGGATGCAGCCATTGAGCCGGAGGGCAGGGCAGACACCACGGCGATCAGGAGGACGGCTGCCAGGCCCGTGATGCGTTGAAATCTTCTCATTGCTTCTCCTCTTCTCTTGTCGAGTTCATCCGCTCGGGAGTCGTTCCCGGTTGTGTCATCCAGCGATAAGGACGCATCATAGCGATTAGCGTGCCACTTGTGCGCCTGCAATCCGTGAAGGAGCGCGAGTAACCTGCGGCTCCACTGAGTGCCCGCCATCGAGATGAGACAGGAGAATCGCACAGAGGAGTCCCAGGCACCGTCACACCGTGGCACGAATGGCGGATATCATGGAATCTCAGTGGAATGGGGGTGGATGAAAGCTAATAGATCTCCTTTGGGTATTTCAGCGGGTTCTGGCATCTTTTTGCCTCGTCAGTATAACTTTGCCGTGTCTGGTTCTCAAGGGAGGGGTCATTCTTCGTTCAAATATCATGAATATTCCGAAATGAAGGCATTTACGGCGACAAGACATTGTGCTCACGACCTTTGTGGAACAAGTAATCGACATGAAACACGTCGGGGCCTCAGGGGAGCTCATACGAGCTCAGCTCCAATTCTGCATCATGTGAGATCATCCGGATGCCCTTCGATCAATCGGGGTGTCTTCCGGGCTCGACGGCGGCAGTATCCCATCCGGAGCCCTCTCCTGCAAACGCAAGGATTTCTGCTCCGTCTGAGCGGGAGGCACCCTGAACCGCAGCGATCGGCCGGTTGGGGGCCGATTACAAAAACCGCCCATCGAAGTTACGATTCTTGCGCGCTGCCGGTAGTCTTGGGCATGTGGCCTGTTTAGATTGATATTATAAAGGAGAAACATATCGGTCCGTGGAAGTGTGAAGAATCCCGGCCTTCTCCGAGAAACGCAAGGGTGGCGCCATGGGGGGATTCCACAGCGTGGAAGATCCTCTGAACCTGTCAAGCACAGACCAGCAGGCTTCAGAGAATTCTGGGGAGGACGTTTACAGATGGCTCTGCAGTTGAATCGCATACGTGTTGAGGATGTCGAGTGGGGCCCCGAGACCTCTCTGGCGGGAACCGTGCTCCGGGTCAATCGGGACGCATTGATCGAAGCGGCAAGGGGCCGGGATTCGCGAATCACCCGGGTTGCCGCTGAAATCGCCAGACCGGGCGAGAGTGTGCGCATCCTGCCCATCAAGGACGTGATCGAGCCGCGTGTGAAGGTTGAGGGAAGGGGGGGCATGTTCCCCGGCCTGATCTCCGGTGTGGAGACGGTGGGCGAAGGCAGGACGCACGTGTTGGACGGCTGTTCGGTCATGACCGTCGGCCAGATCGTGGGCTTTCAGGAGGGAATGGTCGATATGAGCGGGCCGGGCGCCCGCTACAGCTCCTTCTCCAAGCTCGTGAACGTTGCCCTTGTGATCGATGTCCGGGAAGGGATCAGCCGCCATGAGCACGAGGAGGTCCTTCGTCTAGCGGGATTGAGGGCTGCCGTTTACCTGGGAGAGGCCGGACGGCAGGCCAAACCAGCGGAGGTGCATCATTTTGGGATGTCGTCATTTGCTTCCGATGCAGCCAACCGGGAAGAACTTCCGAGGGTGGCCTATCTCTACATGCTCCTGAGCCAGGGGCTGCTTCATGACACTTACCTGTATGGCAGGGACATGAAAACCGTGCTTCCCACACTGATCATGCCCACCGAGGTGATGGACGGGGCCGTGGTGAGCGGCAATTGTGTCTCTGCCTGCGACAAGAACACCACTTTTCACCATCAGAACAACCCCATCATCCATGAGCTGTTCAATCGGGACGGGAAGGATCTTCATTTCGTGGGGACCGTGGTGTCCAACGCCAACGTGACGCTCAGAGACAAGGTGCGTTCTGCGGAGTACGCCGTAAAACTGGTCCAATGGCTGGGGCCGGACGGTGTGATCATCTCCAAGGAGGGCTTCGGGAATCCCGATGCGGATGCCATGATGCTGTGCGCCAGGCTCGAAGAAATGGGCATCGCCACGACCCTGATCACCGACGAGTTCGCAGGGACGGACGGCAGCTCCCAATCCCTCGCCGACACGACGCCGCGGGCCGATGCTCTCGTGAGTGTCGGGAACGCCAACGAGTTGGTCACACTGCCTCCCATGGAACGGGTCATCGGTGATGAGCGGATCATCGAGAAGATGGCGGGAGGGCAGCCGGGCAGCCTCTCGGAGCGCGGTATCACGGCTGAGCTCCAGGTGATCATGGGGTCCACCAATGAGTTGGGGTTCGAGCGGTTGTCGACCCGGGAAGCGTAAGCTGGAGGATGTGATGGAAGGAAGAATCAAGGCGGTCCACTATCTGAACCAGTTTTTCGGCCAGATTGGAGGAGAAGACAGGGCCGACACGGAGCCGCTCGCCAAACCCGGCCCCATTGGCCCGGGCGTCCTTTTCCAGCAGCTCTTCGGCTCCGAGGTGGAAATCATTGGAACCGTCATCTGCGGCGACAACCACTTCGGCGAGCACATCGAAGAGGCCACGAAGGCTGTGCTCTCCCTCATTGAAGGCTTCGCTCCCGATCTGGTGCTGGCGGGGCCGGCCTTCAATGCCGGGCGCTATGGCATGGCGTGCGGGGCCGTCTGCAACGGTGCAGTGCACGGCCTCAAAATCCCGGCGGTGACGGGCATGTTTCAGGAAAACCCAGCCGTGGAGATCTACCGGAAATCCGTCTACATTGTGGAGACACAGGCTACGACCCTGGGGATGAAAGCGGCTGCGGAGAACATGGTTCGGCTCGCCCTCAAGTTGGCCAGGGGGGAGCCCCCGGGCACACCGGTCGAAGACGGATACCTGGCCAGGGGCATTCGCAGGAACGCTTTTGCGGCCGAAACAGGAGCTGTGCGGGCCCTGAACATGCTCCTGAAGAAGCTCAGGGGAGAGCCGTTTGTCACCGAGTATCCCCTGCCCGCTTTCGACCGGGTGGCACCGCTGCCTCCCCTGGAGAGACTCGATCAGGCCACTATTGCCCTGGTCACCAGCGGAGGAATCGTTCCCAGGGGGAACCCGGATCATATCGAATCCTCCAGCGCCAGCAAATACGGCAGATACGATATCAGCGGGATCCCGGCCTTGAGCTCGCAATCCCACGAGACCGCCCACGGCGGGTACGACCCGACATACGCCAACGAGGACCCGCACCGCGTACTGCCGCTGGATGTCATGAAAGACCTCGAGCGTGAAGGTGTCATCGGCAGGCTCTATCCCTACTACTATGCGACGGTAGGCAACGGGACCGCCGTGGCCAGTGCCCGTGAGTTCGCCAGAGAGATCGCCAAAGACCTGGTGCGGGACGGCGTCCAGGCCGTCATCCTCAGCTCCACGTGAGGGACCTGCACGCGTTGCGGTGCAACGATGGCAAAGGAAATCGAGCGAGCAGGAATTCTGACCGTACACGTCTGCACCATAGTTCCCATCTCCAGGACCGTGGGAGCCAACCGGATCGTTCCGGCAATTGCCATCCCTCACCCGCTGGGGGACCCGAGCAAATCCCGGGAAGAGGAGAAGGTGCTGCGGCGACGGTTGGTTGAAAAGGCCCTCGGGGCCATGCAGACCCATATCGATGGCCAGACGGTTTTTGAGGAATAGTCAATGGCTTTCGGGCAATTCAGGGAATCGGGAGGCTGAAGGGACGTAAGAGCTGGAAAAACCAAAGATTGAGAGGGATGTGAACCATGTCCGACCCTGTTATCCAGGCGTGTGCGTATGCTCTGGTCCACGTGCCCGGCTTCGTCCGATACGGGTCCAAACCGACCCGCGAGATTGCAGAGGGCGCCGAGGCCGTTTTGACTGTGATCGAGAAGCATCTGAGATCCTTTGACGAGGCTGTCGCCTATCCCCCCAACCAGGTGTTCATCGGAAACCTCCACCCGGACGGCCTGAAGGACATCGAGGAGCCCTGGTCCAAACACCTCCTGAAAGACGCTTCACGATTCGGACCCTTTGGTGAGATCATGCCAGAGGAGGAGTTCATTGGGCTTCTGAAGCTTGCCGATGATTTCGACCTGGTCTGGCTGGAAAAGGAGGCCGTGCAGCTTTTCATTCAGGCGCTGAGCGGAAGCCGCCATTGGAGTCGCTCCGACCTGGACCGGAAGGTCGCGGGAGGGATAGATCTCGAGCTGATCAGGGAAAAGATCTCCCGGGAAGGCTCGCTCCCCCTGTTTCATCAAGGGCGCATGGTGGGCTGTTTCCATCGCCATCACGACCAGGATCAATCCTTGACGGCTCACATCCTCATGGAAAATCTCATGACCAAGACGTCGGGAGCCCTGGCCTTGAAGCATCTTCTGGAAAAGGCGAATCTGCGACCAGAGGACATCGACTTCATCATCAGCTGTTCTGAGGAAGCCGTGGGCGATCGGTACAACCGCGGCGGAGGCAGCCTTTCCAAGGCCATTGGGGAGATGTGCGGCTGCATCCACGCTACGGGATGCGACATCAAGGCTTTCTGTGTGGGGCCTGTCTACGCCATTGTGCATGCGGCCAGCCTGGTCAAGGCCGGTGTCTTCAAAAGGGTGGCCGTGGTGGGTGGAGGGTGTCTGGCCAAGCTGGGCATGAAGTTCCTGGGACATGTGGCCAATGATATGCCTGTCCTGGAAGATGTGCTGGGGGCCGTTGCTTTCCTGGTGACCGAAGACGACGGTGAAAACCCCGTCATCCGCTTGGATGCCATCGGGAAGCATGATATCGGTTCCGGCTCGTCCCAGCAGAACATCATGGAAGCGCTGGTTTTGAAGCCGCTGGATCGTCTGGGGAGGAAGGTGACGGATGTTGACAAGTACGCCACCGAGCTGCACAACCCTGAGGTCACGGTGCCGGCGGGGAGCGGCGATGTGCCGAGAAACAATTATCGTATGATCGGCGCCCTGGCGGCCCTCAGGAAGGAGATCGAGCGGAGCGACATCGATCGCTTCGTGGTCGATCACGGCATGCCCGGCTTCGCTCCGACCCAGGGCCACATCCCTGCGGCGGTGCCGTTTCTGGGGCATGCGATCGAGGGCATTAAGGGCGGGAAGATGGAGAGCGCCCTGTTCCTGGCCAAGGGGAGTCTCTTTCTGGGGAGAATGACCCAGCTATCGGACGGGCTCTCGTTCCTCATCGAAAAGAACCCCGGGACCCGCTGATTTCCTATGTTCAAGGAAAGGAGAACCGTTCCCATGACCTTCGAGGGAAAGAGAGTGATCGTTCTTGGAGAAAGAGACGGCGTGCCGGCTCCGGCTATTGCGGCCTGCGTGGAGGCCGCAGGCGGACAGGTGATCTATTCCGTGACCGAATGCTTCGTCTGAACCTCTGCGGGTGCCATGGACTCGGAGAGTCAGGCTGCCATTAGGAAGCTGGTCGAAGATACGGGCGCGGAAGATCTCCTGGTCGTTCTGGGATCGGCCAACCTGGACCTGGCCGAAGTTGCGGCCAAGACCGTGACCATCGGCGACCCCAGTTTTGCGGGACCCCTGGCGGGAGTCTCGCTGAAACTCGCCGTCTATCACATCCTGGAGCCCGAGGTGAAGGCGGCTGTCCCAGCGGAAGTCTATGAGAAGCAAGCCGGTTTCATGGAGATGCTGACCGACACGGAAGAGCTGGGCCGGAGATTTCAGCTGGCCAGGCACATGGTGTGAGCAGCCTCATGAAGACCGGGAAGACGCCCTTTCCACAGCGGGTTCCGGAGTGGCGGAAGGCACGGCGGGACCCGGCTTCACGATCAGCATCTTCTTCGGAAGCATCCCTTCCGATTCCGGCACACTCAAGCCATGGCGCAAGTCCACGACGTGCGAGCGATCCCTGAGGAAGAAATAAGCTGAAACAAGCACGTAAAGGATCGAGAAAGGCAGGTGAATATTCTCGGAGTGCGCCACGAGAGGCGTGCCTGCGGAAAAGGGCTTCATGACGGCCGGGACCAAAAACTGCCCGACGAAGAGACCGAACAGGAGAAACGCCCCTTTGAGGTCGAGCCGCATCCTGACCAGGAGTGCCACAGCCAGCAGGGACTGGGCTGCGGTGAGGAGGATCTCCATCAGCTGGAAATCGCCCATGGGGATGGGGCTCTTGAAGGAGCCGCTCGAAAGCCCGTAGACGCCGGGAATCATCCCCACCAGAAGCGTCCACTGGTTGAGCTTTGCCGAGAGCAGACTGCCCAGTGCTATGGCGGCATGGCCCCTCAGGGCGAACATGATCGCAACAGTGAATTCGGGGGCTTCGGACGCTATGGGGGCGAGCCACTGGACCAGCAGGAATTCGTTGATTCCGAGGACCTTTCCCGTCGCCACGAGGGATTCGCTGAAGTGCTCTGCATTGGACAGGATGACCCCGGCCGCAAAAAGAAACATGAACGAAGTCGCCATGCGCCGCTTCAGCCTTGGCAGGCCCCCCAGGAGCTCTGCCGGACCGTGCAGCTCGCATTCCTCGCAGGGGCGACGACCTGCAATCCTCAGGTACCACCCGTAAATCCCCGCGAAGACAATGCCGTCATACCAGGCGAGGCTCCCCTTGATCGGAATGAAGAATGCGTAAAGCGTTGCCAGTCCCAGAAAAAAGATCTCCGTTCGCCTGTCGCTCTCGAGATCGACGGCGCGGCGAGCTTTGAGCCAGTAGATCACTGCAATAATGGTCCATGCGAGGCCTATCAGCAGTCGGTTGGCCCCGGTCATGTTGGCGATGGCGTAGCGCGCGTAGTCGCTTCCAGGATTCTGGCCGGCCTGCCAGGTGAAGTACATGTCCACCGCGTATTCGGGGAGGACGGCGATGAGCGCCACCACAGCAAGGGCCAGGGCCTGGGATATGTCTTTCTGGGCGGCGTCGCAGGCCCAGAGGAGCAGAAAAGACGCTCCAAGGATGGCCGCTCCCGTGATGAAGGCGGTCAGGGGCGGGGCGAGCTCGGGATGCGCCAGACGCAGGAAGAAGCCGGGGAAGGTCAAGAGCACGGCCAGGAACATCGGGACGAGGTGTTTGGTGCCTTTCATAATCTCCTTTCTGGAATCGATGCATTGAAGTTGAGATTGCCTCGGGTCCCGGCATAAAAAAAGCGAGACCTTCAGCATGACGATAAGCACGCCAAAAGTCTCGCTAATTGGCTTTTCAGGCCAACGGCAAAGCCAGGCAGTTATTGCCGTAATGGTGACTTTGCCCGAGCTAGCTACTCCCTTTTGATTGAGGCAAAATATCACCATGACATGGACGAATGTCAAGAAAAAGCGGGCAACCCTTCAACCTCCCACGCGAATTTCTTCATCAGTCAGTGTCGTCGGATGCTCCATTCGATCCTGACGATCCCCCGTGCCGCTTCGCAGCGCCGCAGCAAGTTCTTTCACGGTCCTGGGCGGGGCTGGGAAGTCATTTTTGGCATCCATGGCAACGGCGCCCTCCGGACACCCGGTGGCGCAGGCGCCGCATCCGAAACAGCGCTCGAGGCTCACGGTGGGCAGACTGTCTTCACCCATGCGCAGCGCTCGGGGCGGGCAGCGCTCGATGCAGGTCTGGCAGGCCACGCAGCGCTCGGGGTCAAAGGTCGGCTGGTACCCCGAGTTGAAAACCCAGCCCGGCTTGGGTTGTTTCAGCACATGTCTCACGACCTCACAGTGCCAGCGATCGCAATTGCACATGAAGTCAATCTCCTCGGTGGTGTTGCGGCTCATGTGGATCAGGCCGGCCTCCTCCGACCGGTCGAGGATTTCCTTGGCCTCTTCCCTGGTGATTCTCCTTCCGCCCAGACGCTCGACGAGGTTGTCGGCGATGTTTCCAAACCACATGCAGACATCGAGGGGCATCCCGTGAATGTCCTCTCCACGCAGCCTGGCGGCATGGCGACAGTAGCAGGTCCCGACGGCGATGGAATCGTACTTCTGGATGTAGGTCATGACCTGGTCATAAGTGTGGATGGCGTTCCCTACCTTGATGGTTCGATCCACGGGAATGACCCTGGTGACGGGGAAAGAGATTTTCTGGACCCCTCCTGCCGATTCGTAAGCCTTTTTGTATGCGTGGATGAGCTCAGCAATTCTCTTCAGGTGATCGCTTTCTTCCCCCGCCATGAAATGAAACTCGAAGATGCCGGGCATGAAAGGCAGGCCCTGGTAGAGCACAGTTCCCGAGGCTGTCAAAGCTCCGCACAAACCCTTGTCCGCCATGCTCTCGAGGATTTTACGGACGTCATCAACGTCTCGGGTGGTCCTGGCGGCGACGTCTTCGGCCGAAGACGGCTTCCGCGAAAGGACGTTGTTGACCTCCGCCTCCGCCGGCGAAAAGAGCTCCTCCACCAGGGCGAAGAACTCGGGCACATCCATTCCGGCATAAGGTCCGCCGCGACTTTTCATCACTCCCAGCAGTTCCCTGTAAATCGGCTCGCTCATCTGCGTCTCCTCGATTCTGTCGTCTCAATAGCAGGTTTGGGCGGTAAGAAGGGTTTTCGCTTTCCAGCGGAAGCCCTCAACTGCTCAGTATTTCCTTGAGGGGGGCCGTCCACAGCCCAATTCTTTCCTTGCAGACTGTTTAGTTGTACACAAGATATAGGGTCCAAAAAAATCCACCTACCGCTGACGCAGTCTTTCCAGAAGCCCCTTCAACATCGCTTGTTCCTCCTTGCTGAGGTCTTTCAAGAATTCACGATTGGCTTCTTCCACCAGAGGGCCGACGGCATCGGCGACCTTCTTCCCTTCCTGCGTAAGGCAGATCGTGATGGCGCGCCGATCTTCGGGGTTGGGCCGGCGTTCGCTGAAGCCCATCGCCTCGAGCCGATCCAGGATTCCCGTGAGCGTCGCACTGTCCAGGGAAACCCGGTCGCCGAGCTGTTTGGAGGTGATCCGGTCCTCGACGGCAAGGAAACCGAGGACCATGGCCTGAACAGCCGTCACACCCAGAGACGCAACCTTCTGACTCCAGAATCTCGAGCCCGCCTGACTGCATTTGGCCAGGAGGAAGAAAACGCACTCGCTCATTTTCATCGGACGCCACCGTTCGACCCAGCTGTTCAGATTCTCGAATATACAATTAAGTTGTATACAAATAAAATACAGGGGCTGGGAAGGCAGGTCAAGAGCAAACTGGGGGGTAGTGGGGCGCCTGTCGAGCGAATCAAAAAAGGAGAGGAAGGCCGTCGGCCAGCAGGAAGCCCTTTCGAGTGGGGACGATGCGGCCGCCTCGCCGTTCCAAGATGCCCGAAGCCAGGAGCTCGAGCAAAATGGATGAAGCTCCTGGCCGTTGGATCAGGAGGGATGCGTTCACCCCGCGTCGCGTTCTCAGCCCGAGAAACAGCCTCTCCAGCAGGAACTGCTCCTCGCTCAACTCCTCGAGTCCCTCCACCGGGAGCTCTCCCTTCCCCAGGCTCTCACAGTACTGTTGCACCGAGCGCGTGTTCCACCAGCGGTTCCCATCCCGGAAGGAGTGGGCGGAAGGCCCCAGTCCAAGATACGGAGTGTGATCCCAGTATTTCTGGTTGTGGCGGCAGACGGAGTCCGGAGAGCGGGCGAAATTGGAGATTTCATAGTGGAGAAATCCATGCTCCTCCAGAAATTCCGAGGTGAAGAGGAAGAGCTGTTCCCCCTCTTCTTCCGGAGGCAGTGCCAGCTTGCCTTCTAAAAAGAGCCTTTTGAAAGGCGTGTCGCCCTCGATGGTCATCATGTAGCAGGAAAGGTGGTCAGGTTCGAACCGCAGGACCTTCTCAAGCGTTCTCTCCCAGAGGATGCGATGAGGGACCGCGGGATCTGCTGAGAACCCATAGATCAGGTCGAGGCTCATGCGGTCGAAACCGGCAGAGCGGACCCTGTCCAGTGCTCGCAGCGTCTGCTCTGCCGTGTGCCGACGGCCCAGGAATCGAAGCTCGGAATCCTGCAGGGACTGCACGCCGAGGCTGATGCGGTTGAAGCCGAGGTTACGGAGCAATTCAAGACGCCTTTGGCAGACGTCGTCGGGATTGACTTCGATGGTGATTTCCGAGCGATCATCGAATTTGAAATAACGGTGCAGCACGGTCGCAAGGCGGTCGAGACGGCTGTCTTCCAGGACGCTCGGGGTGCCGCCCCCGACATAGAGCGAGTCGAACGGGCCGAAAGAGCCGGCCCGCAGCCGACATTCCTCCTCCAGCGCCCCAAGCCACGCGGGGATGAGCTCAAGCGCCGTGATGGAATTGAAATCGCAGTAGGGGCATTTGCTCAGGCAGAATGGGACATGGACGTAGAGGCCGGGGCGGGACCGGGAGTCACTCATTCTTGGTTTTCAGGACGGCCACGAAGGCGCTTTGGGGGATGGTCACCGAGCCCACGACTTTCATTCTGGCCTTCCCTTTCTTCTGCTTTTCGAGAAGCTTCCGTTTCCGTGTGATGTCGCCTCCGTAGCACTTGGCCGTCACATCCTTTCGGAAGGGTGAGATGGTCGATCTCGAGATGATCTTGCCGCCGATGGCTCCCTGGATGGCGATTTTGAACTGGTGCCGCGGGATTTCCTCCTTGAGGCGGTCGCAGACCTGCACTCCCCATTCCCGGGCCCGCAGTCGGTGGACGATGAGCGATAGGGCATCCACCTTTTCCCCGTTCACCAGAATATCGAGCTTCACCAAATCGCTCTCCCGGTATCCGCTCAATTCGTAGTCGAAGGAGCCGTACCCCTGTGTCACCGTCTTGAGCCGGTCGTAGAAGTCGAAAACCACTTCAGCCAGAGGCATCTCCAGGGTCATCTCGATGCGGCCGGGCGTCGGGTAATGAAACTTGGACTCCGTGCCGCGCCGCTCCATGCAGAGCTTCATGACGGCGCCCATGTACCGCTCGGGGATGAGGATGGAAGCTTTGATGAAGGGCTCGGCACAGCTCTCGATCTCCAGCACATCGGGGTAGTAGGTGGGATTGTCCACCATCACCGTCGTTCCGTCTTTCAGCCTGAATTCGTACTGCACGCTGGGAACCGTCATAATGATGGCCTGATCGAACTCGCGCTCCAGCCGCTCCTGAACGATCTCCAGGTGGAGCAATCCCAGAAACCCGCATCGAAATCCCTGGCCCAGGGCCGCCGAGGAGTCTTTCTGGTAAACCAGCGAGGCGTCGTTCAGCTTGTACTTCTCCAGGGCATCGGAGAGGGACTGATATTCATCGGAGGAGATGGGATAGATGGATGAAAACACGACCGGCTTCACTTCCTTGAAGCCGGGGAGCGGAGAGGATGTGGGATGGTCATCCAGGGTCACCGTGTCCCCGACGTGAACATCCCTGATGGTCTTGATCCCGGCAATGAGGTAGCCCACCGATCCTGCCGCAAGCTCCTTCCTCGGTTCCCTGTTGATCTTGAAGAGCCCGATTTCCTCAACTTTGTATGCGGCGTCATTGTACATGAGGCGGATCACGTCGCCGGGGTGAAGGGCACCGTCGAAGATCCGGCAGCTGACAATGGTGCCCCTGAACGGGTCATAGTGAGCATCGAAGATGAGCGCCGAAAGAGGGGCATCCCTGGATCCCTTGGGAGGCGGAATTCGCTCCACAATGGCTTCGAGGAGCTCCTGGATCCCGATCCCCTCCTTGGCCGAGCAGAGCAGTGCATCATCCGAATTCAGGCCCAGCTCCGTTTCGATCTGTTCTTTGGCAAGCTCGATGTCGGCCGAAGGCAGATCGATCTTGTTGATGACAGGGATGATGGTCAGATCGTGCTCCATGGCTGCATAGAGGTTGGCCACCGTCTGGGCTTCAACTCCCTGGGAGGCGTCCACCAGCAGCAGAACCCCTTCGCAGGAGGCCAGGGCACGGGAGACTTCGTAGGAAAAATCCACGTGGCCGGGTGTGTCGATGAGATTGAGCTCGTAGTCCTCTCCGGCTTTGCTGCGGTAAGGGAGCGTGACGCTCTGGCTCTTGATGGTGATCCCCCGCTCGCGCTCGATGTCCATCGTGTCGAGCATCTGATCCCGAAATTGCCTGTCGGTGACGAGTCCCGTGTACTGGATGAGCCGATCGGCCAGGGTGGATTTACCGTGGTCGATATGGGCGATGATGCTGAAATTGCGAATTTTTGGCATGGTTCTCCGGTGGCTTAAATCTAAGGAATAGTATCCGTACAAACGTCTAAACTTGGAAAGATTAGCTTATTGATGCAGTCGGGTAAATATAAAAGGAAATCCCTGACTGGGATGATTCAGGAGGGGCGTTGGTGTGTCAGGAAGGGCAGCTGTGTGCCGTTCCTGATGCTGATGTTCCCGAAGTCAAAAGCCGCCGTGGAGAGCGGGCACGGTCATGGCGCCCACGGGCAAGCTCCGCTTGGCCCGTGGGACCCGTCCTGGCCAGGCAAACGGGTTCTGATCCATCAAGATGGGTCTCCGCCGTGCTGCACTAATTCGATCCGTCCTGGGATGCAGCACCTCTTCCTGCACCGGGCCCTCTTCTTTGGGAGAAGTAGGGGCAGTTCTTGCCGCGATTGGGACCGTTGGCCCCTTGATTCCTCATGCATTGACCCCTGCCTCCGCGCCCCATGCCCATCCCCGCAGGTTCTCCCGTCACCGGGCAGATCCATTCGGTCTGCCCTTGTGTCGAAGTGTTCTGCTGCTGCGCCTCGGCGGCCGTCAAGCCCAGGACCCACACCCATGCCACCAGAAACATACAGGTTGCTGCTTTTCTCATGATTCGTGTCTCCTCTTCATCTCATGGTTTCCTTTGAGGACCAAAGGTCGAAGGATTCTCACACTCTGATCACTTATGGCTCGCTCCACCGCAATCAGCCCTCGACCTGTCCCTTCTTCATTCCGCTCATCCCTGCGCCGGCGCCTCCACTGTTTCCTTGTCGCTTCCCACATTAGGCATGCTTCGTGCCAGCATTCCCTCATGAACGATGCAGGGAGGCCTGATCCATTGCCTGCCAATGCTTCAGCACGAATTGCCGACCCTGGCGGGGCGACCGGCCACCTGAAGTGAGATGGATAAAATGTATCCAAATCATGGGTTCGGCGTGGGTCACGTTGATCCATTTCGCTACCTTACGACCTGGTTTCGCTAACGCGTTGCGCTTTCAAAATCGAGGGATTTGCCTACTCGGTTTCAGCTTCGGCATTATATTGATGGTGTCGGCCCAGGGCGAGCAACCGGTGGTGGGTTTGCACCCGAAGCAGTCGATGAGCTGCCGCCATTCCGGTGTCTCTGATTCCTTGGGTGGACATGAGCTTCTTTCGTGGGAGATTGTCCTCGACATGGAGTGGGTGGCTGAGGGAGATCTCGTGAGTTAGACTGGGTGCAACCTCAACACGACATAAGGGTGTGGGGATTTGGCTGGCCTGAAAGAGCGGGATGGAGCATTAGGAAATGCGCGATTTCGATGTGCCCCGGCTCGGCCTGGAGCAGATGGTATGACCATGCGAGAGGGTGGGGGATCTTCTGCGAAGTGCTGCATTCGCCTCACATGGAGAAGGTCGTGAGCAAGGAAAGGAATCTGGCGTTTGGGATTCAGTCCGTCGGTATGCTGGGTGCGGCTTTGGTCCTCTCGATCATCCTGGTACCGCCGGCTCATTCGACTGCGGGACCGGAAACCGGAGAGGGTTTTCTGGTGGTGGAATTCTACTATTTTGACTCGCGCGCGGAAAAAGTAAGTGTTGTCGGGAGTTTCAACCAATGGGCTCCGGACGCTCATGTCATGGAGAAAGATGGTGACCGGTGGTCGTTGCAGATACCGTTGCCTCCCGGTCGCTACGAATATGCCTTCCTGATCGATGATCGGGTCTGGAAAGCCGATCCGGCGTCGCTTGTGCAGGAGAAGAGCGGCTTCGGAGCTTCCAACTCCATACTGGTTGTAGAATAGTCGATGAGATCTTGTGACTTGGATTCATGCGGGAATGTATATGTGCATGAAATCCTATTTCAAGACATACTTAGCGCTTGGATGGCCTGATGAGTTCGGATCCGGACCAGGAAGTCATAGCCTCCGTGCTGGAGGGGGACGTGGACGCCTATGCGGTGTTGGTGGTGCGGTATCAGAAAGCCATCTACAATTTGATGTATCGCATGACCGGTTGCCAGGAAAGTGCCCTGGATCTCTCACAAGACACGTTCATTCGAGCTTATGAGCAACTGCATCGATTCAAACAGGGGAGCCGTTTTTTTCCTTGGATCTACACGATCGGGCTGAATATCTCCCGCAATTTTCTGAGGCGGGATAAATCGTCTCGGCATGTGCCTATAGAGAGCTGGGAGCCCGGTACACTTGATGATGGATTTCAGGAGAACGAAGAAAACCTGTGTGCCCGTCTCGATCTGGAGCGGCTTGAAGACTCCCTGTCGCGGCTGCCGCCGGACTACAGGGAGGCGATCATCCTTCGGTACCGAGAGGAGCTGTCACTGGAGGAGGTGGCGATTGCATTGAACATCTCCCTGAGTGGAGCCAAGATGAGGGTTCACCGGGGACTGCGCAAGCTCAGGGTATTGATGGAGAATGGAAGCCAGGAAGACAGTAATTGCTGTGCATCGAATGCATGAGGCCGGCTTGGCCAAAAGGGAAGTGATGAAGAGGAATCAGGGGGTGGAAAACAGGTCGGCGCTTCAGGGCGGTGTTTTTCACGTAAGGGATGAGGAGCTTCACCGCGACCTCATCAATGGCCTTCGGCGAATGGAATACCGCGACCCGCCGCCGGAGCTTCTGTCAGCAGTGATGAGAGGGGTGCGCACATCCAGGCTGCCCTGGTGGCAGCGTTTAAGGCGCTGGGCCACCGCTCCGCGGTCGCTGGTGTTCACCCCCATTCAGCTCGCCCCGGTGGCGCTCCTTCTGCTTGTCATAGGTTCGACGGCTATCTATCAGTCATTGCAGCCCCAACAACCGCAGTTGAGCCCCCTGTCGCTGAATGGGGCCACTCAGCAGGTGAAGCTGGTGCTCACCATGCCGAATGCCAAATCCGCTGCGGTCATCGGAAGCTTCAACGACTGGCAGCCGAAAGGCTACGAGATGAGCTGGAGTGAGGATGAAGGGGCCTGGACGGTGTTGCTGCGCCTCCCCAAGGGGAGGTACGAGTATGCTTTTGTGGTGGACGAGGAAATCATTCCGGACCCCTTCGCCGGCATCTACCAGGAAGACGGCTTTGGGAATCTCAATGCAGTACTGATGGTGGGGAATGGTCATGAAACGCAGATATGATCTGTGCCTGCCGGGCATCCTGGTGGTGACGGCTCTAGTGTGCGGGATGACGACGGCCCGAGCGGAAAGCCAAGGGACCGGCCTTTCAGAGGCGGTTGTGGAGGCGCAGGAAGTGGGAGTTCCCTCGGCCACCCTGAACCGCATCTTGACCCTGGGGTATGAGAGACAGCTCGACCCTGTCGCCATGGGGAAATTCCTGGTCGCTTTGAGTCAGGCACAACGGGAAGCCATTCCACTCCAGCCGCTCGTCAGCAAGATCGAGGAGGGATTGGCCAAAAAGGTTCCGGCCTCTCGAATCGTTCAAGTGGTGGACAAAAAGCTGGACGATTACCGGTTCGTCCGGTCCTTGCTGGACAAGCACCTTTCCAGGTTCGAGCAGGACGAGCCAGTGTCCCCGGCAATCCTGTCCCGCCTGGCAGAAAGTCTGTACTGTGGTGTTTCGAGAGAAGATATGGCCCAGCTGCTGGAGCAGACCGTCGGGGTTGCCCATCTTTCGACCTTCACCCGGGGAGTGGAGGTGCTCAGTGCCCTGAAGCAGGTGAACATGGACCAAAACCTCTCTCGCCAGATAGCGGTCAAGGGAATTCGGCAGGGTTACTTCACTCCGGAACAGCGTGAGTTCGCGGCAACGGTTGCCGCGGCCAAGCGCAAGGGCCTATCCGATCGTCAAATCGCCGACGCGGCCCTCGACGCCCTCGAGACACGAAGCTCCCCCGCCGAGCTCCAGTCTCGCCTGGGCGTCTCGCAACATGAGGCGTCCATGGGACCTCGATTCGGGAGCCCCCCCGGACGCGGGGAAGAAGGAGCTAAAGGGGTGAGGTCGTCCTCGCACAGGGACAGGGACGTCGAGGACGAAGCGGGATCCAGATCCAGGGAGCGAGACGCTAGGTCCGGCCAGAGGGATCGTTCGGAAAAAGATAAGGACTCCGATCGTTCGGCGAAAGATCGTGGGGACCGGGATGCCGGAAGAGGAGCCCGGTCTGACAGCCAACAGGGTTCAGATCGAGGCGGGCGAGGTGAATCGGGGCATGAGGGCCGCGGGGAAGGTCCTGGTGGTCGTGGAGATCACAGCGGCCGCGGAGACGCCGGCGGCCAGGGAGGTCACGGCGGCGGGGGCACAGGGTCCGGCAGCAGCGGCCGCGGTGGCGACGACGGCGGATCGGGCGGTGGCCATGGCGGCCATGGTGGCGCTGGCCATGGCGGCGGATCAGGCGGCGGTCATGGCGGTTCCGGTGATGGACATGGTGGAAGCGGCGGTGGATCAGGTGGCGGCCATGGTCATGGCGGCGGTGGTGGTGATGGCCCCGGAGGTGGTGGAGGTCACGGTGGTGATGGCGGTGGCCACGGTGGTGATGGCGGTGGCCACGGTGGTGATGGCGGTGGCCACGGTGGTGATGGCGGTGGCCACGGCGGCGGGCGCTGAGAGGATTCCATGTCCACGTTGGCCTTTGACGCCGATCGTGTTCGTTTCACGCGTGTTCGTTTCACACCCTGAACAGCGAAGGCTCATTTATGTTCCAAACAGGCTCTGAGTCATTCAAAGCGTCCCTTATCTTCTCGTTCCCCTCCGTGAGGCGTCATGCTCCCTTCCATAGACCGGGGATGCCTCACTTGAGGATGGACAGCGACGCGCAAAGCAGGTAAAAAGCTTCCACGGCTGCTCACGCATTGAATTTCAGAGATTTGTTTGACGAACCGGGACTCATCCAAAATCCGAAGGGAGGGAGCATTCATGAAAGTTGTTCGACTGTGTCTGGTACTCTGTCTTGTGGTCATGGCTTCATCATGTGCCCTGAAACCCAGCTGGGATGTCATTGGCAAGTGGCAAAAGGTGGATGGTATCGAAACGCTTGATTTCGCTCGGAATGGAACCGTGACGATCACGGTGGGCACCAACACCTACACCGTGCCCTACGTGTTCAGCGATACGAAACATATCTCGGTCCAGGTTGGAAGCTTGGGGAGCACCAAGGTGTCCGTCATGGTCGAAGGGGACACGATGACCTTGACGGGTCCCAACGGCAAAGTGTCCAAATTCATAAAAGTCAAGGCTGGTGCGGCAGGGTCCAAAGAGCATTCATGATCAATGTTTGTCGGTGGCCTGAAGGTGTATTGATCATCTGTGGGTTTCAAGCCCGGCCGTTCGGCACAGTGCTCCGGACGGCCGGGCTTATTTTCTGGTTTCTGCGTTGAGCTCTTTTGCAGTGCGCGCCACGAGTCTCGGCACTGTTCGGTTGCCTCGCGGCCATGGTGCGAAACGGGTGGAGTTAGAAAGCCGCCGAGATGCGAAGGCCGCCAAACAGGTGATCACCGTCGCCATCCCATGAGATGAATTCGATAAGATCCTTGGCCCTCCCCTCCAGAGGAAAGGCGTACCCCACCTTGGGAGATAGGGTGAAGTATTTGCCCACGGGAACATTCAGAGCCGCCGAGAGCGTGCCCGAAAGGAATCCTGAGAAGGCCTTGTCCGTGTTGTTGGGTTTCGGGTAGGCTCCCTTGTCATCAGAATCCTGATAGATCCAGGTTGTTCCGACATCGATGCTCATGTCGTAGCAGGGCAGCTTGAAGTTCCGACTGAGGTCCAACTGAACCCACCATCCCGGATAGTGAGAGACTTCACGGTAGCCCGTCAGGCCGACGGTGAACCACGGCAAGTCGTAGGACGCTCCGAGGAAGACCTCGAATGAGTCGTCCACTTTGTCCAGAGCGTAATAGATCACACCGACGTTCCCCGTCAGGTTGGGGAGGATTTCCCGACTATAGGACAGGGTGAAATCGGTTTCGTTCCAGGCGACACCGTCCTCCGGATCAACGGGGTTCTTATCGTTTGTATCCAGGTTTCCCCAGAGATTCAGGGAAAAGCCCTTGTAGCCAAAGGTAATGGACGGTTGGATGACCATGCCTTTGGCGTCGTCGCTGAGTCCATAGCCTCGCCAGACATACTGGGTGAGAAAATCCACGTCAACGGATGCCGTGGGTTTCTCCTCCTCTTCCGCCAATGCCGGTGTGATGCCCCCTAATAGAATGCCCAGCATGAGAATGCAGAAAAATCCAGTGGTCCTCTTCCTCGATCGGTAGGAATTCATAAACTTTTCCCTCTCCTCAACTCCGTCAGCTCTTGTGAATGGTGAATGTTCTGCCTGTTCCACTGGTGCCGCGCCTGCCGGGGTTCCTGAACGCCTGCCATGGCTCCCCGGGCTTGTTTGTTGATCGTTCACATCACTTTGCCGCCTATCACCTCCCTTCGCATGCGCTGGCGTTGGGGAAAAGCCGGGGACTGCCCCCACCCTTTACAAGCCCCCAGCTCCCCGTGTAATTGAACTGCCTGGTGTTTGAGCAGAAGATAGGCCATTGCTGAAAGGAAAGAGATCAGTAGTGGTAATAGGCCGATTTTATTTTGGATTGAGGATTATCGGTCATGAGCCTTTGAGAAGTACATCGAACAATTTTGTGCATTGTATTATGTTTGGCAGGAGAATATGACAATTCTGATGATGGTATTGTCTCGAATCCCAATCAAGCAGTCTATGGTCACCTTGAGGGAGCCGTGTGAATTCGTGATGGACGAGAAGAAGCTTTGGCAGGATTTGTCGGAAGAAATGGTTCGGGCTTGGGAGATTTTGCCCACCGGGAGCGGGTTTGTCATCGCTTCCGACTGGAGTTGGCCCAACAACGATCGCATCGAGGTGGTCGTCCGGAGCGTGGGTGAGAGGGAAGATCTGTTCCTGGTTTCCGACGGAGGGGAGTTGTTCAATTTCTTCTTCGCACAGGGTATGGACATTTCCGGCAACGAAGAGCTCATGCGCCGGCTTGAAGAAGTCGCCACAAGGCATGGCGCCAAGCTGGTGGACTTCCAGATGGCCAAAGGCGCCAATGAGAACGAGTTGCCCCGCGCCATTCGCAGCATGGTTGAAGCGATCAAGGAAGGGGCGTTTTTGTTCTGGATGAGCAAGGGCAGGGACAGGCGGCTCCACTGACAGCCGTGCTTGTGGCGAAGGTGCGAGGCTACTGGGGAAGACTGAGGTTCAACAACAGGAGGTTGGGGTCCTTGCGGCGAAGCTGAAGGACACCCCGGTGTTTGTGGATGATCATCTTGGCCAGCGGAAGATCGATAGCCCGCGAGGGATCCAGACGAGTCGTAAACGGATAGAAGAAATGCTCGATGTCGTCCGCTGAGACCACGGCGCCCTTGAGGGTCATGTCGAGATGGACCAGGCTCTCTCCGGCGTAGGTCTGGACTTCGAGCTTTCCCGCCGACGGGCAGTAGCCGATCATGGCCTGTATGGTGCTCCCGAGCGCTTTTTGGAAGAGAGTCTTGTCGAGGGGAATGAACGGCAGCGACAGAGACAGGTTGAGCCCGCAGACGATAGAGCGTTCACGGAACAGATCCTTATGTTCTTCCAGGACCTGAATCAGGAGGTCATTGAGCGAGCCCTTTTCCAGGCTGACTTCGAAGGGTCTCAGGTACGCAAGGGTTTTTTCGAGGATCTTCTCGAGGCGTGCCACCTCCTGCACGATGATTTGAACCTTTTCTCGGTTGGCGTCTCCGGCGGGAAGACTCTCCAGGAGGCGGCGTGCAAAGCCTCCGGCCGCGACGAGAGGGTTGCGTATTTCATGGCCCAGACGCGCGGAGATCTCCGTCAGCGTTCTCAGTTCCTCGGTCTGCAGGATTTGCTGCTGCAATCGATGCCGGTCCGTCACGTTGACAAGGAATCCGTCTACGATTTCCACCTGACCTTTTTCGTCAAGCACCGGGATGGCATGGTCGAGCACGAAGATGGATTTGCCGTTGGTGTGCGAAATGCGATATTCAGCCTTGAACTCACTGCCGTGAAGCAGGCAGCGTTCCATGAGGGGCCATACCCGCTCCCGGTCGTCTTCAAAGACTTTGTGCCTCCAGAAATGCGGGTCGTCCATGGCTTTTTTTGCTGGAATCCCCGTGAGATCCTCGATGAAGTGGTTGATGAAGATCAGACGCCCGCTGGAGATCAATCGATAGACCACCAGCGGAACGCTTTCTACGAGCGTTCGGTATTTCTCCTCGGATTCCCTTAACGCTCGGGTGCGCAGATGCACCATGTGCTCCAGGTTGTCGGCATATTCCTGGATCTTTTCGCGGGACTCCTTCAAGGAGAGGAGCATCTCGTCCAGGGCCTCGGCCAGGACGCCCAATTCACCCGATGGTCGCAGGCCTGAAGGGTGCACGTGGGCGCCGGAAGCGACTTCTCTCGCAAAGCTCACCATCTCGCCGATTGGCCGGCTGAAATAGAGGCTGATGAAATAGATGGCCCCCACAGAAAAAAACAGCCCGAGCACGCCGACTCCGATCATGATCTCTCGGTAATGAGCCGTGATGCTCAGAATGTCCGTGCGGTCCACGCAGAACTCGACGAGCCCGACTGTGCGGCCCTGGTAGTCCTTGATGGTTCGGAGCCACACGGCGTAGGGCCTTCCCCCGATCCGCTGAATCAGCACTTCGGGAGCGCCGTCCTCGAACACCCGTGCATAGGCAGGGTCATCTCGTTCAACGGGATCGGCAAAGGTGGTCGAACCAATCGAAAACCCCGCACCATCTTCTCTGGGAAACAGGATTGTCGCTTCGATGCCGAATTGCTCTTTCATCTCGTTTAAGAGCATGAGCCCGAAGCTAAAGCCCATTTCCGTGGTTCCCACCAGTTGGCCCCGGTAGAAGACAGGCGCCACTCCCCGGATGCCGTATCCCGTGAGGCCCTCTTCCAGTCCGAAGGTTTCCGTCATGCTGGAGATCGTGTCGGAGATGGTCTGGCGATAGGCCAGTGAATCTCCAAACTCATAGAGACGCTGGAGTCGCAGGAACATCCTGGGCGGCGCGGTGTGAAAATTGAGTTGGCTGATCCCGTAGTGCGTCTTCATGAAAGTGTAGGAGGAGTAGCACAACTCGATGAGACGAAGGCGGTCGTGCCTGGCCAGGGCCTCGGCAATCTCAGGGTTTCGCGCAAAACTGGAGGCCAGGCTCACCGCCCATCGCCCCTGCCGGTCGATCTTGTGGTCGAAAGCCCGGTGGTAGCCGTTGAGTCTTTCGATCTCCGCGCGCTGAATCAGTTCATTATGGCTGAGAATGGCCAGCACATCCAGCGAGACGGTCCCGATCATAGCGAGGAACAGGAAAGGAATACTCAGGCGATACCTGAGGGGCATGTCGCGCATTTTCTTCATGAGAGATAAATCGTTCATCGTCCTGGCTGTGACTTCAGAATCCAACCCCTTCAAGGTCTGGATTTCCCTTCGCACTGCAGAGAATCATTCGCTGCTCATCCATGCCATGGCCTTCTCCAGCCGCTGCACCACGGTCTCCTTTCCAAGAACGTCGATCACCTCGAAAAGCCCCGGGCTCACCGTGGATCCCGTCAGAGCAACCCTCACGGGTTGAGCGATCTTGCCCAGTTTGAGGCCAAGCTCATCCACCAGTTGATGGAATGCAGCTTCAAGGCTCTTCTCATCGAAGGATTCAAGGTCATTGAGGAGCCGAATCAACCTCTCGAAGGGCTCCTTGAGAGCGGGTGTCAAAAACTTCCTGGCTGCAGCAGGGTCCATGGGGGGCTCGTCGACCAGATAGAACCCCATGCTGTCCGCCATTTCCTTCAGAGTGCGGCAACGCGGCTGAAGTGTCTTCAACGCTTTAGCCAGATAGGCCGGCGGTTTGGGAGGCATGCCCTTTTCGGACAGGAGCCCCTCGAGAAGGGGAACCAGCGTTTCAGGAGCTCTCTCCTTGATATAGTGGGCATTGAGCCAATCCAGCTTCTCAGGGTTGAACACGCTGGGGGCTTTCCCTACGTGCTGAAGGCTGAAGTGCTGGATAAGTTCTTCCCTGGTGAAGATTTCCTGATCCCCGTGAGACCATCCGAGCCGCACCAGGTAATTCACGAGGGCCTCCGGAAGATACCCCATCTCCTTGTAGGCCATGACAGATGTGGCTCCATGTCGCTTGGACATGCGCGAACGATCCTGCCCCAGGATCATGGGCACATGGGCAAAATGGGGAAGAGGGGCTTTCAGAGCTTCATAAAGCAATATCTGGCGTGGTGTATTGTTTACATGATCGTCTCCGCGGATCACGTGGGTGATGTTCATGGTGATATCGTCGATGACCACGGCAAAATTGTACGTGGGGACGCCGTCACTCCGCTCCAGCACCAGATCGTCCAATTCGGAATTCTCGAAAAAGATCGTCCCCTTGACGATATCATTCAGGACGGTTGTTCCTCGATCCGGGCACCGAAACCTTATCACCCGGTTCGGTCCGGGACCAAGTCCCCGGTCTCTGCAGCGGCCATCGTATTTGGGTTTGAGCCCCGCAGCCATGGCGGCGCGCCTGCGCTCGTCCAACTCCTCCGGAGTACATTCGCAGTAGTATGCATGCCCCGTGTCCAGGAGCCTTTGGAGATATTCGCGGTAGGTGTCGAAACGCTGGGTCTGAAAGTGGGGTCCCTCATCCCATTCCAAGTTGAGCCACTCCATCGCATCCAGGATGGCCTTCACGGATTCATCTGTGGACCGGGCCTGGTCGGTATCTTCGATGCGAAGGATGAACTTGCCTCCATGGTGTCTCGCAAAAAGCCAATTGAAGAGGGCGGTGCGTGCTCCCCCTATATGGAGATAGCCGGTAGGACTCGGCGGAAAACGCGTCACGACAGCTTGATTCATTCAGAGTCTCCTCGATAACCACTCGGGGTTCGGTAACCGCACACGCTACGGGCTGAAGCAGGCGTCTCATTCCTTGGTGAGCCGGGGATCAATTGGCGGCGCGAGTCGTCATTCCATTGGGGATCTTTTGGACTCGCCTTCTGTATCATACTTATTTTACTGAATTTTGTCGGCAAAGAAAATCACTGTTACCTCTAACACACTCGTTATCCAAACTCAAGCCGGTCTGATGGATCATGGATGGATGCCTTCGTCGGGCCGGCCGTTCAGACACCCGTTCAGACATCGCTTGCCCAATGGTCTGTATTCTGGCACAATAATGGGCTGATCCGACTTCCGATACCAAGACGGATCCATTTATCAATCCCGGGCATCGGTATGGACGTGAAAGGACCCCGAATGAGAATCTTGAGAATGCTTTGCGCCATGACGATTCTTTTCAGCTTGGCCTCAGGGTGTGGGAGGACGCGCGACGAAGCTCCTGTTCAGCCGGCCCCCGCCATGAGGCAGGATGTGAGGGTCCGCGTGGTGGATGTTTCGAACAAGACGGGCGAGCTTTTTGACGTGGACGCCATTGGAATGCTTTGGAACGGGATCGAAGAGTCACTTCGGAATAAAGGACTGCTGTGGACGGGAGATGCTGGAATTCCCGTGATGACTCTGAATGCTGAAATTCTGAGGTATCAGAAAGGCAACGTGTACTTGAGGCAGGTCGTGCCAGCGTGGGGCAAGACCACTCTAACAGCCAGGTGTGACCTCAGGGAAGGGGATCGAGTGGTGGCTTCGGCGGAATCCACCCGAACCGTTTCCATTGGAAAAGAGGGTTTCAGTTTTGATGCCTGGAAGGATGTCTACCGCACCGTGGCGGAAGATCTTGTCAATCAGGTAGTCCAAAAGATGTAGAAATGTTGTGTGTTTGAAGGAGTTCTACAAACATTACGATCCCGCTCAAAATCGCTTGACAGGTCATCTCTTATTTCTATACTCAGCGATTTACGCATTCTGGCAAGGTAAGCAAATGCGGATACGTGTTGACGAAATTCCGGAGGCTGGGCGGACGCTGCGCCTCCATTGGGATCATTCCCGGCTGGCACCCTACGTGCCGGAAGACGATCCCTTCGAGCTGAAGCTGATCAGGCCGATCCAGGTGGAACTGGAGATCCAGAAGCATCCTGATCATGTGAGGATCCTCGGTGAGGTTAAAGGGCAGATGCAGGTCAGCTGTCACCGCTGCCTGTCGCCTTTTGAATGGCAGCTGAACGAAGCGGTGGATGTCTTTCTGGTACCGGAGGAAAAGGCGCCACGGGAGGATGAGACTGAGCTGAATGCGGAGGAACTGGACTACGACTTTTTCGATGGGGAGGTCATCGAAATCGATCAACTCATCGCTGAGCAAATCTTCCTGGCTCTTCCGTTCAAGGTTCTATGCGCAGAAGCCTGCCGTGGAATCTGCCCGCGCTGCGGGGTGAATCTGAACGAGGAGCCGTGTCGATGTGCTGGTGGCTCCGAGAAGTCTCCCTTCGCCTCACTGTCAGTATTGAAGGAGCGATTGCCTGACGCTGCGGGAGAGTAGGCACTGGAAAGACTGCTGCGAAGAGGAAGGTTCTCAGGTCAAACGCTTCATTCCCGACAACCAGGGGGGCATAGCCATGAAGGGTTTCAGATCCGACCGGTCATAATTCTGCACTCATCCGTTTTTATGGTTGTTTGAATCGGGACGATCAACCCGGGTGCCGGACTTCAGATCCTTTTCGTATGCCTGGAGACCGGTTCGAGCAGCCTCTGAATCACCACTACAAGGAGAGAATCAATGGGGGTTCCCAAAAGGAAGACATCCAAAGCGAGGCGCGATAAGCGACGTGCGCATGATTTTTTGACACCGGTTTCATTGTCTCGCTGTCCTCAGTGCAATGAAATGCGGCTTCCCCATCATGTCTGCCCGACTTGCGGCTATTACCATGACCGGGTGGTCCTGGAATCCGAGGAAGAGTAGGCGCATCTGACGGCCGCTGAGGGTCCCTATCATGAGAATTGCGGTCGATGCCATGGGCGGTGATTTTGCCCCTGAGGCCGTGGTGGATGGCGCCCTTGGGGTTGTGCCGCAATGCTGCGCGGATCTTCTCCTGTTCGGCCATGAGGATCGGCTCGGTGAAATCCTGGCGGATCGTGCAGGAGCGGATCGGGTCGAGGTGGTGCACGCCCCCGACGCCATCGGCATGGGAGAGGCGGCTCCTGTGGCCATTCGTCGGAAGCGTGAGGCTTCGCTCAGTGTCGCCATGCGTTATTTGGCGGAAGGTGCGGTGGATGCGGTGGTCAGTGCCGGCAATTCGGCGGCCGTCGTGGCATCGGCTCGACACTATCTGGGGCTTGTTCATGGACTTCGTCGTCCCGCTATGGCGGTCTCGCTGCCGACGCTGGAGGGAAGTGTTCTCCTGACCGATGCAGGAGCCAACGCAGCCGCAGATGCTGTGAACTTAGCTCAATCTGCGGGCTTGGCTCACTTCTTTTTGAAGGTGACCGAAGGGGTGGCCACGCCGAGGGTTGGGCTGCTCAACATCGGTCACGAGCCCATCAAAGGCACGAGAGTCATTCAACGTGCATTCGCCCTGCTGACTCGATCCCGCCTCAATTTCGTCGGTAATGTTGAACCTCAGGGCCTTTTCGCCGGACAGATCGAGGCCGCGGTCTGTGACGGTTTTGTCGGGAACGTTCTTTTGAAGGTATTCGAGGGGCTGTCAGAGACTTATCTGAAGCTGCTGGAATTCCAGTTGGACCCTGGGGTGACCCGTGCCAGGGAGGTCCTGCGGGATGCATTCAAACGCTTTCAGAAGCGGTATCACCACGAGAATGTTGGGGGGGCCCCCCTTCTGGGGGTTCGAAAGCCCGTTGTTGTCGCCCATGGCCGTTCCACCGGATCCGCCATCGCCAATGCCATCCTGCTCACGGGGAAAATGATACGAGACCGGGTGTTCTCACGCATGGAGGAGGAGCTGGGAGAGGATGGCATCCTTGCGGATATCAGGCATGACAACGCATTTTACATGCTGGGGCACCTGAAATCCAAGTGGGGGCTCAAGCACGGTTGAAAAGCATGGAGCGAGGCAAAAGGAGATCAATGTGCACTATTTTCTGACCGAAGAGCAGCAGATGATTCAGGATCTTGCAGCCCAGATCGCCAGGGAGAAGATCCGCCCACAGCGGGCGGAGTTGGATGCCGGCGAGGAGTTTCCCTGGGAAATCGTCAAAGTGCTTGCCCAGTCCGACTTGTACGGTTTGTACATTCCCGAAGCCTATGGGGGCATGGGGGGTGGGGTTTTTGAGAATTGCCTGGCGGTGGAGAAGTTGGCCGAAGCCTGTATCGCAGTGGCAACGACGTTTGCGGCCAGTGGTTTGGGCGCCTATCCCATCCTCCTGTACGGCAGCGAGGAGCTCAAGCAGAAGTATCTGCCGGACATCGCCAGCGGTCGGAGGCTGGCGGCGTTTGGAGTCACGGAATCCGGGGCGGGGAGCGATGTCTCGGGCATTCAGACCACGGCTGTCCGTGATGGGGGCGACTATATACTGAACGGAACCAAGCAGTGGATCACCAACGGCGGAGAAGCCGAGATCTATTCCGTCCTGGCCATCACCGACCGTGCCAAGGGTCCCCGTGGAGCGACCTTTTTCGTGGTTGAAAAGGGTGATCCCGGATTCACCTTCGGCAAAAAGGAAAAGAAGCTGGGTCTTCGGGCTTCGGCAACGCGGGAGCTCGTCTTCCAGGACTGCAGAATTCCCAGAGACCGCATCATCGGCCGGGAGGGCATGGGCTTCATCGTGGCCATGAAGACCTTTGACAAGTCGAGGCCGGGTATCGGCGCATTGGGGGTAGGGCTGGCACAGGGAGCCTTGGACATCTCCGTGGAGTATGCGCGAAAGCGCATCCAGTTCGGGAAGCCCATCATCAGCTTCCAGGCCATTCAGCATAAGCTGGCCAACATGGCGACTCAAACCGAGGCTGCCCGCGCGTTGGTTTATGCGGGAGCCCGTTATCTGGATTCAGAGCCGGCCGACATGAGCAAGATTGCGGCCATGTGCAAGCTGTTCCCAGGGGATGTGGCGATGTATGTGACCACCGAAGCGGTTCAGGTGTTGGGCGGCTATGGCTACATGCAGGACTATCCCGTAGAGAAGATGATGCGCGATGCCAAGATACTTCAGATATATGAGGGCACCAACGAGATCCAGCGAAACATCATCGGACAGGAACTGAACAAGGAATACGGGAGACTCAAGGAGAGCTTTTTCTAAACGGGGATTCCCCTGGAGAAGGAAACAATGCCCATGCATATTGTGGTGTGCATCAAGCAGGTTCCCGATGCCAAGAATGTGCGGATCGATCCCAACACCAACACACTGGTTCGGCAGGGAGTGGAATCCATCATCAACCCTTTTGATCTCTTTGCCGTCGAAGCGGCCCTCAAAATTAAGGATTCAGACGGCGGCACCCGCGTGACAGTGATCACCATGGGGCCGCCACAGGCCGCAGAAGCCTTGCGCGAAACTCTGTCTCGCGGTGTGGACGACGCTGTTCTTTTGAGCGATCGGGCCTTTGCCGGGGCCGACACCTGGGCCACTTCAACGACGCTGGCTGCGGCGGTTCGGAAGCTGGGGGACGTGGATCTCATCATCTGCGGCAAGCAGGCGGTCGACGGTGACACGGCGCAGGTCGGACCCGAAATGGCAACGCTTCTGGACATTCCCTATGCAACCTTCGTGAAGAAGATCGAAACCCTGGATGGAATACATCTCAAAGTGACCCGGCAGACCGACGAGGGGGTGGAGGTATGGAAGGTTCCATCGCCGGCGCTTCTCACGGTCATTAAGGAAGTGGGAGAGCCTCGGCTGCCGTCCTTGCGCCACAAGATGCGGGCGAAGAAGGCTGAAATCCCGGTCTGGGGGGCGGAGGCTCTCGGGCTCGATCCTGAGAAAGTTGGCCTCTCGGGTTCCTACACTCAGGTGGTGCGCGTCTTCAGCCCTCCCCGGCGCGGCAACCGCGTCATGCTCGAAGGAGCATTGGAGGAGCAGGTGGAACAGCTCTTCAGGTGTCTCAAAGAAGCCAAGGTGCCCGGCCTATGAAAGCATTGATCGATCATCTCAAGTGCACGGTTTGTGGGGTCTGCGAAGACGTTTGCCCGGTGAGCGCCATCAAGGTCGGAGAGACCTCGGCCGAGGTCTCGGATGACTGCACGCTTTGCGGCATGTGCGTGGACACGTGCGAGTTTGGAGCCATCTCGCTTCCGGAGGTGGGGACGGGTCCTGCCGCTGACCTTGCCAGCTATTCCGGCGTGTGGGTGTATGCGGAATGGAGACATGGGAAAGTCCACAAGGTGAGCCACGAGCTGCTCAGCGCCGGCCGCAAGCTGGCGGACAAGCGGGGTGTGACCCTGGCCGCAGTGCTTCTCGGGAGCGATCTGACCGAGGACCTGTCGAACGAGCTCATGGCCTATGGGGCCGACGAGGTGTACGTCGTGGACAGGCCCGAGCTGGCCCGCTTTTCGGACGAAGCCTATGCCAATTCGCTGGTCCACCTGGTGAGGGAAAAGAAGCCCGAGATCCTTCTGGCGGGTGCCACAAGCATGGGGAGGTCTTTCATTCCCCGCGTGGCTGCACTGCTGGAAACGGGGTTGACGGCAGACTGCACCGAGCTCGATATCAGCGATGAGGGGCTGCTTCTGCAGACGCGGCCGGCCTTTGGCGGCAACGTCATGGCCACCATCATCTGCCCCAACAAGCGTCCTCAGATGGCCACCGTTCGGCCGAAGGTGATGAAGCCCGAGAAGAAGGACGGGCATGTGGGGCGAGTCGTCGCTACGGCCTTGCCCGAAGGATGTTTCAGGAGCAGGATCGAGGTTTTGGAGGTCATCCCGGAGAAGGACCAGACCGCCAAGCTTACGGAAGCGGATGTCATCATCTCTGGAGGACGTGGACTCCGAAAGGCTGAGAATTTTGCGCTGATCGAGGATGTGGCTCAGCTGTTTGGCGGTGCAGTGGGGTCATCTCGAGGGGCAGTGGAAGAGGGCTGGATCGCCCCGTCCCACCAGGTGGGGCAGACGGGCCGCACAGTGGCGCCGACCCTCTATATGGCCGTTGGTATTGCCGGTGCCATTCAGCATGTGGTGGGCATGCAGGGCTCCCAGGTGATCGTGGCGGTCAACAAAGACCCCAATGCTCCCATTTTTGACGTGGCGACCTATGGTGTGGTGGCCGACCTTTTCGAGTTCATCCCGGCCTTTACCCGCAAGATCAAAGCTGAACGGGGCGAGGCCTAGAGCGGTATCGACAGCGGGCTCATGCGGCCTTACCAAAAGTGCGTAAGGAGTGCAGAGAAAACCAGCCCGGGTTCTTTCTCTCTTTCTTCCTGCTCGCTGGAGATGTGTGTACGGAGCCATGGGGCTTTTGGGGCTGCCTGCCGTCCCGTTTGTGGGATGAGCTTCCGGAGGAGAGGACAATGAGCGACAAGCGCGTGGTGGTGGTAACCGGGGCGAGTCGGGGGATCGGCCGGGCTGTTGCGGTGGCGTTGAGCGGGCCGGGGGTTGAGGTCATCGTCAACTATCGGTCCGGTAAAGATGCCGCTGAAGAGACGGCCGAGGCAGTGGCTTTGCGTGGAGGGGCTGGTCATGCGATGCCCTTTAACGTCGCCGATGGGGATGCGGTGAAAGAGGCATTCAAGGAAATCATCAAAGTGCACGGCAGAGTGGATGTGCTGGTGAACAACGCCGGGGTGGCCAGGGACAACCTGCTGGCGCTCATGAAGGCCTCGGAGTGGGATGAAGTGCTGGACACAAACCTCAGAAGCGTTTTCCTGTGCTCCCAGGCCGTCGTAAAGGCTATGATGAAACAGCGTTACGGGCGGATTGTGAACATCACTTCCATCGTCGGTGTCATGGGAAATCCCGGCCAGAGCAATTACTGCGCCGCAAAAGCCGGAATCATAGGACTGACCCGTTCCCTGGCACGCGAGCTGATCTCCCGGAACATCACCGTGAATGCCGTTGCGCCGGGTTTCATCGAGACCGACATGACCCGGGATATGCCTGAGAAGGCGCGTGAAAGCCTGCTGGCTCAGATTCCTGCCGGCCGCTATGGTGCTCCTGAAGACGTGGCCTCAGCCGTCGAATTCCTGGTATCGGACGCTGCCGGATATATTACGGGTCAGGTCATCCACGTCAACGGCGGCATGTTCATGGGATAAGTGTTTTTTGGACGCGGGTTCAGCGAAAGCCGGGGACCGACGAATCCCTGCTGAGTGTTCCTGCCAATGATGGGACGGGGCCTTTTGTGACTCGAATGCCGGATGGGTATGGGTGTGAAGATGAGTGCCCGTCATTCCGCATCGGACCGCTGGACCATTGCATGGGTTGCTTGAATATGGGGGAGTCATATTATGACGTCTAAGAATGGCCGTCGGGTGGTTATCACGGGTATCGGGCTCATTTCTCCCTTGGGTTGCGGGATTGAATCCAACTGGGAGGGGCTCATGGAGGGGCGCTCAGGCATTGGCCCCATCACCCGGTTTGACACCACCGGTTATTCCACTCAGATTGCAGGTGAAGTAAAGGATTTTCATCCTGAGGACTTCATCCCCAAAAAAGAGCTCAGGAAGATGGACCCCTTTCTGCAGCTGGGTCTGGGCGCCGCCCGCCTGGGTTTCGAGGACGCCCGGCTGACCGTTGATGCCGAAGTGGCGGACAGAGCCGGCGTGATCATGGGCTGCGGGCTGGGGGGACTCCATACTATCGAGGAATATCACCGGGTGCTCCTGGATGCCGGTCCCAAGAAGATGAGTCCTTTCTTCATCCCCATGCTGATTGGCAACATGGCGTCCGGTCTCATTTCCATCTACCATGGCTGCAAGGGGCCGAATCTTTCCATCCAGACAGCATGTGCCGCAGGCACTCATGCGGTGGGGCAGGCTTTTCACTATATCCGTAACGGTCTTGCAGACGTTATGGCAACGGGGGGCGTTGAATCGACTGTTACGCCCCTGGCTGTGTCCGGATTCAATGCGATGCGGGCCCTGTCCACCCGGAACGATGAGCCTCAGAAGGCTTCACGTCCCTTCGATCGGGATCGGGATGGATTTGTGCTCGGCGAGGGGGGGGCGGTTCTGATTCTCGAGGAAGCGGAGAGGGCCCTGCAGCGAGGGGCGAAGATCTACGCCGAGGTGATCGGATTCGGCCTGTCGGGCGATGCGCATCACATGGCCGCCCCGGCGCCCGACGGCGAAGGTGCGGTGCGCTGCATGCAGAATGCTCTGGACGATGCATCCATCGAACCGGAGGCAGTGGATTACATCAACGCTCACGGTACTTCCACCGACCTCAATGACAAATTCGAGACACAGGCGATCAAGACGGTGTTCGGGGAGCACGCCAGAAAGCTGGCCGTGAGCTCGACCAAGTCCATGACCGGCCATCTTTTGGGGGCTGCGGGGGGGCTGGAGGCTGCTTACACCGCCCTCGCTCTGGATCGCCAATACATACCGCCCACCATCAATTACGAAACCCCGGATCCCGACTGCGATCTGGATTACGTCCCGAACAAGCCTCGTTCGGCCCGGATCCGAGTGGCCGTCTCCAATTCCTTCGGGTTTGGGGGCACCAACGGAAGTCTTGTTTTCCAGAGGTGGAACGGCAAATGAAGATCATGATGGCGTGCGATCATGCCGGGCTGGAGCTGAAGCAAAAACTGAAGCGTCACTTGCTGGGTCTTGAAGGGGACGTCGAAGATATCGGTACCCACGATGGCAACTCGGTGGACTATCCCGAATATGCCGCCCGTGTCGCGCGGGCGGTGGCTTCCGGTGAGGTCGATCGGGGGGTTCTGGTGTGCGGTAGCGGCATCGGTATGTGTATGACGGCCAATCGTTTCAGGGGGGTTCGGGCAGTGCAGGTATCGGAGCCCTTCTCGGCAAGAATGAGCAGACGGCACAACGACAGCAACGTTCTTTGTCTCGGTGGACGCTTCATCGGTGAGGCTCTGGCTGTCGAAATCCTGGACACATGGCTTCGGGAGCCGTTCGAGGGAGGGCGCCACCAGAAACGGTTGGATCTCATTGAAGGTTTGGCTCGGACGTGATAAGCGAAGATGGTCCCGATCGCGTTGGAAAGACCATGTATTTTACAGGTGAAAGGATTTCCGAATGTCGTACCTAGAGGCCGTGGATCCTGAAATAGCCCGCGTGGTCCAGGAGGAAGAAAGAAGGCAGCGTGAAAAACTGGAGCTGATTGCGTCCGAGAACTTCGTGAGTCCGGCGGTGCGGGAAGCCCAGGGGTCTGTCCTGACCAACAAGTATGCGGAGGGCTATCCCGGCCGGCGTTATTACGGAGGATGCGAGTTTGTGGACGTGGCCGAGAAGCTTGCCCAGGAGCGGGCCAAGCAGCTTTTCCAGGCGGACTACGCCAACGTGCAGCCCCATTCAGGGTCCCAGGCCAACATGGCGGTCTACTTTGCAGTCCTGCGACACGGGGACGTCATCCTGGGGATGGATCTTCGTCAGGGCGGGCATCTCACTCACGGCAGTCCTGCAAGCTTTTCAGGCCGCTTCTTCACGGTTGTATCCTACGGTGTGGATCCCAGAACCGAGACGATCGACTACGACCAGGTGGCCCGGTTGGCCCGGGAGCATCGGCCCAGGATGATCATTGCCGGTGCCAGCGCCTATCCCCGAATCATCGATTTTGCGAGATTCCAGGAGATTGCCCGGGAGGTCGAAGCCTATCTGGTGGTGGACATGGCTCATATCGCCGGGCTTGTGAGTGCCGGCCTGCATCCCAACCCGGTTCCCCACGCGGATTTCGTCACCTCGACGACGCACAAGACCCTGCGCGGACCCCGGGGCGGCTTGATCCTCTCCCATGCCCGCTACGAGAAGATGTTGGACAGCCAGATCTTCCCGGGCATCCAGGGGGGGCCCCTCATGCATGTGATCGCGGCCAAGGCAGTGGCTTTCAAAGAGGCTCTGCAGCCGGAATTCAGAACCTATCAGCGTCGGATTCTGGATAACAGCAGGAGGCTGGCCTCGGAACTGCTGGCATTGGGATATCGACTCGTCTCCGGAGGTACGGACAACCACCTGATGCTGGTGGATCTGACCCCCAACGGCTTGACGGGTAAAACAGCCGAAGAGACTCTGGACGAGGCCGGAATCACGGCCAACAAGAACTCGATCCCCTTCGATCCCCAGAAACCCCAGATTACGAGCGGAATCCGTATCGGTACTCCGGCCCTCACGACGCGAGGAATGGAGCCTGAGCACATGAGAGAGGTGGCGCAGTTCATACACCGCGCCCTGCAAGCCGTGGGGGACCGGGAGAAGCTGAGGGTTTTGCGAACTGAAGTGGCTGAGTTTTGCTGTGCTTTCCCCAACCACCGTTGATGGTAGAGTTTTAGGTCTTCTGCCGGTCTTGTTTCGATGTCCCGGGAATCGTGCCTGGAGTCAGCCGCTTTCACACAAGCTTGGCTCGCAGAATTTGTTCTACGGCGCCTTGAAGTGCCCAGAGGGCGATCGTGTCCTTTCAAAATCCTTCAGATGTATCCAACGTTGACCGCGCTTTCATGAAGAGAGCAGTGGGACTGGCGGCCCGAGGAAGGGGATGGGTGAGCCCCAATCCGCTGGTCGGCGCCGTCGTGGTGCGCGAGGGCAAGATCGTGGGGGAGGGTTATCATCGGCGGGTGGGGACTGCCCATGCCGAAGTGAATGCCCTGGCTGATGCCGGGGAAGGCGCCCGGAATGCCGATCTTTACGTAACCCTCGAGCCATGCAACCATCAGGGAAGAACGCCTCCCTGCACAAAAGCTGTGATCGAGGCGGGTATCGCTCGTGTCTTCGTAGGCATGAGCGACCCGAATCCCCTGGTTCAGGGAGGCGGGAGTCTGTTCCTCAGGGGGAGGGGGATTCCGGTGGTCACGGGAATCCTTGAGGATGAATGCCGCAGATTGAATCAACCCTTCATCAAGCACATGACCACGGGCAGGCCGTATGTAGTCCTGAAGGCGGCGGCGACCCTGGATGGCCGCATGGCAACCCGAACCGGGGATTCCCGGTGGGTGACCAACGAGCGGTCCAGAAGCTTTGTTCACCGACTGCGTTGTGAGCTCGATGCGATCCTGGTGGGCTCCAAAACGGCTCTGGCCGACAATCCACAGCTCACGGCCCGGTTGCCCGGAAAGAAGCGCTGCCGGCAGCCCGCCCGCATCGTTCTGGACAGTCACCTGGTCACTCCTCTGGAAAGCGCCCTGGTGACAACGGTTGAAACGGCTCCCCTCTGGCTTGCCTGCTCTGAGAATGCCCCGAAGGAAAAGGAGAAGGCATTGGTCGATGCCGGTGCCTCGGTAATTCGTATCCGCTGGGATCGGAAGGGTGTGGATTTGAGTTGCCTGCTGGACGAGTTGGGCAAGCGTCAGATCAACAGCTTACTGGTCGAAGGCGGGGCCAGAACGATGGGCAGTTTCATCGATGAAGGATTGGCCGACGCCTTCTTTTTCTTCTACGCTCCCAAAATACTGGGAGATGAGGAGGCGGTTCCCGTCGTGGCCGGCCGGTCCGTGGACAGGATGGCCGCTGCGACTTCAGCCTACGAGATCCAGGTCAAACGATTCGACGGGGACATTATGGTTTCCGGGCGATTTCATGAACTGCTCTACTGAGATGGGTTCGCCATGTTTACAGGATTGATCGAGGGGATTGGCCTCCTGCTGCGCACTGACCGCCAGGGGCTTGACGCGCGTATGGTGATCCAGGCTCAGTTCGCCGTCGATCACTTGGTGCTGGGTGAAAGCATCGCAGTGGACGGGGCCTGCCTCACCGTGGTTTCTTCTCAGGGAAGTCTGTTCACGGTGGACGTGTCTGCCGAGACTCTCAGCCGGACCACGCTGGGGGGGAAGAGGCCGGGTGCCCGCGTCAATCTCGAGCGGGCGCTGCGCCTGGGCGACCGACTGGGGGGGCACCTCGTGAGCGGACATGTCGACACCATGGGCAGACTGGCGGACAGGAAGGACGAAGGCCGCTCCATCCGACTTTATTTCGACATTCCCAGGGAATTCAGCCGCTATACCATCGAGAAGGGTTCCGTGGCTGTTGATGGGATCAGTCTGACTATCAATGGCTGTCGTGAAGGCCGGTTCGATGTGAATATTGTGCCGCACACGGCGCGGGAGACAACCATCGTTGACCTTGAGGTCGGCCAGGAAGTCAATGTCGAAACCGACCTCATCGGCAAGTATGTCGAGAAGATGACCGCTCCCTGGTTTGACACGATTGGGGAGAAGGGAGCTCGCAGCCGGATCGATGCCGCCTTTCTTCAGAAGCACGGCTTCCTGCCTTGAGAGACTGATTTGGGCAGGCCTGCTTGAGGACCGTCTGGCTTCGTGTTATAGACAGCCGGCAGCAATCGCAGTGTGCAGGAAATGCGCCTGCATCTCTTGAATAGGGAAGGAGTTTCGGAACATGCCTTTGGCAAGTATTTCCGACGCACTTGAAGACATCCGCCAGGGCAAGATGGTCATCCTGGTGGACGACGAGGATCGCGAAAATGAGGGTGATCTTTGCATGGCCGCAGAGATGGTGACCCCTGAAGCCATCAACTTCATGGCTAGATATGGCCGTGGGCTCATCTGCCTCTCTCTCACTCCCGACTGGGTTGAGCGGTTGAGGCTTCAAATGATGGCGACCAACAACCTTTCGCGTTTTCAGACGGCTTTCACGGTTTCCATTGAGGCTCGCAAAGGGGTGACGACCGGCATCAGCGCGGCGGATCGCGCCCACACGATTCTTACGGCCGTCGCTGATCAGGCCAAGGCGGATGACCTCGTGAGTCCGGGGCACATCTTCCCTTTGAGAGCCAGAAAGGGCGGCGTACTGGTTCGTACGGGCCAGACGGAGGGTTCAGTGGACCTGGCCCGCCTGGCGGGTTTGAAGCCTGCGGGCGTCATCTGCGAAATTATGAAAGACGACGGGACGATGGCGCGAATGCCCGATCTCGAGGTTTTCGCCCAGGAGCATGGCATCAAGATCGTCGCCATTGCCGACCTCATCCACTACCGGATGCAGAACGAGATTTTCGTTCATCGGTCGGCCGAGGCCAAGCTGCCTACTTCGTTCGGCGGCGAGTTCAAAGTCATCGTCTACAACAACGATATCGACGACTACAGCCATCTCGCACTGGTCAAGGGAGAATTCGGCCCCGATGACGAGGTGCTCGTGCGGGTTCACTCCGAATGCCTCACGGGGGATGTTTTCGGGTCCTTGCGATGCGACTGCGGGGGGCAGTTGCGGGCGGCCATGGTCCAGATTGCCAAGGAAGGCAAGGGGGCGCTGCTCTACATGCGCAATCACGAGGGTCGCGGCATCGGAATTGTGAACAAGATCAAAGCATATGCCCTTCAGGAACAGGGTTACGACACGGTTGAAGCCAATGAAGCTCTCGGGTTTCAGGCGGACCTTCGCGACTACGGCATTGGGGCGCAGATGCTGGTGGAGCTGGGGGTTCGGAAAATGAAGCTGATGACAAACAACCCCACCAAGATCGTCGGTCTCCAGGGCTATGGGATCACGGTAACGGAACGCGTTCCGCTGGAAATCCCGCCCAATGAATGCAACATCGAATACCTCAGTGCCAAGTGCACCAAAATGGGCCACATTTTGAGCTGCGTGCAGGGAAAGGAATCGTGACATGAAGGTTTATGAGGGGAAGCTGCTGGCACAAGGTCTGCGCTTCGGGATTGTCATCAGCCGTTTCAACGACTTCATTTGCGATCGGCTCCTGGGGGGAGCGTTGGATGCACTCCAAAGGAGCGGGGGCAGCGAGGAGCAGATTGATGTCTTCAAAGTCCCCGGCGCCTTTGAGATCCCTCTCATCGCCAAGCAGGTTGCGATCAGCGGTCGCTACGATGCGGTGATCTGCCTGGGGGCCGTGATCCGTGGAGCGACACCCCACTTCGACTACGTGGCCAATGAGGTCTCGAAGGGCATTGCTTCGGTGAGTCTCGACAGCAATATTCCCATAGCCTTCGGTGTCCTCACGACGGACACGCTGGAGCAGGCCATCGAACGAGCCGGGTCCAAGGCTGGGAACAAGGGGTGGGACGCGGCCATGGCAGCCATCGAAATGGTGAATCTCATCAAGCAGGTGCAATAACAGGGTTCTTGCTGAGAGCCCCAGGTCGGTGGATGCGAGCCGCTTTCCGGCTGCCCTTGGGGGGAGACGTTTTTCTGTTACCCAGACCTTGGGATTTCAGGTCCGGAGAGTGAAACAATGGGGCGCCGAAGGCTTTCTCGGGAAATCGCTTTAAAGGTTCTTTATCAAATTGACATGACCGGTGCGACACCTGCCGATGCGCTGCCGCTCTTCTACGAGCACTTTGAAGCCCCTGCCGGTGTGCGCCCCTTTGCCGAGCAGATCGTGCTCGGTGTGATCACGCACAAGGATGAAATCGATCAAAGGATCGTGTCCGCCTCCGAGCACTGGCGGCTTGAGCGCATGCCGGTGGTCGACCGCAACGTGCTCCGCATCGCTGTTTTCGAAATGTTGTATTGTGAGGACATCCCACCCAAAGTCTCGATCAATGAGGCCATTGACCTCGCCAAATCCTACGGCTCGGGGGATTCCGGGGCATTCATCAACGGGATATTGGACAACGTACTTCCCAAGGCTCCCGTGGAGCAACAATCGGGCTAGCCAGGACCTGGGTCCTGCTTGCCCGGCAATGTCTGGCGGCGCTTGTCACAGATCGCGTCGAGGTGCTAGCCGGCTGGCAGGCAAACGGGAAGCGGATGGGGAGACAACAACCGGCTTGGGAAGGTGGTTCACTCGGACTCAGGAGATGCCTTGGACTCCTGTTCCCAACGATCGATGGCGCATTTGATGGGCCATGTCCTCGTGTTGTCGATGAGGTAGCCGTCAAGTCTGGGGAGTAGACAGCAACCGCATAAAGCTGTCATTTGTCCTGTCTTAGCATTGCGGACCAGGTAGAGCTCCTCGTCGTTTTTGTGGCAGATCAAACAGCCGCCGGTGTGGGATCGGGCAACCTCGTATTTTGATTCCATTCCGTTCACACTTTCGTGGTGGTTCGGCCGTGAGGCTGGAGTCGCCTACCTCAAGAAGAGTGCCGCCAAAGCAGCACCGAAACGCTGCTATCATCGCTCCTCGATAAACATATCACAATCCGACCTCCGGTCAATACGGAAAGCCCAACGCTTCAATGAGCTGATAGGGGGCCAGTGGTTCCTTGAGCAAGAGGAGGCGCATCGGTTTCTCTCAACCAACTTTCTCCCGCATGACCTTCCGTGCATGCTGCAATTCAGAGCCCCTTTCATGAGCCGGCCAGCTCTTGCTCCTTCCGAATCAAATCTTTCCAGCTCCCAACTCCTGAAATCAAGGCGCGAGAATGAAGGGGACGATATGTGTGTGAATGATGGATTTTGATTAATAGGGGAGAAATCTGGCATTGTCTGTGCTCTCTCGGAAATCGGTGCCTGGACAGGTGGGATTGCGCCGTATGTTGACATGGGCTGAATGTTGAACTGCAACGAGTGAGGAGATTCTTGAGATGAAAAAGGGAATGGTTCTTTTGACGGCAGGCGTTTTTTTCTTGGCTTCGCTCGGGGCTGCTTTTGCAGGCGAGAAAGCACCCCAGAAGGTAGTCGATTTGGCTAACACCACCTTGGCTGAGATAGGAAAGGATCCGGTCATCGTCAAAGCCGTTAAGGAGGAAAACGCCAAAGGAAAAAGTCTGGAGCAGATCAAGGAAATGGACGCCAAATGGCAAGCGCAACCAGGGATTGCTGACTACATGCAGGCCATGATGGAATCTGAGTGTGGCAAGCACCTCCTGGGTATTGAGAAAAGCTCGGCGCAGTACGTTGAGATCTTTGTAATGGACAATCAGGGTGCGAATGTCGCCATGACCTCCAAGACTTCGGATTACTGGCAGGGGGATGAGGCTAAATTTCAGAAGTCTTTCGCTGAGGGCAAAGGCTCCATTTTCGTAGATGAGCTGAAATTTGACGACAGCAGTCAAGCCTATCTGGTGCAGGTCTCCGTGCCGGTCATGGATGGAGACAAGGCCATCGGTGCCATCACCTTCGGGATAGATGTCGAAGAAGTGAAGTAAATGAGAGGTCTGGGCCGGAGAAAGAGGCCCTGATGCCTGTGCCGCAACAACAGACGGGAGGTTTCATCCGTGGGACGATTTACGAATACGAATGTGGGTACCAAGCTCCTGTTCGGGTTCAGTGTGATGATCTTGTTGCTGATAGTTGTCGGATATGTGGGCTACTGGAGCGCGGGTCAAATCAATGCTCAGATGGACAGGATTTTTGGAGTCAATCTGCAGAGTACCACCCTGCTCCTCGAAGCCGATCGAGATTTGCACCAGCTCCTGGTGGCCGAGCGATCCATGATTTTTGCCAACACGGATTCCGACGTTTTCAAAAAACTGCTGGCGGAATACGAAACCAATCTTCGCCAGGCCGATGAGCGTTGGGAGAAATTCAAAGCCATCGCTTCGACAGCAGAAGAAAAAGAGCTCATCTCCCAGTACGAGAAGGACCGTGCAAGCTGGAAGAGCATCTCCAGAAGGATTGTGGATGCGCGTTTGGCCGACACCCGCGAGGGGCGTCGTGAGGCTCTCGACCTCAGTCTCGGAAATGCTAAACAGGCTTTCGAACAAGCGCGCGTAAACCTCGATAAGTTGACGGAGCTCAGCCTGAAGTATGCTGAACAGGCCGAAAGCTCAGCTGACGCACTCTATCGAAATGCGATCGTCGGGCTTTGGGTATCCATTGGGTTGGGTCTGATGGTCGGCGTTCTTCTGGCCTGGAGGATTGGGCGTGGGATCACTCGACGGCTCCGGAATGTCATCGAAGGACTCTCCATTGCGTCCAACCAGGTAGTGACGGCATCCAACCAGGTGGCATCGTCGAGCCAGCAACTGGCGGAAGGTGCTTCCGAGCAGGCGGCGGCCATAGAGGAAACGTCCTCCTCCCTGGAAGAGATGTCATCCATGACTCGTCAGAATGCTGACAACGCAGGTCAGGCCAACACTCTGATGACTCAGACTTCCCAGGTGGTCAGGGAGGCTGCCGAGTCCATGGAGGCTCTTACAGGCGCGATTCAGGATATTTCAAGCGCCAGTGAGCAGACCCAGAAGATCATCAAAACTATCGACGAAATTGCGTTCCAGACCAATCTGCTGGCGCTGAACGCTGCCGTGGAAGCGGCGAGGGCGGGCGAGGCCGGCGCAGGATTCGCGGTAGTGGCCGATGAGGTCCGAAACCTCGCCATGCGCGCCGCCGAAGCGGCGAAAAATACAGCTACCCTCATTGAAGGCACGGTCTCCAGCATCAAGAGGGGAGCGGACCTTGTGGACACGACCAGCAGCGCGTTTTCGAAGGTGTCCGAGGGGGCTTCGAAAGTGGCCGAGCTGATCGGCGAGATTTCAGCTGCTTCCAGCGAACAGGCGCAAGGGATCGAGCAGGTGAATCGAGCGGTCAGCGAGATGGACAAGGTCACACAGCGAAATGCGGCGAGTGCCGAGGAGTCTGCTGCAGCCGCTGGTGAGCTCAGTGGCCAATCCTCGCTCCTTGAGTCATACGTGGAAGAACTGAGCGGGATGGTGGCCAAAAAGGCCGGTCCCTCCAGTACGGCCAGGAAAACCCCAACTGGCCTGGCCATGGCCCACCACCTCAGGGCGATGCCAACGCCTGGCGAAGATCCGGGCAAGGCCCGGAAGCGTTTGGCCATTCCCTACATGGGCGGAAATCATGGCATGAAGTCCGGCAGGAGAAGCGCGGAACACTCTGGCGAATCGGTCGCGCGCCGTCCCGATGAGGCCATTCCATTCGACGAGGATCTCCAAAACTTCTGAGGTGTTGAATCGACGAACATGAAGAGCGGAGACCGACGCGCTGCAATCGTTTCTCCGCTCTTCAAATACTCCTCATTGATCAGCACTTGGGGTGCTCATCCTTCGCTTGAGTGAATCCCCACGGCTGACAGGCAAATGAGCGGAGCACGAGGCCTTGTCGTCCACGAGCCGATTTTGTGACGGTAAGCAGGGCTCCTGGAGTGTGCACGCTTCTTGCATATTGCCAGCCTGAATCTCATCAGTGATTCGTCGAAGGGAATGCGTCATGACTCTTTACACACCTCATTCAACGTCGAAACCAGGGTCCAATTCTCCCGCAAAGACAGGCCAGGCAAGGCGTGCTGTCTCGCAGACCATTGAGCGCGGGGATTTCAGGAATACTCTGGAAAACCAGCAGGCAGCAGGCAAGAATGTCCAACGGAAGGAAAAACGATCCCTGCAGTTGGAGAATTCATTCCAGGCTGCCCAAGCACGAGCTGGCCGAACCGTGGATACGGGGTTTGCAGTCAATCCGGCTTCCACCAGGGGAGCGAGCTCGCTCGATGCGGCAGCAACCTCCACACTTCTTCGTCTGAATGCTCTGACGTCTCCCAAAAACAGCGCTCTGCTGGCCCTTTCTTCCAGCGGGTTGGCAGGGGATCGTCCCATGGCTCCGCTGGTCCGAATGGCTGCGCTCCGATCCGCCACTTTTTCTCCCAGGACGATACGGACCTCCGGTGAACTGGGAGCTCTCTCGGCAAGATTCGAATCGGGCGACGCCGGAGTGGATGCCATCGGATATGATCGTCAGGGGGGAACCTCTTACGGTCAGTACCAGATTTCCTCGAGGGCTGGGACGATGAGTGCATTCCTGGAATTCTTGGACGAGCAGGCTCCGGAATGGGCACGGAGTCTCAGGGCTGCCGGACCCGCCAACACCGGGGGCAGGGGGGGAGCCATGCCCCGCGAATGGCAGCGAATAGCCGCTGAAAACCCACAGCGGTTTGCCGACCTTCAACGGGAATTCATAGAACGGAGTCATTATCTCCCCGCATTGGAGGAGATACGGGAGAGAACCGGGGTTGACCTCCGGAATCAGCCCAGGGCCCTGCAGGAAGTTCTTTGGAGTACAGCCGTCCAGCACGGAGCGATGGGAGCGGCCAGACTGTTCTCACGAGCCATCGAAGAAGGTGGGAATTCAGACCGGCTCTCGGCTCGAAAGGTCATCGATGAGCTCTATGCGGCGCGGGGTGAGCAGTTTGGCAGCTCCAGTTCCGAGGTTAGAGCGTCAGTGAGAAAAAGGTTCCGGGAGGAGCGGCAAATCGCCCTCGGCATGCTGGGCGACAATAGCCGTACAAGCCGGGCAACGGTTTGAGTGAAGCAGCAGTTCGGCTCACCACGCGAGACGAGGGCACAGACACTCCGGCAGTTTTCACGAAGTGCCTGTGCAGTCTGATCGCGTGTCGCTATTTCCCCCCCACGGCCTGAGCCAGGTAATCGAAGATGTCTTTCACCGTCCGAATCTTCTCTGCGTCTTCATCGGGAATCTCCACGTCAAAGGATTCCTCGAGGGCCATGACGAGCTCGACCACGTCCAGGGAATCGGCCCCCAGATCATCGATCACGTGCGCTTCTGCAGTAACCGCTTCCTTTTCGACGCCCAGCTGATTGGTGATGATGTCGACGATCTTGCTTTCCAGCTCGCTTCTATCCATTTCCTTTCTCCTCTCTCAATTCGACATGATGACCATCTCTGACGAAACCGTAAAAAAGAACTTCCACGACCACAGGCAATTCATCCACCAGTGAATAGGAGCAGTCACTGGCCAGCCACTTTTCGATAACACCGTGCACAAACCCCATCACGCCGTAGAACACGGTTTGAAAATCTACGTCCTTGAGCTCTCCCTGCTGGCTTGCCGCGTAGATTTTTCGCTTGAGCACCGGGATGCGCCGCATCACCGTTTTGATGTAAAGGTCCTGGACCTGTCGGCCCACATCCAGCCCTTCCTGGACCACCAGCCGATAAAGCCTCTGGTTTCGATCGAAGAAGGCGAAGTAGATGCGCAGGTACTTGGTGATCATGGTGAGCACATCATCCTGGCCGTCCAGGACGGTGTTGGCGTCCCGCTCCAATTCCTCGAGACGCAACCGGACCAGTTCATTGAAAAGGGCTTCCTTGTTGGCGAAATGCCGATACACAGTGCCCTTTCCCAGGTTGGCCCGCTCGGCGATTTCATCCACGGTCGCGAGATGAAACCCCTTCTCTGCAAACACATCCAAGGCTGCTTCCAGGATTCTCTCGCGGGTGGAGAGTCTTGAAGCCATGGATGAGGGCTCTTCTGCTTCAGACCGCAAAACAAGGTGCTCAAGAACCCTGGTGTAGAAAGCTTCCGGATCGACCCCCCTCAGTTGCACAACGCTGCGAAACACTTCCATGAGGCGTGGGAAGCTGATGGAGCATTGAGCCGCCCCCTTGGAGAGGGTGTCTCGCAGCGCGACAAACCAGTGGGCGATCTCCTCCACATCCCCTTCCATCGAATGGCTCTGGGGCAGGTGGTGCGCCAGAAGCCTTGCAATGGCTTCGGGAGCTTCCTTTCCCTGGTCCAGCTTCCGCAGCAGGACACGGGCCACCTGTTTCTGACGGTCTGACTTCACCTGGCTGTCCTCGTCTCACCGATTTTGATTCTGACGGACTGGTCAGTCATAAAGCACAGGCAGGCCGCGAAGTCAAGCAATGATAAGCGGCGGGGCAGGCTCCCCTCCGAACAAAGTCCGGGAAGCCCTCATGGTGGGCGTGGGTCAAAGGGCAGGATCGTAAATGAGAGGTCGAGGCAAATCTTCGGCGGAAAATGCTCGCCGTATGACCTTTTCGGTTCCCTCGGTGAGAGGGAAGGATGCCAATTCGTCCAGCGACACGAACCCGCATGCCGTCACATCGCTGCCAGCTGCCGGTATTCCTCCAATGGAGTGGCAGAGGAAATCCACGAGCACATAATGATACCGTACCTTCCCCTCTTCGTCGTGAATGATACGGTCCAGAACGGCCACCAAACCCTCCACCCGAACGTCCAGGCCGGTCTCCTCCAGGACCTCTCGGCACACGGCACCCTCCAGGGTCTCTCCGATTTCCACAAGACCGCCGGGAAGAGACCACTTGCCGAGGGCAGGTTCTCTGCCTCTCTGCACCAGGAGTACTTTGGCTCCTTCGAAGACGACGGCGGCGACTCCGATCATGGGTTGATCAGGGTAGAGGCGATTCATGCGACTCCGCTCCTTCATCTATGGTCTGCAGCGGCGGCAAGGGCTGAAGCCGGCCTCCAGCGCCCTGGCTCTGGAATCGAATCTGATTCGGTTCCCGGGACCCGTCTGTTGTCCGTAGGTGCAGCCTGGACGATGGAAAACATAGCTTCGGCGGTTGCCCGTGTAATGCTCTGATGGACTCACGGCGCATTGTCCCCAGAGGCCGCGACGGGTCCGCATGGCTTGCATCTGGTAAGCGAGGAATTCCTCGAACCTGTCGAAGCCGTTCGAAGAACGGAAGACCATCGCGCAGCCATGCATCAGCATTTCAGAGTTAACGCACCGTCCATCGGGCAGGAACACATAGGCGAGCAGGCGGCCATGAGGGTCCGTTTTGACTCGATCATAGCGGAGATTGACTCTCTGATTGAGAACGAGCTTTTCATTCAAGGCCTTTGCTTCATAGCCAAAGCAGTCGGCCGGTGAGCTCCGATGGGAGACCTCCGGAGCATCGATGCCAAGGTATCTGACCTTTTCACCGGAATTCAACAGGATGGTGTCACCGTCGAAGACGGTCACCACCGTTCCGCTTGATGGCTCAGAGGAGGCGACCGACGTGAACAGGCAGCAAAGCAGGAACCCAAGCGCAACCTTGGCAAAGAGCTGTGGGAAGGAATCAGTGAAGAATCGCGGTCCGTTTTCCTTGCAGGTCATGCGGATGTCCTTCGCTATGCCGGATAGTGGTGATGCGTATCAGCCGCAGGCCTTTTGATGCAGCGGGAGCAAAACCCATTGCAGTTGAAAGAAGGTTGGAGATCAGTCCCCACTGCCCCGAGGGGCTCCTGCCTGACTGATGCATTACCACTGTCGGTCGGATTTGGAAAGGGCTTCAGAGCTTGGTGGGGCTTCCATAAGCAGCAGTGCAGGCAGCAAATGCCCATCGATACAGGATAAAAGGGCTTGACGATCGAGGGAGTCGTGCTATTTTGAAACAGGGCTTTGCCCCGTCGCTTTCCGGCCTGCCCCGTCGATCACCCTTGGCCTTCGGGAGAATACCTAAGAAGTCGCTCGGGTTTGAGGTACACCGAGAATTGGGCGGCAGAAGTGCCTTTGAGCGATGTTAAAGCCCCGAGCGAACAGATGGACTCGATCCTTCAACTCATCGTCTCAAAGGAAGTTAGACGATCGGGATGTCGGTCCGGATCTCAGCATTGACTACACCCGTCGAGATTTGTGAAATCCATCCGCTTGTACTGAAGACTCCACTGCGGATCCGCCCATACGCGGTGCAGTCACCTCATGACGCCGTTCCATCACCACGATTCTTTCCATTGAGCATTCGTGTGGAGGCAGGGTTCATGAACCTGAAGATCAGGAGCATGCTGGTCATTCTTATTCTCGGTCTTGCCGTTTGTTGCGGTTTTCCGCATGCGGAAGGTCAGACCGAATCTGTGCAGCCCCAGCAAGCATCGCCTTCAACACCGGCGGAAGAGCCCAAGCTGAAGCTTGCTCGGTCCGTCATGGCGGAAAAGGTGGAGAATCTGGTGCCAGTGCGGTCGGCCATTGCCTTTTCGGTCAATATCGGCCAAGTCTACTGCTACACGTCGTTCGACCCGGTTCCCCAGCCGGTAATCATCTACCATCGATGGTATCATCGAGAGGATCTGAGCACCCAGACGAGGCTGAGGCTCTATCCGCCAAAGTGGTCAACGTACAGCGTGATCCAGCTTCGGGAGACGGACAAGGGGCCGTGGCGTGTTGAGATCACCGATCACAATCATCGTATATTAGAGGTTCTGCGCTTCAGTATCACGGATTGACAGGGAAACCCTTTTCAGGCGGTTCTCAGGTCTCCAGTGACCGCGCTTGATGAAAGCCCATGAGTGAATTCCTCTCCATTTTTACCACGGTGCGCTGGCAGGATGTCGTCGACATCTTGATCAACAGCTACATTTTGTTTCGCGTTTACGTGGTTTTTCAGGGCACAAATGCCCTCCGTGTTCTGGTGGGGATCACTTCGCTCTGGATTCTGAAGGAGGTGGCAGCTTCCATTGGTCTCATCCTCACCAGTTGGGCCGTGACTGGCATCACAACAGCGGCTGCCATCATCATCATTGTCGTATTCCGCAATGAAATTCGTACGGCTCTTCAAGCAAGGAATCTCAGGGCATTTCTTTGGGGAACCCCCACACGGGAGCAGGCGGCACCAATCGAGAGCGTTACCGAAAGCATTTACCAGATGGGTAAAAAACGTATCGGTGCGCTCATTGTCTTCCCCGGGAAAGAGGATATTTCGGAAGTAGTCCATGGTGGCATTGCATGGAATGGAACCGTATCCCAGGAGATGCTCCTCAGCATATTCTGGCCCAAGAACCCCGTGCACGATGGGGCGGTCATCGTTACAGGAAATCGGGTGGCTGAGGTGGGGGTTCTCTTGCCGCTGTCGCAGCGCCAGGATCTTCCAAGTTTCTATGGCACGCGGCATCGTGCCGCTGCGGGGCTGGCTGAGCGAACGGATGCGCTGGTGGTTGCAGTTTCTGAGGAGCGTGGTCGGGTGACCGTGGCCAAGGATAACTGGATCAAGCCCATCGGCCAGGCAGAAGAGCTGCAGCAACTTCTGAAGAACCATTATAATCTCACGGACGGCGTGCCCGTTCTCCAAAGGAGGAAGGAGCGAATCAAGCATACCATTGCAGCAGTCCTCTCCTTCTTCATCATGACGGGAATATGGCTGGGATTCACTCGAGGCCAGGACAAGATCGTTGCACTCAATATCCCCATTGAGTACGTCAATCGTCCGGCCAATTTCGAGATCCTCGAAGCCTCGGTCGATGAGGTACGGGTCCAGCTTTTTGGATCCAGCGCGCTCATCAATTCATTGAAACCCGGGCAAGTCCAGGTTCGGGTGGATCTCAAAAAGGCTGCAGAGGGTTCGAATATTTTCCCCATCACCCAAGAGAACATCGTCGTGCCTCCCGGAGTCTTCCTGAACAAGGTTCAGCCCAGCACCATCGAGGTGACCCTCGATGTGCCGGCGACCAAGGAGATTCCCATTCAAGTGGATTGGGTCGGCCGCCTTCCCGATAACCTGTCCCTCGTGAAAGTGGAAGTCGTTCCGGATATGGTCAAAGTCATCGGCGGGAGAAAGATCCTGGAAAAAGTGAGCACCATCTACACGACACCCGTCCGCCTGGACTCCATGACCCGATCGGGATCCATCACCACCAGCCTGGTGCTGACTCCGCCATCCTTGAAACTCGCGTCGGGAACCCTGGAGCGCATCACTATTGTCTACACTCTCGAAGACCGGATGAACGAGTCTCAAGAGCAGCGATCCTCTTGGGGTGAGAATGCGAATACCGGGCTTGTCTCAAGTCTCAAAAGCCTTCGAGAGAATCCCCGTTTCTGAGCGAGCAGATGATTCGGTTGGCTCGCTCTTCCACGTCGGGAATCATCTCTGCGAGCACCTTCAATGAGGTGAGGATCTTCTTGGTCTGCAGTCTATGGGGGATTTTGAGGTCCGGATGATCCAGCAGCCTGATGATTTCATCCAGCATCGGCACTTTTTCCACCGTAAAGTCGACATAAGCCAGTCTTCGCCAGGCATCACGCAAGTCTTCGGGGATGTGCTTCACATTGCCAGCCAAGGCTTCGGTGGTTCCGATCCAGATGGCATCCTGAAGCCGATCCAGAAGCTCCAGAATTTCGCTCTCCACCGGTAGCCATAAGGGACTTTCGCTCAGAAGCTTATTCCATCTTGGGCGAATCTTGTGATGAAGCCATCTTTCCGCTACGTGAGGCATCAGACAGACAGTGGCCATCTCGACCTGGTCTGCAAGCAAATCCCTGCTGACTCCGGCCAGATGCTGATTGCCATTGATGAAAAACATCTGCGATTCAAGAAGCTCACTCAGTCGCTGGAGTATCGTCTTCTTGGTTTCCAGGTCGGGGAATGCTTTTTCGACTTGAGCTTCCCACTGTTCCCTCAGATATCCGATCTCGGTATTGATGGCTGACGTGGTGAAACCAAGCTTGATCAAAGTGTTCCGAAGCTCATGGGCCAACACGTTGCAGCTCTGAAGTCGCTGGCGGGTCAGGCTCTTCTGGGCGTCCGACAATGTTCCCCGGATGTGCAGGGAGAGAAGCTCCGTCCCCAGGGTGCGGGAGAGCTTCTTGATAATCTTGGTGGACCGATCGCCGATTTTGATCTTGTAAGGTTTGAAATGGATCTTGATGACCGCAGCCACTACGTAATCGGTGTTCTGCCAGATGGGGCGTCCCAGGTTGTCCAGAGGATATTTAAGGTCGCTCAGTCCTTCTCCGTAGAGATCGGACTTGCGCACGAGCACCGGTTCCATGTGGTGGAAGTCTTCAATTTCGCCGCTGAGCTGTTTACGTACGCTTCGGATATCCTCATAGGGATCATCAGCTGTCCAGCTCTTCTGCCGTTCTACACACCAACCCATGGCTTCCAGGACCGAGCCCGGTCGATCTCGGTATTGCTCCCAACTCTTGCCGGGGAAATTGTAGTCCGAGACCTCGGGCAATCCCCATTCGATCAGACCGGTGGTGGGATCACGATGACCCGAAGTCACTCGAACCGCTTGCAGCACTGGCATCGGGCCGACACGGTAAATGGTGCCCTTGGTGGCATGCTCGAGGGTCAACAGAATGGTTTCAATCATATCCTTGCAGGTTTTGGCAAGGATATCATCGCCAATGATCATGTTCGAAGCCCCTTGAGAACTCACTCCCCCCCAGAGTGGAGATCGTCGTGTGATTATCCCGAAATCGAGATACCGTCAACACCGTTTTGGTTCCTGCTCTTTTTTGAAGGCACATCCTTCAAATGCGCCCGTAAAGATGCGCCAGATCAAACAGCCAATGAGCCACTTCAGGGGTCACCTGCTGGCGCCTCAGTCTCCACTCCCAATTTCCCTGTGCGATCGACGGGACATTCATGCGCGCGTCCTCGCACAAGCCCAGAACATCCTGCATAGGAAGGACGGCTATGTTGGAAACCGACATCAGGGCCAGGCGCACCAATTCGCCGGCTACCGTGCATTCATCCAACATATGGCCAAGGTAGCGAGCCAGATTGTCCCTTTCCTGGAAGCTGGCCTCCTTACGAAACCAGCCTCTGGCCGTATTGTTGTCGTGAGTACCCGTATAGAGAACACTGTCCCGGGTGAGATTGTGAGGAGCATACGGGTTTCCCGCCACGTCCCCGCCGAATCCGAACAGAAGCACCTTCATGCCGGGAAAACCATAGTGTAACATGATTTCTCGGACATCCGGCGTAATGATTCCGAGATCTTCGGCGATGAGCGGCAGGAAAGGGAAACGCTTGAGGAGGGTGGCGAAGAACTCCCAGGCGGGAGCCTCGATCCATTCACCATTAACGGCCGTCTCCTCTCCGAACGGTACCTGCCAGTATCCGACGAATCCACGAAAATGATCCATGCGGATCATGTCGAAGAGACTCATATAAAAGCCCAGACGCATGATCCACCAGGAGTAGCGGCGTTCTCGAAGAGCATCCCAGTTGTAGATCGGGTTCCCCCAGAGCTGGCCGGTCGGGCTGAAGTAGTCGGGCGGGACGCCAGCCACATGAGTGGGCTGCCTGTTCTCGTCCAGCCTGAAAATCTCAGGATTGGCCCATACATCTGAGCTGTCCAGGCTCACATAGATGGGAGCATCTCCGACGATCTGGATATTCTTCCGGTTGCAGTAGACCTTGAGCGAATGCCATTGCCGAAAGAAAACAAACTGAACAAACTGCTCACGGAGAATACTGTCTGCCAGGCGCGCTCTCCAATAAGCCATTGCCTCATCTGTCCGGTCACGAATTTCAACGGGCCATGATGTCCAGGACGCCCCCTCAAACTCTGCCTTAAGCGCGGCATAGATGGCATAATCCTCAAGCCACGGGGCATTGTCTCGACAAAAGTCCTGGAAGCCGGGGTACCGGTGGATGTGGTCGCGGAAGTTATGAAATGCCGTTTCCAGCAGCCCAAGCTTGTACCGTGTAACGGCGGCATAATCCGTCTTGTCCTCTGGATACGCAGGACTGCGGTCAAGATCGGACGGCTGGAGAAAGCCATCCTGAACCATGCGTTCAGGGCTGATGAGAACCGCATTTCCTGCGAGCGCTGAAGGGCTGGAGTAGGGTGAGTTGCCGCAGACAGTCGTGGTTGGGGTCAGTGGAAGCACTTGCCAAAGACTTTGACCTGCGCTTGCAAGGAAATCTGCAAACCAATAAGCTCCGGGGCCGAGATCTCCCACGCCGAATGGGGATGGCAGCGATGTCACATGCAATAGAATTCCACTGCGTCGGGTCTTCATGGTTACCTTCCTGGAGAGTGTCTCGAGTCACCAGTCACAAGAACGGCAGTTCACCGGAATTCCTTGAACCCTGAAGTGGTTTTCCACAGTTGATTCTGCGCATTGATGCTGTAACTGCCCTTGCCTGCAGCCGAACCAGATCTCACTTTGGCCCCCTGGAAGCAGAACCCTCGTCGAAGGCCGGCATGGAAGCAACAAATCGAGTGTCGAGAGCCGATTCATGCCGGCCTGATCCCCCCTGCGACTCCATGCAACCTTCTGATACGAGGGCCGGAAAGGAAGGGGTGCGGGACGCATTTGGATGCAGCCAATGACGCGGGCGATCGCCCGCGATCCATTGGCGAGTCGGACTGGCGCAGGTGTGAATCAGTCGAAAGGATTATGCAGGACAATGGTTTCGTCTCGCCCCGGCCCAACTGAAACCATCTGGAGGGGAATCGATGCCATATCTTCTATGGCCTTCAAGTAACGACGCGTATTCTCGGGGAGATCCGAAAGTCTCCTCACCTGCCGAATGTCCTCCTCCCAGCCCGGGAACTCCTCATAAACAGGATCGCAGGCCTCCAGGGCTTTGAGCTCGGGGGGGACGGTATTCAATTCGTGAGCTCCGCACCTGTATTTTACAGCGATCCTGAGAGTCGGAATTCCCGTCAAGACATCCAGTTTGGTGACCACCAACCCCGAAAGCCCGTTCAGCCGAATGGAGCTGTTGACCACGACCATATCCAACCAGCCGCAGCGCCTTGGACGACCGGTTGTCGCACCGAACTCTCCCCCCACCTTCTGGATGTGCTGCCCCGTCTCGTCCAGAAGCTCGCACGGGAACGGGCCGCCACCGACGCGGGTAGTGTAAGCTTTGACGACACCAATGACCCTGTGGATGTGAGTCGGGCCGATCCCTGAGCCGCAGCAGGCATTGCCGGCAACAGTGTTGGAGGATGTCACGTATGGGTAGGTGCCGTGATCTATGTCCAGATGGGTGCCCTGAGCACCTTCGAACAGGATGTTACGCCCATTCCGGTCTGCTGCCTGAAGCACTTCGGAAACATTGGTCGTGTAAGGCGCAAGCCGCTCTCCATAAGCGAGATACTCGTTGGCAATGGCATTCCCATCCAAAGTCGCTGCGCCGAAGAAATGCTTCAGCATGAAATTCTTCTCTTCGAGATTTGCATCCAGCTTTTCCCGGAAGCGGATCGGGTCCAGCAGATCATGAACGCGAATCCCGTTTCGGCAGACCTTATCCTCATAGCAGGGGCCGATTCCACGACCCGTTGTGCCGATCTTCGTGCTCCCCTTGCGGGACTCTCGCGCCTCATCCAGGGCACGATGGTAAGGCATGATAACGTGCGTGTAACGGCTGATGGCAAGGTTTTCCGGGGTAATCCGGATCTTCGCGGCGTTCAGCTTGTCCATTTCCTGTATAAGAACTCCGGGGTCGAGGACAACGCCGTTGCCAATCATGCAGACCTTTCCCGGGTGGAGAATGCCGGATGGAATCAGGTGGAAGATAAACTGCTGCCCCTCGACGACCAGAGTATGACCCGCATTGTTGCCGCCCTGGAATCGAACTACAAATTCAGCCCGCTCCGTGAGCAGGTCCACGACCTTGCCCTTGCCTTCATCACCCCATTGGGTGCCAATGACAACCACGTTTGCCATGAGAATCTCCTGACCGCCGGGATGATGCGCGACTCGCGTGGAGCTCGCTTCACGCTGCGGACCGAATTGAACATGATAAGGAGTCGGGCTTCCAGTGAATAACCTTCCAGCCGGCAGAGCACAGCGTTTGAAAGCCGGCGGCAGCAAGGCGTCAGGCCGGAAGATGATCCGGCACGGCCGATGCGCACACTGATACCTGCAGACTGACACCCGAAATCAACGGTCTTGATTCGCACTTCCTCGCTTCCGGGAGGCTCCGCTGTTGGAATCCCTCCCGAAGCGCCCCAGATGATGTGAAAATCGGCACATTTGTACCTGTAATCAAAACCTGCTCTTCTGTCAAAGGCAAATTAGCCGGCATCAGGGAGGGATCTGCCCTGGCCTTTTGCTGTGCCTGACTCAGCCCGGCAGCCTGTCCAAAGCAGCTTTGCAAGGGATTGACGGCCTTGCGCCAATGCGTGTACAGCTCAGGGCTGCCGCAGCACGGGCAGTCAGGAATGCCGATTCGACGTCTCCGCCTCGGGAGATTTCCAGGGCGAAGGCTCCGTGAAATACATCTCCTGCGCCCGTGGTGTCCTCCACTTCAACCTTCACAGCCGGACACATCTCTTCCCTCCCCCCTTGCGTCCACAGAAATCCACCCTCTCCCAGGGTTACCGCCGCCAGAGGAGCACAAGCGGCGAGACGCCGCAGTGCACGCCTCATGTCGGTTTCACCCGTGTAGTCTTTCGCGAACCTGGACGATGCAAGGAGATAGTCCACCAAGACAGCCAGCCGCTCCGTACCCGTGTGAACCGAGCCTGCATCCAGGATAGTGGGTGTCCCCTGCCGTCGGGCCTCCTCGGCCAGGATCAGAGAGATCTCCGGTTCGTGGCCGTCCATGAGAATCGCGCCAGGAATGATGGTGGAGAGATCGATCTGAGAGGATGTTAGATGCGGCGTCTCACCCTTGAAGTTCACAACACTCCTCAGTCCGCCCGGTTTGACAAGAATCATGGAAAGTGGTGTCGGATGGCTGCCCCGGACGACCCACTCTGTCAGGACGCCATCAGCCATCAATTCCTTGAAATGCAGATCGCCAAAGACGTCGTGACCCAGGTAGCCGCAGAACGCGCTCCGACCTCCGAGGCGGGCCACCGTGACCGCAGCATTGGCGGCCGGCCCTCCGCCCGCCATGATCATCCGGCTGGCGAAGCACTTCTCGTCAGCACCGGGGTGGTGATCCACGAGGAACGTCATATCGAAGGAGGCGTGCCCTACGCACAGAACATCGACTCGCTGCATCAGGTGACTCCCGCCTTTGGATCGAAAACAGCCCGCTCAGAACTGAAATATGCGCAGGAACAGCCAAGGGTTTGGAATCTCATCCTGGCCGTGTTTGCTTACTATGCCTGAGATGGCTCCGCAATGGCAAGAAAAGCTCATGTCCGCTGCGGCATTGCTTGACACGGTGATGGGATCGAAATAGAGAGCCTGAAAGGGGCTGGTCGTGCGGCGAGGCAAACCGGCCGATTCCGATTCCGCTGAAAAGTCGAAGGATTGAAGAGAGAACATGATGGAATCCTCCCCCCTTTGGTTGCCCTGGCTGACGGGTGCTGCGGGCTTTGTCCTCGGCTTGCTTACGGCTGTGATCGTGGTTCTGAGCCGTGCCGGATTATGGAGGGAACGGCTGAGAAACGAAGTCGAGATCGAAAAGGCAGCCCTGCTGTCCCGCCTGGATGCCAAGGACCTGCAGTTGGAGAGCATGGAAATGGCCATGTCCGGGCTTCGGGAAGACGCAGACCGCCTGAATGTGGAAGTTCGGGCTCTGCTGAGCAGGAGCGCAGCTGCTGAAGAGAAGAATCTGAGGATTCCAGAGCTGACCGGGCGACTCGAAGAAAGAGACGCCCAACTCCTCGAACTGCATCAAGAGAACATGGGACTCCAGAGGAAGCTCTCTGAAACGCAGACGCGACTGGAGGAAGAGCAAAAAGCGTGGGGAGACAAGCTGCGGACTCTGAGCGATGTGCAGGCTCGTTTGTCCGATACATTCAAAGCGATCTCTTCCGAAACGCTTCGCACCAGTGGACAGACCTTCCTCGACCAGGCGCGAGCAGTGCTGGAGAGAGTGCAGGAGGGTGCCAGGGGCGATCTCGAGATCCGGCGGCTCGCCGTTGACGAACTGGTGAAACCGTTGCGGGAATCCTTGTCGAGACTGGATGATCGAATCCGCGAAGTTGAGAAGGCAAGAACCACAGCTTACGCCTCGCTCACCGAGCAGGTTCAGTCCCTGGGCAAGACGCAGGCCCGGCTTCACCAGGAAACTGCGAATCTCGTCCAGGCCCTGAGGACGCCATCGGTTCGGGGCCGATGGGGCGAAATCCAGCTGAAACGGGTGGTCGAAATCGCGGGTATGGTCGAACATTGCGACTTTTCCCTGCAGGAGACGGCCTCCGGGCGCAGCGACTCACGGCTGCGGCCCGACATGATCGTCAAGCTGCCCAATGGCCGCAATGTGGTGGTGGATTCCAAGGTGCCTCTGCAGGCCTACCTGGACGCCCTTGAAGCTGCCGACGAATCGGTAAGATCGGCGAGAATGAAGGATCACGCCCGCCAGATTCGTTCCCATATGGTGCTGCTCGGCAGCAAGTCCTACTGGGAGCAGTTTGAGCCCGCACCAGAGTTCGTGGTCCTTTTCCTGCCGGGGGAATCGTTTTTCAGTGCCGCACTGGAGCTCGACAAAGCCCTCATCGAGTATGGTGTTGAGCAACGGGTGGTCCTCGCCACGCCGACAACCCTCATCGCTCTCCTCAGGTCCGTTGCCTACGGATGGAGACAGGAGCGATTGGCAGCCAATGCGGCTCTCATCAGTGAGCTCGGGAAGTCCCTTCATGATCGCATTCAGACGATGGCGGTACACTTTGCTGAGATTCGCCGTGGGCTGGACCGGTCGGTCGAGTCGTACAATCGCGCCGTCGGTACCCTGGAGGGACGCATACTCCCTGCGGCCCGTCGCCTCAAGGATCTCGGAATATCGAGCTCCGTCGAAATCCAGACCCTCCGTCCCGTGGAAAGGGTCCCGCGCCCCGTGGCGCAGAACAATCCTGGTGGGGCAGAGGAGGAGCGGTCGAGGAGTCAGGATGAGGATGCCTGAAGAAATGGATTTTGAAGGATCATTCGTGCCTGCGGAGTAGTTTTTCAAAGATAACATAAGCTTTGTGGTTCAGTGGAGAAAATGATCCGCCGAAAGTATAGATGCAATCCATAAGAAACGTGATTCAAAGTCTGCGCGGTCGGCATGCATAGCCGGATCATTCTGCTGACGATGACCTCTCCCGACACGCCTGAGCCAACTGCTTCTGCGGCACTCTGGGAGATGTGAGATGGGGCGGGTACACCATGCGGGTTTTGGTAGTCGAAGATCATCCCTCCATGAGAAGCATTTTGAAGAAAATGCTCTACCGGATGCAGTGCTTCGAATCCATCGAAGAGGCAGCCGATGGCGAGGAAGGCTGGCACAAACTGCGCACCGAGATTTTCCATCTGGTCGTTGCCGACATCAATATGCCGAGGCTCAACGGCATTGAGCTGCTCAAACGTTGCCGTCGCGAATCCGATCTTCGGAACATCCCTTTTCTCATCGTTTCGGGCGAGGCTCTCCAGGATGTCATTGCATTTGTCGGAGAGTGGGGCGTATTCGACTATGTTGTGAAACCCTTCTCGTACAGCATTCTCAAGAGCCGGATTGAAGCAATGTTCGAGCGACTCCGCAACCCGGAGGATCTCCTTTTCAGGGAGGTCGAGCGGCTCAAGGAGCTGGGATATTACAGCGAAGCTCTCCATAGAGTTGAAGAGGCTGAGGCCAATCTGAAGGACTTGAAGGCCAAGTGGCTGACCATCAAGGGCGAATGTTTATTGGCTCTCGGAAGCCTGGAAGGGGCCGAGGAGTGTCTCAACCGGGCGCTGAAGCTCTCCGAAATGTACCTTCCCGCGCACAAGACATGCGCAGAGCTCCATTTGAAGCAGGGGAACATCGACCGGGCCATCGAGTCTTTGACTCGCGCCGATGAGATCAGCCCTTTGGACACAGATCGGAAGGTCAACCTTGGCAAGCTGCTGCTCGGTCAGGGACGGGATGACGAGGGGCGAGGATACCTCGACAAGGCCGTCAAACAATCCTCACAGACCGAGCGTGGGGACATCCTGCGCAGGGTGGCCGAAGCCTACATGGAGAACGGCCATTTTGCCGAAGCCGAGGAGCTCTTTTTGAAGCTCATCAAACTGGACCCCGATCAGGTGGAGACCTACAACAGGCTTGGCATTGCTTTGCGGCGGCAGGGCAAATACGATGATGCGGAGACCTACTATCGGATGGCATTGGAGAGCCACCCCCAAAACCCCGTGATTTACTACAACCTCGGAGTGCTGCAGTTCAGCCGTCAGGACAGAAAGAAAGCTCGCCAGTCGCTCGAGGAGGCCATCCGGCTCGATCCAGGCTTTAAGAAGGCGCGCGAAGTCCTCCGGCAAGTGGAGGCTTCATAGCCACCCTACCCAGATTCGAACTAGAGCTCCGGTGCTCCCGCCGGGATCAGGCAAACAAAAACCAGCGGAGCGTTGCCGGTGTTCTTGATCTGGTGCTCCTCTCCAGGAGGTACGAAGATCACGCTGCCAGCTCTGATGGAAGCCCACTCCCCACCCCGATAAACCGAACCTTCCCCCGAATGAACGAAAATTTCGTGCTCCCAGTCGTGGACGTGTCGTGGCGTGTGTCCATCGGAGGTCAGTTCGAATACTCGCATGCAGAAATGAGAGGCCCCATCGGCTTGACCGATGACAATCCGGCCGGTAACCCCTTTGGCAGGCAGAGTGTCGAAAACCCGCGATTCAGCTTCCGTATATTGAATAATCTTCACTGCAGTTCCTCGCATTTCTCAATCTGCCGAATCGCTTGCGAATCTCCTCGGCAGCGATGATTCCGTCCATGTCTCGAAAGTCGGTGAGTTGACACGGAACAAGGTTCCTGAAATCCTTTTGTTCTTTCGCGGTCGATTTCCCCTTCAACCGGCCACCAGCCTGGGAACCAGCCGCAGCCCGTTGTGGTCGATGTCCTCGTCTTTGCCCTGAAGTATCCGACGGCGGCATCGTGATCTCAAGGCGCCATTCTTGGCGAGGTCGCTTCGTCTTTGCTCGGGAGAAAGCGTTCAATTTCACTCATGAACGTTGTCGGGTTGATCGGTTTTTCGATGTAGCCCGCGCATCCCGCCGCAAGGATGCGCTCCCGGTCGCCGTGCATGGCGTAAGACGTAACGGCCACAATTGGGATGCGGCTCGATTCATCATTCTCGGCCAGCTCATGGGCGACGGCATACCCGTCCATGACCGGCAGCTGAATGTCCAAGAGGATCAGGTCCGGTCGTCGCCGGCGGGCCAGCTCGATCCCGGTTTTGCCGTCCCGCGCCTGGATGACCAGGTACCCGTACTTTTCCAGAATAAACGTTACCAGGTAAGCGTTGCGCTCGTTGTCCTCGATAACCAGGATCGTCGCGCTCATGAATGCCTCCCTTCGGGCCGCAGGATGAAGGTGAAGCGGCTTCCTTCGCCCCATTGGCTTTCAACCTGGATTGTGCCGCCCATCCCTTCCGCCAGACGTTTGCAGATGGAAAGACCGAGACCGGTGCCCTCGTACTGGCGAGTGATCCCCGTATCCACCTGTCGAAAAGGTTTGAAGAGCGTATCCAGGTCTTCCGGCCGGATGCCGATGCCAGTGTCGATGACCCGCGTGATCAGCCATCCGTCTTCGATCCGGCTTTCTACGCGAACCTCGCCCCGTTCACTGAACTTGACGGCGTTGCTGAGCAGGTTGATGAGGATCTGTTCGACACGGCGGCGGTCGCCGACGATCGAGCCGACCGTCGGCGCGATGGCGGCGCTCAGCGTCAGTCCTTTCTTCTCAGCCAGAGGGGCGATCTTTTCGAGGCAGCTCCAGATCGCTGTCGACATGTCGAACTGCTCACGGGCAAGCTCAAGCATGCCCGCCTCAATCTTCGAAATGTCAAGCACGTCGTTGATCAGCTCCAGCAGGTGTCGAGCGCTGTCCTGCACCATGTTGAGCTGCTTTTCCTGTTCACTGGTCAAGGGGCCCACCAGCCCCATCAGCAGGATGCCGGTGAAGCCGATGATGGAGTTGAGCGGGGTGCGGAGCTCATGCGACATGGTTGCCAGAAATGCCGATTTAAGCCGGTCGGACTCTTCGGCGCGGTTCAGGGCCACTGCCAGTTCGACGGTGCGCTCCGCCACGCGACGCTCCAGTTCCGCCGCATGGCACTGCAGTTCATCGTGGAGTCGGCGGATTTCATTTTCCGCCCGTCTCTGCTCGGTGATGTCCGTGCCGACACTCAGAATCTCGGCCACTTGTCCCTGGGTGTCCAACACGACACGATTGGCCCAGCTGATCCAAACGCGCTCCCCGTTTCGACGCATGTTCTCATTGACGTTCTGCTCGAATGCTTCCGGATCTGCGCAGATTTTTTCCATGAGCTGCCGCAGATCGCGGCCGTTGCTCTCCCTGAGCGGGACGATGGTGCCAACCACGTGACGGCCGAGGATCTCCTCGTTGGAGTAGCCGAAAAACCGCTGGCCGAATTCGTTGAGGAAGGTGATCTCTCCCGTGGACTTCCATCGCAAAATGATGCTGTTGGCTTGCTCCACGAGCTCTCGGTACTTCCGTTCGCTTTCACGCAGTGCCTCCTCCACCTGCCTGAGCTCGGTCACGTCCTGGAGGACCTGGATGGTGCCGCTGCGCTCACCCTCCTGGTCGTAGAGCGGCACCGCAACGCCCCACAGATGGGCGCCCTCTCGGCCTCGCAAACGAGGTGCAAAGGACTCGCCATAGATCGCGTTACCCGAGCGTTTGACATACCTGTAGCCAGCCTCCACCTCCGGTGAGGGCAGGTCCAGGAGGTCCAGCAGGGTGGGGCGCCGCTCGCCGAAGAAAGGCTCCGCATAGGCATGCTCGGACAGACCCAGGATCTCCTCCTTCTTGACCCCGGTCATGACCTCGCACGCTCGATTCCATGCAATGACTCGCTTGTCTCGATCGACGGCAAAGGTGGCATTGGGGAGAAACTCGATAATGCTGAACAGTTGCTGTTGAAGCCGATAGCGGGCCAATTCCGTCTGCACACGATTGCTGGCATCGCGAACAATGATCAGAAAGAATCCGTTCGGCAGCCTCCGGGTGCTGACCTCGGCCGTAAGACGGCTGCCGTCCTTCCGGAGCAGGCTTCTCTCCTTCGTGACGATGGCTCCCGCCAGGAGATCATCCATGTTGATCGGATCCCGCGCAAGGTTGTCCGGATCGATGAGATTCTCGACGGCCATGCCGAGGAGCTCTTCGCGGGAGCAGCCGGTCAGGGTGGTGGCACGCCAGTTGACAGCGACGAAACGCCCATCGGGATCGACAGCCAGCATGCCGTCAGGGGCTTCTTCGAAAAATCCCCGATAGAGATCATTTGGGTCCAGTCCGCCCGATGGTCTTTCATCTTCTCCCCGATTCTTGACGTTACCCATTGGATGATCTCCCGTCGCACGCCGCGGTCCATCGTGCCAAGTTGACCGGGTACCTTTCAATCGACATTGCCGCTGGACCGGGTTCACGGAGCCTGTGCCTCATCCAGCACTTTGCGAACGACCATGGCGAGGTTGCTCAACGTGACCGGTTTCATGAGCAGCTCCCGAACCCCGATCCGTCTTAGTGTCTCCGATCCGGTTTGCTCGCTGAAGCCCGTACAGATGATGATGGGCAGATCGGGCTGCAGCCTGAGCAGCTCTTTGGCAAGAGTCAGGCCGGTCATTCCCGGCATGGTCATATCCGTAATGACCAGGTCGAAAGACTGGCTGTTCGGTTGATGTATAAACGCCTCGAGCGCATCCACACTGCTCGTGTGGCAAACGGCCTCATACCCGAGGCTATGGAGCATCTGTCGCATGGCGGCAGTCAGACTCGCTTCATCATCCACGACCAAAACGCGCTCATGCCCCCGTGGAAGGATCAGCACCTCGGATTCGATCGATCCAACGGCATCGACGGCCGGGAACAGCACCGTGAAGGTCGTCCCTTCGCCCGGTCGGCTCTCGACTTCAATGCTCCCCCCGCATCCTTTCACGATGCCATGCACGACTGACAGTCCCAATCCCGTGCCCCCTCCCTGCTCCTTGGTGGTGAAGAAGGGATCGAAGATTCGATCCAGTATGATCGGATCAATCCCGTGTCCCGTGTCCCTCACCGTGAGCTTCAAGTGACGGCTTGGATGCTGGTCGGAATAGACGGTACCCGGCTCCGCTTCCACGACCTCATCGGTGAGGCTGACCTCGAGGAGACCACCTTGGTCCCGCATGGCATGCCCGGCATTCGTGCATAAATTCATCAGGACCTGTTGAATTTTAGTGGGATCGCCCAGTACCATGCCGCGACCGTTGATACTGGAACGAATGTCTATAGTGCACGGGAGGGTGGCCCTGAGCATTTTCAAAGCCTCTTCGAAGATCAGGCTGACCTGGACCGGTTTTATTTCCTTTTCACTCCGACGGCTGAAAGCCAGAATTTGCTGTACCAGGTCCTTGGCACGATTGGCCGCCATGAGCACCTGGGTGAGCGGTTCGGCAATCTGCGGGTCTCTATTGGCCGACAAATGGGCAATCTCAGTGTAACCGATGATGATCCCGAGGATGTTGTTGAAGTCGTGGGCGATGCCGCCTGCCAGGGTCCCGAGGGCTTCCATTTTTTGGGCCTGCCGAAGCTGAGCTTCAGCCTGTCGACGTTCTTCCTCCGCCCTCCTCAGATCGGTGATGTCGAGAATGGAGCCGATGAGTCCGGCGACCTTACCGCCCTGACCCAGGAACGTTGCCTTGTGAAAGATGACATCGTGATGAGTGCCCAGAGCAGATTCGATGACAGTTTGGTATGTTTGGACTCCGGGCTTCCTGAACAACTCCCGGTCTGTTGCTGCATCATGGTCTGCGAGGTCTCTTGGGGCAACCTGACGGCTGTCTTTTCCGATGATTTCATCCCTCCGCAGTCCGTAGATCTGTTCAAAGGCCCTGTTGCATCCCAGGTAACGACCTTCAGCGTCTTTGTAGAAAACGGGGTGAGGCATGGCATCCATCAGATTCTGCATGAAAGCGACGCTTTCGAGCAGCCTCGACTCGATCCGCTTGCGATCGGTAATGTCCATGACGACGCCGCACATCCTGAGGGGCCGAGCATTCTGGTCCTTGAAGACTCTGCCGTTGCCCGATATCCAATGCTCAGAGCCGTCGGGCCAAATCACACGAAACTCATGTTTAAAGAAAGCCCCTGAGGCTTTGGAATCTGCTACCTTGGCATCCAGTCCCTCCACGTCATCCGGATGGACTCTGCTGCGAAAGATCTCATAGCTGCCGTCTAATGCCTCGGGCTCAATTCCAAAAAGCCTCGCATGGCTGTCGGACCACAGAATTTCTCCAGTAACCAGGTCCCAGTCCCACATGCCCATGCTGCCTGCATCGAGAGCCAATAGGAGCCGCTCCTCACTGAGCTTCGCCCGCCGGGTCGCCTCTTCCGCATCCTGCAGCTTGTCTTCGAGCTTGCGCACGAGGACCTGAGCGTATTCCGGGATCAGCTCCTCCCAATCGGCCTCTGGCTCGCGGGCAACCCGACGACGGGCGGATTCCGCCTGCGCGAGAATCCGCTTGATTTGGCTGATGAAGTCGTCGGGCTCCGCAGGTTTGCGCATGAAGGCGTCGGCCCCCAGATCAAGCGCCAGACGCTCATCCTTGGGCTCCGTGTATGTGGCGGTATGAACGACAAAAGGGATGGATTTCAGTCGCTCGTCCCGTTTCCAGTGACGCAGCAGGGTGTAGCCGTCCATCACGGGCATGAGGAGATCCGAGATGACAAGGCCGGGCGGCGTCTGCCGTGCCTTGTCAAGAGCTTCCACTCCGTGACGGGCCGTCTCCACCTCGTAGCCGCATCCCTTGAGTAATGTCTGCATCAGGTAGAGGTTCTGCTCATTGTCGTCTACCACAAGCACCCGTGTCATGATGCGCCTCATCTCTTCGAGGATGTTGGAGTAGCATTTCCCTTTCAGCCGGCGACTCTCGACAGGTGAAAAATCAATCCTTCAGAACCGCCGACATCGACCGGATCCCGTGCCTGAATCTCATATCCGCTGGACCACCTGCAGCAGTTTGCAGGAGCCAGGGAGAATGTCTGGAAAGTGAGCCCCACCAGCAGTCGTGTGATGAGGCGTCGTAGACGAAAACGACACCCAGCTACAGGAGGTGTGAGCGAAACCTTAAATAAAAGTTATCACAATTGATCGGAAACCTGCAACGTAGTTTGTTTCTTGAGTTGGAGGGTTCCCTGGCACGAATGGGCAGGGTTCCTGAAAGGTTGGAAGGGCCGGCTCGGCGAGCCGGCTGATGGAAGGTCTGAAGACTATGGTCAACCCCATGGGGACCGGAAGACGTCCGCTCGTGTCCCTCAGGACAGGAATTTCTTCTTCAGATCCTCCCAGGGAGCGAATGCGGCCAGGAGAATCGCCGAGATCAGGTAGACCGCGACAAGCGACCCGGGAAAGGTCACGTAAAACAATGCGTAGACCGGAAAAAGTGCGGCAAAAGCCAGCGCCAGCTTGACAGCCATTTCTACCCACCTGTTCTTGGATCCGGTGTCATCCATGTTTCTACTCCATGCTTGAGGTTCTTCAGATTCATCCTGCCGGGGTGCAGCACTAACGACTCGGAGGCTCCGTTTTCGCCCTCGGATTGTGCATTGGCGGTCCTCTGTCTGGATCAGTCTCATCCAGCTGACACCTTCCACCTTAAGCGAGCCGTAAGGAATTTGCAAGGGAGAAGGCAAGAGAGTTGTGACCTTTTTTTCACAAAACGCATCCACGGTCCCTGGGGACCCTTGCTCGGTTTTTTGGCTGGTGAGGAGTCGAAGCTCACCGCGTCTTGGTTTTCTGATCTTTTTGTTGCATCACGAGGTAGCTTTGTGTATATAAGCACATGGATTTATGGGGACTTCTCTAGCAAGCTCCGTGCCTTAGAGCCTGAACAGATACTATTGGAGATTGCGCCCGATCGCTGGCGGGGTTCTCGGTATTTCAAACAGCTTAGGAGGATAAGCATGGCAAACGCAGTAACACAAAGTATTCTGGTGGTCGGAGGCGGTATGAGCGGGCTCACTGCCGCCATCGAAGCAGCCGAAGCGGGCCACGAAGTGTATCTCGTGGAAAAGAACCCGTACCTCGGAGGTCGGGTGGCCCAGCTTCATCAGTATTTCCCCAAATTGTGTCCCCCTTACTGTGGACTGGAAATCAACTTCCGGCGGATCAAGACCAATAACAAGATCCGGTTTTTCACCATGGCGGAAGTGGAATCGGTATCCGGTGAAGAGGGCAACTTCGACGTGGCCATCAAATTGAGCCCGCGTTATGTGAACGAGAAGTGTACTGCCTGCGGCAAGTGCGGCGAAGCCTGTACCATGGAGATCGACAACCCTTTCAACTACAACATGGACAAGATGAAGGCCGCTTACCTCCCTCATGACATGGCTTTTCCCCTGCGATATGTACTGGACCCCGCCCTGGTGAAGAGCAGTGAAGCGCAGAAAGTCAAAGAATCCTGCCCCTACGATGCCATCGACCTCGAGATGAGCGCCAAGACCATGGACCTCAAGGTGGGAACCATCGTCTGGGCGACGGGCTGGAAGCCTTACGATGTCACCAAGCTCGACTCTTATGGGGCCGGCCAGTTCCCCAACGTCGTCACCAACGTCATGATGGAGAGATTGGCAGCCGCCAATGGACCCACCCAGGGCAAGATCGTCCGACCCTCCGATGGGAAAGCTCCCGAAACGGTCGCTTTCGTTCAGTGTGCGGGCTCGCGAGACGAAAACCATCTGCCCTTCTGCTCCTCGATCTGCTGCATGGCTTCCATGAAGCAGGCCACCTATGTGCGCGAGCAGTATCCCGATGCCAAAGTGTACATCTTCTACATCGATATCCGTGCGACGGATCGGCTCGAAGATTTCTATCGCATGGTCAAGGAAGATCCCAACGTGACCTTTTTCAAGGGCAAGGTGGCCAAGATCGAACAGGACAACGCCACCAAGAACCTCACGGTCCGCGTGGAGGATACGACCACGGCGTCCCTGCACGAGATGAATTTCGATCTGGTGGTGCTGGCCACAGGAATGCAGCCCACGACGTCTGACGAGCCGGCGCCCCTGAGCGTACCCTATGACGATTACGGCTTCGTTGCTCTACTGGACGCCGGCCCCGGAATCTGCGCCGCCGGTTGCACGAGGACTCCCGCAGGCGTATCCGAATCGGTTCAAGATGGCACGGCAGCGGCTCTCAAAGCCATCCAATCCGTTGCGAGGAGGTAGAAATCAATGGAACACAAGATTGCAGCTTATATCTGTACCGGGTGCGGCATTGGAGAGGCCCTTGACATCGAAAAGCTCAGTCAAGTGGCCACAAAGGACTGCAAGGCGGCGATTTGTCAGACTCATCCCAACCTGTGCAGCCAGGCGGGCGCTGAGCTCATCAAAAACGACATCGAAAAGGAAGGGGCCAACACGCTGATTATCGCGGCCTGTTCTCCCCGAGTCATGTACGACGTTTTCAACTTCGAAGGCTGTATCATGGATCGTGTCAACCTGCGTGAGCAGGTGGTCTGGTGTCAGCCGCCCAATGAAGAAGACACGCAGATGATGGCCGAAGACTATCTGCGGATGAGCGGGGCCAAGTTGAAGGGTACGGAGCTGCCCGAGCCTTACAAGCCCGAGCGCGAGCTGTCCAGGGACATTCTCGTGGTGGGGGGTGGTGTCACCGGTCTCACCGCAGCCCTTGAAGTCGCAAAGGCCGGCTACAAGGCTGTCCTGGTCGAAAAAGAGGCACAGCTTGGCGGGTTCCAGAAGAAAGTGACCGACAAGGCGACTTTCCCCTACAAAGAGGTGGTACCCAACGACATCGACGCCCTCATCGAGTCGGTCCAGAAGAATGCCAACATCAAGGTGTATACCGGTGCCAAGATCGAAGAGCTGGCGGGTGGCCCCTGTGTTTTCGATGTGAAGGTCAAACAGAATGGGACCAGCGCTGAACATCAGATCGGTGCGGTGGTCATGGCGGCCGGCTGGCAGCCTTACGATCCCGCCAAGCTGGATGCGAAGCTGGGATTTGGTCAATCGCCCAACATCATCACCAACGTTCAGTTCGAGGAGATGAAGCTGGCCGGCAACGTGGCCCGCCCGAGCGACGGCAAGGCGCTGAAGAACGTGGCCTTCCTGCAGTGTGCCGGTTCCCGCGATCCCGAGCATCTTCCGTATTGCTCCTCCGCCTGCTGCCTCACTTCCCTGAAGCAGGCTGTCCTGATCAAGCAGGACAATCCGGACTGCAACGTGTTCATCATTTACAAGGAAATGCGCACGCCTGGGCAGTCTGAGGATTTCTATCGCAAGGCTCAACAGTCCGGAGTCATTTTCGCCCGGTCCCAGGACCCCGAGGTGAAGGTGAGCGGCAACAGCATCACGGTTGATTTCATGGATGAGCTCCTGGGCGAATCCGTGAGCCTGGGTGATCTGGACCTGGTCGTCCTCGCCACGGGCATGGTGCCCGAGTCGGCTTTCGGTGAAGATCCGCGAGCCAAGGAGCCCAAGGAGGGTGAAGAAGCCTCCGAAGTGCCGGCCGATGTCATCCTGGCCTCCGACATTCTGAACCTCCAGTACCGCCAGGGGCCCGAGCTGCCCGGCCTGAAATACGGGTTCCCGGATTCCCACTTCATCTGCTTCCCCTATGAAAGCCGGCGAACCGGCATCTATCCAGCCGGATGTGTGCGTCGCCCCATGGGTGTGGCCAACGCCATTGAAGATGCCACCGGTGCGGCCATGAAGGCCATTCAGTGCGTGGAGCTGACCAGCCGCGGCGCAGCTGTTCATCCGAGGGCCGGCGACATGACGTATCCCGAGTTCTTCATGCAGCGCTGCACGCAGTGCAAGCGGTGCACGGAAGAGTGTCCGTTCGGGGCCATCAACGAGGACGAGAAGGGCAACCCGCTGCCCCAGCCGACGCGCTGCCGCCGCTGCGGTGTGTGCATGGGCGCCTGCCCCGAGCGCATCATCTCCTTCAAGAACTACTCGGTGCCCATGATCGGTGACATGATCAAGGCCATCAATGTACCGGACGAATACGACGAGAAGCCGCGCATCCTGGTCCTGGCCTGTGAGAACGACGCCTATCCGGCTCTTGACATGCTCGGTTTCCGGCACATTAAGTTCAACCCGTGGATGCGCGTCATTCCCATGCGCTGCCTGGGCTCCATGAACCTGGTCTTCATTGCGGATTCACTTTCCAAGGGAATCGACGGTGTGCTCCTGCTCGGTTGCCAGCACGGCGACAATTACCAGTGTCACTTCGTGAAAGGGAGCGAGCTGGCCAACATCCGGTTGAGCAAGGTCAAGGAGACCCTGGATCGTCTGCAGCTCGAGTCGGATCGCGTGAAATTCGAGTCCGTCTCCATCACCGACTACACCACGCTCGCCACTCTCCTGGATGAGTTCTCTGCAAGGCTTGAGGAGATTGGGCCGAACCCGTACAAGGGTTTTTAGAACGAGCACACAGAAGACCTGTGATCACTCGATTGGGGGGGGGCCGTCCGAAGCGAAGGCTTTGGCTGCCGCCTCCCCGTCCGGACCAGGTCGTTCGGCCCTCAGATATGATCCGTTGACCGATTTGATCATCTTTCAGGAGGCATTGGGATGAGCAACAAAGTCGATCCTAACCTGATCCACGACCTGAAGCATTTCGGGCTTTCCGAGGCCCAGAAGTGCTATAATTGTGGGAACTGTACGGCCATCTGCCCGTTATCCACCCCCGAAAACCCCTTTCCCAGGAAGTTCGTGCGCTACATCCAAATGGGCCAGACCGAGAAGATCCTGAAGTCGCCCGAGCCCTGGCTGTGCTATTACTGCGGGGATTGCTCCACCAAGTGCCCGCGCGGCGCCGAGCCCGGGGAAACGATGATGGCCCTCCGTCGCTATCTGACGGCGGCCTACGACTGGACGGGATTCGCCCGGAGATTTTACACTTCCGAGCGCTTCGAGATCATCGCCATCTCCATCGTGGCGCTGCTCGTGGGTCTCGGGCTGCTCCTGTTCCACGGGGACAACATCGACTGGGAGAACGCCAGGCTGAACACGGTCTGGCCTTCCGACAAAATTGAAATCGCCGATCTTTTCATGGCGGCGATCCTCTCGTTTCTGCTTCTCAGCAATGTTTTCCGATGCTTCAAGTACATTATGGGGGATCTGGCATTCAAGGTGCCCATCAAATACTACGCGAGCCAGGCCAAGGAGCTCATCATCCATGTCCTGACCCAGAAGCGCTTCGGGCAGTGTACGGACAGGATGCAATGGTTCGTTCACCTCATGATCATGACCGGTTATGCGTCCGTCTTCCTCATGGTTGTGGTCTTCATCAACGGGTTGGGCTTCGAGAACCTGAAGTTCCAGCGGGACCTGCCGGAGTATGCCCTCTGGCATCCCATCCGGCTGGTGGGATACTATGCCACCTTTGCCATCATGTACGGGACTACCTACGCCATCATCGGGCGCCTGAAGAAAAGCAAGCCGGCGTATCGCTATTCGCATCCCACTGACTGGATGTTCCTGATCCTGCTCCAGCTCACCACCATGACCGGTATTTTCATCCACTTCACCCGGTTGCTCAACTGGCCCATCCCGACCTACGGGATGTACATTGTTCACATGATGGTAGCTGTCCCGATGCTGGTTCTGGAAGTTCCCTTCGCCAAGTGGGCGCACCTGGCTTACCGTCCGCTCGTGCTCTACCTGCTCAAGGTTAAGGAGATGTATCTTCAGGACCAGCCTGCAGTCGTTACGGAGGCTGAGCCTCAGCCGGTGGTAGCCCCTGCTGAGTAGACGGCTGTTCGTCAGACCGTGAACGGTCTGGCGGATCTCGACCGGCAGTCATTTCCAAGGCCCACGAAGATCGCACTTCTTCGTGGGCTTTTTTTGGATGTGCCAGGGGGCTCAGGGTGGTGAAGCCTTTGTACTGCAGTCGCCAGTTGCTCGATATTTCAGGGTTTGGTTCGTGCCCGGCAAGGACTTCCTCTTGAAAGGCTTGAAGGTTGCCTATGTGCTGCACTGGTTTCCGGAGCCGTCTGAGACCTTCATCTTCAACGAAGTGCGGCACTTTCAGGAACTGGGCCTGGGAGTGAGGGTCTTTACCCTCTATGGCGAGCTGAGGAGGAACCTTTCCTCGGAAATGTCCTCCACATCCATCTGGGTTGAGAGGCTGGGCTCCCGTTTTATCGCGCAGATTCCTCGTGCGCTGGAACATTGGCGACGAAGGAGCCCGCTGGTGTTTCATGACTTGTTTCGGACAATTCCCATTCGGCGTTGGTGCGACCTGGAAATGGCCGGAGAGAATCTCTGGGCCTTTCTGTGCGGATTCCAGCTGGGCAGGCGCTTCGCTGAAATGGGCATCCGGCACATCCATGCCGCATGGGCCAACGGCCCGGCGACGGCGGCCTGGGTGGCCTCGCGCCTCTCAGGCATCCCGTTCAGCTTTGCGGCTCATGCCACGGACATCTATCCACCGGACGGAGCCCTGACCGAAAAGATTTCTGCGGCGTCTTTCGTCAGGACAGAGAATCAGGCCAATGTGGATCATCTCCGTCGGCATGCCGCGACTCAGACGGACGGGGAGAAGATCCACCTGGTTTACAGCGGTCATCCCACTCGAAGGGCTGAAGCAGCGGAGGTGCCCATGGAACCGCCTTACAGACTGCTTGCCGTGGGGCGGTTTGTCCCGAAGAAGGGTTTCGATGTCCTGCTCAGGGCGTGCAGCATCCTTGAGAGACAGGGCATTGAATTCCGCCTCACCCTGGCGGGGGCCGGCCCGCAGGCCCGACGTCTGCACTCCCTGGCCTCGGAGCTCAATCTTGGCGATCGCGTCGAGTTTCCTGGTTTTGTGCTGTATGACCGAGTGCCTGAGCTCCTGTCCAGGGCCGATGTGTTCCTAATGCCCAGCATCATTGATCCTTCAGGGGACCGGGATGGCCTTCCCAATGTGATCGTGGAGGCGCTCCTCCAGAGGGTCCCCGTGGTGGCGACGGACGTTTGCGGGATTTCCGAGGTCATCCGCGACGGGCTCACGGGCATTCTGATACCCCCGAATGACCCCGATGCTCTTGCCTGGGCCGTGATGGACCTGGTCCGGGACAGGTCCCGAGCGCTTCGTATGGCGGAGGCCGGCCGCAGCCTTGCCCTCGATCGTTTCGATGCGGATCGATGCTTTGCTGCGGTTTTGGATCTCATCGCGGGTGCCGTAGGAAGATGAATCCAGGCTCCCACGGCATCCTTCGAAAGTTCGCCTATCTCCTGGGAGCCCAATGGTTCCGGGAGGTTTTGCAGAGCGTCTTTCTCATTGTGCTGGCCCGTACCAGTTCGACGACCTATGGCGAGTTCATGCTTGCTTTCAGCATTGCCCAGGTCGTCGTCTTTGTGGCCGAATTCGGACTGAATCAGCACCTGGTAACGCTTCTGGCCAGACGTGATGCCGAAAAGGCCGAACTGCTCGTGGAAGTGTCTGTGCTCAAAGGAGGTCTCCTCCTGCTCGGCCTGCTGGGCGCATTGGGGTTTTCGGCCTGGCAGCAATATACTCCCTCTCTCAGCCTTCTCATCTTCATCGTGGTGGCGGGAGTTGGTCTGCAGGCGCTGGCAAGCTCCTTTTACGTTGCCTACCAGGTAGAAGGACGTCAGCACGTCGAAGCGCGTATTCGTGCCGTCTCCGCAAGCCTCGGATTCGGATACGGACTTACGTCTCTGCTCATGGGAATGGCTCCGGTCTGGGTGGCCTGCTACCTGGCGTTGGAGACCTTCACGGGACTCAGCGCTGCGCTCATCGAGTCAATGAGCCGAGCAAATCGAAAGTGGTGCCGCCCTGCACTGGGGCGCCTGAGTACGATGGCCCGGGGAGGGCTGGTCTTCGTATTCATGGCATTGGCCGCCATTCTCTACAACAAGAACAACATCTTCTTTCTGCAGCGCTACGCAGGCTCAGAAGGTGTGGCCCAATACAGCGTTACATGGGAAATGGTCGATGGCGTCTCGGCTCTGACCTCCAACCTGTTGTTGAAGAACGTCCTCTATCCGCTGTTCGTCAATCTCAACCGCGAGGCTTCGAGCGAACTGGCTCAGGTGGCGCGAAACTGTGCGCGGTGGCTTCTGTTGGCTTCCCTCCCCATCATCTTCTTGCTGTACGTGGAAAGCGACCGGCTCATCGGGCTCGTTTACGGTGAGGGTTACGCTCGGGCGATTCAACTGCAGAAAGCCCTTGCCTTCACCGTGGTCTGCTCCTTCCTCCATAACCTTGCGTCATATTTGATGATGAGCATGAAGAAGGAGCGCTTGCTGCTGAAATTCTACCTGGCCGGTCTGGCATTCAATCTGCTCGTCTGTACGGTAGCAATCCCCAGATTCCCCCTGGAGGGGGCTGTGGCTGCGATTGTCCTCACCAAGGGATTCATGCTTCTGCTGACGGCGGGGTACTGCCAAAGCCGAATCGGGCTGATCTCGAAGCAGACCTGGTTTCAGACCGCCGCCACAGCTTTTGCGGGTCTGATGCTCTATGCGTTGGGAGGATTCTTCCTCGCCCGGGAAGCGGGAGAGCTGTTCGCCATGCTTCCGATTCTTGTTCTTGCTCGGAAATGGTACCGTGGAGAACCCTTGACCACAAAAGGTTAGAGAATTCATGAAACCGGATGACTCCTTTCGAAAGAAACCCTTGGCCTGGGAAGGCCGAAGAGGCGCAGGATGCCGGACGCAGCCGGGTGTATGGTTTTGAGCATGCTCGGGCTTTTCTTGACCAGTGCGGCGATCTATTTACTCCTCATTGCAGGTTTGTACGTTCTTGGGGCGAATCACGTGCGAAGGGGAATCGCTTCACAGGCGGGTGGGACGGTATCGGACGAGAGGCTGCTGCGACAGTCATCCTCCAGGGTCGCTGTTGTCGTGCCGGTAACGGGCCTCGCTCACGACCTCGAGCTCACTCTCGGGTCTCTACTGCGTCAGCACCATCCCAACCACGAGGTGGTGATGGTGACCCGGGACGAAGACGATCCGGCAACTTCCCTGGTAAAAAGACTTTGCGCTGATGCTCCCCATGGCAGTCATGTGCTGAGTGGGCCCGCAGAAGGCTGTGGACAGAAAAACCACAACCTTTTGAGAGGGCTGAGTGCGGTGGGGGCAAGGCCTGAAATCCTGGTGTTCTGCGATGCCAATCATTGGGCGCCCCCACATTTTCTTCAGAACCTCGTGAGACCTCTCGAAGAGGGGGGCGCGCTCCTCGCCAGCGGGTACCACCGGGTCCGGGTGGAGGATCATGCATTGGGGTCTCTGGGGATGCTCCTCTCGGTCATGGCCATTCACATGCTTCAGGGAATCCCGTTCATCACACAGCCCTGGGGAGGGGCCACAGCGGTCTCTGCTGAGGCGTTCGACAGGTTTGGAATGCATCGAATCTGGGCCGGCACGGTCGTGGATGATTACTCGCTGGGTTGTCGCTTGCTGAAAGAGGGGATCCGATCCAAACCTGTCTCTGATGCATGCCTGCTGACGACCGTAAGTCGTCGGACCCTTGGCGGATGGGTTGATTGGCTCACCCGGCAGCTCATGTTCTTCAAAATCTTTGAACCGATTTTATGGATCCTGTCCATGCCCGTTGCCGGGGTTCTCGTTTTTCCACTGATGGTCTCCATTTTGGCGGTCTTCGGAGGCATCCTGGGAGGGTTGAGCCTCGCAATGACAGCCGCTGCGGCAGTATTTCTCGTGTGTTTTGTATCCCTTGCCCTGATGTTCAGAAGAGTGGTTCCCGAGGCGGTCCCTGCCGGCCGTTGGATTGCGGCTTTTGCGATCATGCACCTCGTGACCGCCTGGTGTTATGTTCGCACCTGGGCGACACAGGATATAGTCTGGCGTGGAATCACTTATAGAGTCGGGAAGGGAGGGGTTGTGAAAGGGATCCGGCACGCCGCACGGCGCTGGAGCGAAGGTGATGGGGGCCCGTTTCACCAGAGGCAATGATTTTTCCGTCGGCATCCGCTCTTCCAGCTCTTCCCCTGTTTGTGGCGGGAACAGTACGGTGCTGATCCTTAAAAGACATGGAGGTCAGCCGGTCTACAATGGCCAGGATTCTTTACGGCGTTCAAGGGGATGCCCACGGGCATTCCATCCGGGCCTTGACGGTGGCCCGACACTATCCGGAGCATGAATTTCTTTTCGTCAGCCATTCCAAGGGAGCCGCGTTTCTTCGCCCCTCGTTCAGAGTCCTGGAGTGCCCCGGGCCGGTCAATGTGATTCAGGGCCATCGCACAGCGGCTTTCCCAATGCTGAGACGAAACCTCCAATTCTGGCTGAAAAAGAGTCAGCAGGAGGATGCCCTGCTCAGGGCCATTGACCATTTTGAGCCGGACGTCAGCATAACGGACTACGAGTTCTTCGTGCCTCGTATCAGCAGGCGTCTGGGCATTCCGTGCCTTTCGATCGATCACCAGCACATCATTGCCTGTTCCTCCTATGATCTGCCTTTAAGACAGGTACCCGGTTATCTGGGCTTCAAGCTCGCCCTTTCGGGAATGTTCAGTGGCGCCTCGGAATACCTCGTGATCTCTTTCTTTGGGGCCGCTCATGCAAAGCTCAGCGGCGTTTTCAGGGTTCTACCTCCCATCCTTCGCGAATCTCTTCTCCAATTGCATCCCGAGGATCTTGGGTACGTGGTTTCCTATCAGAGCACTTCCACCTTCGGGAGCGACCTGCCCATTCTCAGCGCCATAGGTCGGCCGGTTTTCGTCTATGGCCAGTATCGTGAAGGGCAGCAGGGACACCTGCATTTTAAGCGATACTCGGAAGAGAAGTTTCTCGAGGATTTGGCAGGGTGCAGCTACGTGATCTGTGGAGGCGGCCACACTCTGATGTCTGAAGCGCTGTACCTGGGAAAGCCGGTTTTTTCCTTTCCCATCACCGGTCTCTTTGAACAGTACCTCAACGCCTCAAATCTTGCCCGGCTGGGCTACGGGCAATACTCAACGGACTTCCGGGTTGGGCCCGATGCGATCCAGACCTTCGAAAAGGACCTGGGCCGTTATCGGACCAATATTGCAAGGGGCAGGTTCTGCGGAAACGTGGAGGTATTTGAGCTGTTGGATCGTTTCTTCACGCGCGGTACGATTGCGGCCGATTCAACCGGCAGTGACGGTGCCCGGGAGGCATCCTCACCAGGCACCGTCAAGCAGGACCGACTTGTCTGATTCTTCCGTGATTCGCTGGTGGGCTCAGCAGTCTGATCACTGAAAGGCATGCGGGATCTTCTACAGATTGAAATTGTTCATGAGGACGTCCATGAGAATCTTGACGCCTTTCGCTGTGCTTTCTCCAGTTTCCTGGGTGCCCTTGAGGCGAGTTGCGCGGCCTTTTCCGAGATCGACTGTGCCGACTGCAGCGATTCCGGTTCCCGATCCGAATTCCACGTCGGCACAGATCCCGCTTTCCGGAGCTTTGGCTTCGTTAATGGATATGCTGAATGTTTTGTTGTACGATACCATTCCCCAACCCGATACACACATATTGGCGCCGGCGCCTTCAAGGATGAAGAGGTTCCCATCGAATGGAATCGCGGTAACCATTTCAATGGATGTTGTCTTCTTCTCGCCTTCAAGCTTTTTGACCGTGAGCGTCCACAGGCCGGTGAGGTCAGGCACTTCGCCTGCGGGCACGCCGCTGAATTTGAGGCCGCCTTCTGCCGCGCTGCCTTTCAATGACATTTTGTTTTCTGAGACACTGGCGGTAAAACTTCTAACATCCAATCTGGCTTCACTCGCCGGATGATTGTTCAGATAGCCAACGACTTTTCCGCGACTGTCGAACCCCCATTCACCCCACACGTTGGTGCAACCGAGACTCGCTTCCACACCTTTCTTTGTGAGAGGAGTCGGGGTCACGAGAGCATATCCTGCAATCACACCATCGGCGTAGAAGGTCAGGTAAGCAGAACCCTTTTTCACTCCTGTTATGACGAGGTCCCATGTCTTGATTCCGTCGACACCTGCCGGCGAAATTTGGGCCTTTGCGTTATTTCCGAAGCATAGGACGGCAGCGACGAGTACCCATGCGATGACTGCGAGTTTCTTCGTTCTCATCTTCTCAACCCTTTCTATTCGATTTATACAGAAAAGCATTTGGTCCTCGCCTTCCCTGCTGCTCGTCTCATGGATTTCTTTGACCCATGTTCCAGTGCTGAGAAAGCCAATCAGAGACAAACAGAAGCCCTTCCGGCCATTCCAGACCTCAAGGTCCGTTCGGTGCTCGCTCCTCCCAAACCATGCCTTCCTTATCGGCAAGTGAGTTTGTAACTTTAGAATTCTAACCATGTGGCTGGTCTTGAAGGGATCTTTGAGGCTTTGCGCAAAAGGTCGGCCAGTTCGTGGACAAAGGAGGGTTGATTCGCAGTGTGTTTCAATTTTTTTGCGGATGAGGGCAACTCCGGTGGGAGTCGACTGACGCACGGTCTCTCATTTTCAGGGGATTCCTGGCGGTTCGGCGTTCCAATGCCCCCACGCGATGGAAGCCTATGGAAGCTTCTGGAGTAATTGAAGGAACAATTCCTCGTGAGCGCGTACAGTGGAAAGCATGCTGAAACTCTCCACAACTCGCTGACGCCCGGCCTTACCGAAACCGGTGCTTTTGGGCAGGTTTTCGAGCAATTCAATCATGGCATCGGCCAAGGCTGCAGGGTCTCTCGGTTGGACCAGGGAACCCGTCGTCCCATTGCCTACTATTTCGTTGAGCCCTCCGATGTTCGTGGCAACCACAGGCAAACCGCACGCCATGGCCTCCATGACCACGTTAGGCAGTCCTTCCTTGATGGAGCTCAGGGCGAAGAGGCTGGCCCTGCCGTAGAGAGGGCGGAGATCCTGGCAGCCGGGCCGCCATTGAAAATTGTGCGCGGGAAGTCTGCGCCGTGCGGATTCGACAACGTTCCTGCGCAGGGGCCCCTCCCCCACAAGCTGAAGCTTGGCAGTCGGGAAACGGTCCAGCAGCATCGCGAAGCCCTCGATGAGCGTCTCGTGGTCTTTGTCGGGCACCATTCGCGCCACGCAGAGCACTTCAGGGTTGCGGGCATCAGGAGCTGAACCGGCTGGGATGAAATGGCCGGTATCGATGCCATTGAGTATGACGCTCACCATGGCCTCAGGGACGCCGTATCTTCGGGTTAAGAGCGTTTTCAGAATGCGGCTGTTGCAGAGATGGTGGTCAGCCAGCCGCCAGAGCACCTTCTCGTGCTGCCGGAAGGGGCCTCCTTCACCGCGGCACGTAGCCACAATTCGGGGTATTCCGGCAGCCCGGCCCAGGAGTCTTCCCCAGATGTTGGGGATGGCGGTCAGGAGAACCAGGATATCCACCGGCTGAGATCGGAGGAGCATGGCGAGGCGGGCGAGGCCGGCAGGCCCTACGGTTTTGGAGGAGGACAGCCATCTCAGCGTGATTCCGTTTCCAGCTGGACGGAGCCTGAAATCGTTCACTGAGCGCATCATCCACAGCTCGACGTGAAATCTCTTCGGATCGAGATGTGATGCCAGCCCCAGGGCCTGGCGCTGAGTGCCGCCAAACTCCAGATCCTCCAGCAGCATGATGATCCGCGCTCGACGTCCCACGTCCTTCAGTACCCCATGAGTCCACAGCAGCGGGAACAGACCGGCATGAGCCCCTCGGTGGACAGGCTTTTTCGGAATCGTCTGTAGGCCGGCGCATTCCACAGCTCAGTGACGGTCGACTCCTTGACGTTGCCAATCACATAATCATGGTAATCGCGGCAGGGAGACATATCCCCGTTGCTGTCTACCTCCACCGCCTGGTAGATGGATATGCACTGATCGAAGCCAAATCGCTGCTGGTGGTCCGTATAATAGGACTGTAAGTTCTTCGTGCCTTCGATATCGGGGATCACGATAACGGGAGTGCCTTCCTTGCGGGCGGATCTCTCACGCAGTTCGCACAGCTGGCGATTCATTGCGGAATAGTCACTGGGCCGCCAGCTTCCAACCCACCCCCGGTGAAGATGAGGCTTGAAGCCGAACCGGCGTTCGAAATCCTCTTCGTGGGCAGTTGCCCCCGCTGCGTCGATCCACCAGGAGAGATAAAACACGAAGACATCCACCCGGTCGCGGAAAGCCTCGTAGATGTCCAGTAGATGATGGTGATTGGCCTGGGAGATGACCGTGAGGGAGGCAATGAGAGGAAGCCTCCGGCCTCGATTGCGGCGTTCCCGATTCACCGCGGCCAGAGCGGATTCGATGCTCGAGAAATTGCCGCATCCCCCCCCGACACTCGGCCGCACGGAGTTGTGCAGTTCGGCACAGTGGCCGTCGATGGAGATCTGAAGGAGGAAAAGAGGTGCATCGACCAGCCGTCCGGCAGAGGGGGCAATGAGGGATCCGTTGGTGACCATTGAAGTCCCCAATCCCAGGGCCGCGGCTCTTTCGACGAGCTCGACCGTGCCTTCGTAGAGCATCGGCTCGCCGCCCCAGATGTAGAGCAGCGGCTCATGTCCGTGCTCGACCAGGTCCTTGAGCAGCTCAAGATACCTTTCGGGAGTCACTTCTCTGTTTTTGAGCTCCTTCAGACTCTTCCCGTGAAGGTATCCGCCTTCACCCCATTGACCGCAGGTCGTGCATCGTAAATTGCAGAGATCTGTAATCCGGAGACTCAGCTGCCTGATCTTGTGGGCTTCCCCTTCCCTGAAACCGGCATGCAGCCAATTAAAAAACCATTTTTCGAGTTGAAGCCGGGCCAGCTTCGCTGCAGTCCCGGGTTGAGCCAGGAAACGTGGTAGCAGTTTGAGGACCGCGCTGTGTGCAATCATGACCCGTCTTGACATGAAGCCGACCTTCTCTGTGATCCCATGCTCACCTTGACAGCCAAAAGGTTTATGTGGATAAGCTTTTTCTCCAGCCCTTGCGAAGGTGACGGCAAGGGCCAGGATTTGAGATAGGCACTTATTACACCAGATAGCGGATAAAGCCAATCCTCAGCCAGTAGAAGGGCAAACCCTGCTTTTTTCTGGCCTTCCCGAGATGGTTCATGCCTTTATATGACGGAGTGCTCTCCATGCGGGCTCTGATCTATCGGAAATCCATCCCCCTTTATCTGCTCAACTGGTGCTTGAACCTGGCTGCGCCCAGACGTTTTTATCAGCGATTTTCCCCGATGCGGCTCGAGGATGTTCCATTCACACCCATCCCGGGTTGGGTGGTGTTGAAGACCCGGCTCTGCGGCATCTGCGGCTCCGACCTGGGTCTGCTCAAGGGTGCCGAATCTTTCCTGCTGGAACCTTACGGGTCCTTCCCCGCCGTTCTCGGCCACGAGGTGTTGGGGGAGGTGGTCGAAGCACCTTCGGATTCGGGGCTCAGTCCGGGTGATCGAGTGGTGGTGGAGCCCACGCTGCCGTGCAGCGTACGGGGGGTTGCCCCGTGCCGATTCTGCGCCGAGGGCAGGTACAATCTCTGCGAGAGCTTCACAAGGGGCGGACTGGCTCCGGGTCCCGTCCTGGGTTTTAATGCGAGCGCAGGGGGGGGCATGGCAGAGTACATGTCAGCGCCGAGAGAAAACCTCTTCAAAGTTCCACCGCATGTACCCGACGAAAGGGCCGTCCTCGCAGATTCGCTGGCCTCGGCGCTCCAGCCGGTTCTGGATCATTTCCCGAAAGAGGGTCAAACGGTGGTGGTATATGGGCTCGGCATTATCGGGCAGCACATCCTGCGTTCATCGAGGGCCTTGGGTGCTCGATGCCGAGTGGTTGGCGTGGCGCGGCACCCCTTTCAGCGGGACCTCGCACTCAGTGGCGGTGCAGACACAGCTCTTCTCAATCCCCGGAGGGCTGAGCTGGGGGAGCATGTAGGCGCCGCTCTGCTGCCGACGACGCTGGGTGGAGGAAATCTCGAGGGCGGTGCGGACTTGTTTTTTGACTGTGTCGGGACCGCGCATTCCTTCCAGGAGGGTTTGCTGGCCCTGAGGGGCCGGGGCACGTATGTCCTGGTGGCCACCGCGTCAAGACTCGGTTCAGTGGATGTATCCAGCATCTGGTTCCGTGAACTGAAGATTACGGGATCCATGGCCTATGCCTACGGGGATCACAGCGGAGAGCGGGTGAGAACGTATGCACTTGCGGTGGATTTGCTGAGTCGTGACGACTACCCCTCTGAAGGACTGCTGAGCCATGTGTTTCCGCTTTCGGAATATGGGGCGGCTTTTCAGGCTGCCATGGACAAGAAACGGAGCCGGAGCGTCAAGGTCGCCCTGGACGTCAGGTGATGCGAGGAGGCCTTAGCGGGCGGGGGACATGCAGCGCAAGATGAAGTTGGTCATCACGGTGGACGTGGAGGAGGAGGGGCTCTTCACCGGGCGATACCCAAGGATTCCCTCGGGGGTGAAAAGTGTCCATGAGCTCGCTCGGGTCGAGTTCATCACCCGTGAATTCCGCTTTCCCCTGACGCTTCTGGTGACCTATCCCGCAGCTGTGGACCGGGAATGCGGAAGAGTCCTGAGGTCCTGGCGCCGGGAGCTCGGGGCCGAGATCGGCGCTCATCTTCATCCCTGGAACACGCCTCCCTTCCCAAAACTTCCCTTTCCTGAGCCCGTGCGGTCGGACCTTCTGCCCGACCCCCTCATCAGGGCCAAGTTGGAGAGCCTCACTGAAGCCATGGGGAACCGATTGGAGGTCAAGCCTGCTTCGTTTCGGATGGGTCGCTTCGATCTGAGTGCGGGCATGCGCCGATTGCTGCCGGCATGCGGGCTTCATACGGACAGCAGCGTCGTGCCGTATCGCTTGATGGAAAACGGCGCGGACCATTTCCTGGCGGAAAACGACCCATTCTGGTGGGACGGGAATGAAGCGGGCGGGGATTCGCTGTTGGAGGTTCCTCTGACTCAGCTGGCTCTTTTCCCGAGGCTTTCTGCGGAGCTCTACAGGGTGAGCTGCAGGATGACCGGCAAGGGGCGATTGAAGCTGTTTTCGACGTTTCGTGCTCTGGGTGTCGTAGGGATTCAGCCTGCATGGTATTCGCTTCCTTCCATGCAGTGGGCTGCAAGATTGCATCACTCACGTGGGGGGAAGGTGCTGACCCTGTTCTTTCATTCCACCGAGCTGCTTCCCGGCGCTTCCCCGTACTCTCCCTCGGATGCAGCCGTCCGGCGCCTCACCGAAAAAATCCGTCGATTCCTGCGTTGGCTCACCACCCGCTATTCGATCGAAGGGATGACCCTGTCTCAGCTCCACCGCTCGATTCACACCACTCTGAAACCAGTGACGAGCGACGAGTAACTGTAGCAGACCGGAATAGGGAGTGCTCGGACTTGGAATAATGGACACCTCTGGACCCACATTATGTGGAACTATTCATTGGCTTCGACCCAGATTATGGGTTTCTGGACCCACTTTATGCGATTCCCGACCCACATTGAATGATACTGACCCACATTAATTGACACAAAGGTTGTGACCTTGCCTCATGCGTCGTTTCCCGTTGAGGCGCGCCTTCAGCACATGCCTGAATGGGCTACGCGCGGGCCAAGCGGGCACTGGAGAGTATGATGCAGCGCTAAGTCACGACTGCAGCTCCTTCTCGAGCTCGGCTACCGTTGGCAGACTCCCCTTGAGCTCTTTTGGTAGAGTCTTGACCAGGCTGGTTTCCCACTGGGCCACTCCGATGGGTTTCTTGATGCCACGCAGGGCGTATTCAACGACCACTTTGTTTTTGGATCGGCATAGCAGGAGACCGATGCTCGGATTGTCGTCTGGATGACGGAGAAGGTCGTCGACCGCGGAAAGGTAGAAATTGATCTGGCCAGCGAAACTGGCCTCGAACGGTACGGCTTTGAGCTCTTGTGTGGCGCTCATGGTTATGTGGCGTCGATCCAGAATTCGCCACGCTCTATCCGTGGATTGAGGATAAACGCCACATAATCATCCTATTACAATGTGTGCAGGAAGGCCATTAGTTCCACGTCCTCACGCCAATGTTTAACGGGCGCAGGGACGGCACTCTCTTGAATCTCGCAGTGTGCCAATGCTTTAGCTTTCATCTCCAGGTCGATTTCGGCATAGACATTGGTGGTATTGATCGAAACATGGCCAAGCCAGGCGCGGATTGTATTGATGTCTACTCCCGCCCTCAGCAAATGTGTCGCAGTTGTGTGACGAATAGTGTGTGGGCTAACGCGTTTTGTCTTCAGCGATGTTAGCCGCTCGCAGACTCTCTTGGCGTAGCGCTCCACCATGGTGTGAATTCCAAAACGGGTGAGCGGTTGTCTGCAGCGGTTCAGAAAAACATGTTCATTCGGTCCGCGCCCCTGCGCTAGAGGCGTCAGCTCTTTCACAGTTTGCGACCATAGCGGACAACGGCGCAGTTTGTTCCCTTTCCCGCGGATCAACACGGACGAATGATCTCTCTGTGGCGCATATGCAAAAGCAAGATCAGAGATCGTCAGTTGCGCCGCTTCGTCGGCGCGGGCTCCCGTATTGTAAAGGAACAACAACAGCGCGTGATCCCGGCGACCCTGGGCCGTCGAACAGTCGGGGGCGGCCAATAAAGCATCCATCTCTGTTTTCTCCAGATATGCTATGGCCGGCCGAGTTGCCTTCTTGAAAGGAATAGCGCGAAGTTGTCTGCACCATTCCAGGTGTTCCGGGCTATGCAGGCCAATAAACTGGGCCAACGAATGAATCGCCGACAGCCGTTGGTTTCTGGTTGCAATGCCGCACTGCCGCCGTTCCTCCAAGTCGAGCAGGAATTGACGAATATGTTCGGGGGTGAGATCACCGACAGCGAGTTGATCGATCTTCTTGTGGGTCTGTTCGGCGATGAAAGGCAGCAGCAAGCGCAATGTATCTCGGTAGCTGCGTTGTGTATTACGCGCCAAGTTGCGCTCGGTTATCAAGTGCTCCAGGAGAAAGCGGCGCACCCAAGGAGCAAGCGGTGTATGGTCAGTCATCGCAGACCTCCTTCCAAAGCGTAATGTTCGAAGCGTTGAGAGGCCTGTTCGAGCAGTTCCGGTGTCATCGTTAGATAGACGGAGGTGGCTGCCAGATGCCGGTGGCCGAGGTAGACCGACAAGTGTGGCAGGAGCCTCTGCACATCCTTGCCCTCCCGATACCACGAGATAAGGCGATGGACTGCGAAACTGTGGCGCAGGTCGTGCAGCCGGGGTTGGTAGCGTGCGCCATCAGTCCGATTGACCCCAGCCGCCAGCCGGATGCGCTGGAATGCGTGCTCCACGCTATTGATGCTCACCCTGCCGCCGTTGCGTTTGACAAAGAAAGGTTCGGTGTCACCTTGAGCGTGCCCGGCTTGTAGCCGGCGCGCAACGTATTGTCGGAGCGATTCGTTCAATGAGACACCTATCGGAACCAACCGGGAAGTGAAGAACTTGGAATCGCGGATAGTGAGTACGGCTTGTCCAAGGTCAACGTCGACCAGCCTCAGAGAAAGCGCCTCGTTAAGACGGAGGCCCGCGCCGTATAGAAGCAACAACAGCGTTCGGACCATGTGAGGTTCCAGTTGGCCGCGGTTTTTTCGATAGGTCAGAGCGGCAGCCAGCAAACGGCCCAGTTCTTCGCGCTTATAGATGTAGGGCACGAAAGGTTGCGGGCGTTTAGGTTTGACTGTAGGCAACGGGGAATTCGCAACTACATCGTGACTGAGTGCGTAATTGTAGAAGCCGAGCAGAGCATTATATCTTACATGCCAAGATGCAGTGATGGGGCCCGTGCCATTGAGAAACTGGTCGACTTGCTCGGACGAGATCTCGCGGATTGGAACCTCGCCGCCGACAGATCGACAGAAGGATTTCAGAATCTGGGCATTGACGTGAAAACGCTCCCCGAGTGCTTTCCGGTAGGCTGTATATTTAGACACGGCAACTTCTAGTTGCATGGCAGACCTCCCAGGTCGAAATTGGCCACCTCACGCAAATGAGGAAGATCGACCTTGGCGTAAATACGCGTTGTCTCTGCATTACGATGACCGAGTTGGTCGCCGATCTCCTTGAGTGACGCGCCTTGGTTGATCAATCGCGTGGCACAAGCATGACGAAGCGAGTGCGGCCCGTAGTGTTCAAGGGCTACATCGAGTGGCTGCCAGCGCCGGCTGACCATCCGGCCGACGGCCCCACGCGTGAGCGGACGAAGGGGTGCGCGCATAGTGAGGAAAAGTTCACGGTGGTTCACACGCGGGCGCACTTCCCGGAGATAACGCAAGATTGCGTCCCCGACCGTCAGCGAGAGTGGCAATTGCTGCACCGGTCCCTGTTTGACGCGCCTGACGTGGAGCAGTTCGCGCGCCCAGTCGAGATCTTCAATTTGCAGCCGGCAGAGTTCGCCGACTCGCAGTCCGTAGACTGCCAGCAATAGCAGGATAGCGCGATCTCGAATGTCTACGGGGTGAACGCCCACGGTGCCGGCGAGCAACCGTTGAACATCATCCCAAGAGGGAGCGAAGGGGAGCGTTTCATGTCGAAAGACGCGGGGAGCTTTGATGGCGGCGGCTAATCCGGATCTACACCAGCCTCGTTGTTCTGCATAGCGAAAGAAGGCCCGCAGGATCGAGGCATGGGTTTGCACGGTGCGCCGAGCATACCCCGCTTGATTGATACGATAAAGCATAGCGTCGTCAATGTGCGTTGCAGTGAGATCACGGAGCGAGAGCCGCTGACCATGGAATTGTTCGAGGTACTTTTTGATCTCATGGAGACGAGATCTAATCGTCTCTGAAGAGAGACCTCTCTCCTCACGCATGAAGATGGCGAATTCGCCAACGAACTCTGCAAAGGGGCCCGGTCGCAGCTCCGGTGTCTGCAAGCGACCGATGAAACCGAGCCAGTGAGTGGCGTGCTTAATAAAACGAACTCTGGAAACTGGTGACGGTCTGGTTCGAAAGCCGGGGAAACCTGTCGGACGTTGTGCCCAACATTCAGCTGCGGCTTCAATCTCCGTGCGGGTAATGGATCCCGCATCCAAGAGCTTGAGGCGATCTATGATGATCAATTGATAGTAAGCGATTTCCTTGAGGGTCCTCCGTGCGGCGCCATGCTCTGCACAGTGCGCAAGAAAACACAGACGCTCCTCTAGGAGTGGAGTGGTAAGCTGTTTCTGTATTGCGTGTGGACGTTCAAACAGTTCCTGGAACATAGTCGAGCCTCCTTTTGGATTAAAGGTTGAAATCCAACTCGACTATGAAGCAGACTTATGGGGTGTACAATCTGAAGGAAAACTGTAAGGAAATGGATCAAAGTGGTTTGCGCCACATAACCATGAGCGCCACACAAGATCTTTTATGTGGTCGATCACATAAGAGCTCGACAACGACGTAGCAGCGCAATTTGACGTGATAGAATAACAGATCGATATAGAAATCTGAGTCGCCTACCTCCAGATGTACCTGGCGGCCCATGAAAGCAAATCCAGCCCCCAATTCCAGGAGGAAACGCTGGATATGATCGACCAGCGCATCCTCCACCTCCCGCTCGCGTCGTGGGTCGGCGGTGCCAAGGAAGTCGAACAGATAGGGATCCTTGAATACCTGGGCAGCCATATCGGATGCAATGGGCGGTAGTGTCGCCGAAAAATTGGTGATTGCCTTGCCGTGACGGTCGTGAGCGCGAGTTTCAATCTGGAGGGCGAGAATATTTCGGCTCCAACCGTGCTCAATGGCTTTGTACGCATACCAGAGCCTGTCTTCAAGCCGATCCACTTTCTCCAAGAGCGCCAGGTTGTGATACCAGGGAATTTGTGCAAGGACCTCTTGCACGATTGTCTCGTCGGTCCATGCAGCGGCAAAAGCCCGCATGTACTTAAGATTTCGAGGCGAGAGTCCTCTCATGTCGGGAAATGCTTCCCGAAGGTCGGCGGCCAGTCGGTCGATGACCCGTGCTCCCCAGCCTTCTCGATCTTGTCTCTCGAGAATCATCCGCCCTATGTCCCAGTACAGGAGCACCATGGCGGAGTTGGCTGCCATGACGACCCTCAAGCGCTCGCTCTGAATGCGGCGCTTTATCTCGCCCAAAATATTCGAGTAATCTTCCGGAAGGGAGATATGGGGCCCTGGAGCCGGGAAGGAAGCGCTTTCTCGCTTGCGTCCGAGGGTCATACGATCGTCGGTTGTGGGGTCTTTCCTGCGCCTACCGGCCATGGCACATGGCCTCCGATCCGTACCTGCGGCCGTTCCAAGTGAAACAGTACATTCCGTCCTCCGGTCAGCCTAAATCGGGATTCCAACCGCCAGCATTTCATTCTGGATCTCTTGCATGCGACCGGGTGGAAGTTGCCCCTGAAAGAAAGACTGCACGACGGTCGGACGGATATTGAGAATCTGAGCCAGAAGCTTGGCATTGTAGCCCATCCGTGTGAGTCTCGATTCCAGCTCATCGATGTCTTTCGCGATGACCGAGGCGACGATTTCTGCGGTGACCGGTCTCGCACCGATGGTGAAGGCTTCTTCAACCGCCAGAGTCACATAATGCTCAATCTGAAGCGGGGTGACCAGGCGCTCGGCGAGAAGATCAACGGCCTCGGCGGAAAAGACCGTATCGGTGGCGATCCCGCTCTTGATACACTTTTCGAGCAGCCACTCGATGTATTCCCGCTTGCTGGCCGCAATGCCGTCCAAATTGAAGATGGTCATTCGATGACCGATCTCTTCCATGGAAGATCGTCGCAAATCGTTTCTCAGCTTGGGATGCCCGGCCAGCACAACCGAAAGCAGTCCGCCATCCTGCTCGATGACTTCCCGCAGGCGTTTGAGCTCCTTTAAGGTCTGTCCGTGGAGATCGTGCGCTTCGTCAACGAAGAGGGCGACGGGCTTGTTGTATTTTTGAATGATATCCTGAAGTTTACGGATTTGTTTTTCCGTGTGTGACGGAATCTTGGCCTCTTTCTTCTTTGCCGTTTGAGGAGTGAGGTCCAGGAAGAGCGCGAGAAGGAGCGTTGGGAGCGTCACCCGGCGTTTGTCGAGAGAGAGGGACTTGGCGATGAGAACCTCTTCCTCCCGGGCCAGCTCATCCTGTAGTCTTTTAAGAAACAAGGTTTTGCCCGACCCCACAATCCCTGAGATCGTAATCAGTTTGCCGAGTTTGATGGCTGCCTTGGCCGCTTCAAAAATCCCTTTCAGGTGGTCGGTCTCAAAATAGCCCACCTTCCGGAAGTCTCCGACCAAGTCAAAGTATTGCAGAATCTCATTGCGCACTGGGTCCCCCCTTTTTCGATGAATGGAACAGGCCCCGGATGGCCTCCATCACATCTTTCTTTTTGAGGGTGCTGGATAGAACTTCATTGATTCTGGCAAGTTGCGCAGGATCAAGCTTTGCCAGCGGGATGCCCAAATAGTCGGCGATGGCTTTCTTGGCCTCGATGACAGAGGGGTAGCAGAGCTCTTGAAAAGGATCGGGATCCTGGAATTCAACGAAACGGGAGTCTGCCGGGAGATCTCTCTTGAGGGCCTCAAGCGTTCGAGTGTCCATCTCAAGGGCCTTCTTCGGCAGATCCAGCTCCCGGGCAAGCGCTTCAATGGCATCCGCTCGCTTCTCCGCCTGCGTCTTCTTGAACTTTCGGAAGCGGTGCAACGGAATCGGACCGCCGGCTGGCTGGTAGGGGCCAAAACGTTTTTCTCCAAGCTCTACAAAGAGCTCGGTATCGAAGAACCCCCACCAGAGAATGACTTCCTGACCCGCCAGCTCCGGGCTCAGCTGATAGACGGTGCCACTCACGGTGATCCTCGCGTCGCTTCCCACTTTGCGTCGCTCGGGCTCCCGGGCAAATGCACAGAACCGCTCCCAGGAGCACATCTTCCGGATACCGGTGGGCGAAATGTTCCTGATCCAGTCTTCAATGCGGGAATGGTCTTCGGTGCGGTGCTTCTTCTCGTCGTATCGCAGGATGAAGTTCAAAAGCCACCGGTTGGCCTCCTGCTCATCCTGAGGCTTATGGAAATGATAGAGCGTCTCGTGCACCTCCTTTACGGTCCTAAAGGGCCGTTCGACCTTCCCTTTGGCACGGGCCGTGGACCGGCGGCCGTCCTTTCCCCGGGGAACATGCGTCCGGATGTCGATCCCCAGGAGCTCCATGACCCTTTGGAACACCTGGCTTCTCGCTATGGGACCACTGTCCATGTAGATCATGAGGGGAATGCCCTGGAACGGGAAGCCTTCTATCTCCTTGGGAGACATGGCCCGAAACAGGAAGCGTAGCACCGCCTCCACATCCTCCCCGTAGGTTGCGTGATATTCCTGGTAAGCAACCCCGCTTC
>CAZLCS010000020.1:0-85138 GCA_964557955.1 uncultured Syntrophobacteraceae bacterium
ATCGGGAGCGAAGAGCAGGGCGCTTCATGACTTGTTTGGCCGGAATCCACAAAAAAGCTGGATGCCGGCCAAAAGACTGCCGGCATGACGAGCGGCGAAATGGACATCTTTTTCTGTGGAGGTGGGCTGAGCGGAGCTTGCCCATGCGAGATTTTTCAACCACGGGCAAGCTCCGCTTAGCCCGTGCCACCCCTTAAGTCAACGACATTGGGGCATGAGACAGGGGGGAGCCATTTGATGTCCACACGATCCGCATTGGAAGCGTCGGGAAAGACTTTTCGCACCCGGGGCATCAGCCGGCGCGTGCAACAGATCACCATTTCGGCCATCAAGGAAATGCCTCTGCTCGCGAGCCGCCTGGAAAACTGCGTTTCACTGGGGCAGGGGATTCCCTCGTTTCCGACACCGCCTCATATCGTGGACGCTGTCTGCCGCGCCCTGCGAGATCTGCCCGAGAGCGGCAAGTACACCTTGGGACCGGGATTGCTGCGGCTGCGGGAGGCCATATCCGAGTCGCTGGAGAGGGAAAAGGGCTTGCGCGCGGATCCCGAGCGCGAGCTCTGTATCACCGTGGGGGCTATGGAAGGGCTTTCGGCCGCGATGCTCACCGTGGTGGACCGGGGGGATGAGGTGATCCTGCCTTCACCAAACTATGCCTCCCACATCGAACAGGTGCTGCTGGCGGAAGGTGTGCCCGTGTTCGTTCCTTTGAAGGGCGAGGACTGGCAGCTGGATGCGGAGGCCATGCGCCGGGCGGTCACTCCCCGGACCCGCGCGGTGATTCTCTGCAATCCGCACAACCCCACGGGCGCCAATTTCAGGGAGGGGGACCTTCGCGCCGTGGCCGGACTGGCTGTGGAGCATGATCTGTTCGTTATTGCCGATGAGACCTACGACTTCCTGACCTACGACGGAGAACACCACTTCAGTCTGGCGCCTCTTCCGGAGCTCAAGGACAGGATCATCGCAACGTACAGCTTTTCAAAGAAGTATGCCATGACCGGTTGGCGGGTGGGCTGCGTCTATGCGTCCGAAGGATTGCTCGACCAGATCATGAAGGTGCACGATGCCGTGGCCATCTGCGCCCCTACGGTGTCACAAATTGCCGCCCTGGCTGCCCTCGAAGGCCCCCAGGATTGCGTGGCTGAGGTCCGAGCGGCCCTGGAGCGGCGGCGTGATCTCATCTGCTCCCGACTCGACCGCTTGAGCGAGCATTTCCGTTATGTCAAACCACGCGGCGCCTACTACCTCATGGCACGGTGCCTCCATCCGGCGGCAAGCTCCATGACTCTCGCCCTGCGGCTGCTGAACGAAGCCCGGGTCATCACGATCCCGGGATCCGCCTTCGGTCCCGAAGGTGAACATCACGTCCGATTTTCATTCGGAGGGCATGAAGAAGAAATCCAGGAAGCCCTGGACCGCATGGAGCGATGGCTTGAGCGGCGACCGTTCGCCTGAAACCCGGTTTCGAGTTTCGAGCTTCAGGTAGCAGGTTCCAGGTTCCAGGTCTCAGGTTGCATTGCACACCCGATCCGTCCTACATGGGCACCCTTCAGTCTGACCCGTCCCCCACCCCGTCATTCAGCAGCATTGCCCCCGAATCTCCCACCATGAGTGGAAAGGTTTGCGAACCGTTCGCAGGCTTGACCGGTCTCGCACCAGGCGTTTAAAGAAGGGCTGCCGCTGCCTTCTGGGCCGCTTCGAGCCACCCGGCAATGCTTGTGGCCGGCGCCGTCTCCTCGGAGGACTTGACGATCTGACCGGATTCGACGTCCAGGAGGTGCAGCTCAAGCCTCATCTTTCCCTCGAGGACCTGGTAGCCTCCGAAGACCATCTGCCTGGCGCCAAGGCGTTTGCCCAGCTGGAGTCTCACAGTGGGGTCGGTGACCGATGACTTGTCCACCCGCATCTCCTGGCGGGCCGCTGCCAGCTGCTGTTTTTCGATGACCTGGTAGCCGCCTTTCTTCTGAATGGTCTCCACGACCTTTGTTGCCAGAAGCTCCCCCAGCTCAGGCTGTGACATCTCCCGTGAGGTCAGATCGTCCAGGTCCCACACAGCAATGGCAATGGGTCCGGCTTCAGGTTTCTGCTCGGCTTTTTCATCTTTTTTCGCCGCTTCTGGTGCCGGCAGGGAAGAGGGTGGCTGGCTTGCAGGCTGAACTGCCGCCTTGGGTTGCAGCTCGCTCATTGGTGGTTGAGACGGTTGTTTGGCGCCGCACGCCACGAGAAACAAACCGATGGTCAGAATAGCCCACAATCGAACTTTGAATTGCATTGCTCGCCCCTTTTCTCGGTTATGATGGTCCAGAAACCCGTTCACCGATTCTCTTGTATCACGCCCCCTGGGGACTGCGTGAGACCGTTTGCCGAATGCAAATCCCGAGACGCCTCTTCCATCTCTTCACTGAATACGCAGGAGTTCAGCCGGAATGTGGGTGACCCGGTTTTGAGCCACCTTTACCTGCGCTTCCCAATCTCCGTGATCCGGCAGGGTAAGTCGTACTTCGTGGGTGCCAGGAGGCAGCGACACCTCCAAAGGGGTCAGACCCCGGTATTCTCCGTCGATCCGCACCTCTGCACCGACCGGTTTGCTTTCGAGCTTGAGAGAACCCTGTGCGGTCAGGGTGTCACCGGGTTTGGCCGACTCCGAAGCGGAGGGGGCCGAAGAGGCTGTCGTGGGGAGCTGTCCTGGTGCGTACGACGGTGTCTCCGGTTGAGGTACAGGGTAAGTGGGTGTCTGCGTAGAAGAAGTGGAGGCTGGAGAAGAGGGGGAATCCGCTCGATCGTTCTTTCCGGGCAACGACTGCTGGGTCCGGGGGGCCTGTGTGAGGGTGGATTCCCTGGAGGGGCCGCGCATCAGGTAGACGGCTCCTGCTGACAGTCCAGCCACAAAAATCAGGGTCAGCAGAATCATCGGCAGGAAATGGGCATCTCGCCGTGGCTCGGCTGCAGCGGATGGGATCGTTACAGTGTCCGCGTCGCGCTCCCGCAGGCAGTTGCGAAGGGCTTCGCTCAATTCGTGGCAGGAGGAGTACCGTTGTTCCGGCTCCTTGGAAAGGCACTTGAGGATCACCGCCGAGAGGTCGCGAGGCAGCCCCGGGTTGAGGTCCTCCGGATTTCGAGGGTCTTCGTGGGTGATGCTGTGAAAGATGGTTGCAAGGCTTTCACCGCTGAAAGGCCGCTGTCGCGTCGCAAGCTCGTACAGGATGACGCCGAGGGAAAACAGATCGGATCGACCGTCGACGGAGCGCCCAAGGACCTGTTCGGGAGCCATGTAGGCTGGTGTTCCGAGGATCTCGCCGGCCTGTGTCTGCTGGGTGGCCAGCGGGTCTTCGATCCGGGCGATGCCGAAATCGGTGATCTTGATGTTGCCGTCCGGCTGAACAATGATGTTGCTGGGCTTGATGTCGCGGTGCACAATGCCCTTGCTGTGTGCATACCCGAGGGCGTCCGCAATCTGGATTCCGATTTTGAGCGATTCCTCGAGGGTGAGCTTCTCAGTTTGCAGGACTTCATTAAGCGGTTTTCCCTCGATATACTCCATCGAGAGATAAACCGTCCCGTGATCTTCCCCCTTGTCGTGCGCCACGACAATGTTGCTGTGGTACAGACGCCCGACGGCTTTGGCTTCTTTGAGGAATCGCTGGGCGAACGCACTGGAGGAAACACGGTCGGGGCGGAGGACCTTGAGCGCCACCCGCCGGTCGAAGAGAGGGTCGTAGGCCTCGTAGACGACTCCCATCGATCCTTTGCCGAGCTCTTTGACGATTTGGTATCTTCCATATTGCATGGGATGCATTTTTCCTCGAGGCGCGCGAGGCATGAGAGCGGGGGAGCTCGCGTTTTTCGGGGTGAATTCGCGAGTCAGTCGAGGCTCCTGGCCTCAGGGGATCTGGATCACCTCGCTGAGGACCACGGTGACGTTGTCATTTCCGCCGGCCCTGTTGGCCAGCTCAATGAGCTGGTCCACCTTTTCCCCAAGGGTGGCCTTTCTCGAAAGAACCCTCCAGATCATCTTGTCTTCCACCATGTCCGTCAGCCCATCGGAACAGAGGAGGAAAACATCCCCCGGAAAAACCCTGCCCCGCACGAAATCCACGGCCAGATCCTCTTTGGTCCCCACGGCCCGGAGGATCACATTGCGCAGGCGGTGGCGGCGTGCTTCCTCCCGAGTGATCAAACCCTGGTCCACCTGGTCCTGCACGAGCGAATGGTCCCGGGTCAACTGCTTGAGTTCGGATCTGCGAAAAAGATAAGTGCGACTGTCGCCCACATGTCCGATGGCGAACCGCTCATCGAAAAACCTGAGCACTTCGGCCGTACACCCCATGCCTGCGTGTCCCGGGTTTTCCCTGACGTGGGAGAGGATTCGCTCGTTGGCGGTTTGATAGGCCTGTTGGAGCAGGGCGAGATTCTCATCTTCTCCGGTTGTTCGGAGTCTTGAAAAAACCTCGACGGCCGTTTGCGCGAAAATCTGGCTGGCCAGCTCTCCGGCTGCGGCGCCGCCCATGCCGTCCGCCAGGATGCAAAGCCCCAGGTCTCCATCCACATGGAAAGCGTCTTCATTGTTCTTACGCCGAAGACCCATATCCGTGCGGCCGAAGGAGTGAACCCTCGGCATCGTTGAACCGGGCTCGGAGCCATCGTTGGAAGGCGGACTGGCCGAGACCTGGCCGGTGGGGAGGGTGGCGTCGGTGTCAAAGGGATCCGGTTTTTCATTGATCATACTGGGCAAGTCCTTGGAAACGACCTGTGTGAACGAACGGCGATGCCGGGGTGCCGTTGCCTTCGGCAGCGACGGCCCAAGGCTGTTCCACTGCCGAACCTATCCAGCGCTGATGGCTGCAACAACTCGTTGCGGCTGCGGACGATTCGTGGCTATAATAAAATGTGAAACTTGCGTATGCAATCGTTTCGTGGATATGCTCCTGAACCTGGAGTGATTTGTCGCCTTTTCCCAGGGAGGTTCCGGCCGCCGTCAGCTTGCGCTGCCTGTTGCAGGCGGCCCCGTGAAGGGTTGCGAGCCGGCTGCAGCCAGGTCTTCTCGTGCGAGCTTTTCCGTGTCATCACCCAGTGGGATATGCCCATGAAAGAACCGCCTGCCATCACCGTCCAGCTGGTCCACCTCCACGGGCCCATGAAGGGCCAGATCCAGGAATACAATGTCGATCACATCGCCATCGGACGACATCCGTCCTGTCAGCTCAGGTTTCCCGCGGACCTGGCGATCATATCGCGGAAGCATGCGGAGATACAGCGGGACGGCAATCGCTTCAAGGTGGTGGATCACAGCGTCAACGGTACGTTCGTGAACGGCAAGCGGGTATCGGAGGTGTATCTCAAGAATGGTGACGTGCTCACATTCGCCGAAGGAGGGGAGGCGCCAAAGGTCAGCTTTCTCATCCAGATGAAAGAGGAACCGATGGTTGCCCCGTCACGGGGGGCTGAGGCGCCTGCTTCCGCAGCCCCGGTCTCCGCCCCTCCCGAGCAGCTCGAGCGGGCCAGGCCGATCTCGACGCCGGGAGCCCCCGTTGTCGAGCAGCCGAAGGCCTTCAAGCCGGAGGCTCCCAGGGAAATCCCGACGGTGAATGCTCCCATGGTTTTCCAGTATGGACCGACCCTGAGATCTTTCAAGCAGGTCCCCGTCACCGTGGGCAAGCATCCCAGCTGCCAGATAGTCATCAACCACCCAGCCCTCTATGATATGCATGCCCAATTCTTCTTCCACCAAAATCACTACTGGGTCAAAGACCTCACGGGCCGTGGCCAGGTGCTCATCAATGGCCAGGCGATTGCACTCCAGTCCCCCCTCAGCATGAATGACCTGGTGTCTCTGGGAGCGGATGGCCCGGCATTCCGCTTTCTGGGAGAGGGACGCATGGCCGAAGCCGAAGTCAGCGCTCCCCCTGAAGGGATGGCGCCTGCGGCACAATCGAGCCCGCGAGCCGAGGAAAGCCCCGAAGAGCTCGAAAAGACGCGCGAAAAGAAACCCTTCCTCCGCAGATTCATTCCCTGATCATTCGCCCCTGCAACACGGCCTCTCCCGGCAGGATTTCTATGTTCCGGCGGTGGAGTCGTCCACACCCGTGCCCTCAATTTCAAGAGGATCTCGGTCTTGGACGCGCCAACTCAATGAGGACAGGTGAGTTCAACAGCCGGTTGGCGAGTCCTTTGATCCCCATTAATGTAGATAATAAAAAAAGATATCTATATGTTTCCACTAAATTTTCATATGCGTTCACTTGGGAAGTTGATTCTCATTCAATTTTTTTCCCTTTTAAGAAATCTCGAACAGCATCAGCAGAGGTTCCGACTGCTCTGACTGCATTCTTGAGCTGAAATTCAGTGCATGTGAATTTGTGACACCAATACCTAATTTCATTTCTCTCATGAGGATTGACTCTTTTATCAGCGTAAGGGCCTCGCTTGATGACACCGGCCATTGCTTCTTTCCTTATTTGAGTATTGACTCAGTTTCTGAGATTAGCGGCTGCGTCAATGCCGTTGATTTAAGGGGTGGCACGGGCTAGGCGAAGCTTGCCCGTGATCGAGGAGGCCAGCATGGGCAAGCTCCGCTTAGCCCACCTCCACTGAAAAAGATGTCCATTTCGCCGCTCGTCATGCCGGCAATCTTTAAGCCGGCATCCAGCTTTTTTGTGGATTCCGGCCAAAAGACTGCCGGAATGACGACTCGAGAGGTGGACACTCTATTGTGATGAGCTGTACTTAGCCCATGGCACCCAGCTGCCCAATACCCTGTGGGCTTAAGTCAACAGCATTGAGCGGCTGCGTGAGCTCAATGGGCATGAAAAGCTCCTCCAAGGCTTGTGCTCTGCGACTTCCGCCCCCGGGGTAAAGCTGTTGACTATGCGAGCCGCAGCTCCGCAATCGATGCATGGGCAGACTTCCCGCTGATATCAGGAGAAATGAGTATTTCCAGCACCGTCAACCCGTCAAGCTCAACCGCGAAGTCCTCGATTTCCCAAGTAGTTTCCGGAGGGTAGAAGTTATACTGCTGGCGCACAATTTCCCGGTACGAGCGACCGCTGTCAGAGGACCACCGCAACAGGAACTCCTGCGTGCGGTGCTGAGCATCTTCATGAAATGCCACGTGAATGTGTCTGACCCGCAGCGGCTCGGCGAAAAGGAGCCGGACTGTCTGCTGACCGGGTTGGGCCGCCCGCCAGCCCGATCCCTCACCGGCCTTCAGAGCCGACTCGATTGGGTGGGACACATCCTCAGACGTGAGCTCAACCTGCGCCAAGCCTTCCAAGTCCAGCCAGTTTTCATCGGGGAATGGGACACCTTGAGTATCCTGAGGGATGATACGTTTCAGCATTACATGGTTTCCTATGGCTATTGGCCAGATAATGAATGTTCAGCAAGGATCGCGCAGCCTGTCACAATGGTCACACGGGTTCCGGCAAATCAGGGCTGAGGTCAAAAACGCCCCCCACGGCCTTGTTGGCTCCACGTTTTGGAGTCTGTTCAGCAAGCTTGAACATCTTTATGATGCTGACGAGCAGTTTGGAAAGGGTCTGCGCCGATTCCGACTTCTGACGGCAGGTTTTGAGTCTGAATTTGTCGCCTGGGTCAAGATGATGTAACAGTCTCTCGTTAGAATCAATCTCGGATGTCGTGATGCTCTTGAGCTCAAGAATAGAGTCAGCCAGATCTTCATCTTCAGCATTTGTGAGGCAATCAATCGCCAGAGTCAGAATCTCGTTCCTATCAGTTTCACCCGCACCCTCATTGAGCTCCAAGAGCTTGCTCAAATATGGAATAGCATAATCTCTGCTATAGGAGCAGAGATCCATTTCAGTACTCTTAGTGTATGTTTTCAAGTCGTTATAAAAATATCCGGTGGACAAGAGATCTTTTAATGAGGCATTAGGCATAGTTTCCATGGTTCGACTCCTCTTGGAGCACAGTGCTCAGACCTTCGTGACGCAGGCAGGCTAAGAGATCACCAGCGTGCAATGGTGTGTCGGCGTTAAGATCAGAACGCCCATCAACAATACCCATCATCGGGACGCCCAAGGCTCAATTCCGTTTGGCGTTCGAAGGGTTTGCACCAGTATTGCTCTTGATTCTCTTGATCAGTGGAGTCGCCAGCCTGCCAGCCCCAACCGCCTGAGCTCTCTTGATTTCACTCAAGGCCTCCTGCCATCTTTCCAGGTCACAAAGCGCCGCCGCCCTGGCTAGCAGCAGAGGAGCATGGTCAGCGTCTCTCAACCGTTGAGTAGCCTTCAGCGCCTGGGCAGGCAGATTCTGTCCTCTCAATGAAGAGCACAGCATCTCGGCGGCAACATAGTGACCGGGCTCCAGCTTCAATATCCGTTCAGCAATCAGCCCCATCCTGCGATACTGAAGAGCTTTGGCGGCCTTTTGCGCACGAGCCAGAAGATCTTGAACATCCGTAATGGAAAGATCCTCTTCTTCAAGGGCTTTGAGCAGAAGCATGTTCAGCTTGAGGATATCCACCGTGGGAGGTGTCAAAAACGTCTTGGTATGATACCATCTATTCCCGTCCCAGATATAGGTGCTCCGACCCAGGTTAATTTGTTTGACTTCTCCCATAAGGCATCCAGTCCTTTCCGATGATTTGATGCGCAGCGGATCATCTGCTACATGAGGAAGCCTAAGGTTAAGACTTATACCTACCTTCAACAAAACTGAAACATGCCGTAAAGACATACAGTAAAGATTTCGGTATGTTTCAAGTGAAGTCAATAGTTCCACTGCTCAGGTAAGGGTTGCGGCCCAGGTCTGATCCCAGCGATATCGGGGTCCTCACCGGGAGCACATTCCTCCCGCCTCGATTTAATCTCTTTGGCATTCGCCCGGCGCACCTCCTTTTCCTTCTGTTTTTGCTGGCGCTTTCTTTCCTTTTCAAGCTTCAAGGAACTGGGTCTCTGGGCCATGATCACATCCTATACATTGTGAGCTCTCAACACTCATCTTGATATGTCGACGAAAGCCCCCGGGGGAAGGGTATCTTCAGGGACAAAAAAAGCCGGAGATTCACTCCGGCTTTTTCCTTCGTAAATGGGCTGGCTATCCGAATGGGAGCTATATTTTCTTCACCTTGAGTGCCTGTGGCCCTTTGGCACCTTTTTCCTCATCGAAGGATACCCTCTCTCCCTCCGCGAGGGATTTGAAGCCATTGTCTTCGATGGCACTGTAGTGAACAAAAACATCATGCCCCTGATCGGCTTCGATAAAACCATAGCCTTTGCTGTCGTTAAACCATTTCACTCGACCTTCAGCCATTTTGCAGTCCTTTCCATTCGTTATAAGCTCTTCTTCGGGTGCGTTATTTCAGAGCAACTTCTGAACCGTTTCACTGCAAGGCAAAAGATCGATCCCGGAGATGACTCAAAAATATCGAACCACACTAATTTGGAGGAATCTTACTTCATCAGAACAAGCAAAGGCAAGACAATTCTGGACTGGACTTTTACCGATTGGCAAAGGAAAAGAGGAAATTTGCGTTAAAATTTGAGCAAGACTGGCTCCTGGAGCAGCTATAGAAAATCTGACTTAACAGCCACTTGATTTAATCTATGATTCGATTTAGCATAAAATCCACAAATTTTGAATTAGGATATGTGACTTTGTGATTTTGACCAGATCTCTGGGATGTTGTCTATCGTGGATATTTCCATACATTTGTTATCCCCTTGAATTAGGTTGAACAAGTCATAACCCATAAGCATGAATCACTATTGTTCTATTCATCGAAAGGTCGAAGGTCATGGTCAACATTTTCGTAGGGAGCTTGTCGTTCAGGACTACCGAAGAGGAATTGCGCAATGAATTTGGGGTGTTCGGCGAAGTGGGGGCAGTCAAGATCATCACCGATCGCGAGACCCGCAAATCTCGAGGTTTTGCCTTTGTCGAAATGCCAAATCGGGAACAGGCATTGGCTGCGATTAGCAGTCTGAATGGCAAAGAGCTTGCCGGACAGATACTTAAAGTCAATGAGGCAAAACCGAGGGAAGCTCGCGGAGGCGGCTCCGGATTTGCCCCTCAAAGAAGCAGACCTAGGGACCAACAGGGTGCCGACATCTACGACAGTAAGGACCGAAGAGGAGGCGGCACCGGCAATCGAGGACGAGGCGGACGTGGCTCCGGGAGGCCATCGGGTGGGGGGAGACGATCGCATTGAGTCCATACGGAGGATTTGCTGTTCCGCCCTGGCAGACGTCGAGAACCGGGTTTCGAGCAGACTGATTCAGGCGGAGGGGGCTCGCCCTTGGAATGACTTCCACCCGGTATATGACTTTCTCCCGGGAGGCCTCTCAGACCCTGCATGCACTGAAGAATTGATTATGAGGAGATGACGGTTCAATGCGCTTGCTCCTGGTGCTTCCGAACAGTGAAGGTGGTTATTGGGGAAAGGTGAGGCATGGGAAGGCGGGGCTGGTGGCCTTGGGATTGCCGACGGTGGCGGCGCTCACGCCGCCCGAGTGGGAGGTTGTCATTCATGACGCACGTGCAGCCCCCGTCGTTTTCGATCAAAAGGTTGATCTGGTGGGCATCACCGGCTATTCGGCTGAGATTCTAAGCACCTACACAATTGCCGATCAGTTCAGGAAGAGAGGCATTCCAGTGGTTCTGGGCGGCGTTCACGTCAGCGCAAGACCGGAAGAGGCGCTCAGGCATGCCGATGCTGTCGTTATCGGGGAGGCCGAAGAGGTTTGGAATCAACTCTTGTCCGATTTTCAAACAGGCGGTCTCCAAGCCGTCTATCATGCCGAAAAACTCTGCACGATGGAGGGGATGAGAATTCCCAGAAGAGACCTTCTCAATAGAGGAATGTACACATCCTATTATACAGTCCAAGCCACTCGCGGCTGTCCTTACGATTGCGATTACTGTGCTGTGACGGGTGTGTTCGGGCAAAAGTTCCGAACGAGGCCGATTGCTGAAGTACTGGATGAAATTCGCGCATTCAGTTCACGTGATTTTTTGTTTGCCGACGACAATATTTGTGGTCAGCCCGATTATGCGAAGGATCTTTTCAGGGCGCTGATTCCCCTGAAGAAGAAATGGGGCGGCCAGACCTCCATCACTTTTGCCAGGGACGATGAACTGCTGCGGTTGTACGCGAAAAGTGGCGGACAGTACGCGTTTATCGGCCTCGAGAGCCTTTCCCAGAAGAATCTCAAGGGCATCAACAAGCCATGGAGCAAAGTCAGGGATTACGAAGATGCGATCCATAAGATTCATGATGCCGGCATCAACATCGTTGGCAGTTTCATCCTGGGATTGGATGACGATGATTCCTCCGTTTTTCAGGAAACCCTCGATTTCGTCCTGAAGAACCGCATCGCTGCCGCCCAGTATCATATACTTACACCGTTTCCCGGTACCCGCCTCTATGAACGCCTGGAGCAGGATAACCGCCTTTTGAAGCAAGACTGGTCGAAGTACCATACGAGCGATGTGGTCTTTCGACCGGCCAGGATGACCATAGAGGAATTGCAGAATGGCTACAATTGGATTTTCCGAAAGACCTACACCCTTCCGAACATTCTGAAACGGGTATTCCGCAGTTGGCGAGGAATTCCCTATCGGGCCGCCGTCAACTTGAGTTATCGAAGGAAGGCCCTGCAAACGCCAACCGCCGCCAAGACTTTGTCCTGAGTGCGGAAATTGATGGTCAGGATGAGGAGAGGTCGTTCAGAGTGCATAGTTGCTGGCAGCCTACGACCTGAAAACTGCGAGGACAGCCCATCTCAAAGGACAAGCCATTCGAGGGTCTGTTTGCGAGTTCTGTTTTCCCCGACCTTCCGGCGAGTGAATCCTCCGGCGGAGGCGTAAGACCGGAAAGGGCTACTCATCTCCCAGCAAGACGGCGCGACCCAGAACGACTTTGAGATCAGCGCCGGCAGGCGGTTTCTCAGGCAATTCAAAGCGGAGCACCCCCCTCTCCATATCGTCGTCACCCATGACGCCATCACCCCCAACGGCCCTTGCATCCGCTTCATTCAGGACCTGGCGGTGCGTTTCTTCATTGAAAAGAATGCAACTCTGTTGCATCATCCTGAACTTACGTTGGTGACTGATGTTCGAGGGTCTGAGCTCTTTCTTCCGGGTTGGCTCCCCTTTCCTTTTGGCACAGGCTTCCAGGCGCCAACGATATCCGTCATGAAGGGAGTGGTTCATGTGCCAGCGGTGTGATTACCCTGCGTTCCTCAAAGATGCCGGGTTGGATCCGCTTCCCAACAGAGTGGCGGTTCTGGAGATCGTCGGGAGCAGTTCCTCTCCGCTGAGCCCTCAGGAAATATTCTTGATATTGCAGAGGTCTCAGCGCATGAACAGGGTCACGCTTTACCGCATTCTGGACCTTCTGGTTGCAAAGGACCTGCTGCAGAGGATCAGCGCCGGCGACCGCTCCTTCCGTTATGGACTGGGGCCCAATGCCAATCATCCCCCTCACTCGCACTTCTACTGCAGCCAGTGTGGAAACATGGAATGCCTGGCTCCGGAGGCCGTGAATGTGGATACCCGATCCATTGAAAGAACTTTTCCCGCTCTGATCCAAAAAGTTGAGATTCGCCTTGATGGGATTTGCAGGATTTGTCTCAAAGGAAGAAGGACTGAGAGGCCCTGAATCGTTTTTGTTTGGATGCAGGCGGGTATGGCGCACGCTGGAATGGTTTGCAGGCTTGACGGGTGGGAGGTAGCGGGAGCGTCTGAAGGACTGCGCCTCTCACCCCTTCGCTCTTAACGGGCGCTGTGAAGCCTCGCCCACTCTGGACGGAAGAGGATTCCATTGATCATTTCAGCAAAGTTCTACGGCTGGCGCTCAGCAGCAAGATCCACCCGGTGCAGAGGTGCGGGATCATTGCCGCTCGCCCTATTCTTCTGCTTCCTCGGCCTGGCCGCTCAACTCCTCCTTCTTCCGATTCACTCCTTCGAGCTCAACGCAGAACGATCACATGCTCCCTCCGTGAGATGCGGTTGCAGGGCAGTCCACCACGGGGAGTCGGCAGGTCCGGGAACCGAAGCGTCCAACCCCCGCAAGGTTCCAGATCACTCCCACCATGATGCCTGTTCGTGTCCCATCTGTCAGACCATCCTGCGCTCCTCCCAATGCCTGATGCCCACGGCGGGTGCGGCTTTGTTGTTCCTCGCTCCCCCAGTCCTGGCATGTCTGTTTGAAGATCAAGGGAAGACATCACCACCACTCCTCATCCACGGGGCTCGATCCCCACCTCAGCTGTCCTGAGCATCTCATCTGAATCCGGCATAGCGAATGAATCTATTTCATAGAGAGGGTTCTCCATGGGGGGCTGCTCGGGCACCCCATGCAGGGGAGGCTCGCTGAGGTGGGAGGGAGGTCCCATGGAGCGGTGTGTCAGACGAACGCCGCCGATCTTTCTTGGGGCTCAAGTGAATGAGCACCGCGATTCATTGGGGTCGCATTTCGCGATCAAGAATCGGAACAGAAAATCTCGGAGGGTATGGTCATGAAACAACGTGCATTGGCTCTTTTTGCGGCATTCTCAATTCTAGGGTTGAGTTCGGGCGTGCCGTGCGCAGCAGTCCAGTCCCAGAGTCCAGCCGGCCCGGAAATGAGAGTGCTGGCCGTGGAAACCTTTCTGGCCGACATCGCTCAAAATGTGGCGGGAGAACGGGTCAAAGTGGCCGCTCTGCTGCCCATCGGGGCGGACCCGCACAGTTTTCAGCCCACCCCGGCCGATGTGGCCAAGGTGGCAAACTGCAATGTACTCATCGTTCATGGAGCCGGGATCGAAGAGTTCCTGGACGAGGTGCTGCACAATGCGGGCGGATCCCGCAGGGTGATTGAAGCCTCGGCCGGGCTCAAGGCACGCACGCCGAAAGAGGGAGAATCGGTTGGAGACCATGGGGAGCATGAGGAAGATGAGCCGGGCCACAAGCATGAACAGGGTCACAGTGCCAAAAGCGACCACAAACACGAGCATGGGGGGAAGCATGGTGCTTCCCACGCTCACGACGAAGGACACCACCATGGGGGCCACCACCATCACGACACAGATCCGCACTTCTGGCTTTCTCCCGTCAACGTCATCACTTACGTGAGCAACATCAGGGACGGGCTGAGCCAGGCTGATCCCGCCGGAGCGACAGCGTTTGCAGCCAATGCAGACGCATACATCACTCAATTGAAGGAGCTGGACCGCTGGATTGCTGAGCAGGTGAAGCAGATTCCCGAGAAGAAGCGGATCCTGGTTACCAACCACGAGAGTCTTGGCTATTTTGCAGATCGTTATGGATTCGAGATTGCGGGGAGCATTTTGCCCAGTGTGAGCACCGGAGCGTCGCCTTCGGCCAGGGAGCTGGCGGATCTGACAAGGAAGATGAAAGCTGTGGGGGTCGGGGCCATTTTTCTCGAAACCGGGAACAACCCTCAGCTCGCCACGCAGCTGGCCCAAGAGACCGGAATCAGGACGGTGACCGAGCTCCACACCCACTCCATCACAGAGCCCGGAGGTCAGGCACCCACCTACATTGAGATGATGCGATTCAACACGAAGGCCATCGTCAACGCCCTCAAATGATGTTCATGGGGAATGGAATGTGACGCCTTTAACAAATCGAAGCGGAACGGCAACCTGCGCCTGGGCGCCTGCCCACCTCCTGGTGGAAGACATCACCGTGTCCTACGGGCACAGGCCGGCCCTCCATGAAGTGACCTTCTGCGTTCCCGTGGGGACACGGGTTGCGGTCATCGGACCCAACGGGGCCGGGAAGTCGACGCTTTTTAAAGCCCTGGTCGGCCTGCTTCCCCTGGACAGAGGACGCATCATGATCCACGGCCTGCCGCTGGGCCATCACCGGGATTGCGTGGCCTATCTTCCCCAGCGTGAAGAACTGGACTGGCGGTTTCCCGTGACCGTTTCGGACGTGGTCATGATGGGTCGCTACGGTCGGCTTGGCTGGTTCAGGCGGCCCGGAAGGCCGGACCGGGCGGCTGTGGCCGAGAGCCTCGAACGTATGGGGATCAGCGACCTGGCCTCAAAACCCATTGGTGACCTGTCCGGCGGTCAGCAGCAGAGAGTCTTCCTGGCGAGAGCCCTGGTGCAGGAGCCGCATATCCTGCTCATGGATGAGCCATTCACGGGAGTGGATGTTTCGACCCAGGAGGCAACCCTGGAGCTTTTTGACACCCTTCGGGAGCAACAGGTCACCGTTCTGATATCGACCCATGACCTGAAGCTGAGCACGACCCGGTTCGACCAGGTACTGCTTCTGAACCGTCGCCTGATATCCTTCGGCCCGGCTCAGGAAGCGCTCACGTCCCAAACCCTGGCCGAGGCATTCGGCGGCCAGGTTCTGTTCATCAACGGGGCGGTGGTGGTGGACAGGGCCGCCCATGTGAGAAAACCTTACGCGGAGTAGGACCTTGATGGACTGGCTCATTGAGCCCTTTGCCTTCGGCTTCATGCAGCGCGGCCTTGTGGCCTCGCTCATGGTGGGCATTCTTTGTGCGGTCATCGGCTGCTACGTGGTGTTGCGCTCCATGGCTTTTCTTGGGGATGCCCTGGCTCACGCCATTCTGCCCGGCGTGGCCGTGGCGTATCTCCTGAAAGGCAGCCTGTTCGTGGGGGCCCTGGCTGCAGCCATCCTCGTCGCCCTCAGCATAGGCCTTCTCTCGCGCCAGGGCAGCATCAAGGAGGACACGGCCATCGGGATTCTCTTCGCCGCCGCCCTCTCCCTGGGCATAGCCCTCATCAGCACGGCCAAGACCTACGCCATGGACCTGACCCACATCCTGTTCGGGAACGTGCTGGGGGTGAGCTCCGGCGATCTCTGGCTCACAACGGGTGTGGGTCTCCTCGTGTTGGCCGTGATTGTCCTGTTCTACAAAGAATTCCTGGTCATCTCCTTCGACCCGGTCCTGGCGGCGACCCTCAGGCTCCCTGCGGAGCTTCTTCGCACCCTCATGCTGGTCCTCATCGCCCTCACCATTGTGGTCTCTCTCCAAACCGTGGGGGTGGGCCTGGTCACCGCCATGCTGGTAACCCCGGCGGCGACGGCTTCACTCCTGACGCGTCGACTGCTCTCCATGATGGCGATATCGGCTGTCGTGGGAGGGCTTTCTGCCGTCATCGGCCTCTTTCTGAGCTACCATGTCAATATCGCCTCGGGAGCTGCGGTGGTGATGACGGCTACGTGCTTTTTCCTTCTCGCCTTTCTCATGGCCCCCTGCCGGGGTATCTTCTGGCGGCTCCTGAGAAGGCGGAGCACACGGGACTGAAACGTCGCAAAGGACCTGCATGTACCAGGAGTTACAGATTTTCACCTCCACGGTCATCGCGATATTCTTGGAAGCCTCGCCCTTTCTGATGCTGGGTTCAATTCTCTCGGCCGTTTTCGAGATCTATGTGCCAGCGGAAATTCTGGCCAGATACCTTCCTAAAGGACGTTTTGCGGGCTTGCTTTTCGGGCTGTGCACCGGGATGCTGATACCGACCTGCGAGTGCGGGGTGGTCTCCATCGTGCGGCGTCTCCTGAGAAAGGGGGTCCCGGCACAGGTGGCGATCACCTACATGCTGGCAGCGCCGGTCATCAATCCGCTGGTCCTCGCCTCCACTTACCTCGCTTTCCAGGGGGACATCCGGATGGTCCTTGCAAGGGTCGCTGTGGTGGCTGTTTGCGCCTCCGCCATCGGTTTCGGACTCTCCATTGTCGATCCCATTCTCCTCCTCCGGGAGGGAAAGATCTACAAAGAGCTGCTGGACAAGGAACCATCCGGAAGGGCTGACGTTCATGGGCAGGGTCCGGCTCCGGTCCTTCTCCAAATGGCTCCGGACCCAGCCTGCGGCTGCGGCTGTGAAGCACCACAAGGATCGCGCCTGATCGGAGTTTTCCTTCATACGGCCTCCGAGTTTCTTGAAATGGGGAAGTATCTCTTTTTGGGCGCCTGTGCAGTCGGTCTCTTCAATATCCTTCCGCCGTACGATTTCCTTTATCTCCTCGTGGACCGAGCCCGCCTGGCCATAGCGGGAATGATGCTCCTGGCCATCCTGCTTTCGGTCTGCTCGGAGGCCGATGCTTTCGTGGCGGCATCCTTTCTGTCCTTTCCCCCGGCGTCACAGCTTGCGTTCATCGCCATTGGCCCCATGGTCGATCTCAAGCTGATACTGATGTTTCGTGCTGTTTTTCACCGAAGAGTGGCGGTGGTGCTGGTGGGGGTGCCGACGCTCCTGACCTATCTCCTCTGTAATCTTTACGCGATGTTAGCGGGTTGACACGATGACGAAGCTCGGCGGTGTGGTGGAAGGTCTTATCCTTCTGATTATCGGCTGCTACGCGGGGTCACTGGTCTTTGGCGATGACTACTGGCGCTTCCTCAATCCCAAGTTCAAGTGGCTGACGGGGCTGACGGCCGCCATGTTTCTGGCAACTGGAGCCGCGGCCGTGTGGAATCCCAACAGGAAAACCCGTCTATCAAGAATCGGTGTCTTCCTCCTCTTCATTTCTCTTCTCGGGATTGAAATCCATGCACGCGAGCCTCGCGCCACGAAGACCCGGACCCTCTCGCAATCGTTGAGAGCGATTGAACAGGTCCCCCGGGTGACGGTGGATGGGGTCGAATACATCCGCATCAACACCGCCGAGCTCTTCGTGCAGTGCGAGAATAGAGAGCCGGCCCTGGCCGGACAGCGATTTGTAACGATGGGAATGGTGAAGCGAGATGAAGAATTGGATCGGATGGGTCAGATCGCGGTTATCCGCACAGTGGTCACATGCTGCCTGGCTGATGCGGTCGGGGTCGGTTTGAGGGTTCGAACGAATGCACTGGATTTGGTGAAAGACGGTCAGTGGGTGGAAGTCTACTACACAGTGGAAGAGATGATTCCGCCCTCAGCGGAAATACGCCTGCAGTTCGAAGGAGTGCGTGTCGTCGCACTCAGTCAGTCCTGCGAGCTCGTTCCGATCCATATCAAAGCCATCAGCGAGCCCGATATTCCGTACATATTCGAAATCCGGAGTGGTGAGCCCTACGCTTATTGAGCCGTTCTCGCAGAATAAAATGATATCTGTCCACAGTTCCTGTGGCGAGCATCACTTGAAATGAATTGGTTGAGCGGCGGCGGGACACGAGCTCGAAAGGCTGCCAGCGGGCTCGCTACCGCCGCCGCTCCGGTGGTTGGCTGACCGTTTTTTCCGCCCTGTCAGAAACCCTTGGAAAGGTCCGGGCTGCGATCAGGTGAGGTCGAAACGGTCAAGGTTCATCACTTTATTCCACGCCGCCACAAAGTCTTGCACGAACTTCTCCCGGGAATCCTCGCATCCGTAGACTTCCGCCACGGCCCGGAGCTGGGAGTTCGAGCCGAAGATGAGGTCGGCGCGGGTGGCGGTCCACTTGAGCTCGCCCGTTGCGCGATCCAGCCCCTCGAACACGTCTTCGTCTCCCGAGGTTGCCTTCCACGTCGTGTTCATGTCGAGCAGGTTCACGAAGAAATCATTGGTGAGCGTTTCCGGCCGCTTGGTGAAGACGCCGTGCGGGGACTGTCCGAAGTTGGCATTCAGGACACGCATGCCGCCCAGGAGAACGGTCATTTCGGGAGCGGTCAGCGTCAGCAGCTGGGCACGATCAACCAGCAGCTCCTCTGCCGATACGGCGTATTTGGCTTTCTGGTAGTTGCGGAACCCGTCTGCGTAGGGTTCGAGCACCGCGAAGGACACCACGTCGGTTTGCTCCTGCGACGCATCCGTACGCCCCGGCGAGAAGGGAACCTGCACGGTGTAACCGGCGTTCTTCGCAGCCTGCTCGACGCCCGCGCAACCGGCCAGAACGATCAGGTCGGCCAGCGATACCTTCTTGCCGCCGGATTGCTTGCTGTTGAAGTCGCTCTGGATGCCCTCCAGGGTCTGGAGCACCTTCGCCAGCCGGGCAGGCTGGTTGACTTCCCAATCCTTCTGCGGCGCCAGACGAATGCGCGCCCCGTTGGCGCCGCCGCGCTTGTCGGAACCGCGGAAGGTGGACGCCGACGCCCAGGCGGTCGAAACCAGCTCCGACACAGACAGACCAGAGGCAAGGACCTTGCCCTTGAGGGCTGCAATGTCCTGCGCATCGATCAGTTCATGATCGACTGCGGGCACCGGGTCTTGCCAGATCAGTTCCTCTGCCGGCACCTCAGGGCCGAGGTAGCGTGAGCGTGGCCCCATGTCGCGGTGGGTCAGCTTGAACCACGCCCGGGCGAAGGCGTCCGCGAATTCATCGGGGTTTTGCAGGTAGCGCCGTGCGATCGGCTCGTAGATCGGGTCGAAGCGAAGTGAGAGGTCCGCCGTGGTCATCATCGGCCGGTGTTTCTTCGAGGGGTCGTGCGCGTCGACGATCATGTCCTCTTCTTCCACGTCCTTTGCCAGCCACTGATGAGCGCCGGCCGGGCTCTTGACCAGCTCCCACTCGTATTTGAAAAGCACCTTCAGATAGCCCATGTCCCATCGGGTCGGGTGTGGCTTCCAGGCGCCCTCGATGCCGCTGCTGATCGTATCGCCACCCTTGCCGCTGCCGAACGTGCTCTTCCAACCGAGCCCTTGTTCCTCAATGGGGGCGGCTTCGGGCTCTGGGCCCACATGGGACGCAGGGCCGGCGCCATGGCACTTGCCGAAAGTGTGGCCGCCCGCGACCAGTGCTACGGTTTCTTCGTCGTTCATCGCCATGCGCGCGAAGGTCTCCCTAACGTCAATGCCCGAGGCGACCGGGTCCGGGTTGCCGTCCGGGCCTTCCGGGTTCACGTAAATCAGGCCCATCTGCACGGCGGCGAGCGGGTTTTCCAGGTCCCGGTCGCCGCTGTAACGGCTCTTGGGTTTGTCGCTCGTAGCCAGCCATTCCTCTTCGGCACCCCAGTAGATGTCCTCTTCCGGCTCCCAGATGTCCTCACGCCCGCCACCGAAGCCGAAGGTCTTGAAGCCCATCGACTCCAAAGCGCAGTTGCCGGCGAGGATCATCAGGTCGGCCCAGGAGATCCTCCTGCCGTATTTCTGCTTGATCGGCCAAAGCAGCCGGCGCGCTTTGTCGAGATTCACGTTGTCCGGCCAGCTGTTGATGGGCGCCAACCGCTGATTGCCCGACCCCCCGCCGCCGCGGCCGTCACCCTGGCGGTAGGTGCCTGCGCTGTGCCACGCCATCCGGATGATGAGCCCACCGTAGTGACCCCAGTCGGCAGGCCACCAGTCCTGCGACTCGGTCATCAACGCACAGAGGTCCTTCTTGAGAGCCTGAAAGTCGAGTTTCTTGAATTCTTCAGCATAGTTGAACTTATCGCCCATCGGATTGCTCAGGTGCGAGTGCTGGTGCAGAATCCTGAGGTTCAACTGGTTCGGCCACCAATCCTGTTTCGACGCGCCGCCGCGGGCCGTGGATCCCATTACCGGGCCTTTACTGCCTTTATTCATGATAATTGCTCCTTTCGTTGTGTGATTTGCTGAACAGAGCCACTGTGAATAGATCTGAGGGCAGAGACGCAAATGTAAAGAGATTCTCGAAACGGCAACTGAAGATGGAATTCGCTTTTCATTTTGACCATCGGAGACTCTCATGCAACCCAACCGCAAGACCCGGAATGCATACCTCCGGAAGAACCGGCAAGACCAGCCGCGAAGAGCTCTCCAACGCCTGTAACGATCTACCCTCTCTCATGTTCTTTTCGTGGACTCAGGCCGCCTCTGGAGAGCTTCCTGCCCTCCCCCTTGTGAAAGGTCTTGACTTTGCACTCCGAGCAAAGTCCGTGGTATTCCATCCGATAGGTCATGACCTCGAAGCCGATCTTCTCACGGACCTCCTCCGGAGACATGAGCGTTCCAGCCTCGAAATCCTGTATTCTCCCGCAGGATGTGCAGATGAGATTGATGTGGAAAGACAGGTTGGCTTCGTATCGATTATCCTCCCTGAACGTCAACATCTTGATCAGACCGTTCGTCGTAAGAACATGCAATGTGTTGTACACCGTCGCCAAACTCAGTCTGGGTTGAACCTTCTTCACTTCTTCAAAAATCTTGTAAGCGGCGGGGTGTTCAAGAGTAGAGACCAAATAATCCAAAATGGCTTTCCTCTGGCCGGTAATGCGATACCCTGCCGTCCGAAGAGCCTGCTCCATTTCTTTTCTTTTCTTTACGGGCTCCAAGAGAGCTCCTTTGCGGCCATGGCCTGATTAGAATCATTCTAATTAGTATTGTCAAGGGAGGGAGTGCAGGGAGTGGAGGAAACAGGGCAATATTCTTCTGCAAGCAGCCTCGGTCAAGGATTCAGGGGGGAAGACAAGCTCCATTCTGCATCAGGGGATGCCGAGCCTGTCACCTTGGGCAAGTTCGGCATCCCACATATCCTGTCGGGGATGCCCGACCTTCCAGTCGATTTCCGGAGGTCACCGCTCCGGAAACCCAGCTGTTCTTCTGAACTTCGGCTGGTCATTCATAAACGGCACTCTCTCCGCCAGATGGCATGCCAGGCAGCCTGAGCGCGCTGCGAGAAAACCCTCTTTTGCCTTTTCGCTATCTTTCGATGCAAGGGCTTCACCTGCGGATGCCCAGGGACCCTTCAGGAACAACTCGACCGAATTGGCCTCACGTGCGGGTCGCCTGAGATAGCCGAGCTCTATGGCTTCCTTAATCTTCTTCCAATGGTAGTTCGCCAGATCGTAATTGCCATCAGCGACGGCATCGTAGGTCCGGTCGTAACGTTCGCCCACAGTCTGCATAGCCGCTGAAAAACCGCCAAACATCAGCTGAATGCGTTTGAACCTTTCCGTGTCATCCTTGGCGTCGAGCAGCCAATTGTCGCTCTGTTTGGGCGCTTCCTGGGCCATGGCAAAGGATGCCGCCGCAAGGCCGCCGACAGCGAAAGCCGCAGCGATCAAAAGGTTTCGAGTGAGTTTCATGCTGACCTCCTTTGGGTTATGGATTTTGAATCCTGGTCCCTCCCGGGTCAATTCCTATCCGTATGAACAACCCCCCCATCCAACACGAGTCAGGTCGGCCATCGGGCTTCAAGGCTGAGCTCCCGGGGTCTGGCGTACTTTCGGAGCAGCTCATCGCAGTAGGTGCAGGAGAGGCAGTCCCTGGAGCAGGTGCTGAGCCGCCGGTGGAAATCCCCTGGAAGATCCATGTTGGACACGTGAATCCACTGGGCGGCCGGCTCCATGGCATCCATGAGCTCGATGAGGTTGCCGGCAAAACCTCGATTCAGGTATGCGTTCAGAACCTTCGTGAGGAACGGCGAGCCAAGGGTGCGGCCGCAAATCTTGAGGACATCGGCGACGGGTTCATAAGCGCTGACGTCCTCCGGCCGGATGAAGGGGGACCTGAAGAGGAGGGCAGGGGTCTCCTGCAGCGAGCGCATGCATCCCAACTGCCGGTTCACGGAGTGGGTGTCCAGGGAATGCCCCACGTTGACCAGCGAAATGTGGCAGTCGTGGGTCAGCTTGAAAGGGCAATGGTCGAGGCACCCCTCGTTGGCCAGAAGCTCGATCCTGATACCGGCAAAACGTTCTCTGCACCGGGCCGAGATCTCGGCGAGAGAGTCCATCCTCCGGTTGAGGGAGCGATCGAGGATCAGAGTTCCAGGAAGGGCGAAGTGAGTCGATGCAATGAATTCCATGAGCGATGCGACCCGGTCGAAAGAGCTCAGCATGTGGTTGATGCTGGGGATGGCTTCGAGCTGCGAGGCCACGTCCGGATCTGCATCGGAGATTGCTCGCAGGTAGTAGGCATCGGCGAACACCACGCCGTTGATCACCCCGGCTTGCAGCATCCTCGCAAGGGTTTGCACCACGCCCTGGATGCGATGCCGATCGAAATAAGCATCGTGGCCATGGGCGCGGCTGTTCACGAGCAGATATTTCCGGGGTATATGTAGAGCTCTCAGGAATTCGATCCATGGTGCGGTTTCCACGGACCGGCGCTGGATGCGGCCGTCATGGACTTGAGGGGCGTGGAGGCTGAAATAGCAGGAATAAAGCGATTCTGCGTGATCATTCAGGAGCCTGGCCAGGGCGGCATCCGGCACGACGGGTACGTTGAACAGCATTCTCTCTCCCTGCTTAAGGGTTGAAGGTCACCTTGAACAGGCTCCGGCTTCCTGATCTGCTTGCCCGGAACTTTCCTGACGCTCCGAAAGATCGCTGAATGCCGTTCTCATTTCAAGAGCGAACCGTCAGGAAATCGTCAAGGTCAAACTGGGGATAGAAAAATCCTATTGGACAAATGGGTGATTTATGCGGTATATGTTCCGCGTCTACATGAGATCACAAGGATTTTTCCCGTGAGGAGCTTCTCCATGTTTCCAGCTTTCGGCTTCACCTGAGCGTCTCGTTGGCATGCCGCCCGTGAGAGGCAGGCACCGAGCTCGGCCGAAAGATCACGCCCGATAGATTCCCTCCAGTCTGATTCCTAGCGCTTTCAGCTTTGTTCGATAGCCGATCCCACTCCGGGTGAGCGTCGACGTTGGACCGTGAGTCCGCGGGGACCGCGAGCATCCGTGCGCCCAGGCTCGCATGGCTTTTCATCTGCCTGCATCCGGTGCGCAGCACCCGTTCTTTGCTTCCCGGCGGCCCACGTGAGGGTTTGATCGTGCTCCCGGACCGGTCTCGGGCGGCAATGCCGGTGATTCAAGGGTTGGCTTGGGCTAAGCGAAGCTTGCCCGTGATCGAGGAGTCCCGCTTGGGCAAGCTCCGCTTAGCCCACGGCACCCGGCACCCGACAATCGGCACCCGGTACCCGGCACCCGGCTGCCCAATACCCTGTGAGCCTAAGTCAACCCCCATGGGCTTGCGCCCACAATGGTGGATGAAATGGGAGTCCACTTTTCAGACAAACAGCATAACAGCATTGGTCTCGGGCGGAACGGTTGGGGCGATGATGGAGAGTGCGCTTTTAACGCAGGTTCCATTGGCGGTTCGATGGTTGAAACGCAAGCGGAGAGAGTCGTGAGCCATGAATGAGCAGAGTGAGCGCAAGAGAGTCGTTGGCTCAGTGATGGTGGTGGGTGGCGGGGTGGCCGGAATTCAGGCGGCCCTGGATCTCGCGGATTCGGGCTATCACGTCACCCTGGTGGAGAGCGAGCCCTCCATCGGCGGCGTCATGGCTCAACTGGACAAAACGTTTCCCACCAACGACTGCGCCATGTGCATCCTGTCGCCCAAGCTGGTGGAAGTGGGCCGACACCTGAACATCGACCTCCTGACGCTTTCGGAGGTGAGGGAGGTATCGGGGGAGCCGGGCCGTTTCAAGGTGAGGGTGCTGCGCAAGCCCCGCTATATCGACGCTTCCAGGTGCACGGGCTGCGGTGAATGCGCCGGCGTCTGCCCGGTTGTGCGGCCCAGCGAGTACGACATGGCCTTGAGCGAGCGCAAGGCGGCCTATCGCCGCTACGCCCAGGCGGTTCCGGGGGCCTTCGCCATAGAGAAGGCGGGGACTTCTCCATGCAAGGTGGCGTGTCCCGCACACATCTCCGTTCAGGGCTACGTGGCCCTGGCGGCAGAGGGGAAATACCTGGAAGCGCTGAGACTAGTGAAGGCGGAGAACCCCCTGCCGGCCATTTGCGGACGCGTCTGCCACCACCCCTGTGAATCGGATTGCAGGCGGGGCGAGCTGGATGAGCCCGTAGCGATCGATTCCATCAAGCGGTTCGTCGCGGATCTCGACCTGCGCTCGGAGACACGGTTCATTCCCGAGATCAGAGAGAAACGGGTTGAGCAGGTGGCCGTCATCGGCTCGGGACCTGCGGGCCTCTCCTGCGCCTACTATCTCGCGTTGGACGGCTACCGGGTGACGGTCTTCGAAAAGCTGCCCGTCCTGGGCGGCATGCTGAGCGTCGGCATTCCCTCCTACCGCCTTCCCCGGGACATCATCCAGGCGGAGATCGAAGTCATCCGGGAGATGGGGGTCGATTTCAGAACGGGGGTCGACGTTGGAAGGGATGTCACCATCGGCGACCTGAGATCCCAGGGCTACCGGGCCTTCTTTGTAGCCATCGGGGCCCACGAGTGCAGACCACTCGGCATCGAGGGCGAGAACCTGGAGGGGGTCTACCCGGGGGTCGACTTTCTTCGCGATGTCAACCTTGGCGGGACCGTGCTCCTGGGGGACCGGGTCGCCGTCGTCGGCGGCGGAAACGTCGCCATGGACTGCGTCAGAACAGCCCTTCGCAACGGATCGGCCAAACCCTTCATTCTCTACCGCCGCGGCATCGAGGAAATGCCTGCCAACGAGGAGGAGATTGAGGAGTGCCGGGAAGAGGGCATCGAGATCATGACCCTCGTGAACCCGGTTCGCATCCTGGGCGAGAACGGCAGGGTCAAGGCCGTCGAATGCGCGAGGATGCGGCTGGGTGAGCCCGATGCCGACGGGAGGCGCCGTCCCGAGAGCATCCCCGGCTCCAACTTCGTCATCGAGGTGGACGCCGTGGTCCCCGCCATCGGCCAGGAGTCCGACTGGGCGTGCCTCACCCCGGAGTGTGCCTGTCAGCTCAGCGATTGGGGCACCATGCAGGTGGATCTCCTCACTCTCCAGAGCCGCGACACCGACATTTTCGCGGGAGGCGACGCCGTGACGGGACTCAGGACGGTCATCGAGGCCATCGCCGCCGGCAAGCAGGCCGCCATCTCCATCGGACGTTTCCTGCGGGGTGAGGACCTGCGGGAGGGCCGGGAAAGAGAATGGAAGGCGGTCCAGGAGGTTTCGACCGAAGGCTACGACCGCATCCCGCGCGAACAGATGCCGCGTCTCTCTCCTGGGGCGCGTACCGCCACCTTCGACGAGGTCCAGCTGGGCTTCACCGAGGAGCAGGTGCGCCGGGAGGCCGAGCGCTGCCTCAGCTGCGGCATTTGCTCCGAGTGTTACCAGTGCGTCGATGCCTGTCTCGCCAGGGCGGTCATGCACGAGGACCAGCCCGTGGAACAGGAGATCGAAGTGGGGGCCATCATAGCGGCGCCGGGCTTTCAGCCCTTCGATCCCCGCGTCTACGACACCTACCGCTACGCCGGGCACCCCAACGTCGTGACCTCTATGGAGTTCGAGCGCATCCTCTCGGCATCCGGGCCGAGCATGGGGCACCTGGTGCGTCCTTCGGACCACAGGGAGCCGCAGCGCATCGCCTGGCTCCAGTGCGTAGGCTCAAGGGACATCAGCCACTGCGACCACGGCTACTGCTCGGCCGTATGCTGCATGGTCGCCATCAAGGAGGCGGTGATCGCCAAAGAGCATGCCGGCGGCAGGCTCGAAACGAGCATTTTCTTCATGGACATGCGGACCCACGGGAAGGATTTCGAAAAGACCTGCAACCGGGCCCGGGACGAGCAGGGGGTCCGGTTCATCCGCTCGCGGGTCCACAGCGTAGATGCAATTCCCCACACGGACGACCTCCAGATCAGCTATGTGAACGAGGAGGGAGAGATCCTCCAGGAATCCTTCGACATGGTGGTGCTCTCGGTGGGGCTGGAGGCTTCCGCCCGCGCCCTGCAGCTGGCTGACCGGCTCAAGCTGGACGCCACCGGTGACGGCTTCTGCCGCCATTCATCCTTCGAGCCTGTGGCTTCGAGCCGGCCCGGCGTCTTTGCCTGTGGAGCATTCCAGGGGCCCAAGGACATCCCGCACTCGGTCATGGAGGCCAGCGCCGCCGCAGCAGCAGCGGGAGCGCTCCTCGGGACCGCCCGCGGGACCCGGGTTCGCGAAAAGCAGGTTCCCGCCCAGATCAGCGTCACGGGCGAGCGGCCCCGCATCGGCGTTTTCGTCTGCCACTGCGGCATCAACATCGGAGGCACCGTGGATGTCCCGGCTGTCCGGGAGTATGCGAGGACGCTTCCCTTCGTGGAGTACGTCGCGGACAACCTCTATACCTGCTCCCAGGACACCCAGGAAACCCTGAAGCGGCTGATCAGGGAAAACGGACTCAACCGCATCCTGGTGGCGGCGTGCACCCCACGCACCCATGAGCCCCTGTTCCAGGAGACCATGGAGGAGGTGGGCCTCAACCGGTACCTCTTCGAGATGGCCAATATCCGCAACATGGTCTCCTGGGTCCACAGCAGCGACCCCGAGAGCGCCACGGAAAAGGCCAAGGACCTGGTGCGCATGGCGGTGGCCAAGGCTGCTCTGCTCGAGCCCCTGCAGGAGCCCGAGCTTCAGGTCACCTCGGCGGCCCTGGTGGTGGGGGGTGGTGTGGCGGGCATGATGGCGGCGAGGACCCTGGCCGACCAGGGATACCCGGTACACCTTGTGGAGAAGTCCGGCCTGCTGGGTGGCCAGGCCCTGTCACTCCACGAGACGTGGAAAGGCGAGAGCATCCCGGACTTTGTGAAGGGGCTGGCCGAGGCGCTTCTGCGACACCCCCTGGTGATGGTCCATCTTTCGAGCTCCATCGCCCAGGTGGATGGCTTTGTGGGAAACTTCAAAACCGTGATCCAGAACGGCGGTTCGTCGGTATCCATCGACCATGGTGTGGCGGTTATCGCCACGGGCGGATCCGAGTTTCAGCCCGACGAATACCTTTTCGGCAAAGACCAGCGGGTGATGACCCATCAGGAGCTCGACCGCCGCTTCCAGCAGGAGGACCCGACCCTCAAGGATGTTCAGACGGCGGTTTTCATCCAGTGCGTGGGATCGCGGGAGCCGCAGCGGCCCTACTGCAGCCGGGTCTGCTGCACTCACACCCTCCAGAGCGCCCTGCATCTCAAGCAGCTCAACCCGGAGTGCAACGTGTTTGTCTTGTACCGGGACATGAGGACCTACGGGGAACGCGAAGCCCTGTACCTCGAGGCGCGCAGGCTGGGGGTCGTCTTTGTGCGCTACGACCTGGAAGAGAAGCCGTCCGTGGAGGTCAAGGACGGGCGACTCACCGTCACGGTGCGGGATCCCATCCTGCAGCGCAGGGTGGCCCTGGAAACCGATCTGCTCACTCTGGCCTCGGCCATCGTGCCCAATGTCGACGAGACCCTCGCCCAGTTCTTCAAGGTGCCGGTGAACGAGGATGGTTTCTTCCTCGAAGCCCACGTCAAGCTGCGCCCCGTGGACTTCGCAACGGACGGCGTCTTCCTGTGCGGTCTCGCGCATTACCCCAAGCCCATCGACGAAAGCATCGCCCAGGCCCATGCGGCCGCCTCCAGGGCTGCGACCATCCTGGCGCGCCAGACCATCCATTTTCCCGGAACGGTGGCCTTCGTCAACGCGATGTTCTGCAGCAGCTGCGGCACGTGCGTCCATGTGTGCCCTTACTCGGCTCCCCGGTTCAACGACAAGGGCAAGGCGGAGATCAACCCGGCCTTGTGCAAAGGCTGCGGCCTGTGCACGGCCTCGTGCCGATCGGGAGCCATCAGGCTCCAGGGCTTCGATGACGCCCAGATCTTCGCCATGATCGACAATCTTTGAAAGACTGTTCACCCCGGGGGCTCGGAGGTCGCGGGGAAAACGCCCTGCGTCCCTGTCGCCTCGCAGTTTTGTGTTTTGAAGTGGGTTTCTCAAGCTGGAATTCACACGTTTTCGATGGAACGGCAAAGGAGATGCGGGCATGAAAATGGTCAAGCTCACCCTGGATGGCAGGGATGTGTCGGTTCCGGAAGGGACTACGATACTGCAGGCGGCGAAGAGTGCGGGGATCAGGATTCCGACGCTCTGCTTTCACGAACGGCTCAAGCCCATTGGATCGTGTGGGCTGTGCATCGTGGAAGTCGACGGGCATTCGGCGCCGGTGACCTCCTGCGAGACACCAGCGATGGACGGCATGATGGTGACTACCCAGTCGGACAATTTGACGGCCTTGCGGGAGGAGTCGCTGAAAGTCATGCTGGTCCATCATCCTCTGGACTGCCCCATCTGCGACAAGGCGGGTGATTGTCGGCTCCAGGACCTCGTGGTCGAGCATGGCATCACGGGAGTCGAGCCGCCGGAGCCGACCTCCAAGTTTACCGAACCCTACACCAGGGCCTTCATCAAGTCCTGGCCTCAGCGGTGCGTGCTGTGCCTGCGATGCGTTCACGCCTGCAGGGAGATCCAGGGGATAGGGGCTCTCTCGGTCGTGAACGGCGAGGGTGGTCCGCACATCGCCTACGATGAAAAGAAATGCGTTCAATGTGGGGAGTGCATTCAGCTGTGTCCCACCGGCACCCTCGTGGAAAAGCGTACAAGCTACCGGTGGCGGACGTGGGAGGAGGATCGAAAGGTTCAGACGACCTGTCCCTATTGCGGCGTCGGCTGTCAGCAGTGGCTCCATGTGAAAAAGGGGAAAGTGGTCAAAGTGTCGGGCGTCGAAGGGGCCGTTCCCAACGACGGGAGGCTCTGCGTCAAGGGCCGTTACGGTTTCGATTTCATCGATCACCCCGATCGGCTGACGATGCCTCTCATCAGGGAAAACGGCTCTTTCAAGGAAGCCTCCTGGGACCAGGCCCTGCGGCTGGTGGCCAAGAGATTGAAATCGATCCGGGAAGCGCACGGCCCCGATGCGCTGGCCTTCTTCAGCTCGGCCCGGGTCACCAACGAAGAGAACTACCTCATGCAGAAGCTCGCCCGGGCAGTCATGGGGACCAACAACGTCGATCACTGCGCTCGACTGTGCCATGCCTCGACGGTGGCCGGGCTTGCGATTTCCTTTGGCAGCGGGGCCATGACCAACTCGATCGAGGAGCTCGAGCGCTCCGACGTGGTGCTCATCACCGGCTCCAACACTTCGGAGAATCACCCGGTGATCTCCACCTATATCAAGCGTGGGGTCCTGAACGGACGGACGAAGCTCATCGTGGTGGATCCGCGGCACATCGACCTGGTGGATCACGGAGCCCTCTGGCTGCGCCAGAAGCCAGGCACGGACGTGGCCTGGATCAACGGCATGATGCACGTGATCATCAAGGAAGAGCTTTACGACAAGGAATACGTGGCTGAACGAACCGAGGGCTTCGAGGCGGTGAAGGAGCTGGTCGCCGCTTATACCCCCGAGCGAGTCGAGGAGATCACCTCCATCCCGAAAGACGACCTGGTCGCAGCGGCCCGGCTCTATGCGGGGGCCCCGGCGGCATCCATCGTTTATGCCATGGGGATCACTCAGCACACCACAGGCACCGACAATGTGAAAAGCATTGCCAATCTGGCCATGCTGTGCGGCAACGTCGGCATCGAATCGGGCGGCGTGAACCCGCTGAGAGGCCAGAACAACGTTCAGGGGGCCTGCGACATGGGGGCACTTCCCAACGTCTATTCCGGGTATCAGGCGGTGACCGTGCCGGAGCTGCGGGAGAAGATGGCCAAAGCCTGGGGAGTGCGGGAACTGCCGGGAAACGTGGGGCTCACCATGCTCGAGGCCATGGCGGCCGCGGCGAAGGGGCAAATCAAGGGGCTCTACATCATGGGCGAGAACCCCATGGTGAGCGAGCCGGACATCCAGCACGTCGAGGAGGAGCTCAAGTCCCTCGACTTCCTGGTCGTCCAGGACATCTTCCTGACGGAAACGGCCCGGCTGGCCCACGTGGTGCTGCCGTCGGCATGCTTTGCGGAGAAGGACGGCACATTCACCAACACTGAAAGGCGGGTTCAGCTGGTGCGTAAGGTGATTGAACCGCCGGGGCAGGCCCGCTCCGACTGGGAGATCCTGTGCGCCGTCTCAAGCCGGCTGGGCTATGAAATGAGCTATCCCGATGTGGAGGCCGTCTTCAACGAAATGGCGGCCGTGACGCCTTCCTATGCCGGCATGGATTACGCCCGCCTGGCGACCGGGGGCTTGCAGTGGCCGTGTCCGACCAAGGACCATCCCGGTTCCCGGTATCTTCACCGGGGCCAGTTCACTCGGGGCAAGGGGTTGTTTGCGGCCATCGAGTGGATTCCCCCCGCCGAGTCGCCGAGTGAGGACTATCCCTTCATCCTCACCACCGGCCGGGTACTCTACCATTACCACACGGGCAGCATGACCCGACGATCAGCGGGGCTGAACGAGATCTGCCCCGAGTGCTGGGTGGAGATTCACCCCAGGGATGCCGAGGCATTAGACATCCGGGATGGCGAGGTCATTGGGGTCAGCACCCGTCGAGGCCGGATCGAGGCCAAGGCAAGTGTGGGTCAGATGACGGACGAGCGGACGATTTTCATCCCGTTCCATTTCTTTGAGGCCGCAGCCAACCGCCTGACGATCGCAGCGGTCGATCCCGTCGCCAAGATCCCGGAGTACAAGGTGTGCGCCGCGAGGGTGGAAAAGCTGAAGGCGCAGAGTGCATGCGCCGGCTGCAGCCAATGAATGAATGAAGGAATGAAGGAAGGAAGGAAAGGTCACTCATGATGCATCAGATTTGCGGGTGGTTGATGATGAAACAACGAATCGGATTTCCAATGCTGCTGCTGGTTGCTGCCGTTTTCCTGGCGCAGTGCTCCAGCTTCCAGGGAAGGCCGTCCACGGAGTCCGAGCCCATCCAGACGGGCGGCACCCCGTGATCGAGTTCGCCGAGACGAGCCATGACATGGGGCAGGTGGCTGCCGGCGGTGAATACAGTCATGAATTCGTGGTGCGGAACAAGGGCACGGGCATGCTGCAAATCAAAAAAGTGCTCCCCGGGTGCGGCTCGACCGCATTTTGGGACAAGAAGATCTCTCCCGGAAAAGAGGGCAGGATCAAAGTCACCGTCATGGCTTCCGATTGCTCGGACTACTACAAGCGATCGATCGTCGTCACGACCAACGATCCTAAAACCCCATTCCAGATCCTCTACCTGACGGGCCATCGATAAGACGTTCAAAGGCTCTCGGCAGAAAGGACAGCATGTCGGATAAGGAGAGAGGCACACGCAGCACAAACGGTCCCCGGGTGGGGGTCTTCATCTGCCATTGCGGGCTGAACATCGGGAGGACCGTCGACTGTGCACGGGTGGCCGAGGCGGCCTCGGGCTTCGAGGATGTGGTCGTGGCGAAAGATATTCCCTACGCCTGCTCCGAGCCCGGGCAGCAGGGCATTCGGGAGGACATTACAGCCCATCGCCTCGATCGGGTGGTGGTGGCGTCCTGCTCGCCGAGGCTTCATGAGCCCACCTTCCGGCAGATGGTGCAGGCTGCCGGGATCAATCCCTTCCTGTTTGAAATGGCCAACATCCGCGAGCATTGCAGCTGGGTGCACATGCACGACCCGGAGGCGGCGGCGCAGAAGGCCGTTGACCTTACCAGGATGGCCGTCGCCCGGGTGCGACACCTCCGCCCCCTGACGCCGGAAGCCATACCGCTGACCAGGCGGACCCTGGTCATTGGCGGAGGCGTTGCGGGGATTCAGACCTCCCTGGATTTGGCCGATTCCGGCTACGATGTCGTCCTGGTGGAAAAGGAGCCCTCCATCGGCGGCATCATGGCGCGGCTCGACAAGACCTTTCCGACCATCGACTGCTCTATCTGCATCCTCGGCCCCAAGATGGCCGATGTCGGAAAGCATCCGAAAATCCGGCTTTATACCCTGAGCGAGGTGGTGGACGTCCAGGGTTACGTCGGCAATTTCGACGTCAGAATTCTTAAGAGAGCGCGTTATGTTCATGAGAAGGAATGCTCGGCGTGCGGTGAATGCGCCAGGGTGTGCCCCGTCGTGCGGCCCAACGAGTTCGACCAGGGGCTCGCATCGAGAAAGGCCATCTATTCCCCCTTTCCGCAGGCGGTTCCCTCTGCATATGTCCTGAACGGCCACGAGTGTCTGGGCGGAAACCCCGTCGTCTGCGGCAAATGCATGGAGGTCTGCACCAAGAGGTGCATCGATTTCAACATGTCCGACGAAGAAGTGGTCGAGCGGGTGGGCACCATCGTCGTGGCCACGGGCGTCGAGACCTACGATCCCACCGAGATGGACGAGTACGGGTACACCCGGTTCGAGAACGTGCTCACCAGCGTGGAATTCGAGCGCCTCATCAATGCGGGAGGTCCCACTCGGGGCGGGATCATCCGCCCCGGGGACAGGAAGCACCCCCGATCCATCGGGTTCGTCCAGTGTGTGGGCTCGCGCTCCGTTCAAAAAGGCCACGCCTACTGCTCCAACGTCTGCTGCATGAATACCGTCAAGAGCACGCTCATCGCAAGGGAGCACGACCCCGATTTGGAGATCAAGGTTTTCTACGTCGACATCCGGGCGTACGGCAAAGGCTTCGAAGATCTCTACCGGAGGAGCCGGTCGCTCGGCGTGCAGTACATCCGGGGACTTCCCGGGACGGTCGAGGAGCTGCCCGCCGGCGGCCTGCGGGTCGCCGTGGAGAATGGTGCAGCGGGGGGCGTCCAGTTCCACGACCTGGACATGCTGGTGCTGGCGGTTGGAGTGAAGCCGGCCGGATCGACGCGGAAGCTTCAGGAGATGCTCGGACTCCAGCTCACGCCGGACGGTTTCTTCCTCGAGGCCCACCCGAAGCTTCAGCCCGTGGATGCAGCCACACGGGGTATCTTCTTTGCCGGTTGTGCGGAGGGCCCCAAGGACATCAAGGACAGCGTAACCCAGGCGTCGGCCGCAGCCATGCGTGCGGTGCGGCTCATGCACCCGGGAAGCATCCTGACCGAGCCCATCACTTCCGAGGTGGTGGAAGAGCACTGCAAGGCGTGCGGGAAATGCGCCGAGGTCTGTCCCTACCACGCCATCACGGTGGACATGAAGAGGAAGGTCAAAGCTTCCGTCAACTCGGCGGCCTGCATGGGGTGCGGCGCCTGTGCGGCCGAGTGCCGGTTCGGCGCCATCACCATGAACCATTTCACCGATGTCCAGATTCTCGACCAGATCGATGCCCTCCTGGCGGATAACCCAAATGAAAAGGTCCTGGCCTTTGCGTGCAACTGGTGCTCCTACGCCGGCGCCGACTTTGCCGGCGTTTCGAGGATGCAGTATCCGCCGAGCGTGCACCTGATCCGTACCATGTGCTCAGGCCGCGTTTCGGAGGAGTTTCTGTGGCATGGCTTCAGGCGGGGGGCCCCGGTCATTCTCGTCAGTGGCTGCCACATCAATGACTGCCACTACATCAACGCCAACCACTGGACCGAAAAGCGCGTGCAACGCGTCCGCAGGAAGATGGAAAAGCTCGGCCTGCGCCCGGAGCGGCTGCAGCTCCAGTGGATCAGCGCGGCCGAGGGGGCCCTCTTCGCCCGGACCATGAGGAGCATGGAGGAGCTCAGGTTGACTGTTTCGGCCGAGGAAATCGATAGAACAAACAGGGTATTGGGTGAAGAGCGGAACCGGACCGAGTCCGGAGAATCCATGTCGTCTTGAAGCACGATGCCAGGTGCTTCTTGAACGGTCGACCATGTGGGGGCAAAGGTGCTGGGCGCCCCGCGGGCTGCAAACCCGTTGGCCCGGTCTAGAAAACCGGGGGGAGGTTCGATTCCCCTTGCCCCCTCCAACTCATCTTTTTGGAACAATGCTGTGAGGATCGGATCCATGGAGCGGCAGTTCACCATGGGTGTGGCGGGCCACGTGGATCACGGCAAGACCAGCCTGGTCCGGTGCCTTACCGGAATCGACACGGACCGCCTCAAGGAGGAGAAGCTGCGTGGCCTTACCATCGAGCCAGGCATCGCACCGCTTTCTCTCCCGAAGACATCACGCAGAATCGCGCTCGTCGATGTACCGGGCCACAGCGATTACCTCAAGAATACGATCAGGGGACTGAGCAGTGTGGATTTGGCCATCCTGGTGGTCGCGGCCGACGACGGCGTCATGCCGCAGACACTGGATCACCTGGAAGTCCTCAAATTCCTTCGCGCCCAGACGGGAATCGTGGTTCTGACCAAGACCGACCTGGTGGATCGAGAGACGGTAGACCTGGCCGAGCTGGAAATACGGGACCTCCTGGTCGGAACGTTCCTCGAGGGAAAGCCCGTGATCCCCTTTTCGGCTGTGGACGGAAGGGGATCACGAGAGGTTCTTGCAGCGATCGAAGCGGCGGCGGCGGAGCTGAAGGATGAGGCGGATGAGTCGTCCTTCCGGCTCTGGATCGACCAGGTGCGAAGTTTTTCCGGTTTTGGGACCGTGGTCAGCGGCACGGTCCTTTCCGGGAGCGTTTCGCGGGAAGATCCCGTTCTGCTTCTGCCTTCGGGAAAGGAGACCAGGGCCCGGTTCCTGGAAGTACACCACGAGAGAGTCGAGCGGGCGGTGAGAGGGCAGCGGGTGGGCGTCAACCTGCACCGGATCCCCAAGGATGAGGTCCATGTCGGGATGGCGCTGGCCTCCCCCGGTGTGCTCCGGGCGGGTTACCTCTTCAATGCGAGGCTCTCGCTCCTTCCAAGGGCTCGAAAGCCCATCACCGGGCGCCCGCAGGTGCGTCTTTTCGCGGGAACCTGCTCTGTGCGCGCTTTTGTCGTTCTCATGGAGGGGCAAAGGCTCAACCCCGGGGAAAGCACCCTGGTCCAGCTCCGCCTTCTCTCGCCTGTCGCCCTCATGCCCGGGGATCCTTTCGTGATTTCCCCCATGGATCGGCACACGGTCATCGGGGGCGGTTCCATCCTCGAGGCGGCCAGGGAAAAGTACCGGACGGTCAAGGCCGTTCAGACGGTTTCCTACCTGCTTTCACTGGAGCGGGGGGACGTTCGGGGAGTGGTTCAAAGGTACCTTACTCGAAACCTGTTCCAGCCCGTTTCGCCGGGGGAGTTGAGCCGGGAGACGGCTCTCGAGCTCGAGAAGATCCAGGCGGAAATCATGGCCGGAGTGACTCGTGGAGAGTTCTTCGAAATCGAGGGGAAGGGCTTTTTTGCGAAGGAGCGCCTCGATGCCCTCAAACAGCGCACTGAGACCATCGTGAAGGAATTCTTCTCACAAAACCCTCTGGCTGCCTCCATGAAACCGCTGGAAATCAAGGGGCGTCTCTCTGCATCGCTGGATGACATTCTGCTCCAGAGAATTCTCGATCAGCTCCTCACAGAGGAAGCAATCATCCAAAGCGGCTCAGGTTATCGTCTGCCCGAGTTTCGGGTGAGGCTGCTTCCCGAACAGGAGAAACTGGCCGCTCTTCTGCTGCGGTATGCCCGCGAATCCGCCCTGGTGCCCTTCGGCGCAGGCAAGTTCTGCAAGTTCAACACCCGCCTCCGGACCTTCAGCCAAACTGAAATACAGTAAATACTCGATCACTTGCGCGACCAAGGAAGACTCATCAGGCTCAACGACAACCGGTACCTCACCCCGGCCGCCCTCGAGGAGATCAAGACGAAGGTCAGTGCTGTGATTTCGGAACGGGGAGTCTTTGTCGTGGAAGATCTAAAGGAAGCTCTCGGCTATGGAAGGACCCGGGGAATCCCGGTGCTCGAATACCTGGACAACATCGGTTTCACAATTCGGATCGAGCAGGGGCGCGTTCTGAGATCGCCCGGGCCGCAATCGAGTGAATCACCCGACAGGCTGCCTCCGTCGCAGAAAGCCCGGGATTTGGAGCTTCTGGAAGGCCCGTAGTGTAGAAATGGGGTCACACCTACACACTTGACAATGTGAAATGTGTAGGTGTGACCCCATGCCATTCCTACTCGATAGTGGCCGCTCCGGGAATTGCTGCCGTCGGGTCTACATCAAATCCGGTAGGTTGAGCGACGCTTCCGCTGGAGGCGGCCGGTCACCAAACCCAATGCCCACCCTGACAGGAGAACTACCGCCCCTGCTGCGAACCATTTGATCTTCTGGGAGAGCCTCAGATTTTCATTTTCCTGCAGAAGGTTCTGATAGTTGGCCTGGGCGGCAGCCAGGGCGGACTGGGTCGCGTCAAACTCCTCCTTGAATTTCAGGTAGTTGCTGGAGGCAATTTTGAGGTTCTCGTAGCTGGATTGCAGGCTCGAAACCTTTTCCTGGAGCTCCTTCTGGGTTCTCGTGGATTCTGCTTTCTCCCTTTCAAGGGTTTCGACCATCTCCTTGAGCATGGCGTTCTCCTGCTCCAGCCCCTTCTGCTGCAATGCCTCGGGGGACACCGTCGAGAGGAATCGCGTCAGGACATAACCTTCCCGGACTTTTCCCGAACCCTCAGGGAGCCGGATCCGGCTCCAGTCATTCTTGGATTCAAGAAGTTCCACAGGGCTGGCAGGTGCGAGCATCCGCACCACACGATTTTGAACACTCGGCCCGCTGCGCATGGCAATTTCATGTGCATCATTGACGTAAACCGTCTCGGTCCAACCGACTTGCACGAGGATCGATACCAGCACCGAGGCCAGAACCGCACTCAAGCACATCTTTCTCATAAGCGTCTCCCGATGAAGCAGGAAAGGATCGTCGTCCAGAGCCAACAGGGAAGCCATTATAGAAGCAGAGGTTCTGCCAGGCAAGGAAAACTGAGGTGGGGAGTGATTTGACCTTTGGGGATGATTGAACTAATAAGCCTTCACGTAGATGAGGGCAGGACTATGGAGGTCGGAAAGCGGAGAGTGGAATTACTGGGGGTCATGCAGACAGCCTCACAGGTTTGCTGTTTGTTTTTCGCGGACTGAGTCGAGATGGGGGTTCCCGGGGTCATGATTCCCATTGCGGCTCGTGGAGCCAGGCTGTTGGCGAGAGGAAGTCAAAGAGATGTTGGTAGATACCCATGCGCATCTTGATTTTCCGGAGTTTGAGCGGGATCTTGACTCGGTATTGGACCGAGCGGCCCGTGCGGGTGTTCTCGAAATCGTGACCATCGGCATCGATGCGAGGAGCAGTGAGAAAGCGGTAAGGATCGCCGGGGAGCACCCTCGGATCTATGCCACGGTGGGAATCCACCCTCATGGAGCTCAGCGGCTTGATGATTCGACTCTCGATGTCCTCCGCAGGCTTGCGGCGCATGAAAAGGTTGTGGCGGTGGGCGAGATCGGGCTCGATTACTACAGAGATCGCCAGCCCAGGCCTGTTCAGCAGGAGTGCTTGCGTCAGCAGCTGGAACTGGCCTGTGAGTTGGGACTGACAGCTGTCTTTCACGTCCGGGATGCCCACGCGGATTTCCTGGATATCGTCAAGGGGTACGCCGGAAGCCTCAGACGAGGTGTCCTGCACTGTTTTTCGGGAAACTGGGCTGTGGCCGAGGCGGCACTTGAACTGGGCTTTTACCTGTCGATTCCGGGGACGGTGACCTACCCCAAGTCCGACGTCCAGCAGGAGGTCGTCAGCCGTTCTCCCCTGGATCGTCTGCTCATTGAGACGGACGCACCATTCCTGGCTCCAGTGCCTTTTCGGGGCAAGGACAACGAACCGGCTTACGTGCTCTACACCGCTCAAAAGATCGCTCAGCTGCGACACTGCTCCCTGGATGAAGTAGCCGTCCACACCACTCGAAATGCGCACGAGGCTTTTGGAATTCCCGACTTCGCACCCTGAGTCCGCTGATCGTCGACTCCCGTTGCTGCGCCAACTCCTTCATCGCGAGGATTCCCGATGCTGTATCAAAGTCTCGAACATCTCATTCTGGCCTCGGCATCTCCGAGGCGGCGGGAAATGCTGGAATCTCTGGGGATCGATTTTCAGGTTGTTGCCAGTGGGGTGCATGAAGATATGGGCAGCAGTTGCGAGACCCCGGGGCCATCAGCGAGTCGGTGGGCATCGGCAAAAGCCAGACGTGTGGCCGGCGAGTTTCCGGGGGCATGGGTATTGGCCGCCGACACGGTGGTTGCACAGGACGGGCACGTGTTTGGCAAGCCCGTAGACGAGGCGGATGCGACCTCCATGCTGCTGATGCTCAGCGGCAGGACTCACAGAGTCTTCAGTGGGATGGTCCTGATGCATCTCGAAAAGGGGGTTTATCGGGAATCGGTCGTGTCTACCGCCGTCACTTTCCGAATCCTGAGATTGGACGAGATTCGAGCTTATGTCGGAACGGGTGAACCCTTTGACAAAGCGGGAGGCTACGGCATTCAGGGTTTGGGGGCGTTCCTGGTACAATCCATAGAAGGCTCCTACACCAACGTGGTAGGCCTGCCACTGGGGGAGACCCTGGACTGGCTGCTCGAACATGGGATCATCATACCGCGTTGAGCAACGGGTTACCGGGTGGAAGGGAATTGGGGAAGAGGGGATATGACCAATATCGAAGCAAATCTGAAGGCCATCCGTGAAAGAATCAGCGCTGCCTGTTCGAGGGTCGGGCGCGACCCATCGTCCGTATGCCTGATCGGCGTCACCAAAACCCAGCCTGCGAGCGTCGTCCGGGCCGGCGTGGAGGCGGGCTTGTCGGTGCTGGGTGAGAATTACGTCCAGGAAGCCAGGTCCAAGATGGAGGAGCTCTCCGATTTGGCTGTCTCGTGGCACTTCATCGGTCACCTGCAGTCCAACAAGGCCCGAATGGCCGTTGAGTCTTTCGATTGGATCCACACGGTGGACCGGGCGAGTCTGGCTCGAGAGATCGATCGGCAGGCACACAAACGGGGGAAGAGAGTCCCTGTACTCCTGGAGGTCAACGTGGGAGACGAGGTGAGCAAGAGTGGAGCTCGAGTCGAAGAAGCAGAGGGACTGTTCGAACTGGCTGCCTCCCTGGATGGTCTCGCCGTGCGCGGCCTCATGGCTCTTCCGCCCTATGAGGACGATGCTGAGGCGGTCCGCCCCTACTTCCGAAAGTTGCGTGAGCTTCTGGGCCGACTGCGCGAAGCGGCCCCAAAACCGGGGGAGCTGACTGAGCTTTCCATGGGGATGAGTCATGACTTCGAGGTGGCCATTGAAGAAGGCGCAACCATGGTGCGGGTTGGAACAGCGCTTTTCGGCCAAAGGCCGTCCTGAATCAACGCCGGCGAGTCTTTTCAAGCCTTTGGCGTTGAACCTCCGCGAGGGCGACCGCGCCGGCCGTTGCGGCGTTGAGTGAGTCAAGGGGGCCCGAAGCCGGTATGTGGAGCAGCAGATCACACTGCTTCCGGACCAGCGGACGTAGGCCCTTCTGTTCGTTTCCCACGACCAGCGCAAGGGGAAGGGTCAGGTCGGTGTCGTACAGAGAAGCTGCTCCCCGGACTTCGAGGCCGACGACCCACAGGCCGGATTCCTTAAGAGTTTCCATTGCCCGGACCAGGTTCGTCACCTGGACGACGGGGAGATGAGAAGTCCCTCCTGCAGCGATTCGCACCACAGTGCTCGTCACCTGCGCGGATCGGTCCTTGGGCAGCAGAACCGCTTTGGCCCCCAGAAAACAGCCGCTCCGAATGAGCGCCCCCAAATTCTGCGGATCCTGAATGGTATCCAGAATCAGCAGAGGTTCCCTCCCGGGTACCGGCCTTTCCAGCAACGATTCCAGGCTGAGGGTGGGAAAATGAGCGGCCAGGGCGGCCACTCCCTGGTGGTGCGGGTGCCCCAGCCGCTGAGTGATGTCATCACGGTTTTCCGCCCGCACGGGAATGCCCCGGCCGGCTGCTATCGATTTCAGTTCCTCAGCTCGTGAGTCGCTCCGGGCGATGACCAGCTCGAAAATCTGGACAGTTCCGGACGAGAGGGCCTCGGAAACGGGGTTGTAGCCTGAAATCCAGATGCGTCTTTCCGGAGCTCGGGTGGGCCTTGAGGACATGGATCACTTTCCGTCTGCGCGGGATGCACGACTCGGCCGCAAACTCGGTGGAAGGATGGTTCAGGAAGGCCTGGCCGGTGGCGTGCGCCCCAACAATGCCCTCAGCAGCTGCGCCTGTCGAATTCGTTGACAGCGCGTCGCCCTCAGGACCGATTCGAAGTCGGCGACGGCATCAGTGAGGTCATCGTTCACAATTAGATAATCATACCAGGCAGCCTGGGCCATTTCATTTGCTGCGGCTTCAAGCCTCTTTCGAAGCTGTGCCTGCGATTCCGTTCCCCGTTTCGACAAACGGGATTCAAGGGCTTCCAACGAAGGGGGGAGAATGAAGATGGTTGTTGACGATGGATAGACCGTCAGGACCTGGCGCGCACCCTGGACATCGATATCGAACAGAACGTCGTTTCCAGCCTTGAGCCAATCCTCGACCGCTATACCGTCCGTTCCGTAGAGCTCACCGTGAACCTCGGCCCACTCCAGGAAACGGTCCCTCCCCATGCCTTCCAGAAACTCCTGTCTGCTCAGAAAGTGATAGTCCTGACCGTTCACTTCGCCGGGGCGCGGAGTACGGGTTGTGCAGGAAACGGAATAACGCAGACCGGGCCATTGAGGGAGCACGGCCTGGATGATCGTCGTCTTTCCCACTCCGGACGGCGCCGAAACAATAAAAAGGTTTCCCGACATTTCGTTTGCAGTTCCCGGGCTATTCCTTGGCAGCCTTGGCAGAAGCACTTCCATCCCTGGCAGTGGCGTCGGAGACAAGCCTTTGTGCAATGGTTTCAGCCTGGACGCCTGACAGGATCACATGATCGCTGTCCGTGATGATGATGGAGCGTGTACGCCGACCCATGGTGGCATCGATCAACTTGTTGGCCTGCCTTGCATCTTCCTTCAAGCGCTTCATGGGAGCCGACGCCGGCGATACAATGGCAACGACACGGTTGGCAAGCACGGTATTTCCGAACCCGATATTGAGAAGCTTGACGTCCATCCGGAACCCCACCCGAGAGGTTAGCATCATCCTCCAACACGGCGTCTCATCGCCCGGCCATGAATTATGCCGCGATAAGGATATCGAAGACGGCGCACATCTGCCCCGCGTTCTGACTACTCAATGTTCTGGACCTGTTCTTTGAATTTGGCAATCTCTCCCTTCATCCTGACCACGGCCTGGATCACGTCCAGATCGCCCGTTTTGCATCCGATGGTGTTGGTTTCACGATGGAGCTCCTGGGCCATGAAGTCCAGCTTGCGTCCGTTGGATTCCACGGACGGGTCCAGCAACATCTTGAGCTGCTGGATGTGACTTCGAAGTCTGACGATTTCCTCGTTGATGTCCGAGCGCTCGGCAAAGCAGGCCACCTCCTGGAGAACCCGATTCTCATCGACGGAGGCGTCTCCCAGCAACTCATGGATCCTGTCCAGAAGTCGTGACTTATATTCATCGACCACAAGGGCTTTGCGGCCGTCGATGAAGTTCAGGTCTTCCTCCAGAGTGCCCAAGCGCGTCAGACAATCCTGTCGGAGCGCCTCTCCTTCTCGAGTCCGCATGGAGACGATCTGGGCGAGCACATCGTTCAATGCCTCGGAAAGGGCTGACTGGATCAGCTCCTGCTGTCCCGAGTCGTTCTGCGTTTCGTAGAGGTAAGGGATCATCAACAGGTGATCGAGGGTGGGGTGCTCTGTCCCCGGCAGCTGCCTGTGGACCTCCATGAGCTGATCCCAGTAGTGGCTGGCCAGCGGGATGCTGAGCTGAGGCGACCTCTGCGCCGGGTAAGTGCTGTCCACCTGCACGAAGACCTCGACACGACCCCGTCGCAGTTCACGCCCGACCTGTTTGCGCAGCATGTCCTCAAATTCCAGCAGATGCTTGGGAAGTCTTAAAACGATGTCCAGAGAGCGGCCGTTGAGCGTCCGGATTTCCAGGGTGATCGACAGTCCGTCGATTTCCTTCTGCGTTCGACCAAATGCCGTCATGCTGCGGATCACATCGATCTCCTCAGGAAAGGTTTCGTGGCAGGCGACCGTTTCGCTGAAACATCAATTTTCTCTTCAGGGCCTTGAAGACATGGAGGAGCAGCGGCTCCCGATAATCGGCGTAAGTCCATGGGAAAGGTTGAAAGGCGCCCTTCTGATAGATAAGCGTGAGGTCGGCATAGATCCCGTCCCTCAGGTAGACTCGGTGCGTGAAATTCTTCCCGCTCGCCAGGACCAGCCTCTCTTCCGTGAGAATCCCGGGATCCAGGTTGACCGTCCGTTTCCCGCCGACTGCGAGCTCGTCTTCAATCTGGTTCGTGGCGAGCTTGATGTCCGGCAGCGTCCCCATCTCCACAAGATCCTCGAAGCTGGCTATCTGCCTCAACAGGCCTGCTCCCATCTCACGATCATAGTAAGTGGTATAGGAGAAGGGGATCGGTTCCGTGAGCACATCCACAGGTCCATATCGTTCGTTCAGGATATCGAGCACTCTCTGCTGAACGTCCGGCTCCCGGTAAAGCAGCCCCATAATCAGTTTTGCGGGTGGAGGCTCGGTCGGTCGGCTCATGACTCGAATCCCATCCAGTCAACAGCAGCAGTCTTCCAGTGCTTCGGCCAATCGATCCCTGCTGACCGTAGCCGTGCCGACCTCTCCCACGACGATGCCTGCAGCCAAATTGGCCAGCAGGGCGGCATCCACCGTCGAGAGTCCTGCCGCCATCCCCAGCGCCATGGTGGCGATGACGGTGTCGCCCGCACCCGTCACGTCGAAAACCCTGCGAGCCACAGTGGGAATGGAGGATATATCACCGTTTCGGTGAAAGAGGCTCATGCCATCCTTGCCCCGGGTGATCAGCACCATTTCGCACTGAATCTCGCGAAGCAGGATCTCTGCTGCCGCCCTCAAACCTTCTTCACCCGCAATTTCGACTCCCGCCATTCGGGCGGCCTCGTGATGGTTGGGCGTGATCAGGGTGACTCCACGATACAGAGCCGCATGCTGGACCTTGGGATCCACAATCACAGGGATCCGGTCCGCAACATTCATGGACCGGGTTCGATCCATCAAGTCAGGGCTGATCACCCCTTTGGCGTAATCCGAGACGATGACGGCATCCACTCGGTTCAGGTTGCCCTCCAGATACCCCGCAATGTGCTCCACCGTGTCCTGCTGGATGGGCTTCCGCTTTTCTCGGTCGAATCTGACCACCTGCTGATTTCGGGCGATGACACGGGTCTTCATCGTCGTCGGCCGTTCTTCCTCGACAACGATGCCCTCAGTGGATATTCCCGCGCGACGCAGCAGCCTCACGAGCTCCCTGCCGCCCGGATCATTTCCGACCACGCCCGATAGCATGGCTTTGGCCCCCAAGGCAGCCACGTTATGGGCCACATTGGCGGAGCCGCCGAGCAGCTGAGTCTCTTCCTGTACATCCACAACGGGCACCGGGGCTTCGGGAGAGATGCGCTGCACCTCGCCCCACACAAACACATCGAGCATGAGGTCCCCAAGCACCATGATGCGGCATGAAGTGAAGCGCCTGAGAGCCTCCCTGAGATGAACCGTTCGAGCGACATCGAATGAAAGATGGGTATGCATGGGAAGGTTGCCGTGCACCTCAGCTCTGCAGGGGTTTGGCCTCATCAATGAGCATGATCGGGATGCCATCCCGGATCTCATAGAGAAGCTTGCATGCGTCGCAGATCAAACCATCCTGTGCTTCATTGAGCTGGATAGGGCCCTTGCATTTGGGGCAGGCAAGAATATCCAGCAGGTCCTTGCTGATGCTCATGGGCGAGTCCTTGTTCCTGAGTTGGATTTGTTTTCGAAATCGACAATTCGGCCGGTGAAGAAGGCAGCGATATCACCGGCCGGAGCTCATCGTGGAGCGAATATTGCCTTCCGGCTCACTTTCCGCCTCGCTGTCCTTCTGCATGTCGAGCATCTGCTGATAGCTCTCAATGGTTGAACGCAGTTTGGATTCCAGCTGAATCCTCTGGCGTTTGAGCTCGACAATATCCTGATGCAGCTGCGCGAGGCGTTGATGGGCGGACTGGAGCATCCTTTCCGCCTTGAGCTCGGCGTCCGCAATGATCAGCTTGGCCTCCTTCTCCGCGTTGGCCTTCATCTGCTCAACCGTCTTATGGGCATTGAGCAGAACATTGCGAATGGTCTTCTCCCTCTCCTTGTACTCCCGGAGCTCTTTTTCCTGCTCGCCCATTTTCCGGCGCAGATCAGATGACTCCATCCGCAGATGGGCCATCTCCTCAGCCGCCATTTGAAGGAATTGCTCCACATCCTTGGGGTCCAATCCCATCAGGCGTCTGCGAAACTGCTTGTGCTGAATATCGGCCGGCGTCCATTCCGTGGCGGTGGCGGTATCCATGATCAGCCACCGAACTGCCTGGCCAGAGCAAAGAGCGTGGGGACCAGGAATCTTTCAAGGAAGACGATGGCCAGGATCACAACCAGAGGGGCGAAGTCAATGCCTCCAAAGAATAACGGCACTCTTCGTCGCAAGGCCCCTAGAACCGGTTCGGTGGCACTGTAAAGAAATCGGACGATGGGATTGTAAGGGTCGGGATTCACCCAGGAAAGGACTGCACGGGCAATGATGACCCACATGTAGATGTTGAGCACCATTGCAATCACGTACCCGAGGGCCTCGAAGAGATAGCCGACAATAAACATGGTGTTCCGGTTCACCTTCCAGGAGTTTGACAGGGTCTGCCTGGGCCGCATTCTGCCCAAAATCGCAATATTTGCCGGCATAAGCCGGAAATTCGGCGATAAACCTACTGGTTTTCCATCCTGCTGTCAACCTGAAGTCCCCCATCACGGCTCGGGTCGTGCAAAAAGAGAAGGGGCCCGACCAACTCGGCATGGGGGCTCTCCACTGAATGGTACCCTTGCATGAAGCGTTGTGAGCTGCTATCCGGCGGGGGGGAGTTTTCCCTTGAATATCCGATTGACAACTCCCTCGGGACGAATATAGATACCCGCTGGAAACATGGGCTAACCACATTTCAGGGGGTATAGAATATGAAGACGCGTTCCTGCAGGATCGGCATGCTTCAGGCGGGCATCGTGCTCGCGGCCATCGCGGCTGTTTGCGGCTTTGCAATGGCGGCCGAGTTTTCGGCGGACTTCTCCGTGAAAACCAAAGGCGAGGAGGAAGTGGTCGGCAAGATCTTCGTGAAGGGCGGTAAGATTCGCCAGGAGGTCACCGAAGAGGGCGAGAAGCAGATCATGATCATCCGCCCCGACAAGAACATGACCTGGATGATCACCCCCGAAGAGAAGATGTACATGGAGATTCCGTACGAATCGGACACCCAGTCCATCGAACCCTGGTCCGCCGAAAGAGAGAAAGAGGCCAAGTCCCTCGGAGAAGAGACGGTCAATGGCCATGCAGCCAAAAAGTTTGAAGCCATGGAAGAGGGCGAGAAGGTGACCTACTGGATTTCGAAGAAACTGAACTTCCCGGTCAAGATTGAGGATTCCGAGTCCGTCATGGAATACAAGAACATCAAGGAGGGGTCGGTGCCGGATTCGGAGTTTGAAGTGCCGGCGGGCTATGAGAAAATGACCATGCCGGTCATGCCTTCTCAAAAAGGTTCTTCAAACTGATCGACTTCTCTTTTCTCATCGTCCACTTCACCGTCGAATCTTACGGCGGGGTTGCCAGGAAAACATCAACGAGAATTTATATTTACGTTCGACATTTCATTTGAGCCCTTGAAGCTCAATGTCTCAATGTTTGCGAGCGAGCCCTTCGATATGGTCATCAATTCAGCCTTCGACGATCTGCTGCGAGACAAAAGGAACCTGGAGCAGATCCTCGACAACCTCATGGAAGGGATCATCGCTCACGATCGGGGTCGCAGGATTCTGTTTTTCAACAGGGCGGCCGAAGAAATCACGGGCTATACCAAGGGAGAAGTCGTCGGCAGAGACTGTCACGAGGTCTTTGCATCGCCGTTCTGCGGGGATCGCTGTTCATTCTGCGGATCGGCGCCGGACTCCCTGGAGCACCTTTCCTACCCCCTGAACATCGTGACCAAGGGCGGGGAGCACAAGCGCATCGAGATGTCGGTTACGGGGATGACCGACGAAAAGGGCTGCTTTGTGGGAGTGCTGGCTGCCTTTCGGGACATGACGGACCTCATTGGCCTGAAGACCCGGCTCGGAGAGCTGAACTGCTTCGCCGGCATCATCGGCCGGGATCACAAAATGCTGCAGATTTTCGATCAGATCCGCGAGCTCGCCACCAACGACTATCCGGTTCATATCAGTGGGGAGACGGGGACCGGCAAAGAACTGGTGGCTGCCGCCATTCACAACGAAAGCCGACGGGGAGGCCGCCCGTTCGTGCCGGTGAACTGTGGAGCCCTGCCCGAAGGGCTTCTCGAGAGCGAGCTTTTCGGTCACGTCAAGGGCGCCTTCTCCGGGGCGGTGCGCGACAAAAAGGGGCGGTTCGAGCTGGCCAGCGGAGGCACGATCTTTCTGGACGAAGTCGGAGAGCTTCCCAAACCGATGCAGGTCAAGCTCCTTCGGGTGCTTCAGGAAGGAACCTTCGAGCATGTGGGAGGGGAAAAGACCCTTCGGGCTGACGTGCGTATCGTGAGCGCCACCAACCTCGATCTCAGGCGGGAGGTCGAACGGCAGAACTTCCGTGACGACCTCTACTACCGGCTTTGCGTCTTTCCTATCCACCTGCCTCCCTTGCGGGAGCGAAGGAATGACATTCCCCTGCTGGCCGCGCATTTCCTGGAGCAGGCCCAGAAACGCGGTCAGAGCTCCATGGGGATCTCGGGCGAGGCCCTTTCGGTCATGATGGATTACCCTTGGCCGGGAAATGTGAGAGAGCTCCAGAATGCTGTTTATTTTGCCCTGGTGAAGGCTAAGGGACGGCTGATTCAACCGGACGATCTCCCCCCGGAAATCCGGATCGGGGTTCCCATGCGTTCGCAATCGGGCGCTCCTCGTAAGCTCGAAGCTCAATCGGTCCGGGATGCGCTCCTCCAGGCGGGAGGCAACAAGGCCAAGGCGGCCAGGATTCTCAGGGTGGGCCGTGCCACGCTTTACCGATTCATGGCGCAGGCGGACCTGGATGTATCATGAGACATTTATGTCTCACAATTTCAAATGAGACATGCACTACAGAGTTGGCTTCCCAATTTTTGTTGAAAAATCAATCAACTTTCCTTCCTCCAGCTGCTGATGTTCCCAAGCTGCAAACTGTCTCAGTTTCATGAGACATCCAAACCGACGGCCTGGCAGAACGTGGTCAGTATGGCCTATGCGTTTGGATTTGCTATCTTTTATGCAATCACCTTCTGCCGGCGGCCACTGGTATGATCCTTGCCCCTCCTCCATCGGATCAATCACGACGGACGAGTGATTTCCAGTGGGAGCGGAAAGGCCGATGAAACGGTGTGATGAAATCCTTCGCAAAACCTTGGCTCTGACGGATGCCATGTCGGAGATTGCCGACGAGGGAGACAGTGCCCGTGAGGATGTCGGGTGTGGAGTCTTGTATGGAGTCCTGAGGGACTCTGCCTATAAGATCCGGAAGTTGGCCGAGGAAGAAAGGGACGCTCACATCCGGAAAGGTTGGTGGAAAGAGCGTGAGGGAGCGACCGGGGATCCCGCGTCGTGAGGGAAGGGGGTCCCGCTCAGACCACTGAGTGAGCATCATCGGGCACGGGCATCAATGTGTGATCTAAGAGGGAGTGTAAGTCATGGCTAAAGCACTGGTCATTTACGCGACACGCACCAATCAAACCAAGGGGATTGCTGATCTCATCGCTGAAGGGATGCGTTTGAAAGGCATGGATGTCACAGTGGTCAACGTGAACGAAGTCGACAAGAAGGGGGTCAACCCCCAGGAGTTTGATGCCGTCATCCTCGGTGCTGCCACCTATCACGGCGAAATGATCCAAACTATGAAGACCTTTCTCTTCGGGCTCGAGAAATTCAACCTGGAGGGAAAGATAGGTGGTGCATTCGGGGCCTTTGGCTGGAGCGGAGAGGCTCCCGGCAGGATCTATGATACCATGAAGAACGTCTACAAAATGGAGATGCTGGGCAGTCCCCTGATGTTGAAAAACCCGACTCTGGGCGGTGGAATCCAGATGGCACAGGATTACGGCAAAGAGGTCGCAACGAAATTGGGTCTTTAGGGAGTCCGATCACAACACATCCTGAGATGAGGAGGCAAAAGATGGCGGAGAGGATGCAAGTCTACAAGTGCGAACTGTGCGGAAACATCGTGGACGTTCTCCATGGCGGGGGTGGTGAGCTCGTGTGCTGTGGGCAGCCCATGAAGCTGTTTGTCGAGAACACCGTGGATGCAGCCAGGGAAAAGCATGTTCCGGTTATTGAGAAGACCGACCAGGGGATCAAGGTGAAGGTCGGGAGCGTTCCCCACCCCATGGAAGAGAAGCACTACATCGAGTGGGTGGAAATCATTGCCGGCGACAAGGTGTATCGGCAATTCCTCAAGCCCGGGGAGAGCCCCGAGGCCTTCTTCTGCCCTGAATCCGGACCGGTGGTCGCCCGGGAATACTGCAATCTTCACGGCCTGTGGAAAGCCTAGCATGCGGAGCGGTCTCCTGTAGTTCGATGCATAGAATGACGCAGTTGGCGGAGGGAGAGGTCGCCGAAGGCCGACTCCTTCCGCCGGTTTTTGATTCCCGGTGTGCTTCCCGCCTTGACCCTTATCGGGCACCACGGGTGCCGTTGACCAAACATCGAGACAAGGAGAGTGAGGATGGACGTTTTGACTCTTTCGCGGCTCCAGTTTGCCGCAGCGACGTTCTTTCACTTTCTCTTCGTCCCCCTCACCCTGGGGCTTTCTCTCATGATAGCCATCATGGAAACGAAGTACGTGAGATCGGGTGATGAGGACTACAAGAGGATGGCCCAGTTCTGGGGCAAGATCTTTTTGATCAACTTCGCCATCGGCGTTGTGACCGGGATCACCCTGGAGTTTCAGTTCGGGACCAACTGGTCGAAATATTCGATTTATGTGGGTGATATATTTGGATCTTTGCTGGCCATAGAAGCCTCTGTGGCGTTCTTTCTCGAATCCACCTTCATCGGTGTCTGGGCTTTCGGATGGAAGCGGCTGTCGCCCAAGGCCCATGCCGTGAGCATCTGGCTTGTGGCTCTGGCATCCAATGTTTCGGCCTTTTGGATTCTTATTGCCAATGCCTGGATGCAGCACCCCGTAGGATATGCCATCCGCAACGGCCGGGTCGAGCTGACCGACTTCTTTGGTGTCGTGACTCAATCCTACGCAGTTCATCAGATCATCCACACGTTATCGGGAGCCTACATCCTGGCCGGCTTTTTCGTGATGGGGGTGAGCGCGTATCACCTCCTGAGAAAACAGGAGGTCCAGTTCTTCACCTATTCTTTCCGAATGGGGCTCGCCTTCGCCCTTATCTTCTCTGTCGTGGAGGTGGTGCAGGGGCATGCCAATGGGGCCAAGGTTGCCGAGACCCAGCCCACCAAGCTGGCCGCCATGGAGTCTCTCTGGGAGACGACTCAGAGTGCACCGCAGTACCTGCTCGTGGTCCCCGATGAAAAGAATGAAGGAAACAAGCTTGAGGTGGGAGCCATGCCCGGGCTGTTGAGTCTATTGGCCTACCATGACAGCCAGGCCACGGTGAAAGGCCTCAAGGATTTCCCCAAGGAGGAGAGACCGCCCGTGACCATCACGTTCATCGCTTTTCGCACCATGGTGGGGCTTGGTTTCCTGTTTCTGCTCCTCAGCATCGTCGGATGGTTCAAACGGAATAAGCTGCTCGAATCGCCGGGTTACCTCAAAATCATGCTCTATGCGATCCCGCTGCCCTACCTGGCGCTGGAAGCCGGCTGGACGGTGGCGGAAGTGGGCCGGCAGCCCTGGGTGGTCTACGGGGTGATGAAGACGGCGGATGCCGTCTCCCCCATTGCCGTATCGCAGGTCATGTCGTCACTCTTGGCCTTTATCGGGGTTTACACGGTGTTGGGGATCGTGGCGTTCTACCTGATCGCATCCGTTGCGCGCAAGGGCCCTGCGCCCGCCGTGGCCGCGGTTTCCGAGAAGTAGAGGGAGGGTCTGAAGATGTTTGAGTCCATATGGTTTGCGTTGTGGGGCATTCTATGGGCGGTCTATTTCATGCTGGATGGCTTCGATCTTGGTCTGGGCACCCTGCTGCCGGTTCTCGGGAAAACTGAAGAGGACAAGAGGACCATGCTGAACGCCATGGGGCCGTTCTGGAACGGCAATGAGGTCTGGCTGATCACAGCCGGCGGCGTCACCTTCGCTGCGTTCCCGACGACCTATGCCGTCATGTTCAGTGGGCTTTATTCCGCCCTGATGCTCATCCTGTTTGCCCTCATTATGCGCGGCATCGCCATGGAATACCGCGGGCAGGTCAATGACCAGCGGTGGCGGTCCATCTGGGATCTGTTCATCTTTCTGGGGAGCTTTCTGCCGGCCCTGCTGCTGGGAGTTGCCTTCGCCAACATCTTCCAGGGGATTCCCATCGACGAGACGGGCGTCTACCGGGGGACGCTTTTCACCTTGCTCAATCCTTACGGCATCCTCGGGGGACTCTTCTTCGTGGTGATGTTCCTGGTTCATGGAAGCCTTTGGCTGGCCGTCAAGTCCGAGGGGCCTCTCCATGAAAGGGCAACGAAGCTGGCCGGCAGACTTTGGATGGCCCTGGCTGCTGTGGCGGTCGCGTTTCTGGTGGCCACCTGGTTCGCCACGCGTCTCTACGACAACTATCTCAACAACCCGTTGATGTATGTGGTACCGATCATTCTGATTCCGGTGATCGTGGTGGGAGCTCTGGTCATGATCGGGGTCTTCATCGGCAAGGGGCATTATTGGAAAGCCTGGTTTTCCTCGAGCGCACTCATTGTCGGGGCCACGCTTTTCGGGGTGGCCGGGCTGTATCCCAATCTTCTGCCCTCCAGCCTCAACCCCGCCTTCAGCCTGACCATTCACAACTCGGCTTCGAGCCAGCTCACCCTGAAGATCATGCTGGGCGTGGCTCTGACTTTCATTCCCATTGTCATCGCTTACCAGATCTGGGCTTATCACGTCTTCAAGGACAGGTTGGGAGATGATGAGCTGGCCTACGAAGAGAGCTATTAGACACTGCGGCCTTGTACGGAGCTGCCGGATCGGTCGGACCGATGAAAGGACATGAGAGATGAAGAATATTGTAGTGATCGCTCTGCTGCTTCTGGCAGCCGGCGTCGGCCTGGGGGAGGCTGGAAGTTCTGGGGTTCCCGTCCCCTCTGAAGGTTTGGAGCCCGCTGCTCTCTCGAAGGTTGACGTCGTAAACATACAGGTTGCGCAGGCAGGGCAGGGCGCGGGCGGCGGCACTTTCAAGGAAGTGGAGGCAATTATTCAAAAATATCATTGCACCGTTTGCCACGTCGGGGCCGAGCCTCGCGGTGGTCTCAGGCTGGACAGCTACGACAGCATCATGAAGGGAAGCAAGGATGGGCCGGTGGTTGTGCCGGGTGTTCCTGAAAAGAGTGAACTCCTTTTGCGTGTCATGGGAGCCAAAGATCCGCGCATGCCCATGACCGGCCCGCCCTGGTTGAGCGATGACGAAGTGAAGATCCTGGAGAACTGGATCAAGGACGGCGCCAAAGGTCCCAAGAGCTGAGACGTTCTGATCATGGCTTGCCTGGGAATGGGGAGCCTGCTCAGGCAATGATTGGCCTGGACGGAGATAAACCTCGCCCTCATGTGCAAATGACGGTATCACCTGCAGGGGCGGAGTTTATCCCCGCCCGAATCGCTCGGCCAGGGTTGTGAGACCCCGCCGAAGAGTCTCTCAGGGTATATAGACGAAGGCAAGGAAGAGCTCGTAAACCACGAGGACGGCGTAGAGCAAAGGTACCACGAAAAGCAGGTTCTTGCCCTTGATACGGCCCTTCAAGAGAGGATAGTCTTTATGGATGAGGAGCCACATGAGGGATGCCCCGGTCACCAGGTATTTGGCCAGCAGAAAGTGAATGGGACCGATACGCAGAAAGAAGTCCATCACCGGGTTCAGCTCCTGGGCGCCTCGGCTCAGGAGGTGGAGCGTCATGAAGGCGTCAGCCAGGCAAAGCCCAAGCGAAGCCAGGAACGCACCCACGGACCGCCAGCCATAACGGTCGACGTAGTAGTGGATCAACCGGTCCTCTTTACGCCTTCCATATCGCCTCGATCCGAATAGACTGCTCAGGCTGAACGGTACTGTCGGTCGTTTTCGGCGGTCCCTGCCGCTCCTTCTCTCAACAAAACTGGAGGATGAAACAATATCGCCGGCCATTGCACCTCGCTTCCTGCTCGATGTCAAAAACGCCACGATCTCCGGGCACCCGCCCGCCAGTTGATCATAACGTACCGGATTTGTGGTCAGAATGCAAGAGACAGTTTTGGAGACTCCTGGAGCATCGATGGGACAAAAGGCAGCCTTCCGCCCGGAAGTACAGTTGCCCTTTCCGAGCGGTTGCCGGACGGCGCGTTTCTGCCGCCGCGAGAAGCGCTTCCTGGTGGAAGTTGAACTGGATGGCCAGCGGGTATGGGTTCACTGCAACAACTCCGGGAGCATGCTGGGTCTCCTCAGAGAAGGCTGCGAAGTCTTCATTTCTCCGGCGTTGAGGCCGGGCCGGCGGCTTGGGTTCACGCTGGAAATGGTGAAATGGGGGGGCTTCTGGGTCGGTGTCAACACCCTTACACCCAATCGCCTGCTCAAGAAGGCATGGGAAGGGGGACTTCTACCGGAGACTGCCGGCTACACGTCCATTAGGCCTGAGGCGGCAGTGGGCAGCAGCCGACTGGATGCATGTTTCGAAGGGCCGCGCGGAAGGCTGTGGGTCGAGGCCAAGAATGTCACCCTTGTAGAAGAGGACGTTGGATACTTCCCCGATGCCATGACGCAAAGGGGGCAGAAGCATCTCAGAGAGCTCATGGAAATGCTGGAAAGAGGGGATCGGGCGGCGTGTTTTTACCTGATTCAAAGACCGGATGCGAAGTGTTTCGGACCGGCGGACTTCATCGATCCCGAGTTCTCTCGACTGTTCCTTGAAGCACTGGAGAAGGGGGTGGAGGTCTGGCCCTATCGCGCCATCCTTACAACGACGGGCATCGAACTCGGAGAGCGCCTCAATATCCTCCCCATGAAACGGCCCATGGAAGTGTTGTCGCCTTGCGGCCTGCCGTAGCTGTCGAGCGCCATCTGGAGGATCTTGATGGTGGTGTATCCTTCATGGTTGACGGTCCCGATGATGCGTCCTCCCCAAATGACTGCCTCTCCCATGAACGCTCCCGGATTGGGCAGGACGCCGGCAAAATACACGTCGCTCCTTTCCCCTCAAAACAATCATAATGACGTCAACGTGAATCAGCATTTCACCCGATTGATTCCGCATACACGTCTGGGAGCGGGTGCCCTGAATGGAGCGTCAATCTCCAAAGCAGGCCGGTCACCGCGACTGCTCCGACTGTCTTTCGGCAATGATGCTGAAAGCCGTGCACCCTCCCAGCTTTACACCGTCCACCACCTTGATGAGCATGTCCACATGAGCCTTCTGGTCAGCCTTGATGCGGATGGAAGTCTCGCTCTCGGCGGCCAGCCTCTCGCGAACGATGGAGGGGAGGGCTTCGGCCTCCACCTCGTCATCCCCAACATGGATGGATCCTTCCGAAGTCACGGAGATCACGAGGGGCGACACCACCTGGGACTCCGCCGTCTGCGATTCCGGCAGCCGAATCCTGATGCCGGAATCCACGGTCACGTTGTAAGTGATGACGAAGAAGAGGAGCAGGTTGAAGACCACATCCACCAAAGGGGCCATGTCGATGTGCGAATGGCGTCTCTTTCTCCGCTCAAACTGCATTCCTGACCCTTTCCATTCCCGTGAGGGCCAAATCTTTCATGCGGATGGCGATGGCATCGAGGCGATCCTCGAGAAAGTGGAGAGCCACATGGGTCGGGATTGCCACGAACAGTCCGCTTGCCGTGGTGATGAGGGCCTCATAGATTCCCCCAGCCACCATGGAAGGTTCGACCCTGCCTCCCGTGTGGTTCGCAATGGTCATGAATGCCTGGATCATGCCGGTCACGGTCCCTGTGAAGCCCAGCAGAGGGGCTATGACTGAAACAAGCGACAGGATACCGAGGCCTTTTTCGAGCCTTCGAACCTGCTTTGAGCCGATAAAAGCGACCGTCTTCTCATCGAGGCCGTGGTCGACTCCCGCCAAAATCGGGGCGACTTCGGGGGGTCTGCGCTCGAAAACGACGTCGTCGGAGCTCGCCAGACGGTTGGCCACCGTCCAGAACTGGATGGCCTTCGCGATGATTATGGCCAGAGCGATAACCGAACAGATGAGAATGGGCCACATGAGCACCCCGCCTTTGACGAAGAAATCAATCATTTTCACTGCTCCTTAAAACGAATCGAACAGGCAACTGGGCCCGGCAGGCCACGGCTCTGCCGTTCATCCGGGCCGGGCTGAACTTGGATTCCCTGGCTGCGCGCACCGCTTCCTCGTCGAACCCCGATCCCGCTCCCCGCAGAACCTCCACATGGGTCAAACGCCCCCTGTCATCAATGGTGAGGCGCAAAAGGACAGTGCCCTCCTTGCCCAGTTCACGGGCCAGGCGTGGATAGCGTGGCATGGCCTTGTGCAGGAACCTCGGGCCGTCTCCGGCTCCAAAAGAAGCCTCAACAGGGCCAGGAGGACCGCTCGGCCCCGCTTTCGCCACCTGGGGATTGACCGGTCCTTCCTGGGACGGACCGGGAACGGGGGTTGGCTCAGCGGTTTGGGGCCGGTCTTCAGGTGTGGGGGGGGTGACCGGCTTTTGCTTCGGGACCGGTTTGGGTTTCGGCGGCTTCACGGCACGGGGCGGCTTGGGTGTGAACACAGGTTCTTTGGGCGGTTCGGCGGGCTCGGGCTCCATCTCGGGCTCATCGGGTTTCTCAGGCTCCTCCGGGGTGGGCTCCGACGCCGACGCCGCCTGAACAGGTGCACCGCCTGTCACCGCACAGGATTCGGATACCAGGACGAGCTGCAGCTCCGGCAAAGGTGGCTCACGGAAGCTGAGAACCTCGACGGGAATCTGAAAGAGCAATGCGTGAAAGAGGATTGAGATGACGATGCCGAGCCAGATCTGCATCGGCGTGTTTCTCCCTTGTGAGAGTCAATATGGAAAAGGCCACGCTTCCCACTGCACGCCGCCTTCATGCGGTCAACGGGTCATTCGCGGCCCGAGTTTGTTTTCGGATGAGGTATGAAAGCCGAAGCTCCGCCCACCAGCCAGGACGAAGCCGGATGTTCCAAGAGGGCCGAGCGCTTTACGGTGCTGCCGGGGACACCTTCATGATGTCGGTTGGTGAGATGGAAATCGCATCCTTGATAACCCCATTCAGACCTCTGCGTCAAGACCTTGCTGAGGGGAACCCTATGGCGGCCTTATGCTGATGATTTCGTGAAACATTTCGCTTCATATGCTTTCCAGTGGCTCGGGGTCTGCTAGACGTTCTTGAATAATAAATCGTTCGATGATATAGGGGATTCGACTGAAGCGGGGCTATGAAGGCTCCCGTGAGTGAACGAAGCCGACCGCCGCAAGTCGGCTGAGATTTTGAGATATAGATCACAATCCAGGCCACGAAGGCTTTCCAAACCCTCAAGGGTTGAGCGCTCGTGGCCTGTCCTTTTTCGTGCATACGGAGTCCCGGCGCCATGCAGCGATTCCACCCTGACAGGAGTCTTAGGGGCTCGTCGTCTCCAATGCCATGCAGCCGGACCGACGAGAAGGGCACAATGCGGGGTTAGCTTGGGAATTCAGGTGGGCAAGCACGGAAAGGAGATTTCAGAGATGAGGTGGGGGAGAGTTTTTGGCGCACTTGTGATGTCTTGGATCGCATCGACAATGGCTCTGGCCGAGTCGCCGCCCGGCGACAGGATGAAGACCTACACGGACGAGCTGGGGTGCATCGTGGTAACGGCGACGAAGTCGATGAAGCCTCAGGAGCAGATCACTCAGAAGGTTGACGTCATCACCGAGGACGAGATCGAATTCTACGTGAGCGGCAAGCGCAATGTTTCGGAGCTGCTCACCTTCGAGCCGGGGACTTTCGTGAACGTCCTCTCGCGAAACGACGCCAACTGGGGCTCCGTGGGAGGACTGGGGCACAAGTACAACACCTACATGCTGGACGGGCTGCCCATCGATCTCTTTGTGGACCCGCAGAGCCTGGACCCGTGGGCATTCGAAAGGATCGAAATCCAGCGCGGACCGGCCTCGGTTCTGTACCCCAACTACCTGTTCATGGACTTTGCCGGCAACCAGGCGCCCCTCGCCGGGACGGTCAACTTCATCCTGCGCGAGCGCATCGACTCTCCCATGACCAAGCTATCCGCCGATTACGGATCATACAATACCGTGAACGGCCGGGTCTATCATCAGAATCGTTTCGGCGGGCTGCATTTCTTCGTGGGCGGGCAGTACGAATACTCGGATTACACCAATTACGGAACCAACCCTTCCTGGCTGAACATGCTGGACGACCCGGAATATCACAAGGCGAAGCTCTATGGCCACGGCACCTACTATTTCGGCGACTCGCAGGACCACAAACTCTCACTGTTTGCGCACCACACCTGGCACAACGGAGACACGGGGCGGCCCAATCGCGGTTTCGACAACGAGTATACGACTGCCAACGCGGCGTATTCCATTGCATTCAACGAGTGTGTGGCGCTCCAGGCCAAGGTCGGCTACCGGAACTACGACCGGACGTGGGAGGAGGACAATTTCCCGACCAACCTCGAGCTGTTTTCGGATAACGGGGTCAATCAATGGATCATCCCGGGTGACGTCACTCTCACCTTCAAGCACCTTGGTGGAGGAACGCTCACCTTCGGGACCGATTTTCAGGTTGCCGACTACGAGACGTTCACCGACCCGGGGGACCGAACCACCCTCAACGATGCCGTCGCCTACCAGAGCGGCGTCTTCCTGCAGGAGGAGCTGGCCTGGAGAGACTGGATCTTTCGGGCAGGCGGTCGTTATAATTACATTAAGCATGAATACGATCTCGTCGGGGGCAATGTTCCCGACATCGACGGCAAATCCTGGGACAAGTTCCTGTGGAGTGCGGGGGTGCGCTACAACCCGATGAAAGTTCTTTCGCTCTATTCCAATGTGGGCACCAGCTTTGTAGCTCCCGGGATCATGTCCATCGGCGGAACGATCAGCGCCAACGACCTGGGGGTCCCGGGAAGGAACGGCCGGCTCCCCAACCCGAACCTCGAGCCGGAGAGCGGGCTGGGCGTCGATGTGGGTATGGACTTCCAGCCTGCGTCAGACTGGTACTTTGGGGTCCGAGGGTTTTACAACCGGGTCGAAGACCAGATCGTCCAGATTGTGGTGAGTCAGGACCCGTCCCAGTCCCAGGATGTCAACGCCGGTGAGACACGCGCCTATGGGGTTGAAGTGGAGGCGAAATACCAGTTCTGCCCCTGGATGCAGTTGTTCGCCAATTACACCTACACCAATTCAAAAGTGGACAACGACGACAATCCCGACCAGGATGGTACGGAGATCCCGTTCGTGCCGGAGCACATGGGGAACGTCGGGGCCCAGTTCTTCCTTCCCTACGATTTCACCGCCGCCATCTGGCTGCACGTGGCGGGCGAAATCTTCGACAGTACATCGAGGTCCGGCCGCAACGAGTTCGACTCCTATGAACTGCTCAACGCCAAAGTCGCGAAGACCGTCCTCAAAAGCGACAGCCGCAAGCTGGACGCGTACATCGACTTCTACAACATCACCAACAACAAGTTCATCATGCCCTGGCAGTTCAGGGACCCCGGGTTTTCGGCCTCGGGCGGTTTGAAGTTTGTTTTTTGATCACAGGGTTCGCCTGATACTCTGTCAGGTAAAAAGGATGCGCGCCGTCCGCCACGTCGTTGAGACCAGGCTTGAGGTTGGAAGCTTCGGACGGATGGCGCTCATCCCTCACCGCTTGTCGGGCTGGGGATTTTTTGGAATGCATGGAGCTACGAGACGGTTCTCCTGTGTGACGACGATGGCGATCCTTGCAGGATTGACCCTCGCAGCGGCGCATGGCGTCCAGGGGGCTGAACCGGATGCGGGACGGGTCGTCAGCGTTGTGGACTTTCGCGGGAAGACCGTGACACTCCAGAAGCCCGCGAGTCGCATCGTCTGCCTCATCGAGAGCGCTCTGAGCGGCCTTTTCATGCTGGACGCCCAGGATCGGGTCGTGGGCATTTCGACCAACGTTTACCAGGCAGAGGTCTTTCCCCATTATGCCGGCATGGACCGCCGCATTGCGGGAAAAAGCCTCCCCGCTCCGGGCAGCTGGGATTTTGTCAACCTGGAGCGCGTGGTGGCACTCGACCCGGATCTTGTCGTCATCTGGGCCCACCAGGAGGAATCCATCCGTTCCATTGAGGAGCGGGGAATTCCGGTGTTCGGCGTGTTCATCGGTTGTTTCGAGGACATTTATCGGGAAATCCGGTCACTCGGAGAGCTCACCGGGACCACTGACCGGGCCGATGCGCTCATCCGTTACACTCAAAACGAGGTTCTCGATCTTCAGAGAAGGGTCGGGCAGCCGTGTACTCGGCCCCGCGTTTACTTTATGTGGGCACAGGGAGAACTGGAAAGCTCCGGCCGGGGAAGCACCGTGGACGAGTTGATCAGGATGGCGGGGGGGATCAACGTCTGCGGAACCATCGATCAGGAGCACCTGGTGGTGAGCGTCGAGCGGATCATCGAATGGGACCCCGAGCTCATCGTCATGTGGGCCGACGAGCGCAGGGACCCGGCTGATATTCTGGCGCTTCCGCTCTGGAAAGGGGTGACCGCCGTTCAACGTGGCAACGTACACGAGTTTCCGGGGGTGTTCCCGTGCGACCTGTGGACCCTGAAATTCCAGTTGGGGGTTAAAATGGTGGCCAAATGGTGCCACCCGGAGATTTTCACAGGCGTGGACATTGAGAAAGAGCGTCAGGAGGTGTTCTCGCGGCTGTACGGCGACAAATACAGGCCTCCTGCACCCCCCGGGGATGAGCGCTGACGTGGATGCCGCGATTGGCGGACGGACATGGCGCTCATGGGGAGGATACCTCGGTCCGGGCCAGAGAGGCGTGCTCGCCAATGGCGCTTCAAGAGGGGTTTTCCTGCTTTCAAAAACCTGCTTTGATTGTGATGTAATGCGCCGGCAGCGAATGGGTCGGCAGTGCAGGTTCTTTTGTGCCGGGTGTGCTGAGATCTTCTGTTTCTTAACTCGCGCAGAGACGCAGAGGCGCAGAGAAACAAGGCGATGAGTCGAACCGCAACCTCCAGAGCCTTTCCAGTTCAATGGCTGTTCTACCTGCTGCCGATTCCGGTCTTCATCATCTCGCTCCTGGTCGGTCCCAGCGAGACCCTTTCTGCCGGAGAGGCGATGTCGTGGCTGACGGGTAAGCTGTTCGGCTTTACGACTGAAGCCGGAATCAATGAACGACTGGTGCGGACCATTCTCCTGGATGTGAGGCTTCCTCGGCTCCTTCTCACGTTTCTCATCGGCGGCGCCCTGGCAGCGGCGGGAACGGGGCTCCAGGCGCTCTTTCGCAATCCCCTCGTCTGCCCCTATCTCCTCGGGCTTTCGTCCGGCGGGGCTTTCGGGGCAGCACTGGCCCTGACCAGCCCCTGGCTTCCCCTCCAGCCATCCGCATTCCTCTTCGGCCTGCTGGCTGTTGGGCTCAGCTATGCTCTGGCCCGCACTCGCAGAAATGTATCCACCGTCTCCCTCGTGCTCTCCGGGGTGATCGTCTCCGGAATCTTCACCTCGCTCCTCACCATTCTGCAGTTCCTGACCGATCCTTTCAAGCTGCAGACCATTGTGCACTGGACCATGGGGAATCTCCACAACGCCTCGTGGATGAAAGTGCGCTCGTCGGCCCCGCTCATCCTTGTGAGCTGCGCCTGGCTCTTTCTCATGAGATGGCGCATGAACGTTCTCGCATTGGGGGACGAAGAGACCCGCTCCGTCGGCTTGAATCCCGAACGTGAGAAGGTCCTGGTGCTGTTGCCCGCCACTCTGGCGGCATCAGCTTCAGTGGCTGCGGCCGGAGTCATTGGTCTCATCGGGCTCGTGGTGCCGCACATGGTACGCATGATGATCGGGCCCGACAATACACGGTCCATGCCCGCCGGCTTCGCCTTCGGGGGGACATTCCTGCTGCTGGTCGACGACTGTTCGAGGAGTCTGACTTCTTTTGAGCTACCCGTCGGCGTTTTCACGACCCTGCTCGGAGGGCCGTTTTTCATCTACCTTCTCAAACGGGCGAGGGTCGGATGGGAGATCTGAATATTGCCATTCGCATCGAGAACGTCGCTTTCCGCTACGATGGCCGCACCGTGCTGGACGATGTCAGCCTGGAGGTCCCCGCCGGGTCTTTCTCGGTCCTTCTCGGTCGAAACGGGAGCGGCAAATCGACTCTTCTGCGGATCATGGCGGAAATCACCCACTGCAGGAAAGGAAGGGTAGAGTACTTCGGGGAGGACGGGCACAGGATGAGCGCCCGGAGGCGGGCCGGCATCGTCGGCTATCTGCCCCAGCAGCACCGGTCCGTGTTCCCGTTTGCCGTCGAGGACGTGGTGCTGACGGGCCGTGCAAGTCATGTGGCCCTGGTTCCGGGCGAAAAGGATCGGATCGCCGTACGAGAGGCACTGGAGCGGGTAGGGATGCTGCATCTCAGGGATCGGGCGTACACCGAGCTTTCAGGCGGCGAGCAGCAGATGGTCATGATCGCCCGGGTCCTCGCCCAGGAGTCCAGGATTGTCCTCCTGGACGAGCCCACCTCCCACCTCGACTTCATCAACCAGGCCCGGCTGCTCGCCCTGCTCAGGAGCCTGGTTGCCAGGGATCTCACCGTGGTGGCCGTCCTTCACGATCCTAACCTCGCGTTCCTTTATGGTGACCATTTCCTTTTCCTGAAGGATGGACGCGCCTTGGCGGCGGATGACGGTCTAAACCCGTGGGATATGGATTTTCTCAAGTCTCTTTACGGAGTCGATCTCGTCAGCGTCCCGTTCCGTGAAAGGGCCCTCTTCATACCGCAGCTGTCATAAGGCCGCAGGAAGGTCTTTGCAGGCCGTGAAGGCAACAGGTTCTGGGATTTCGTACCGGATTGCCCTTGACAACCGGCATTGGTTGGCAGTATGTATTCGGGAACTTAAGATGATGCGGCATGAAGCCGTGGAAGTGAATTTACAGGTCAATTATCAAGATTCTGGCCGGACCTGATGCGCTGAGCATCTCTAACGACCGCACCCTGGTCGTCGTACCGCCCAATGGAGCCGGGAAGGCTTCGCTTGCTTTGGAGAGCGAAGTCCTTTTTCCGGCTTTTTTGTTTCCGAGGGCAGGAGTCGTCGACCGTCATGCGGGACTTCCCTTTTTCATGCAGGGCGCGATCGCCCCCAAAAGACGATGGGCCGGGACATCATGAGGGACAGGCCGACCCGTGCAGGGTTTCGGGCCGCATGGCTGGACGAGCTGCTGATCGTTGACCGGTGGGGGCATGGAATGAAGCGGACATCTGTTGCTGGATTGTTGTTGGCGGGTTTCTTCTGTCTGTGGATGAGCACGCATGCGTGGGCTCAGGGGAATGAGGCCAGCCTCGAGGAGATGGTGGTGACCGGGGAGAGGCTGGTCACGCCGACCAAGCAGACCGATGAAACGGTGTATACAGGGAAAGAAGTGACGCGCAAGGGGATCGAGGCCCAGGGCAGCAAGGCTGAGGTGAGCGTCTACGAAGCCATCAACATCCTTCCCGGGATCAACGTGGAGAGCCCGGACCCCTATGGACTGGCAGCCGAGCAGAAGAGCGTGCGCTTCCGGGGCATCCGGTCCAGCCTGGGCGCCATGACAGTGGAAGGGGTCCCCAACTGGGGTGGAAACCCCATTGGACCGAGGGACTATCTTTACGACACCGAGAATTTCCAGGGCATAGCGGTTTACAAGGGGGGCACGCCCGCCGATCTGGGCACCGGCGTGGGATCACGGGGTGGCGCTATCGAGCTCAGGCCTCTCTGGCCCAGGCAGGAGCTCGGCATCGACTTCAGCCAGGCCTTCGGCTCCTTCGACTACAGCCGCACGTTCCTGAGGGTGGACTCGGGGTCGCTTCCGTGCACCGGTACCAAGCTTTCCCTCTCATCGTCCTACACCGAGGCCGACAAGTGGAAAGGCCCAGGAGACCTCGGTCCCCGGAAGAACCTCAATTTCATGTTAAGCCAGCCGATTCCGGACCAGGATGACATCAAGCTCTGGTTCAACTTCAACGACCAGAAGCAGGACCTTTACCGACCGCTCACTTACGCCCAGGTCCGGCAGCTCGATGCCAACTATTCAAAGGATTACAACAACCGGCTGACGGGTGTCCGTGCCCGCGATATCGACTACTACCTGTACAACCAGACCGACCTCACCAATTACGATGTCCTTGCCGTGCTGCCGGTGAGGGTCACCGACAAATTCAGACTGAGCTTCAAGCCCTATTACTCCAACGAGGATTCCTCCATCTTCAATGGCTCCACTTCGCAGGGCGGACTGGTTACGGAGAGGCTCCGCGATATCGAGCGATATGGCATGATCTCGGAGGCGACCCTGGATTTTGACTGGATGAATGCCAGCCTGGGCTACTGGTTCGAATCCGTCGACATGAACATCACCACCAAAAACTTTCTGCCGGGCTCCCTGGCATTCCGGGGTTTCGGGATCTTCACGGAAAACGAGGATAAGGGCTGGCTTCACAGCCCTTATATCCGGTTTGCCGGAAAGGTTTCCAACTTTGACTGGCAGGCAGGTCTCAAGTATTTCTACTACAACGACCCCGCCACCAAGGGGTACGTCTCCCAGGCGCCGACTTTCGAGCTTGTCAGGGCATCGGACCTGGACCGGGACGAAAAGACTTACGAGGAGTTTCTCCCGACGGTTGGAGTCGCCTACAACTGGTCCGACAATTTTCAGATTTATGCCAGTTACGGCCGAACCCAGATCAGGCCCTATTCTTATGTCCCGCTCATCAACCTCTACAGCCAGAACCGAGCCAGGTTCCTGGCGGCAGGTGTCACGCTGGACGACCTGTTCAACACTCGTGACATGGAGATCTCAGACAACTTTGAGCTGGGAGCAAGGTACAGAAAAGAGTGGTTTGAGGTGATGCCGACCTTTTTCTATTCCATCAACAAGAACCTCCTCGTGAATGTCTTCGATCCGAGGGTCAATCTGAACTATCAGCAGAACGTGGGAGATGCGACCGGGATTGGGTTTGAAATGGAGACCAATTTCTATATCAATGATTATCTCACGGCTTTCATCAATCCGACCTACGTCAGTCTGACCCTGGATGACGACCTGACTTTCGCGGGAAACACCCTGGACACCGAGGGCAAACAGGTCACGGACACCCCGGAGTGGTTCGTGAAAGCCGGACTGGCCTTCAAGTACCGGGGTTTTGAAGTGGTCCCCATGGTGCGGTATACAGGCGAGCGATTCGGCGACGCCGAGCACCATGAGAGGATCGGAGATCATTTCCTGGCGGACCTCATGCTGAGCTATACGCACAAGAACATTCCGCATTTGAATGCGGTGAGGGTTTCGCTGGAAATGTACAACCTCTTTGACAGGGAATATGTGGCGGGCATCAACTCGAGCGACGATACGAGGGCGGGCAGCACCAGCTATTTTGTGGGGGCCCCTTTTACCGCCCTGGTGAAGGTTTCCATGGACTTCTGAAATTCAGCCGTCGGACATGAGCACAACATCCATCGGAACAAGCAGCTCGTCATTCCCGCATGTTTCTGGCGGTAATCCAGGCTTTTTGAAGACCCTGGCCCCCCGCCACAAAGACGCGGGGGTGACGTTATGCCCGGCTTTTCACAGGGAGTGCGCGGGGATGACGATTTGTGTTCTGTCCTGCTGGATGGTTGCTTGCTGCCCGTCGCCTCAAGCCTGAATGTGCAGGAGGTTGAAAGATTTGGAAGTGAAGCTCAAACCCATCGGCTACGTGCGCACCGACGCACGGGAGGTCCCCCGGCACTGGACGGTCTCCGACCTGGAAGGTGTGCTCGAGATCGACGCTCAATACCAGGAGGGCCTGAAAGATATCGAGCCCGGCCAGCGGATCGTGGTCATCTTCCATTTCCACGAATCGCCGCCCTTCGATCCCTCGATGCTCGTGCAGACTCCTCCCCACCGACAGGGGGAGAGGGTGGGGGTCTTCAGCATCTGCTCGCCGCGAAGGCCCAATCCCATCGGTCTTTCGGTCTTCGAGGTGCTCGACGTGCAGCAGACGTCCATCCGTGTGAGGGGGGTGGACACTCTGGACGGCACCCCCATCCTGGACATCAAGCCGCACGTTGTAAAGGAGTGAGCTGAACATGATTTTCAAGCCCTTCAAGCGGGAGGAGTTCTTCCCTCTGCCCGTGGCCTTCATCTCAACTCTGGGCTCGGACGGAATCCGCAATATCGCTCCCTATTCCTGCATCATGCCCGTTCTCCGGCCGCTGGACCTCATTTGTCTTGCGTCGGCCTTCAAACGGGATACCCTCAGGAACATACGGGAAACACGCGAGTTTGTCGTGAACTTCGCGGGCACTGGCATGGCGGACAAGGTGATCCCGACGGCAAGGCACACCCCGCCTGAAGCGGACGAATTCGATCTGGCGGGGTTGATGGAAAAGCCTTCTGTCGAGATCCGCGCGCCCGGGATTGCCGAATGCTACGCCTGGCTCGAATGCGTCTTGCACAAGGAGGTCGAAGAGCCCAACTACGTTCTGGTCATAGGGAAGGTGCTGAGGCTAGAGGTGTCTGACGATGTGCTGGATGCCGACGGAGCCCTGGATGTGGAGCGGGCCGCCCCCCTCATGGTGGTGGGCGGCAAAAAGGGAATGCGCTTCTGTTCGGCCGTGGATATGGACCGGTTCGAACCCTTCGGCGCCATGTTTCCAGACGGAAAGGACCCTTTGGAGAAGCTCTACAGCCGATAGGGGCCTCTCCGGGCAGCCTTCGTCGGTTTAGGGCTCTGGGGATCAAGCTCGGGGACAGAAGCCCTGCTTCCTTGCCGAACGGATTCGGAGCAGGTCGCGAGAACAACTTGCCCTGCGTAAAGGTCTGGCAATCCGGTTATCCCGGTAGTCTTGTGGGAAGGGGAATGCCCCCCTGAGGCGGTGGAGCTAAAACAAGCCTTTATTCAGGCAGAATGACAAGGCTGCTGCTGCCTGAGTCTTGCGAACAATGAAGCCAGGGAGGCTTCGGCCGCTCACATGAGCTGCTGGTGCTCCCTGGCTTTTTCATTATGCAGGAGGCGATCTACTCATGATGTCGATAGATGCGCTCCGAGTCATGCGCCCCCGGGCGCCCCCTCGCGCCGTCCGCCCCATTCGAAGGAAAAGGAACACCGCGGCAGTATCCAGCAGGCTCAAACGTGCCCGTATCAAGCCTAAGTGCGCTCAAAGCATCGGCCTCGCTTATGGAGAATCATGACAGAGCTGTGAAGATGAACATGAACAGAGAAAGGATTTCGTATGAAAGGTCGCTGTAAAACTCTCGCTGCATTGATGCTGTGTATTGTCCTGCTTAGCGCCTGTTCCAGCGCCATGGCCGCTCCCAAGCAGAACGAAGACAATCGTTACGTCCTTTGGAATGCCCTGGCGGCGCGAGCGGTGGGCGAAGCCAAAGCCCTCATCGGCTCTCCCGTGGCTCAGGATGCCGTGGCCCTCACCAATGCCGGGTACGCCGTGGTCAATGGCCTCACCACCGAGGGAAGCCTGGAGGGGCTCCGCCAGTGGAATGGAGCTATGGCCGGCAAGGGCAATCTGCTTGAAGTCCACAGCGCCCGAAGCTCGGCTCTATGGTTCTTCCTGTACAATGGCAGGACGGGGGACGGAGTCTATTGCGAATTGAATGCGTCCACCATCCATTGGCTCACGGGATGGATCGACTACTTCTTCCCGAATCAGATCCGCACTTTCGTCAAGTCCTTCCCGAAGGATGAGCTCTTCAGCCGGTTGGTGAAGGAGAACGTCCTGGCTGAAAACCTTCTGGCCAGTGAAGATGCGAAGGCTGCCTGGAATGCCAAGGTGAAGGCGAAGGTCTTCGGGGGCCGCGAGTTCGCCATCGTCACCATCGCCAATGGGGTGGCGCACGGGACACCCTATGATCTCCTGAAATCCATTCAATTCCATGATCATTACTGCCCTGGGGTGACCTCCGGTTATCTGCTGGCCAACTATCTGGAGAAGTTCTTTCCACTCTACTCGGCGGATGACAAGTATTTCGTGCTTTCCATTCCTCCCTGGTGCAAGGACGACGCCCTGCAGATTCTCCTGAACACCACCCCCGGGAAGTCGGGCTATGCCGTCTACTACCTCAACACCGACGACAAGGCCAATATCAAGGACGAGGCCAAGGATATTGCCGGCATCTTTTTCCGCTACAACGGCACGAGCAAGCTTTATGAGGGGATTGTGCTGACCTTCAGCTTCAGCACTGTGACGGCCATGAGCGGTTTCGACACCAGCGTCGGATATGGCTGGGATTCAAGGTTGGCCATGGACCTGTGGTTCCTGGATTACCTCAACCAGCCGGAGCTTTTCATTACCGAGATCAGAAGCTTTGAGCTTCCGTACGGAACGGCGCCCACCGAATGGGCACGCCCCGGCACCGACCCCCTGAAAGAGCTGGGCCTTTGGAAGGAATGATGTGAGCCTTCCCACAGGAATGACCTGATATACAGCTGGCCGGATCTCCCCAATTACCATGAGAAAGACGATGCAGCCCCATCGGAAGCCTCACGGGGACTCCGGCCCCTGTTTTCCATGCCGAAAACGAAAGGTTCTCCATGAAGAGACGATGGCTTTCATTGATTTCGGGCTTTGTGCTGGTTGGTTTCCTGTGCGCTCCGGCGGCCGGGGAGGTGGAACTGGATCACTACGGATTCTGGACGGGGCTTGCGGGGTACGCGCGGAGTGAAGCGAATCAACGTCTGGGGAAAAGTGAGGCGAGGCTGAGGGACGGGCTGGTGCTCACCAACGCGGGATATGTGGAGGTCAACGGGAGCGGTACCATGCCGTGTCTCGACAGCCTGCACGGCTGGCGCGGGGCTCTTCCGGGCAAAGGGACTCTCCTGAACGTCCACTCGTCCCGGACATCCAATCTCTGGTTTTTCTTTTACGAAACGACTTCCGGAAATGGGGTTTTCCTGGAAGTGGATGCTGCGGCCATTGCTCCCCTCATGAGCTCTTTAGCGGGAAGGCCCTCGAAAGAACTGCTCTCCGGGTTGCGTAAGGTGCCGCCCGGGAACCTGTTCAGTCGCATCGCTCTCGAAAATGTGAAGGCCGAGAATATCCTGGCCGACGCGGCGGCATGGGACCGAAAGATGACGGAGAAGGTCTTCGGCGGGAGGGAATTCGCCATCGCCACCATCGCCAATGCAAAGCCCCATGGTGCGCCGGGCGGACTGATCAACGCCATGTTGTTTCACGATCACTACTGCCCCGGCGTCACCTCCGGCTATTTCCTGGTGAATTACCTCGATAAGCACTTTCCCCTGCAGGCTCCGTCGGACAAGTACTTCGTCTATTCGATACCTCCGTGGTGCAAGGATGACGCATTCCTGGTGCTCCTCAACACCACGCCCGGTAAAGGCGGGTATGCCGTCACCCACATGAACGAAGCGGCCAGGGCGACTCTGAAAGATGAGTACAAGGACATTGCGGGCATCTTTTTTCGCTGGAACAGCATGGCCGACCAGTGGCAAGGGCGCGTTCTCTCCTTCAGCTTTCAGGACGTTCAGAAGCTGAGCGGCATCGACAGCAAGCAGGGATTCCCCTGGGAGTACCGGCTCAAGCTAAACCTCTGGCTTCTGTCTCAGCTGGACAGGCCGGAGCAGTTCATCCGTCCCCTGAAAGAAGTGACGCTGGCTTCCGGCGAATCCCCCGCGGATCTGGCCGGCCCGGGGTGCAACATCCTGCAGCGCTTGGAGCTCACCAGGGAGCGATAAGGACGAGTCAGAATTCTTGCGGGGCTTGCTGACTCAGCGGCGAGAGCCAGTCGGCGAGGCGGGGTCCAGCCCCGCACCGCCGGACAGCTCGTGAGGGGGCACGCTGCGCATCCGCGCTGCGGCGATGAGCCGTTGAGTGAGGTCGTGGCGGGCGTTGACGATGAGCTCCGAAGGCCTCCCTTCCTCCACGACGGCGCCGTCCGAAAGGACCAGGATTCGGTCGGCCACGTAGCAGGCGGTGGCCAGGTCGTGGATGCTCAGGAGGATGGTCATCCCCTCGAGGGAGAGCTCCCGGAACAGGTTGAGGATTCCGACGCCGGCCGACGCATCCAGCATGGACGTGGGCTCGTCGGCAAGGAGAAGCTCGGGTCCCGTGACGAGGGCTCTCGCCATGGCGACTCTCTGCCGCTGTCCTCCCGAGAGCTGGGCAGGGTATCGGTCCAGGAAGACCTCCGGCGGAGCCAGGTGCACTGTCGAAAGGGCCCTGCAGATCAAGGCCTCATCGGCGGCTCCGCGTTTTCGAATCCGAAGGGGCTCGGCCACGATACGGCGCACGGTGAGGTACGGGGCGAGGGCCGAGTACGGGTCCTGGAAGACCAGGGACATGCGCTCGCGTCCCCGGCATGTCTCGCGGAGTGGAAGGACCGTTCCCCCAAAGACGGCCTCACCCGAATCGGCTTCGAGCAGACGGGCCAGGACCAGGAGGAGGGTCGTCTTCCCCGCCCCCGAGGATCCCACTAGGGCCACCACTTCCCCTTTCCGGAGGGTCAGGTCCGTTCCCTCCAGGACCGGCGTCCGCCTCCCCCTCGACAGGTACCCCTTGTGCAATGCCCTGACCTCGAGGAGGGGGCCCTGCACCTGTGCATGGGAAGTGGGGCGATGGCTGCAGGCGTTGCCGTCAGCCCGGCCTTCCGACTGCATCACCATCCCCGGCTGTATTTTTCACAGCAGTCGAGGCAGGCCACCTTCCCCTCCCGAATCCTGGCTCTGGGCTCCATGACGGCCTCGCCGCAGTATTCGCAGGTGACCGATTTGAAGATGCGCGCCTTTTCCGGGACCTCCGCTCTCACCTCGGTCATGGTGAAGATGTCCTCGGCGTCCGCCTCCAGGAGATGATCCACCCGCTCCTTTTGAAAGGCGCGGAAGACGGCCGTCTCCTCATCGTTTGCCGCGCCACCCATGACCTTGTGGAAGGCCAGCTCCTGCTCGGGTGTGCGATCGAAAATCCCGGGCCTGGCCGCCACCCGCACAGCCCGTTCCTTCTTGCGGCAGAAGACGGTGTAGGCCTGTTTGCCGTGGTCCCGGTAGATAAGGTTCCCCTTGCCCAGTGTGCAGCCCAGGAGGGACTGAATCGCATCCACTCCGCATCCGTCCGATTCGGCGATGGCCACGAGCTCCTCGTCTTCGGGGCGATCGACCTGGAGAAAGGTCTGGGCAGCCTTGGCCGCCCTGTACCCCATGACCAGTCCGGGGCATACGTGGCCATGAAAACGGATGGCATCCTGCAAGTCTTTTGGGAATTCAGTCGACATTTTTCGGCTCCTTTCGTCTGGGTTCACTTTTGAAGGTTGGAGGTCACCTGCACGTCCACCGCGAGATGACACAGGACATTCTGTTCTCCCACCTGCACAGATGGGGGCGATTCCTGAGCGCAGCGCTCTTCGGCATGGAGGCAGCGGTCGAGATAGCCGCAGCCCTCGGGGGGATGCTCCAGAGGAAGTGCCTGCCCCGCTGCGGCCGAACGGCTTCCGGGTGCATCACACAACCGGATGGCGGCGTTCATGAGGTCCCGGGAGTAAGGGTGTGCGGGTTGGTGCACCCGAGATGCGGGGAGTTCCTCCACCTTGCGTCCTCGATAGAGCACCAGGATGCGGTCCGCCCAGGATGCAGCCAGCCCCAGATCATGGCTGCACAGCACGATGCCGGCCCCCTGCTCCGATCTCCATTGGTCCAGGAAGACGAGGAATTCGGAGCGGGTCAGCTCGTCCAGGGCATGGGTCGGCTCATCCAGGACGAGCAACCGGGGTCCATTCAATACGGCCAGGACCAGCCCCATCCGCTGCTTCTGACCGCCCGACAGCTCATGAGGTCGCCCATCCCAGAGGGACCCTGCCAGCCCCAGCTGGGAGCCGAGGGGGCCGACTCGCTCCAGGACTGCCTCCCTGGGAATCCGGCGCTGCACCTCCTTCTGGAGGATCTCCCGAGCGGATTTCCAGAGCGGTTGAGTCGGGTGAAAGCTGTCCTGGACGTTCTGGGGAACCAGGGCCATGCGCCGGTAGGAGAGGTCTGCCAGCTGCTCGCGCGGGAGGTCCAAGAGACTTGTGCCCTCAAACACAACGTTTCCCGCCGTCACACTCTGGCCGGGAACCGGGTAGCCCACCAGGCACCACGCGAGGCTGGTCTTCCCGCCCCCTGATTCCCCGACGATGGCGATCCGTTCACCCCGTCGGACCTGCAGGTCAACCTTCCAGAGCGGATAGATGCGCCGCCTCGGTGCATAGAGGATGAGACCGTGAACCTGGAGCATCAACCACGGGCCTCCTGTTGCAGCGCGTCATCCAGCCCGTAGCCGATGAGGGCGAAGGAGAGGACCGTCAGGCTAACCATGCAGGACGGCGGAAGCAGCCACCAGCTCCAGGCCGGGGTCCAGAGGAGACCCGGATAGTCCAGCCCGCTCCGAATCATGCTCCCCCAGGTCTTCAGGGTCGGGTCTCCGAGACCGAGAAAGCTCAGACCGGCTTCGACCAGGACCGCATGAGCGGCCGTTGCGGTTATCTTGGCCAGAAGAAGCGGCAGCAGTTCTTTCCAAAGGTGACGCCCCACGACGTGGGCGAAGCCTCCGCCCGAGAACCGGACGAACCGCATGTAATCCCGCTCGCGGATGGAGAGCACCTGGGCGCGAAAGATCCGGGCGATGCCGGGCCAAGAAAGGAAGATCAGCACGACGATGACGTTCACCAGGCGGGGTCTCAGGAAGACAGCCAGCAGGATGATGAGGGGAAGCCTGGGAATGGCCATGAGCCCGTCCACTGCGCGCATGAGCAGAAGCCCAAGCCGCTTCGGGTAGAACCCGGCCGCCGCGCCTACTATGAAACCCAGGGTTGTGCTCGAAATGCCCACCGAGATCGCCACGATGAGAGAAGTTCGGCAGCCTGCGAGGACCTGGCTCAGAATGTCCTGACCCAGGCCGTTGGTTCCCAGAAGATGGGCTTGGCTGGGCGGAGCCAGTGTCGGTCCTGCCAGGGCGTCAGGCTGATAGGGCGTCCACCGGAGGCTCGCCAAACCCAGGACAGCCAGCAGGCTGAGCCCCGCCACCCCGGCCTTTCCCAGCGGCTGGCTCCAAAGAGCGATGCAAAGTCCCTTCACAAGGCTCATCGGATCAGGCCTCCTTCACCCTCGGGTCCAGGCTCACATAGAGGCAGTCTGCGAGGAAATTGATGCTCAGCACCCAGAGCGTGAAGGTCATAAAGCACCCCTGGAGCAGTGCATAATCGTGTGCCAGGACAGCCTCGTAGGTCAGGCGTCCGATGCCGGGATAGGCGAAGACCACCTCGACCAGGATGGCGCCTCCCGCTGAATAAGCCAGCCTCATGCCGAAGAAGGCCACCACGGGAAGCAGGGCCGTCCTCAGCACATAGCGGTAGCGGATGGTCCGCTCCGGCAACCCCTTCAGGGCCGCCATGATCACGTAAGGCTCATTCTTGACCAGAGATGTGGAGCTCCGCACCGTCAGGTAGAATGAAAAGAAGCTCGAAGCCGCGAGGACAAGCACCGGCAGCGCTGCATGATGCAGGAGGTCCAGGAGCTGTCTCCCCCCGGTGAATTCCGAGAAGGGGGTGTACCCGCCGCCCAGGGGGAAGATGCGGGTGTGAACGCTCAGGAGCACCATGAGCAGACTTCCCAGCACAAAAGGGGGGATGCTCTCCAGGACCACGGCAGGCACGAGCACGGACCAATGGGCTCCGGCCTGCGCCCCTCGGCTCGTTCCGAGGAAGATCGCCGCCCCGAAGCTCAGGCATAAAGCGGTCAGGGTCAGGAAGAGTGTCCAGGGAAAGCGTTTCCGAACCAGCTCCGAAACCGCTGTGCGGTATTGAATGGAATAACCCAGGTCCCCGTTCAGCATCCCTGCGAGGTAATCACGGAATTGCTCCTGCAACGGCCGGTCGAGACCGTAGTAGCGGCTGATCACCGCCATGGCCTCGGGATCCAGGGCCACGGCAACACTGCCGATGCCGCTCGTGAGCTCCTGGATGGGATTCCCGGGGACCAGCCGGGGCAGGAGGAAATTCAGGGAAAGCGCCACCAGGAGGACCGTCCCGTATGCCAGGACGCGTCTGCACAGATACCGGACCAACGATCACTCTCCCCTGATGAAGACCACCTTGTTGTGCACCAAAGGGACCCCGATGGCAATGCCGCCTTCGGCGGTGAAGAACCAGCTCCGGAAGACGTCGGGCCTGTAGGCGATGATGGAGGTGGTGTAGTAGAGGGGGAGCGTCGGAAGCTCCCGGGCGTATTGCTCCTGCATCGTTTGGGAAAGCTTCATCCGTTCAGAGGGGTTGTTCGTCCGCTGCATCTTCTCGGCGGCCTGAACGAATTCGGGGGCTGAGGGAGCCTGCGCCGACCAGGCGCCCTCATTAAGAGCGCCGAAGCCCATGATAGCGGAGGGATCGCCACCCAGTCCCCCATGGCCCGACAGGGCCAGGTCGTAGTGTCCTTCGTACACCGTGGAATCCAACGCTTTCATATCCAGGCTCCTGATTTCCAGGGACAGGCCGATGTCACCCAGCCATCCCTTGATCATTTCAGCCTCCCTCATATAGAGCTGGTTTGTGAGAAAGGTGAGGTTCATGGGGGTCCCATCGGGCGCCACGGCGGCGGGGCTTCCTTCCGGCCCGGTTACCCCGATCGACTGCAGGAGTGTCCTGGACCGGGATGGGTCGAAGGGATACGTGTCTTCCAGGGACGGGTGCGCCCACGAAGAGTCCGGAGGAATAAAACCTGGGTTGGCGGGCTTCGCGCCGTCCAGTCCTCCCGGCACCGCGCGCTCGATGAGGGCATGCCGGTCGATGGCGTGGGCGAGGGCGTGGCGGGCGGCAGCCTCCGAAAACGGAAAACGGTTCCGGTTCATCTGAAGGTTCAGCACCCAGAAGGATGGTCCGATCATGACCTGGAATCTGCTCTGCTCCTTGAAACGGGTGAGGAGGGAAGCCGGGATGGTGGCCTGGTCGACGGCCCCCACCTCCAGGGCCGCCACCACGTCGGGTGCGGGGACGAAACGGATCCTGGAAACCCGCGGTGGTCCCAGGAAGAAGTCCGGGTTCGCTTCGTACTCATAGGCCCCCTGCGCCTTGTCGTAGCGGAGGATTCGGTAGGGACCGCTGCCGACGGCCAGTTCGAGGGAAGGGGCTCCCCGCGGGTTTGAGACATCCTTCCAGATGTGCTCGGGAAATATAACGATATTGCCTGCGATGCGGCTGATGAACGGGGCGTATGGGGCTGTCAGGTGGAAGAGCACCGTGGCGTCGTCCGGGGTCTCGACCCTTTGGATGCGCCCCACGGGGAACCATTCCACGGGATGCCGTTCCAAATACTCGAAAGTGAACCGGACGTCGCGGGCGGTGAGAGCGGCCCCGTCATGCCACAGGACGTTCCGGCGCAGGTGAAAGACCCAGGTGAGTCCGTCCGCCGATGCTTCCCATCGCTCTGCCAGCCAGGGTATGGTCCCTTTCTCGTCCTTCCAGGTGAGGGTGTCGTAGATGAGTGTGAGGTGCACATAGCCGGGCCCCCTGGGATAAAAAGAGTAGGGGGTCGGAAGGCCCCAGTCTCCCCCGGGGAGATTGAGCTCCATGGGCGCATTGACGACGCTCTTTCGCATGCCGGGTTGAGCCCCGTCCTCCGATCCTGAACAGCCGGCGAGCAGGGAGATCCAAAAAGCTCCGAGCAGACAGAGGCCGAAATGACGGGATAGGGTTTTCGCGATTCCTTTGAGCCGATGCGTCATGCTGTTCCCCGAAAAAAAAAGCCTCCCTTCCAGTTCGACCGGGATTCGAGGCCTTCATGGCTTTCCTTCTTCACGCGGTGCGAGCGATTTCAAACCGAAGAAATGCCTGACGACAAATTCAGTCATCCAGGGAGGCGTTCGGTCTGAGGCGACGCGTGCCGCAGCCTGTGCATCCGCAGACCATACATGGAGCCGGCGAGGCCGAAGATGACGCCGAGGCCGACGGCGGTACCCTGCCATTTGGAAAAAATCCTCCCGGCTCCCTCCTCCTTCTGAACCAGCAGGGCTTCGCTGACCGTGACGGCCGCTTCGACCATGTGGCCCATCCCTCCGTCGATGGTGACCTTCCACTCTCCCACGCAGTCGGGAACGAAGGCGAAGCAGCCGTTCCTGTCCGTGCGCCCCGTCTGGTGGGCGATTTTGCCCCCCGAGGGCGAGGTGATCTTGACCTCGGCATAGCTCATGGGCTCCCCGTCGTCATACTCCGCGCTCACCAGCACCGCCTCCTTCTGGGTGACCTGGTGAAACACGCCGTGGGCGCAAGCCAGGGAGGGCGCCGCCAGGAGGCTCATCAAGAAGGGGATGAGCACGCTCGAAGCTGCAGACCGATTCTTCTGGGGCGACCGCTTCCAGAACAGGAAAAAGGGAATGCCCGTCAGCGTGATGAGGATCCCGATGACGGCGTTTCGGGGATTGTGCAGGAAGATTTTCACCGCGATCCAGGCATAGGCGGCGACGAAGACGAATGTCGTGACCGGGTATCCCCACACCCGGTAAGGCCGCTCGATGGAGGGTCTCCTCATGCGGAGGACGAAGACGCCGGCGGCTGTGGCTATGGAGGTCACCAGCATGAAAAACACGGTATAGGACAGGAGCTGGTAGAAGTTGCCGACCACGACCAGCAGGCACGAAATGACAGCCTGGAGGACGATGGAGTGATGCGGCGTCCGGTACCGGGGATGCACGGAGGCGAACGCTCCTGGAAACAGGCCGTCGCCGGCCATGGCGTAATAGATCCTCGGGGCGGTCAGGATGACGGAATTGAGACTCCCGAGGATGGCGAGGAGGATCATGACGGAGACAAAGTTGGAAACCCGGGTCCCCAGCAGGGCTTCAGAGGCCCGCCTGGCAATGTCCACCAGCCCCTTCATGTCCGTAACGGGCAAGGCGTAGATATAGAACGCATTCATGACCAGATAGAGCAACGTTACGAGGATGCTGGAGACAATGAGAGAGAGGGGCAGCGTCCTCTGGGGGTCCTTCATCTCGCTCGCCACGTATGCGGAAACGAACCAGCCGCTGTACGTGAAAAAGACGGAAATCATGGCCGGACCGAACAGGTCGCCCATGGAGGCGGTCTCGGAGCGGATCTCGAAATGGTCCCAGCTCCCCGTTCCCCACAGAAAACCGGCGCACGCCAGGAGGACCATGGTCAGCAGGCTCAGCCCGCACACCAGGTTCTGCGTCCGGCTGGCCCACCGGACGCTCAGCGTGTTGATGATCGTAAAAAGCAGAATGATGAAGACGGCGATGCACTTCGACACGGCCGGGGAAAGGGCGGCCGGGTCCCGAACGGACAGTGGCAGCAGGTACTCGGTGAAGCCCAGTGCAAGGGCCGCAATGGAGCCGGGGTTGATAATGAAGAAACCGACCCAGCCCACGAGGAATCCTGCCAGCGGCCCATAGGCCTCCCTCAGGTACACATAGTCCCCGCCGGCACGCGGAAATGCCGCTCCCAGCTCGCCGTAGGAGAGGGCTCCCAAAAAGGTCAGGAGCCCCCCGATGAGCCAGACCGCCATGATCATCCGTGCGTCGGGCAGGTCGCCGGCAATGAATCCCGTAGTCGTGAAGATACCGACCCCCACGACGTTGCCGGCCACGATCATGACGGCATCTACAGGGCGCAGTGTCTTTTGCAGTGCCAGGCAGCTCTCAGGCATGATTCGAGCTCTCGATCTCCCTCCGGATTCATTTCACCTGGAATGTGAAGGTGTAGTTGTACATGTACTCATCGCATGTTGCAAGGTCGGGGTAGGGCGGCTTGTGAGTGAGCGAGATCAGCCAGTAACCCGGGCGGTCCACAGGGACCACGGCCTGCCCCTGGTCGTCGGTCACGGTCTCCACCGGGAAGCGCATGCCGCCTCCCCTGTGGCCCTGGTCGGATTTGGCTTCAGCGCTCCCTTGCTCCTTTCCGGATTTCGTCCCCTCGCCTTTCTCCGCCGGTTTTTGAGCGGCGGACCCGCCGGACTCCTTTTCCTCGTAGCCCGCAAACGTCGCCTTAACCGGGAGGCCGGCCAGGGGCTTCCCCTCGAACAGAACCTTCACAGGCAGCGCAGATCCCTTTTTGAGCTTCGAAGGGTCCGTCAGGGGCACAAGCTCAAGGGGCTGTTTCATGAGACCGCTCAGGTTCTTGTCGCTTCCCCCCGCCACCAGCACCGTCTTGGCGCTGATATGAAAGGCCGTACATTTCGTGGGGTTTTCCACCTCCTTCTTGGTCGCCCATTTCCTTCCCTCGGGCGTCATGGTGAAAACCCCCGGCTTGATGCGGGCAGTCACCAGGTAGACTCCGGCCTTCTCGATTTTGATCTTGAAGAGGGCCGCCGTTTCCCGCTCGAGCTTCACCGTTTGACCGTCCGGGTCCAGGGCCGTGATCTCCTCGACCGTGGTTTCCTTCACCTCCTCGTGGATGCGGCTCGCCGGGTACTGGTGACCCCATCCGATCCCGATATCCACGGTCTCACCCGGTTTGGGGAAGTGATTGGACGGGTTGAGCCAGAGATTGTGGGCGAAGGCATGGGATCCCGCCAGAAGCAGGACCACGGCACAGAAAAGCGACACCAGCTCTCTCTTTCCACTCATTTCATTTCTCCAGTGATCTCATGGGATTATTGATGTGAATCCTTCGATGGAGGGGTCAGGAAATCCCCGACATAAAGGAGGTGCTCGAAGGGGAGCCTGCTCTCCCCAACCTGGTCGAGAATGGTGCCCAGGGTCCCTCGCATCACCTCCTCCTTTTCCTTGTAGCCGGCGCTGGAGACGATGGCCACGGGGGTGGCGGGCGGGTAATGCTTCGACAGGGCGTCGATGAACTTTCTGAATTCCGTGCGCATGGTGAAGAGAACCATGGTGGCTCCGTGAACGGCCATTTCGTCCACCGACCATCCCGAGGCCAGGAGGACGGAGTGGGAATCCTTCCCCTCGGTCACGCCCGTACGGAGTGCGGCATTGGCGGCGTTGAAGGCGCTGAGCCCCGGGACGACTTCTGTCTCCAGGTCGCGCAGCTCCGTGAGGGTCCAGGCGCAGGGGCCGTAGATGAGCGGATCGCCGTTGTCCAGCATGGCCACTGTCTGCCCCTTGGCCACGGCCTCCCTGACCAATGAGGCGAATTCAGCCTGCTTCTGATGGTATTCCTCGCAGCTCATCCGCTCCCGGGCTCTCTCCGCCTCGGTGAGCTGGGAGCATTTTTTGCCGTAGAACGGGAAGAGCCTCCCGTAGCCATCGATCACCTTTTTGTCCTGGAGCTCACGGGTAAACCGCTCACTGATGCGAATGCCGGCGAAGATTACATCCGCCTGCTCGATGACCTTCAACGCCCTGAGACTCGCGAGGTCCGGATCGCCGGGCCCGACGCCCACCAGGTAAAATTTGCCCTTGGACTCGCCTCCAGCGGATCGGCTTTTGCTCCCAGGCGGTTTGAACCGCGCATCGCCGACGGCCTTTCCCACATAGACCAGGGAGAGGAAGTCGTCGGCCTCCTTGAGCTTCACCCCGATGTTTTTCAGCGTACCAGTGACCACTTTCTCCTTGCCGGCCTCTCCCGCATGGGAAACGACCGCAACAGGGGTACTGCCCGGATAGGCCTTCACGAGCCTCTTGATGAGGGCCTTCATGTCGCGCGGCATAAAGATGACCATGGTGGCCCGTTCATGGCCGGCCAGGCTTTCGATGGTATCCCTGTGCTCCGGCTTCTCCAGGGGGGCAGAGAGGATGACTTCCCCCAGGCTCACCTGCAAGGCGGCATTGGCCGCGTTAAAGGAGCTCATTCCGGGCACCACGGTCGGGTTCAGGTCCTGGAGCTCGTGCATCGTCCAGACGCCGGGGCCGTAAATGGTGGGGTCGCCCCCGCTCGCCATCACCACCTTCTTCCCGTCGGCCACGGCCCTGCGCACCAATGACGCAAACTCGGCCTGCTTCCGGTGAAACTCCTCGCAGCTCGTCCCCCTCCATGTGCGCTCCGCTTCCGGGAGCTTCGAGCAGTCCTTCCCATAAAAGGGGAACAGCAGCCCATAGCCGTCCAGAACCTGCTTTCCTTCAAGGGACACGTAGGGGGTCAGCTTCTCCAAAGCCTTGGGACTGGAAAAGATGACGTCCGCATCTTGGAGAACACTTACGGCCCTCGGAGTCATGAGGTCTCCGTCGCCGGGTCCGACGCCCACCAGGTGGTAGCTGCCCCTGGGCGGCGCCGGCTTTTCAGCTTCACGAACCCCCTGAGGTGCAGCGCATCCTCCGGCCAAAAATGCCAGAAGCAGGATCCACAGCCCTGCGGTTCCAATCCATGATTTCCTCGGCATTCCCCCCACCATTTGCGCTCTCCTTTCGTTTGTGTGTTCAGCAGAAATCGGGTCTCGATCACGGTCGATTTGTGGCGGCAGATGAAGGTGTCTCATGCGCCCGAGCTGCCCGTACTTCTCCTCCGTCATCGGGCATCCCGAAGAACCATGGGAAGCGACAACAAAAAAAGCCGCGAAGATGCATGAGCGCAGATGCTGCGTCCAGACCTTCGTGGCCTCAATGTTTTGCCGACACGCCTTGTGAAACGGGATCTTGATGCACTCGACTTCAGTCGAACGATTGACGCCCTTTATTAGCCCTGCTGCAGTGTAATGTCAACGATCTTCCGGAATGTCGATCACCTGCTCGATATTGTATCATTCAACGGAATCACGCCGCGTATGGAAGGCATTCCTCGATGAAGCGGGCCATGTCGTCCAGGATCCTCGGCAGGCTCCCACGCACCAGCCGATAGTCGATTTCCTCGTACTCGTGCACCAGGATATTCCGGAGCCCCGCTTCCAGCGCCAGACTCCGGCTCAGATCGGCACTCAGCAGGCCCGTCTCCCCGCCTGCAGGAATGCCGACCGATACGAGGAGGGGGGTGGCTCTCCACGGCTGTCGAGAAGCTGGATCGCGATGTCCGAGGCCGACATGACCAGGAGCTCGATGAGCCGTTCGACCTTGTGGTGATCGGCCCAGAAGGCCTCATAAGGACTCTGCCGATAGGGAAGGAACTCCGCCATGTATTGAGACATCCTGCCCAGCTTGCGAGCCACCACTTCAGGAGACATTGCGGAGCCTCCTCACAAAGCTCTGCAATGCTCTCTTTTCCAGGCGCGTGAGGGGTGCGGTGTCCTGGTAGAGCTTCCACGCTCTGAGACGGGCTTTGGCAAACTCGCCGACTGCACCCTCGTAAAGGGGGATGCCCCTCGAGAAGATCTCATGAAGGAGGAGCGGGGGGGTCAAAGGAGTGAGGATGACCAGGTCGACTCGATAGGGATCGAAAAGCTCCTCAAGGTCGAAAATGATCCGCAGCTTGTCCGCCTGAAACCCACAGCGCATCTGGGCAGCCAGATCCACGTCACTTCGAGATCCCGCCGTTTTCGATGCGAGCGACCCGAAGAGGACCAGCAGCTGGATGTCCTCCCTTCGACAATAGCGAGCGATTGCCGTGGCATCGAAGAGCTCCAGCAAATGGTCCGTAACCTGCTGAGGGGCCATGGGCAAATCACTCTGCTTTGATAGATGACTGGAAGCCCTTCACAACGAAACAGCCATCGCAGACCACCGGATTCGAGGGGTGTTCAGGTATCGCGGCCGGAACTGCCCGCGATGACTCAGCATTCCACCATGGCATGGTACGAGTATTCTTACACAAAGTGTGCATTGAGCAAAGTATGGCCAGGTGTACAGCCAGGGATTTTCTGAACCCGCGACTTGTTGTCAGTCAGGGAGGCCCCTTGGCGTATGCCAGGGGTTCACGCCGAACATAGTCTGATGGAAGGGATTCTGGATCGGCGTCAACACCCTCACGCCCAAGCGGCTCCTCAGGAAGGCATGAGAAAGGAGGCTCCTGCGGGAGACCGCGGGCTACACCTCTATCAAGCCCGAGGCGGCAGTGGGCGGCAGCCGACTGGATGCCTGCTTTGAAGGACTGCGGGGCAGACTTTGGGTGGACTCAAAGGATCGTAAAAAGCGGTGGCAGGATGCCGACCTCGTGCATCCTCTTGATCAATTGAACCATGCCGAGAGGGGAAGGCTTTGCCACATCCAGGCATTTCTCGCTTCAGGGACCAATTCGACGATCACTTGACTGGAGACGCGTTGGCACCGGCCGCTCGGATCGCCAGGCAGTCGTAGACGACGCGATCTGCCTGGTAGAGGACTTCGCCTCGCTTGACAATGCGCCATCCGCCCTTTTGAAACATGCCGTCGACTCCGAGCTTCTCGATCAAGCCCGAGGCCGCATCGAGATGCTCTACGAGCTGCGGGTCCTGCGCGAGCACAACGGGTTTGAAGCCGGGTCCCGTGACAATGGTAACCGGCTCGAGGAGAAGATTGGCCAGGTCGTGAGCCGGAAGTGCGGGCACGGCCGGCCGCGCCTGCAACTGGATCATCCTTGCCCGCGCGTCGGGAATGGCGGTCTCCTTGGTCGAGCTGATAAGGTCGAGCAGATGATCCCTAACCTCTTTGAGCTCCGTGGCCGAGCCCAGGCGGTCAAGGCTGGGATAGTTCATCAACGCCTTGGCCAGGATGGATACCTCCCGGAGGAAGTGGTTCCGCTGGTTCTCAGGCACCAGGTACATGACGATGATCGACACGGGAACGCCGTCCGGGGCCCCGTAGTCGATCCCCTGGGGGCTCCACCCCACGACACACAATAGATCTTCCTCAAACGGCACCCGGGCATGGGGGCAGGCCCAGCCGCCCCCGAGCGCGGTCCTCGTCGAGCGCTCCCGCTCCATGACCAGCCCCAGGACATCGGTCCCCGCCGGGAGCGTCGGAATCGCTTCGATGATGTGGGCCAGGAACTGGAGGGCGTCATCCTTGTTCTCGTCGGGCAGCTCGATCAGCCGGCCTTCCTGCAGCGCGTCCAGCAGACTTTCCATGATCAATCACCTCCATATCGGTTGAAAAACCAGCTTTTGACTGCGTGGGTCAAGACTGCATAAGCAGCGAGAAAGCCCAGGATCCACAGCCAGTAGACGGGCGGCAACGGGATCATGCCGAGTGTCCCCGCAAGCGGTGAATAGGGGAGCCACGCACCGATGCCCATGATGACGAGCGTCGTCAGAGTCAGGTGCAGCGAGGCGCGACTCTGGATGAAGGGGATGCGCCGGGTTCGGATGATGTGGACGATCAGCGTCTGGGTCAGCAGCGACTCCACGAACCATCCGGTCTGAAAGAGGCTCGCGAGCGCCGCTCCCTCTTCAGGCCCCACGCCCGGATCGGCGAAGGCGCTGCACTGGAAGAAGATCCACATGAGCGCAAAGGTCGCATAATCGAAGACCGAGCTGACCGGGCCGATGAAGATCATGAAGCGCTTCACGTTGTCGATGTTCCACTTGAGCGGCCTCGCGATCTGCTCCTCGTCCACGTTGTCGGTGGGAATGCCGGTCTGGGAGAAATCGTACAGGAGGTTGTTCGTCAGGATCTGAACCGGGAGCATCGGCAGAAACGGAAAGAGGTAGCTCGCCCCCAGCACGCTGAACATGTTGCCGAAGTTGGAGCTCGCTCCCATACGGATGTATTTGACGATGTTCGCAAAGACCCGTCTCCCCTCGACGATCCCCTCTTTGAGGACCAGCAGGCTTTTTTCGAGCAGCACGATGTCGGCCGCCTCCTTGGCCACGTCAACGCCGGAGTCCACGGAAATGCCGACATCGGCCGCCTTGAGGGCCGGTGCGTCGTTGATGCCGTCCCCCATGAATCCCACTATGCGACCGGCGCTGCGCAGCTCGCGAACGATTTGCTCCTTTTGCATCGGGGTCACCTTGACGAAGACGTCCTCCTCCTGCACCGTGCGGGAAAATTCATCCCCGGCCATGGACGACAGCTCGGCCCCCGTAACGATGCGGCGCACCGCAAGGCCCACGTCCCGACACACTTTGCCGGTGACCAGTCCGTTGTCTCCGGTTACCACCTTCACGCGGACCCCTGTCTCGGCCAGGAGCCTCAAGGCTTCCGCCGCCGAATCCTTGGGCGGGTCGAAGAACGCGATGTAGCCCAGGAGGATCAATTCACGCTCGTCCTCCACCGTGTAGTTTGTCCTCTCGCGGGGGAATTCCCGGTAAGCGATGCCGAGCACCCGGTAGCCGTCCTTGTTGAGCCGTTCGACCTCCTCGAACAGATCGTCTCGAAGCATGTCGATCAGGGGATACACTTCCTCACCGAGCTGGTAGCGGCTGCAGCAGGCATAGATCTCCTCGACCGCCCCTTTGCAGATCAGCACATGATCACCTTCGTAGTCGACCACGACGGACATCCTGCGACGCTGGAAGTCGAAGGGCAGCTCGTCGACCAGCGTGCAGTTTCCTTCCGCATCCAGGTCCGAATGGTCGAGCACCGCCCGGTCGAGCAGGTTGCGCAGGCCGGTCTGGTAGTAGCTGTTGAGGTAGGCGTAGCTCAAAACATCTTCGCTCACGTGGCCCGTGATGTCCACGTACCGCTCCAGGATCACCCGGTCCTGCGTGAGGGTCCCCGTCTTGTCCGTGCACAGCACGTCCATGGCGCCGAAGTCCTGGATCGACGGGAGCCGTTTTACGATGACCTTCCTCCTGGCCATTGTGAGGGCGCCTTTGGCCAGGTTCACGGTCACGATCATCGGCAGCATTTCGGGCGTGAGCCCCACGGCGATGGACAGACCGAAAAGCAGGGCCTCCACCCAGTTGCCCTTGGTCATCCCGACGATCACAAACACCGCGCACACCATGACCAGCATGAAACGGATCATGAGCCAGGTGAAGGAGCGCACCCCCTTGTCGAAGCTCGTTTCGTCCCGCTGCTCGGTCAGCCGTTGCGAAATGGAGCCGAACAGGGTCCTCTGCCCGGTGTTCACCACAACCCCGCGCGCCGTGCCGCTGGTCACACTGCTCCCGAGAAAGCAGGCATTCGGGAGGTCCCATGCCGTTCGATGTCCGGGTGGCGCCGCTCCAGCCCTTTTCTCAACGGCCATGGACTCCCCGGAGAGCGCCGCCTCGCTCACGAAAAAATCTTTTGCGCTGAGCAGTCGCAAATCGGCCGGCACGATCGATCCCGCGCTCAGGAGGACCACGTCGCCCGGCACGACTTCGGATATCTTGACCTCCGTCTCCCTTCCGTCGCGCAGGCTTCTCGTTCGCGACTGCACGCGCTTCCCCAGCGCGTCGACAGCCAGGTTCGAGCGGCGGTCCAGGATGTAGGAGAGCCCCACACTCAAGACCACCATCATCGTCACGATCACGGCCGACTTGAGCTCGCCGATGAGGCCGGAAACCGATCCGATGATCAGGAGTTGGACCACGAGCGGGCTCTTGCACCGATGAGCGATGTCCGCCAAAAAGCCCGGACGCTTGGCCTGAGCCAGCTCGTTGCGCCCGAATTCCTCGAGGCGGCTCTCGGCTTCCTCGGTGCTCAAGCCCCGCGGGGTCGTTCGGAGCACAGAGAGGGCGTCCTTCATGGGGGAAGTGCAAAGATCGATCAAGCGCTGCTCGTGCTCGCCCGCCCGCCGCTGGGAATTCAAGTTGTCGGATTCAGCGCTTGATCCTCTGGAGCCTTTTCGGAACAGAATCGTGCTCATGAGCCACCGTTTCCCCATTACCCGCGTGAAATGCACCGGAGCGTGTCGGGCTGCATCGACTTGGTCGAGCCAATGGCCTCGAGACGGCAATCCTCGGCAGCGGAATAGAAGTCTTTTACAGAGCTGGGAAGGGGAAAAGGATGGCCTCCACCGGAAGGTTTCCGAAAAGAAGCCGAAATGCCTCGTACCCTCCGCCTGCACCACAGTGTGGTCGTGGAAGAAGCGGTCGGGCGAGGAGATGAGGAGGGAAGAACCCTATATCATCCGATCACGGACGCAACTTCCACCAGCTGGTGTGTAGATCGCTCCGACTTGGGGGTTGGTCTTCGTTGTCCTTCAACGCTTTCCTTTCCAGAAAGGATTGCTTGTCATTCCAGGGATACAGCATAAGAAACCGTTCCCTGGAGCTCGCTCCCTTATTCTCCGCCTCATGCACGGTCGGACAGTACGTGTGGCGACTGAAAAGCCTCTTAAGCCTGTGCTTTCCTGATGTCAAGCAGTAAAACCGGCGTTGCCGATCTTCTTTCGAGCCTGCTCGAACCGTTGCTTCAAGCCGAGCAGCGCCCGCAATCGCTCGTCTCCCGCGCCCACGCTCTCCGGCTGCTCCATGTACTCACACTGCAAACGGGTTGAGTCCGATCCTCTTTCATCCCGAATGAACGCGAAGGATCTTAGTAACTATCTCGGAATTCCTTCAGTGCGCAAAGCCTGCGGAACGAAAGTAGAGCGCAGGCCAGTTGGATCAAACCGAGGTAGTTGTCCGAGTTATTGTCATACCGGACAAGGATAGCTCGGCACTTTGAAAGCCGTGCCAAGGTTCGCT